>JBCBKJ010000069.1:0-31482 GCA_038522085.1 Chloroflexota bacterium
CTCATATCATGGCAAAAAATAGCCCAAAATGAAAGCACAGACTGTATCGCAAACGTGCTAATTATGCCATTATATGAGCAAATCTAGTTTTCTTGAGAGGATAGAGCATGGCGCAGACCAAAGACGATTTGAAACAAGGCGTCGAAGATTACGATGGTATCGTCACGATTCGCGGTGGTGGCGAGCTAAAACGCGAGTGGAATAATATCCGCTACAAACAGGGGATGAGTGGCAAAAATGTTGGCTCGAAAGAGTTGTCGATGAACGTGGCAACGATTCCTGTTGGTGGGGTCGCACTCGCACACATTCATGTCGATTTTGAGGTGATGCTATACATTTTGCAGGGTAAAGTGCGCCATGATTACGGCGACAAATGCAAAGAAAGCCTCGAAAACGGCGCAGGTGATTTTATCTATATCGCACCTGGTTTACCGCATGAGGTGTTTAACATCGGTGATGAAGAAGTTGTTGCTGTTGTCGCACGCTCGGATGCCGCTGAATGGGCGAATATCGTGCGCTATAACCGCGAAACAGGTGAACTCATTGAAGATGATGAAACATCTGCGTAATTGATTTAGGATACAAAACGCTGGTGTGGCGTATGTATCACACTGTTTTTTAGTAAGTTCATATTTAGGAGAAATTTGTACATGATTAGTACACGTAAACTTTTTACTTTGCTGACTGTGTTGGCACTCGCGCTTGGCGCATTCGGTGTTTCCGCACAAGATGATGTACCAGAAGGTCCAGTACGTCTCGGCGCAGTGGGTCCATTCACGGGTCCAGCGGCATCTATTGGTCAGGAAATTCTGCAATGGACACGCCTCGCTGTTGATGACTTCAACGAAGAAACAGGCTGGAGCGTCGAAATTGTGGAAGTCGATACCGAAATTGACCCCGCAGTCGCTGTTACGGCTGTAGAAGCAATCCTGAGCGACGAAACCGTATATGGCGCAACAGGTCCAGCAGGTAGTCAGGTTGTAGGCGCGGTTGCACAAGCCTTTGAAGATGCTGGTTTGGCACATATCTCCTCGGCTTCCACCAACCCAGACCTCACCAACCCGGAAATCAACGAGTTTGATACTTTCTTCCGCGTTGTACCAACCGATGCTTTGCAAGGTCCAACCAACGCGAATTACCTGTCATTCGACTTGGGCGTAACGAACCTCGTTGTCATCGACGACCAAACCAGCTATGCAGTTGGTTTAGCAGATACCGCTTCGGAAGTCTTTGAAGCTAACGGCGGTACAGTTTTACTACGTGAATCTATCACCCAAGATGACACCGACTTCAGCGCACTCATCACCCGCATTGCTGGTACAGAAGCAGAAGCTGTCTTCTTCCCAGGTCAGTTGGCAAGTCAGGGTGCGTTGTTCGCACAACAATTGCTGGAACAAGGCGTAGATGTTGTATTCTTCGGCGCTGATGGTTTCAACAACCAACAAGAATTTATTGACGATGCCGCTGGCGCTACCGAAGGTGCATTTGTATCTGTATTCGCACCCGATATTCGTGGTATCGAAGATGACACCGTACAAGCAACCATTGACCGTTACGTAGAAGAATATGACGACGCATTCAGCGCGTTTGGTCCTCCAGCATACGTGGCAGCCGATGTTGTTCTGCGTGCGATGCTCGCCGACTACGAAGCTGATGGCGAACTCAGCCGTGCTGGTACGCTCGAAGCTGTTGCAGCAACCGACATGGAATCTAGCATTCTCGGTACACCCATTTCCTTCGATGAAAACGGTGATGTCGCTGGCGCGTCCTTCTTCATTTTTGAAGTTGTAGACGGTGCATTCGTTCTGCGCGGTACATCCAGCACAGGCGATGACATGATGGATGATATGGACGACATGGGTGAAGAAGAAGACATGGAAGGCGAAGAAGAAGACGCTGACATGGAATCCACTGAAGAAGCTGAAGGCGAAGACGACGAGTAACCGTCTCTGATGTAGGGAAGTGCGTTAGATAAAGATTGCGTGCTACCCTGCCCTACGCAACATCATAATCCCCTCTGTGACAAATCGCTGAGGGGATTACGGTGTTATTCTAGCAACCTATGGCAGGATGCGAGAACTCAATGCTGACTTAGTAGTGTCAACATTATCACTAGCAAAATCTACAGACCCTATCACCACTTCAGGAGTCCTGTATGCGTTATTGGACAATGTTAAAGATTTTGTGCGTTCAGCTGTTATTCATTATGCATCTTGTGTTCGTTAATACCTTTGGTGGAGTAGTTACTTGGATTTTTTTGTTGATTTACATCTTGGGTGTATTAGGGCAAGCATACGATATGAAATTTACTTGGTCGGGAGTCACCCCAAATATTCCCAGAACTGTAGCAACAATCTCTAAAGTGTTCGTATTCAGTGCATGTGTTTTCATTTCAAGCATCTTGCTAGAACTCAGTCAGGGGTATGAGCTAACGAACATAGCATTGGATTACACGCTATTAGTACAAATCATCAACACATTGACTGGTCTATTGTTGACGTTTTACGCAATGGTTGCTCTACCCGATATAATCATTTTATTCTTTGCACCCAAAAAGAATTAGTGTTTTACGGAGAAGAACACCAGTTTTAGTACCTGCGTGATGCAAATAATGCCATCCAGTATTTTCTTTGGTGTCATCAAGCTATCGCGTCCGAAAATTTACACTGACAGAATTTATAAACACGCTATCATTTTTTGTGTCAAGAAAGTTGGCGGTATAGTTTTATGGAAGACCTTTTAGCACAGTTGCCCCAACAGGTATTGAATGGGCTGACGCTCGGCGCGATTTATGCGCTGATTGCGCTTGGCTATTCGATGGTTTACGGGGTGCTTCAACTTCTCAATTTTGCTCATGGCGATGTCTTCATGATTGGTTCGTTTGTGGGCTTCTTCATTTTAGATGCCTTTGTCCCTCAATTACGCGAATCTTTCTCGCTGGGGATGTCTATCTTTGTCATTTCCCTAATGTTAATAGCGTCGATGGGGGTATGTGGCTTCTTGGGCGTCATCATTGAACAATTTGCCTATCGACCCTTACGAAATGCTCCCCGCATCGCGCCCTTGATTAGTGCGTTAGGTGTGTCGTTCTTCATTCAGAACGCTGTCTTGCTTGTTCTTGGTGGAGACCGTCGCAACTATGCCCGTAACTTCGTCATTCCGCCACAATTTCGTGTGGAAAATGGCGATTTTTTCATGTTCGGTGGGGTGCTGGTGATAAGTGCCATAATCATTGGCTTGTTGGCATTGGGCGCATACGTCGGGCGCAAGAATAATCGTCTATTGAATGATGCCAGTCGTCTGATGGGCGTGTTGAGCATCAGTATTGCGGTTGCTGGGGCGCTCTTGATGATTGCGCCATTTGGCGGACGGATGGTGCTTTCTGCATCACGGATTGTAGCGATTGCGTCAGCTATTTTGCTGATGGCAGTGCTATGGGCGCTCGTCAGGCGCACGCGGATTGGTGCGGCGATGCGTGCGGTTGCCACTGACCAAGAAGCGGCGGCGATGATGGGTGTTGATGTTGACCGCGTAGTGATGTTCACCTTCTTCATCGGTAGCGCATTAGCAGGTGCGGCTGGGGTGCTGAATGGTCTGGTACTCGGGCAGGTTTATCACTTCATTGGCTTCAACGCGGGGCTAAAAGGCTTTATCGCGGCGGTGATTGGTGGCATTGGTAATATTCCCGGCGCGATGCTGGGTGGCTTATTGCTAGGCATTGTCGAAGCGTTCGCACAGGGTTTCATCTCATCAACATTCCAAGATGTGATTGTATTCCTCGCGTTAATTGTCGTTTTGCTGTTGCGTCCAAGTGGTTTGCTCGGCGCACGCATCGCACAGAAGGTATAGTCCTATGAGCGAAAATCCAAACACACAAGACGACTTCAAACCGGAAATTGGTAAAGACCAGTGGGTAGAGCAATACGGCAATCGACGCAAACGGCGTCCTGGTGTGCTGGGCATCTTCGACACACTGGTAGACGTGCTATTTTCGCAACGGCGCTGGATTCTCGTGGTGCTGATTGTCGGGGCGCTGGTGCCGTTTCTGACCGATAACGAACAAGTCCTTCAGATTGCTGGAGATGTTGTTATCTTCGGCTTGCTGGCGCTCGGCTTGCACATTGTCGCGGGCTATTCTGGTCTGCTGGACTTAGGTTTCGCCGGCTTTTTCTTGGTCGGAGGCTATACCTATGCGTATATGTCAGCCGATTTGCGTTTCATTGAACCCGGGCTAAGTTTACATCTACCGTCTATCGTTGCCATCATCAGCGCGACAGTGCTAGGGGCATTGGTCGGGCTACTACTGGGCGCATCCTCGTTACGGCTATCCGGCGATTACTTGGCGATTGTGACGCTTGGCTTCGGCTTGGCGCTCGTAAATGGGCTAGAAGGTCTGACGCGGGTACAGTTACCGGGCTTTGAGGATGCAGTTAACCTCACGGGTGGTCCTGATGGCATCCAAAATTTGGACGACCTCGCCTTTTTTGGCTTAGAAATTAGCTCGAAAACAGGTTACTACTGGGTTGGCTTGATTGCGCTCACGATTTGTATTTTGGGCGTTTATCATATGAACGCCTCTCCTACCGGACGCGCTTGGCGTAGTATGCGTGAAGATGAACTGGCAACACAAGCGATGGGTATGGATCCGCGTGGGCTAAAATTGCGAGCGTTTGCGATTGGCGCGGCGATTGCGGCATTTGCGGGTGCGCTCCATGCGGCACGGCAAGGCTCGATTTTCCCAAGTGACGGCGATACCCCGCGCTTGATTATCACCTATGCGACAGTTGTATTGGGTGGTTTGGGGAGTTTGCCAGGTGTTGTGCTGGGCGCGTTAATCATGAATGTCGTCCCCCCTGCCCTACAATCACCACTCATTAGCGCGTTTTTGTTCTATGGTACATTGCTCATTTTACTATTTACGATGTTCCGTCCACGTTGGCAAGGTATTGTCTCGCTGGTAGGCGCGGGTATCTTGGGGACGATTCTACTATTTGGGGCAGGCTTGTTATCGCCACCCAATTACGTGATTGAACAACTCGCAGAAGAAGCCGAAGACTTATCCGAAGAAACAGGCGAAACTGTTGCGCCGGCTGAACCCGGCATTCTGTCGTGGTATGCCATTCCAGAAAACTTGGATATGCCATCAAATTCAGTTTTGACGAATACCATGCGTAGCTGGTTGGTGATTCCAGAAGATGTTCGCATCAAAAAACCTTGGGCAGAGGCAGAGGTGGATTGCTCGGAACGTCGTCCGCCGGATGATTGTTGGCGCTTGCGCACGGATGACTTTGGTAATGCCGCTTTTGTGCTGGCGATTGTACTGGTCTTTGTGTTGGCACGGGTCGATACGATTGGCTTGCGCATCGCTTTGATGATACCAACGATTTATCTGATGATTGTCGCTTGGGAATTGCGCTTGTCAGTTGAAACGAGTGTGACACGCAAAATCTTCATCGGCTTGCTACTCGTATTGCTGATGATTTATCGTCCGAATGGCTTACTCGGTACGCGCCGTGTAGAGGTGGTCTAATGGAAGATACAAATACAGGTCAGACACAAGAGATACACCGTCCCGATAGCTTGAGCAAGAAAAAAGAAAACTGGACACCTGCCCTAGAGTTATCGGGTGTCTCGAAAGCATTCGGTGGTCTACAGGTGATTGATAGCCTATCGTTCAAGATTCAACCGGGCGAGATTGTCGGTTTGATTGGTCCGAATGGTGCGGGGAAAACCACCTTGCTCAACCTCATCACGGGATTATATACACCGGATAAGGGCGATATTCGACTGTACGGCGAGTCTATTCAAGGACTTGCCCCGCATGACATCACCTACAAAGGGATTGCGCGGACGTTCCAGAATTTGCGCTTATTCTTGAACATGACCGTACTCGAAAATGTGATGAGTGCGGCGTATTTGCGCAAGCAATCCACGATGGTTGATGCAATTTTTCGGACGCCACGTTTTCGGGAAGAAGAAGACCGTATTCGCGCCTTAGCAGAAGAAAAGCTCTCGTTTTTCGGGACACGGTTGGTCGGCTATCGCTGGAATCAACCTGCGTATGTGTTGAGTTATGCTAATCGCCGACGGCTAGAAATTGCACGAGCGATGGCAACTGAACCCAAAGTATTGTTACTCGATGAACCTGCGGCGGGTATGAATCCGAACGAATCACTAGAGGTAGTTGAACTTGTGCGCCGTCTGCGTGACGAAGCTAAATTGACTGTGATTCTGATTGAGCATGATATGAGCGTTGTCGGGGGCATCAGTGACCGCGTGATTGCGCTCGATCATGGTGAAATGATTGCTGAGGGCGATTTCGACACAGTGACAAACGATAGGCGCGTGGTCGAAGCGTATCTCGGACGAAAGAAGTTAGGGTAAGCCAATGACAGAACAAGGAACGCCCATTCTACAGATGAGTGGGATTAACACGTACTACGACCAAATTCACATTTTACAAGATGTCGCGCTGGAAGTGCGCTCTGGTGAGTTGGTGTGTTTGCTGGGCGGGAATGCGTCCGGTAAATCGACCACACTCAAGACGATTCTCGGCATCGTCATAGCGCGTTCGGGCAGTGTCGTATTCAAAGGTGAAGATGTCACGAATAAACCAACTAGCTATCGGATTGCAAAAGGGATGGCTGTTGTGCCAGAGAATCGGCGCATTTTCAGCGATATGACCGTTGATGAAAATCTCATGATGGGCGCGTATAAACGCACTGACCGCGAGAATTTACCAGAAGATCGCGCACGGGTCTTTGATTTGTTCCCACGCCTCTACGAACGGCTGGATCAATTGGGTGGGACATTGAGTGGTGGTGAACAACAGATGCTTGCTATGGGGCGTGCCTTAATGTCGCGTCCGAATCTCATTCTGATGGATGAACCCTCTATGGGGCTTGCGCCTGTGCTAGTTGAGAAAAATTTCGAGATTATCGAAGAGGTCAACAATCAAGGCACGACCATTTTCATGGTGGAGCAAAATGCGAATATGGCACTGTCAATTGCGGATAGAGGCTATGTTGTCCAGACAGGGCGCATTGTGCTGAATGATAGTGCAGAGCGTCTATTGACCGATGATAAGTTGCGCACGGCGTATTTGGGTCGGGCGAGTCATTAGAGATAGTTTTCAGTTTTCAGTCGTCGGTTATCAGTTATTGCAACAACAAGATGTCATTTAAGAATCAAATATGGTGGTCAAATTGCGGACGCACAGAAGTGCGTCCCTACAGAGTTGGGTGATCTTTTTAGCTTAGAAGTCGAACAAACCATCAAAATGTAGGGACAGTGGCTTGCCCTGTCCGCTTTTCACTGTGTTGATTTACAAATTCTAAGTTCTCCATAATTATGCCCCTTACAACACACACAAAAGGCAAAACACATGCTACGCGAGCATTTTCCGATTTTTGAACACACACATTACATCAACAGTTGTAGCAAAGGCGCACTCTCGCATGAGGTGCGGGCGGCGTATGAACAGTACATGCAAGATTGGGTAGAACAGGGGTCGCCTTGGGAGCTATGGGTGACCAACCTAGAAAACTATCGGGCGCAGGTCGCTGGCTTATTCAATGCCACGCCTGACGAAATGGCAATCAAAACGAGTGTTAGCGATGCCGTCAATGCGCTGGCAAGTGCGCTGGATTATAGTGGTGAGCGCAATAAAATTATTGTAGACGATTTTGCCTTCCCGACGACAGCACAAATCTGGCATGCACAAGCAAAACACGGCGCAGAAATCGTGCATGTGCCAGAAGCAGATAATACCACCATTCCACTTGAGCATTACGCCGAAGCGATTGACGATAACACATTACTCGTCTCTATCGCGCATGTCTGTTACCGCAATGGTGCAAAGCAAGATGCAAAAGCCATCATCGACCTCGCCCACCAGCACGGTGCAATGGTCTTACTCGATTCGTTTCAGGGCGTTGGCACCTTCGATATTGACGTGAAAGCTCTGGATGTCGATTTTTTCACAGGTGGAAATCTCAAATACATGATGGGGTCATCAGGGACGGCATTTTTGTATGTGCGCGAAGACCATATCGAAAGCCTATATCCGACAGCTACTGGCTGGTTCGCACAAGAGAATATTTTTGCAATGGATATTTACGCGAATGCCCCCTCCCCTACCGCACGCCGCTTTGAAAATGGCACCCCACCGAATCCCAATATTTATGCCGCACAAGCAGGCTTGGATTTACTAGCAAAAGCGACCATGCCAGCCATCAAAGACCAACTCGCTATATTAACAGGCGCAATCAAAGACCGTGCCAACGAAGCGGGCTATCAAGTCGTCACGCCAGCCAATCACGGCGCGATGATTGCTATCAAATCCACCGATGTTGAGCAATTAGTGGGCTGTCTCGCAGAAGATAATGTCGTCGTGTCATCGCGGGATGGTAATTTGCGCATCTCTCCGCATTTTTATAATGACCTCAGCGACATAGACGCCCTATTTGCCGGACTGAAAAAACACGCGCATCTACTCGCCTGATACCACAAACGGAAACACGCGAAAGGTATCCGGCGCCGTATCCACAATAGTTTGTAAGGGCGCGAGGTCACTGTATTGCCCCAGTGCAGGGACTTCGCTTGCCATGTTGATGTACATCTGTAGCGATACCCGCTCAGAATGATGCCAGCCATCGAAAAAATCTTCGTCTGTAAAACCGAGTGCGCTCACATCCGAAAAGTTAAAAAGCGGCATCTCGTACTCAGCGAATAGGTCGTTAATCGCTATTTCTGCCTCAGGGATGTAGGTATGGCGCTCACTTGTGTACAGGTCATCCCATAGCGACGGCATGAAAGGTGGCAACATCCCTACCAACGTGATGTCGTTATCACGTGCAAATTCTAAAATCGCTTCCAGTTGCGCAACGGCTTCCATATCGACCTGTGCGCCTTCCGTGTACATCTCTTCGCCACGCCCGAATAAGCCTTGATGATGTCCGCGCAAATTCGGTTGCCACAAATGCCCCGCTACCAAAAAGTCACCATATTGTTCGCTACCATCATTGCGGAAACCATGCCCATCATTGATAGCACGCATCCCCAGCGCAATACCCCCACTGCCACCAGGTTCAACCCGTGCGAGGAGCGTGCGATAGTCAAAATCTGTCTCGCCTTCAATGACCTCTTGTAAATGCGTGCGATTGACCACAAAGAAACGACTCCACCAATTTGTTGGCGGCTCAACAATCGGGTCGCCCGGATAATCCGCATTAAACCAAGGATAGTCGATGCCTATGATGATGACTTCCGGCGTGTGCGTCATATTGAACAAGAGACGGCTGACTTCTTCGAGTTCCCATGCAGGGGCGGCGGCATTATACAGCGCATCGGGGTCAAGATTGGCAAATGCGCCTCTGAATTGCAACACCCGTGACGAGCCTATTACCAGAATCTCCGGCTGATAGGTGTTGGTTGCCATCAGCTTAAAATCTTGGTCGCGGTTGCCATACGCCGGACGAAATAACACAGGCATCGTGCCATCTTGCAAGCGCACCACCTCTGCTAAGGGCATGGATTCCCCAATATAGGCGAGGCTACCCGTCACTATCAAAAATGGAATCGCAACTGGCAGGACAAAGAAAACGAGACGTAACCAAAAACGTTTCATGGTTGAGTCTTTCTAAAACTGAAAATAGATGAATTGCTCTGCGCCCGAGCCATACAAGCCCGAAAACATCACAACGGCAGTGATAGCGTAATAAGCCCCCCAACGGATGACCAGCGGTGTTTTCGCCAGCATACGAGGTAGCGTCAGCTTGGCATCGAACCAGTCAAAAATGACCAAACCCGCAATCAGTGCCATCGAAAGATAAAATTCGGTCTGCATAGCCAGTAAGCCATCGGCAAAAGGTGCAAAAATATCTTGGCTAGCATCAAACAGCAGCAAATGGGCTATGACATACTGTGCATCCGCCAGTGAATTAGCACGGAAGAAAATCCATGCAAAACACACAAAGACAAAGGTGATACTGAGGCGCGTCAGCACCATCAGCGGATTTTTACCCGGTAACAAGTCGAGTTTGAAATGGCGCAACAGTGCCAAAAATGCAACGGCGACCCCATGCAACGCGCCCCAAATAACAAATGTCCAGCCTGCCCCATGCCACAGACCACTGACGAGGAACACGAAAAACAAGTTGAACAGATTGCGCCACAACGAAACGCGATTGCCCCCCAACGGAATGTAGAGATAATCACGGAACCAAGTCGAGAGCGAAATATGCCAACGCGCCCAAAATTCGCGCACCGATTGCGAGAAATACGGCTGGCGGAAATTTTCCATCAGGTCAAAGCCCAAAATTCGCGCCGTGCCAATCGCAATATCCGAATACGCAGAGAAATCACAGTAAATTTGGAACGCGAAGAAAAAGGTTGCTATGATGAGTGGCAAGCCCGTAAATGATCCCACATCGTTGTAAACCGCATTCACGTAAATAGCGATACGGTCAGCGATGACGACTTTCTTGAAAAAACCCCATAGAATCAGTTGTAAGCCGGATACCGTTCTATCAACATCAAAGGTCTTCTCTTTATGAAACTGGGGCAACAAATTCGTGGCACGTTCGATGGGACCCGCGACCAACTGCGGAAAGAACGAGACAAAGGTCGCCATGATACCAAAATTATGTTCTGGCTCAATTTTGCGCCGAAAAACATCAATCGTATACGACATCGACTGAAAGGTATAAAACGAGATACCAATCGGCAACACGAAGCTGTGTGTGAGGGGCGTATAATTGAAAAGTGTCGCCGCAGATTCGTTGAAGAAATTAAAATACTTGAACGTGAATAACACACCCAAATTGACAACGATACTCGCGGTCAGCCAAAGACGACGTTTTGCCTCGTCATCATCATGCTTATGAATCATGCGGGCGGCAAAATAATCAACAACCGTGCTGAAGGCAATCAACGGCACGTACTGAATATTGCCATAGGCATAGAAAAAATAGCTCACCGCCAGTAAAAGTATCCAGCGGAAGCGATGTTGTATCACGAAAAATAATGGCAATACGACGCAGAAAAAGACGACGTAATCGGGCGAGATGAAAGACATAAACCGTCTGGCGATTCATACCATGTGCAATTGATTGGCGGATATTCTAGCACAGCTTGAGGGTGCGTCCACAGTGCGTAGAATATGCGTAGGTGATACCTGCCCTACCATTCGTGCAAGCGTGGCGTATACTTACGCACAATCTGCCCATAAAAACCACCTACTATGCCCTTACCCGATACCCTACCCGCGCCACCAAAACGCAATATGGCACTCCATGTCAAGCCAGCCGCCGAACGTGCCTTGCGTGATGGGCATCCTTGGCTATATGAAGAGGCTATCCGTGATATGAGCTTTGCGGGCGAAGCGGGGAATATCGCCGTGATATTCGATAGCAAAGACCGTTTTCTGGCTGTCGGCTTGTATGACCCCGATTCTGCTATACGGGTGAAAGTGCTACAAGCAAACGACAAAGCACGGGTAAATGCTGATTTTTTCCGTGCGCGATTACAAACAGCCATTGAACGGCGTCAGCCATTACACACCAAAGACACCAACGGCTATCGACTCGTCTATGGCGAAGGGGATGGTTTTCCCGGACTCATCATTGACCGTTATGCTGATGTATTCGTGATGAAGCTCTATAGTGCCATCTGGTTGCCCTACCTGCGCGATATTCTGACACAGCTAACTGTCTTGCTCCCATCAAAAAATGTCGTTCTGCGCCTCAGCCGTAATTTGCAGGATAATGATACACACGGTTTACACGAAGGCATGATTTTAGCAGGCAATCTGGATAGTGATGTCATCACGTTCACTGAGCATGGCTTGCTATTTGGTGCGAATGTCATTGACGGGCATAAAACAGGCTTTTTCTTTGACCAGCGCGATAATCGTCAGCGTGTACGGGGACTATCCGCAGGAAAAACTGTGCTGGATGTGTTCAGTTATAACGGCGGATTCTCTGTCAATGCGGCGATGGGGGGCGCAAAACATGTAACCAGTGTGGACATCAGCGAACCGGCTCTCAAGAGCGCCCAAGCCAACATGGCACTCAATCAGCATCACCAAGCAGTTGCCAACTGCGAACATGCCATCATGGCGAAAGATGCCTTTGAAGCCCTCACGTATTTAGCGATTCGTAAACAGACATTCGACCTCGTGATCGTTGACCCGCCGACCTTCGCCAGCAAACAATCACAGGTAGACGGCGCGTTGCAAGCATATCATGAGTTAGTGACACGGGCAGTCGAGGTGGTCAAAAAAGGCGGTACACTGGTCATGGCATCGTGTAGTAGCCGTGTCCCAGCCGATACCTTTTTCAGCGTCGTGCATAATGCGGCATCCCGCGCAGGCAGACCCCTCAGCGAATTTGACCGCACCCAACACGCGCTCGACCATCCGATAACGTTTCCCGAAGGTGCGTATCTGAAATGCTTATATGCTACATTATAAATTCAGCCAACTACACCTATTTGATAAACCCTTTTATGGGAGCGGAATTGTGTCACCATTTGCAACAATGACCATTAAGACTACAGAAGCCCCTCTCCCACATACTCGTTCCTCGCGGGGAGAGGGGTTGGGGTGATGGGAATAAACCAGCAATGACAACCATCCTAAAACGTGCCGTATGGCTCTTATTGCCAATCATATTCACCCTATGGTCATCGATTGCACCTGCAACCGACCTACGCATTGTGGTGCTGATAGTCGTTTGGCTGACAGGCTTGTTCTATGCCGTACCTGCCCTGACCGCGCCTGTGTATTGGCTAAGGATGTCCCCATCGCTCTTATGGATACTATGGCTCACAGGCTTGAGCGCGATGATACTGATTTGGCTACTGCGTTTTCAGCCAGCCGTCGGCATTCCCTTGAGCATCACAGAACAATTGTGGCTCGTAGGCAATACGATTGGCTTGCTACTCTTGCCATTTGCCCATTACAACCGCAGTGAATATATTCCGGCGATGCGTTGGCGGGCAGGGCTATTAACGACCCTCACCACCATCCTCATTATCATTATCGGACTAGAGTTAGGCTTACGCTTTGCCTATGTAATGTCTGATAATTTTCAATTCAGCAAAATGCACCAAAACTGGCATCGGCTCTACTGGAATCCCATCAACGCAGACGGCTATCGAGATTACGAAGCCCCTCCCCCAGATGACCAGCGCACGCATATTCTCGTCTTGGGCGATTCACTGGTAACAGGCTACGGCGTCAATCACATTGATGATACCTTCCCCCATATTTTGGATGCCCAACTCGGCGCTGATTACACCGTCAATATCGCCGCACAACCCGGCTGGGGTATCTCAAATGCACTGGATGGCGCACAGGTCTACCCTATTGAGCCGGATGTCGTCGTGCTTTCGCATTACATCAACGATATTGCAGAGGGTATCGCAGCTGAAGCCTATGACCGCCCTTTTCCGCAGATTCGTGTCGAGCCAACTGAACAACAACGTTGGTGGACAGACCGTTTTTACATAGCAAATTTTTGGTATTACCGCGTGTATCTCTATACAGCACATGATTCGGTGAGTTTGTATAACGACTGGATTTACGATGCCTACGGTAATGGCGAGGTATGGAGTAATTATCAGCTTGAATTGCAGAGTATTTTGGATTGGACAGAAGAAATTGACGCGCCACTGGTTGTAGTGGTCTGGTCAAACTTGCTAGATATAGAAAGTTCACGTCGTCTGACTGACCCGATTGTCACATTCTATTCAGAGCGTGATGTGCCAGTAGTGGATATGGCAACCCTACTAGCAGACCTACCAGCTTCCCAGCGCACAGCAAATATCTTTGACGCCCACCCCAGCGTGCGTAGTCATCGTATTGCGGGTGAAGCATTGGTGGATGTTATCAATCAGGTAGCACCATAAAACTACTTTTTATGAGTATAGAATAAGTAGAAGATAAAATGTAGGCTAATGTTAGCTGTATGTTCTCTTAGCGTAGGATGACTGCTATTACAGAATTTTTCTATCTCTCGACTTTCGGTGTTATATTTTGCGTAATGTACGAAGATTAAGTCTGTTTGAAATGAGAGAAACGATTGTCTTATGGGTAGAAGAACAAGCTGGGTACAAAAAGACCGCGTATTACTGATACATTTTTGGGGTGAGTTAACAACTGTAGATATTCAGGAAGAGAATAACTTTGCCTTAAAATTGGTCGAAGCATCATCATCAGACATTGTACATGTCATTGTTGATGTCTCGCAGGTGACGGAGCATCCCCGTTATTTTAGTCGGTTGTTGCGGTCATTTTCGGTATATCAAGAAGCGAAATTAGGTTACATCACCACGATAACAAAGGATAATTTGTTACGCTTTATGTTAACAGGTGTGAGTGCAGTGGGGAGAAGTAGACGCGCTTATAATTTCCGTACATTAGCCAACGCTGTTCGGTTTTTACAGATGCGTGATGTTGAAATCAGTACGACACTGTATGATGACTGCTTGCGTTATATCAATCCTGTTCAAGAAAGAGGCACGGATTAAGCAGATAGTATTCCGATAGTATGAAGAATTGATGGACATATGGTCAATGTGCTTGTCATGCAGTGTAAATCCTTTAAAATAGTTTTTAAACGACATTTTTTAAGGACACCTCATGACAAGTTTGCACGGTTTTACCCTCGTTGAAGAACGGGACATCGCAGAAATTAATTCCAAAGCCCGCTTGTTCAAGCACGATAAAACAGGCGCGGAATTGCTCTCTTTGGAAAATGACGATGATAACAAGTCATTCATGGTCACCTTTGTAACCCCTGCGCCAGATGATACAGGCGTGCCACACATTCTCGAACACTCGGTACTTTCAGGGTCGCGCAAATACCCCGTCAAAGACCCTTTCGTACAATTGCTAAAAACATCAGTCAATACATTCTTAAACGCCATGACCAGCACGGATATGACACTCTATCCGGTTGCATCAACCAACCTGCAAGATTTCTACAATCTGGTTGATGTCTATATGGACGCTGTTTTCCATCCGCTCATCACAGAAGAAACTTTGATGCAGGAAGGCTGGCATCTGGAAACGGAAGATACCGAAACACCCCTTACCTATAAAGGCGTGGTGTTCAATGAGATGAAGGCGTACTATTCAACCCCTGAACTCTACCTGAATTTCATCGCTGACCGTGCCATGTGGCAAACAGCACCCTATCGCAATAGTTCCGGTGGCTTTCCGGCGGCAATTCCTGAATTGAGCTATGAGCAGTTCAAAAATTTCCACGAAACCTACTATCACCCCTCAAATGCACGGTTTGTTTTCAGTGGGGATGATGACCCCGAAGAACGTTTGCGCATGGTGAACGACGTCATCAGTGAATTTGAGCGTAGAGAAGTCGATGCTGAAATTCCATTGGAGACACCGCTCAGCGAACCAAAAGTGACGGTTACTGGTTATGATGCCGGGGATAGCCCTCAAAGTGGTGGTGGCACAATGGTACGTGTCGATTGGTTGCTCCCTGACCAATCCGACCAGCAGACAATCATCGAATTATCCGTACTATCGCATGCGCTGGTTGCAACCTCTGCATCCCCATTGCGCAAGGCATTGATTGATAGCGGACTCGGTGAGGGCATGATTGGTGGCGGTCTGAATACCTCTTCGCGTCAAGTGACTTTCAGCGTGGGCTTAAAAGGCGTCGAAGAAGATAATGCCGATAAAGTGAGCGCCCTAATTCTCGAAACACTAGGCAACCTTGCAGAAGAAGGTATCGACAAAGAGACCGTCAAAGCATCGCTCAACACCATCGAATTTAACTTGCGTGAGCGTAATTTTGGACGTTTCCCACGCGGGTTGGCAACAGCGATGATGTCTATGCGCCCGTGGATTTACGGTGGCAATCCGCTGGATAGCCTCGCTTTTGAAGATGACCTCGACGCGCTCAAACAACGCATGGCAGACGATGACGAATTGCTAGAAAAATTAATCGGCAAATATCTGTTGGATAACAGCCACCGTAGCACCGTCATCATGCACCCAGACCCACAAGTGGGCAAAGAGCGCGACGAAGACGAAATCAAGCGTCTCGCAGACATCAAGTCAGACATGAACACGGACGACATCAAGCAGGTTATCACCGTACAGGAAGAGCTACAGACACTCCAGCAGACGCCGGATAAACCAGAAGACCTCGCTAAAATTCCATCATTGACCATTGATGACATCGAGCGTGAAGTCACGACGATTGAGCAAACCATCACCGAACAAGACGGCGCACGGGTTTACTATCAAGACCAACCCACAGGCGGTATCATCTACTTCCGCGCAGGGATGAATTTGCGCGTTTTGGGTGCGGATTTACTGCCCTACGTCGAATTATTTGGCGATGCCCTCACCCGCATGGGAACAGAGAGCGAAGATTTTGTACGCCTGTCACAACGCATCGGCAGTAAAACAGGGGGTGTTGGCACTGGCACGGCCCTTTCTACCAAGTACGGCGGGGATGATTACATCGCTTACTTGATGCTCAGTGGTAAAACAATGACTGACCAAGCACAAGATTTGCTCGATATTGTGCGCGATGTCTTGCTGACTGTGAAACTCGATAATCAAGAACGCTTCAAACAGATTGTACTCGAACGTAAAGTCCAGATTGAACGCTTCCTTGCACTGGCAGGACAAAGTGTTGCTGGGGGACGTGTTCGCGCTCATTTCACGGAGCCAGCATGGGCAAATGAACTCATCAGTGGCACGGAGCATCTTTTCTTCTTGCGTGAATTAGTCGAACGTATCGACAACGACTGGGACAGTATGCTATCTGCCTTAGAAGCCGTGCGCGAAGCCTTGGTCAACAAAGCGGGTATGGTCTTCAATATCACGATGGAAGATGCTCACTACAGCGATTTCAAAACACGCTTTGACGATTTCCTGACAGCACTCCCATCGGCTGATGTCACAATCGCAGAATGGACAACCCTAGATGCCGCGCCTTACGAAGCATTGACACTCCCCGCACAGGTGAACTTCAACGCGAAAGCTGCTAACCTGTACGAATTGGGTTATGAACTAGATGGCTCAGTGAGCGTTATCATGAAGCACATGTCACGCGAATACATGTGGCAGAATATCCGCGTACTCGGGGGCGCATACGGTGGTGCGATGGGCTTTAGCAATACCACAGGCATCGTCAGCTATCTCTCATGGCGCGACCCCAATATCACCAAAACACAGGAAACCTTCACCAACGCGGCAAACTACCTACAAAATCTGGAGATGAGCGATTCCGACCTAGAGAAAGCCATTATCGGGGCGATTGGGGCGCTGGATGGCTACGATTTACCCGATGCCAAAGGGCGCAAAGCCATGATGCGCGATTTGCTGGGCTACACCGACGAAATGCGTCAGCAATACCGTGACCAAGTGCTAGATACCACACTGGCAGATTTCCATGCGATGGGTGACGTACTCGCAAAAATCGGTGAGGATGCGCGGGTGGCAGTCGTGAGTTCACCGGAATCAGCCGAAGCTGCCGCCGAAGAGATGAACATCACCTTCAAGAAAACGGCATTGTTGTAATTTCCGACAAAAGATTGCGGGCGGCAGACCTGCCGCCCCTACACAATATATTGTTTGAATAGCAAAGGAAAAGCGATGTTTTTAGTCTCCAACCGATTGCCTGTGAATCCAGACTACGCGGAGCAATTTGAAGAACGCTTTGCAGAACGCGAAGCCCGTGTGGATAAGATGGATGGCTTTATTAGCTTCCATATTCTGCGCCCACAAAAAGAAGGCTTACCTTACGTCGTCCAAACCACATGGGAAAGCGAAGCACATTTCAAGGCATGGACAGAGAGCGACGCCTTCCGCGCCCAACATGGTCAACAACGCACCCTGCCAGAAGACGCCCTGCTCGGACGCCCCGAAATTGAGTACCACGAAATCATACAAAAATCTGAAAAATCCTCGTAAATCTATAAAAACCTATAAAACATGACATCTGTCAGGGGTGGACTATGACATTCGTCCGTAGTCCGTTCTCTGAACTACAGGTATTCTCATTTACATATAGGGTAAACGTCATGTTTTCGGGTGGTTAAGTTCATCTTCACATAAGCTGATATTAAAATATACACCTGTCAACTATTGAGAAATTATTCACAAAAGACTTGTATTCTCAGCGTTATCTTATATAATTTACATAGGTTTTTACAGAATTTTCTAGAAAAATCACATAGGTTATCCATATGACTAAACCGCCATGGTTACGAAACAAGCAAGAAGCAAAACGCGCACCAACACCAGAAGAGAAGCAACGGGCAGCACGCCTGACCAAACGCCAGTACGTGCGATTTGCCTTTTACACCATCGACCCTGAATGGCGTCGCTTGCGTCCAGATATTCAAGAACACCAAAAACGTAAATTACTGGATGTGATTACCAGCTTCAACCGCCGGATGCTCCTGCGTCCCTACAGCACGATGGGGACACGGGCAGATACCGAGTTGTTGCTCTGGCAAATTGCAGAAAAACCAGAAGTATTCCAAGAATTAGCGGCAGCTATCATGCGTACAGAGATGGGTGCCTATCTGAATCTCGCTTATTCGTATTTCTCACAGACCAAGCGTTCGCTATACGAAATTCGTACCCCCGCCCCCGATGGCGAGGAAGAAGACGAAGATGAACGCCTCGTCATTGACCCCAGCGAGAGCAAATGGCTGTTCGTGTATCCCTTCATTAAAACACGCGAATGGTATCAACTGTCACAACCTGCCCGTCAGGGGATGATGGACGAACATATTACAGTCGGGCGTAAATATCCGTCTATCCGCTTGAACACCACCTACTCTTTCGGCATTGATGATTATGAATTTATCGTCGCCTTCGAGACAGACGAACCGAGTGATTTCCTTGACCTCGTGCAAGAATTACGCGAATCAACCGTCAGCATGTACACACTTCAAGATACACCGCTGTTCACCTGTATGAACATGCGCCTTGATGCGGCACTTGACGCGCTCGGTGGTCCCGAAATTGCAGAAAAAATAGAAGCAGGTAGCGAAAAACAAGTGTGGATGGATGTCTGCCCACTTGATGACCTCGCACCTGGCGAAACCAAAGTCGTCTATTTAGAGGGCAAGCAAGTCGGCATTTTCAATATCAATGGCAACATTCACGCCATCAACAACCGTTGCTCACACGCACGCGGTCCTTTGACCGAAGGTGAAGTCGATGCAGAGACGTGTAGCGTGGTCTGCCCGTGGCACTACGGCAAATTCGATATTGCCACCGGACAGCCCGTAGACGGCATCGTGAATAAACCTGTCGAAACATACGATGTAGAAATCCGCGATGGTGTTATCTGGGTCGGCACGAAAATGGTTGCCCGTTAACGCTTCATACACTTGATTGATGTTTTACTGGTAGTTAGAAACAAATAAAGGATAGTACAATGTCAGTACGAGGTGCACAAAGCAAAGACACGCCCAAATATGATGATGTCGCAAAAGAATACGATGCTGTACTCGTCATGAGTTTCGGCGGACCCGACAAAGCAGAAGATGTCGTGCCATTTCTAGAAAATGTCACCCGCGGGCGTGGTATCCCGAAAGAACGCCTAGAAGAAGTCGGTGAGCATTATTATCAATTTGGCGGGAAAAGCCCCATCAATGAGCAAAACCTCGCCTTGATTGCGGCGCTAGAAGAAGAACTCGCAGAAGCCGGACTCGATTTGCCCGTTTACTATGGCAATCGTAATTGGCATCCCATGATTAACGATACCATGCAACAAATGGTAGACGACGGCGTAAAACGTGCGATTACGTTTTTCACCAGTGGCTTCAGTTGCTATAGTGGATGCCGTCAATATCGTGAAAATATCATGGAAGCACAGAAAGCCATCGAAGGCGCACCCGAAATCGACAAAATTCGCGTGTTCTACAATCATCCTGGCTTCATCTATCCAATGGTGAAAAATGTGCAAGATGCCCTCAGCAATTGGGAAGAAGACGAGCGCGATAACGTGCATATCATCTTCACCGCGCATAGTATCCCGATGGGACAAGCACGCAATAGCGCCTACGAAAAACAACTCACCGAAGCAAGCCGCATCGTTGCAGAACAACTCGGCACCGAAAATTACGTTCTCGTCTATCAGAGCCGTAGCGGTCCCCCACAAGTCCCGTGGCTAGAGCCAGACATCGTGGATTACATGGAAGAGATTCACGAAAAAGGCATCAACGACGTGGTAATTGTGCCAATCGGCTTCATCAGTGACCACATGGAAGTGATTTTCGACTTAGATACCGAAGCGGACGAAGCCGCTAAAGAGATGGGCATGAAAATGGTACGGGCTGGCACCGTCGGCACCGCAAAACCATTCGTGCAGATGATTCGTGAACTGATTGAAGAGCGCATGACAGAAAACCCTGTCCGTAAAGCACTCGGTCAATACGACGCGAATCATGATGTTTGCCCCGTAGATTGCTGTCTACCCGGTAAACGCCCGACTCGCCCACCAGCGACTGCGTCCGAACAGGCGTAACGCACCAACAGGACATATGGCTGAATACCTGATGACGCTACCCAGAAAATCACCAACATATCTCCCTCTCCCTTGATAGGAGAGGATTGGGGTGAGAGTGAAAACGTGTTCACCATATGTCCTCCATGGAACGTAATGACAAGGGGATTCCTGTGGCACTATTACTTGTAGGACTCAACCATCGCACTGCGCCTGTCGAACTCCGTGAACGGCTCTATCTGCCAACGGATACACTGCAAAATGTGTTGACCCAACTCCATACACACAGCAACAGCATTGACGAAATTGCGATGCTATCAACCTGCAATCGCTTTGAGGTCTACACAGCAACCAATGATAGCGCGGCGACCCAATCCGATATTGTGGATTTTTTGTGTGAGTATTACGCCTTTGCAGAACACGAACTACGCCCACATTTGTACATCCATCATGACCAACTCGCTGTTCAGCATGTGATGGCTGTTGCCAGTGGTTTAGATTCAATGGTACTCGGTGAAGACCAAATTCTCGGTCAGGTGATCAGCGCCCTCAAAGCGGCAGCGGCGGTCAACACAACAGGAACATACCTGCATCGCCTGTTAGAGTCCGCGATTCACACCGGCAAACGCGCCCGCACAGAAACGGCTATCAGCCAACATACAACGAGCATCAGTCATGCGGCGGCAATTCTCATGGAACAAGAGATGCCCAAGCCAGACCCCAGCGTACTCATAATGGGCGCAGGTGAAATGGCAGAACTCGCTGTCTTTGCTGTGCATCGTTACGGTTTGAGTCATCTCGGCGTGATAAACCGCACCTATCGCAAAGCAAATGAACTTGCGACCAAATACGGCGCAGTCGCTTACGAATGGTCACGGTTGTGGGACTTATTAGCAGAAGTCGATGTCGTCATCACCGCAACCGGAGCGCCCCATACCCTGCTCCATGCCGAAGATATGGCACGCATAGCAGATAAACGCGATGAGCCTCTCATGTTGATAGACATCGCCGTGCCACGCGATGTTGCGCCCGATGTTGCCGACATACCCAAAATGAACAGCTTCGATATTGACGCCCTACAAGGCATTGTCGATAGCAATCTTGCCGCTCGTAAAACCTGCGTGCCAGAAGTCGAAGCCATCATCCGGCACGAAGCCGACCAGTTCATGCAATGGCTACGCGAACGCTACGTTGTGCCACTCATCAGAGGGCTACGGGAAGAAGTATCATCCGTGATGCAAACCGAACTTGCAGACGCCATGAACAAAATGCCCGAACTGACCTCCGACGAGTATGCAGTCGTTCAGCGCATGTTGCATCGCATCATGAACAAGGTACTGCACGCACCCATGACCAATTTACGTTCTCATGCCAATGAGCAAGACGCCGAACTCTACGCCGATATGGTACGTGATTTGTTCTCCTTGCAAGATGAACCCGATGACGATGCACGTCGCTACGCATAGAACAGGACACAATTTTTCATGACGGATACTATACGAATCGGCACACGGAGCAGTCGCTTGGCGCTGTGGCAATCAAACTATATTGCAGACTGCCTGCGCGAACACTATCCCAAAGCTGATGTACAACTGGTCGAATTTACAACCAAAGGCGATAAAATTCTCGATAAGTCGCTACCGAGTATCGGGGGCAAAGGCTTATTCACAGAAGAACTTGAAACGGCACTCGTCGCAGGCGATATTGATTGCGCTGTGCATAGCCTCAAAGACTTGCCAACACAAAACCCAGCCGGATTGACCATCGGCGCTGTCCCAGAACGTGCGCCTGTGGAAGATGTGCTAGTCAGCAAACACGGCTTGTCACTCATGGATTTGCCTAAAAATGCCAAAGTCGGCACCTCCAGCTTACGACGGGCGGCACAAATTCATCACGTGCGCCCAGACATCGAAATTATAGATATTCGTGGCAATGTCCCGACGCGCATCCAGAAAGCACTCGACCCCGCTGGTGATTACGACGCGATTGTGTTGGCACGCGCAGGGGTCGAACGTTTAGACATGACGGAACACATTACTGAAATTCTGACGCTCGATACGATGCTTCCTGCACCTGGACAAGGTGCTATTGGCGTGCAATCCCGCGAAGATAACGAAGCCCTTTTCGCCCCACTCACTGATTTAGGCACACTACTCACGGTCACTGCCGAGCGCACATTCTTACAACGCCTTCAGGGAGGCTGTTCCGTACCGATTGCCGCCTTTGCCACCTACAAAGACAACACACTGACACTAACAGGGCGCGTCGCCTCAGTGGATGGCACACAATGGATTGAGGTCAGCAACGAAGCAACGGCACTCGCCCATACAAAGCCCTTTATCGTCGCAGAAGAAGTCGGACGATACGCGGCAGTCGAAGCACTGGAAAAAGGTGCAAAAGCAATCCTCGATGAGGTGAAAGCATGAGCTTACAAGGTCGCCTCATCGTTGTCACCCGCGCAACCGACCAAGCCGATTCGCTCATAGACGCTATCGAAGCGGCAGACGGTAAAGCATTGCGCTATCCGTGCATCGAACTATTGCCACCCGAAAACCCCGCGCCAATGGACGCCGCCCTGCGCAACATCACCCATTACAATTGGGTGTTATTCACCAGCACAAACGCCGTACGAGCCATTGTCCAACGGGTGAAAATGCTCGGTATTACGATAGATTGGTCAAAATTGCGTATCGGCGCAGTCGGAGAAAAAACAAACCACGCTATACACAGCTATCTCGGACGCCACGCGGATGTCATTCCAGAAGAGCATCTCAGCACGGCATTAGCCTCTGCCCTGCCCTTGCTCGGCGAAGAATATATCCTAATTCCACAATCCGCACTCGCAGATGAAAGCCTTGCAAGCGCCTTACGCGATAGAGATGCCCATGTAACAACAGTTGAAGCCTATACAATGGGACAAGGTATCGGTGGCGATGACATCCGTGCCTATTTGCAAACCCAAAATATTGACGCACTGACATTCACCAGTGGTAGCACCGTTACAAATTTCATAGACCGCATTGCACCGCAAACCGCATGGCAAGTGCCGACCATCTGTATCGGTCCCAGCACCCAAGCGATTGCTGATGAACGCGGTTTCCAGAAAACACACCATCCCGACGATTACACAGTAGAGGCGATGGTCGATTTATTGCAGAACATTTTTGATTGAGGGGTCAATATGGCAACACCTGAAAAAACACGTCCGAAAACACAAGCATTCCCGACCATGCGCCCGCGCCGTTTGCGCTTGAATCCGAACGTACGCCGGATGGTGCGCGAGACCGAACTTTCACCTGCAGATTTTATCTATCCGCTATTCATCCGGCACGGTGAAAACGAAAAACGTCCGATTAGCTCTATGCCCGGACAATTTCAAATATCAGTGGATAACGTGGTTGCAGAAGCACGCGCCGCCCAAGATTTAGGCATCCCAGCCGTGATACTATTCGGCATCCCAGAGAGCAAAGATTGGTGCGGGACAGATAATTTCAGTGATGATGGCATCGTCCCCCAAGCGATTCGTGCTATCAAAGAGGCTTTGCCAGAATTGGTCGTCATCACCGATATGTGCTTCTGTGAATACACCCATCATGGGCATTGTGGCATCATCAACACCCCCGACCATGAACACTATAATGCAGACTTACCAGAGGGCTATCTGCTCAACGATGTAACACTCGATTTATTGGGCAAAGCATCCGTCACACACGCACAAGCAGGTGCAGACATCATCGCCCCCTCCGGCATGTTAGATGGCATGGTCGGTGCGATTCGCCAAGCCCTCGATTCTGCTGATTACACACAAACCAGCATCATGAGTTACGCCGCTAAATATTCGAGTGGCTTCTATGGACCTTTCCGCGATGCCGCGGAGAGTCCACCTAGTTTCGGTGATCGTAGTCAGTACCAGATGGATCCGGCAAACCGACGCGAAGCACTCAAAGAAGTCGCACTCGATGTCGCAGAAGGCGCCGATTTCCTGATGGTCAAGCCTGCCCTCGCCTACTTAGACATCATCCGTGAGGTGAAAAACACCTACAACTTGCCCCTATCTGCCTACCAAGTGAGTGGCGAATTTAGCATGATTCACGCCGCCGCCGAAAAAGGCTGGATAGACCTCGAACGAGTAGCCCTCGAAACACTACTGAGCATCAAGCGGGCAGGCGCAGACATGATTATCACCTACTTTGCCAAAGACGCGGCACAGTGGTTACAAAAATAATATGTTCAATTATTTTGTAGCTTAGATTTTCGGACGCGATAGATCGCGTCCCTACAAGTGAGACTAGGTATGTAGGGACAGCATCCATGCTGTCCGCGATGCAGAAAATCGTAATTCACGATAGGGTAAGATGAGGAGCAAACGAGGGGTGAAACAGTTTATTGGGATGCTTTGTTGCCTGTGTTTCTGGGTCACTATCCCAACACACGCACAAGATTGTGGCTTAGAAATAGATGCCGAGGCAGGTGATTTTGCCTTGCTTTCGTCCGGCTTGCCTAACAATATACGGGCAGAAGCTGACACAACAGCTGACCGCTTAGGTCAAATTCCTCCCAACGGCTTTTTCGTCCTCTTAAGCGAAGGTGTCTGTAGCGAAGGCGTTACATGGTTTGAAGTACAAACCCCAACGATTATCGGCTGGACAATCGGCAGTAGCGATAACACCGTCTTTTTTGAGACGTACTCAGGCACATTAGCTGGCAGTCGAGATGTTGGTTTTATCTTGCCAGATGGATTGGCATCAGGCGCTACTGTTGAAACGATAGAAGCAACTGAGCGTTTCCCGTCGTATCGTCTGATTACTTTTGAGGATTTCGTAGAGGTCAGTGGTGATAATTTTGTAGAAGCGCGTATCCGTATTTTTGATGCAACTGTCTTTGAAAATCTCAGTGGGCAAGCGGCAGATGGAGCAACTTTCGCCTTTCCTCTCATAGCAGACCTCATCGCCAGCGAAGATGACCTGAGCGCATTTGCGACCAACGAAATCCCCGAATTTGCGCTCGGTTCAGCACAGATTGCCTTTGCGTCACCGATGTACATACCGAATTACGATGGCATGGGCTACCGCTACATCGCCTCCTATGCGCAAAATTTTGTGAGCGTCACCAACGACTTTTTAGAATATCGCTATCAAGGTTATAGCTCGGATAATGCCTATTTCATTGATGCGTCTTTTCCGATTGACGCGCCAGAGAGCGACTTTCCTATCTATGATGCTGTCGCAGGCGCAAACGACTCGGACGCTGGTTTTGCACGCTATGCCGAATACAGCGCAGAAGTACGCGACTACCTAGAAACATTCAACGATGATGAATTTACGCCCAACTTACGCACACTAGATGCCCTACTATCATCCTTACTTGTCATTGAACCGGAAACCGAATGAAAGAGATTTTACGATGACTACACCTGATGTAACCCAATTACCCAACGCCGAAAAAATCAAGAATGACAGTCGCTTCATGAAAGCGGCACGCCGTGAAGAAACCGACGTGACCCCCATCTGGCTGATGCGCCAAGCAGGTCGCTATATGAAAGAATACATGGTACTGAAAGATAAATACGGCAGTATCCTGAACCGCATCAAAAAACCAGAAATCGCCGCCGAAATTACCATGCAACCGATAAACGCTTTCGATTTAGACGCGGCTATCATCTTTGCGGACATCATGCCCCCGCTAGAGCCAATGGGCTTAGAACTCGAATTTGCACCCGGACCCATCATTCATAATCCGGTGCGTACACTGGCAGACGCCCAAGCACTTGAACAACCGCCGATGGAAGAGGCACTCTGGTTCACGATGGATGCTATCAAGCTCGTACGGGCAGAACTCGACAGTCGGGGCATTCCATTGATTGGCTTCAGTGGTGCGCCCTTCACGTTGGCATCGTATGCGATAGAGGGTGGCAGTAGCAAAAACAAAATCCACCTCAAGCGCATGATGTACAGTGATGACGGTGCATGGGACATCCTGATGACCAAACTCGCACAGGTAGCTGGCGATTATCTGCTAGCACAAGCACGCGCTGGCGCACAAGTATTGCAATTGTTCGATAGCTGGGTTGGGGAACTCTCGCCACAGGATTATCGTCAATACGTGCAACCCTACAGTAAAATGACACTCGACACTGCCAAAGACGCAGGCGTGCCACTCATTCACTTTGGCACAAACACCAATGGCATGCTGACCGATATTCGGGATGCAGGCGGGGATGTGATTGGCGTCGATTGGCGTATTGATATTGATGTTGCCGCAGGTATTTTGGGTGATGGCGTGGCGATTCAAGGCAACCTCGACCCCGTGACGCTCCATGCCCCGTGGGAAGCCGTCGAAGCCCGTACAAAAGACATTCTAGACCGCATGGACGGGCGCAACGGACACATTTTCAACTTGGGTCATGGCATCACTGTCGGCACACCCGTAGACAATGTCAAACGCCTCATCGATTTCGTGCATGAGTATTCGGGTAAGTAGTAATCAGCCTTCAGCTAGCTAGTGAGTTGGCTGAAGGCTAATCAAACTGAACCTCAAAGAGCTATCATAGCCCCTCGCCCTTGATGGGAGAGGGGTTGGGGTGAGGGTGAAAACAGCACTTACAAACACGTTCACAGCATGAATCTGAAGTGTAAATTAGGCAAATGAGGGTCTTTTCATGACAGACGAACTCACACCCGTTGAACAAGATTTTCGCGCTAGTTGGGAAAAGATGCTTGTGTGGTTTCAGCATTTAGCCGATAGCTGGCACACAGATTCATTGAAAGACTTGGTATTGCTGATTTCTGAGCTAAAAAATCTAGGATACGACACAAAATTGCGTGTTGGTCAGAGTATGGACACATTTGTACTCTCACGTTCGCGTCATCATAGACTCGAATTTACTAAAAATGCCTACCAAGTCAGAATTTCTACTAGCAATAATGGGATGACAGTGGTGGCAAAATTCAATGATCGCATGGAATCATCATTCGAGACGATTGCGCTAAATGATGAACTACTAGCACTATTAGACCAACTGGTAGATTTACCTATTGAAGAACGTCAGCTACGCGAAGACTCAAACCGAAAACTGAAAACTGACGACTGAAAACTCATTATGAAAATTCCAATTCAAACCGAACAAAAAGTCATCATCATCGGCGGTGGCATTGCCGGACTCGCGGCGGCATGGTATCTGCAACAAGATGATGTGAATTACACCCTCTTAGAGAGCAATGACCGCTTCGGAGGCTTGATTTACACCAAATACGAACAGGATTGCGCTGTCGAATTTGGACCCGATGCCTTCATCACCCGTAAGCCGTGGGCGCGGGATTTAGTGCGCGAAATCGGGCTAGATGACGATCTAATAGCTGTCAATGACACGCCCGAACGTATTTACGTGCTGGCAGATGGCAAACTCGCACCGCTTCCGGCTGGCTTGCGCTTGCTCGTCCCGACAGATATTGGCGCATTTCTAGCAAGCCCCCTGATGAGCTTGCCTGGCAAATTACGGGCGTTAATGGATGTTTTTGTGCCACCCCGCGAAGAAGATAGCGACGAATCCTTAGCCGATTTCATCATTCGGCGCATGGGACAGGAAACACTCGATAAAATTGCGGACCCCTTGCTGGCAGGTGTCTATAATGCCGATATGCACGAACAGAGCATCTTAGCGACCTTCCCGCAGTATCGCGCCCTAGAGGAAGAACACGGCAGTCTCATTCGGGGGATGCTGGCACGCGAAGAAGCGGTACAAGCACGCACAACCGACACCGAAACGCCTTCTGAGCCTGCACTCGTATCGTTCAAAGGCGGGATGTCCCAATTTATCAATACCCTCGCGGGCAAATTGACGGGTGATGTGCGCTTGAATTGCTCCGTAGAGCGCATCGAACCACACAAAACAGGCTATCGTGTCATCATGCAAGATGGTCGCATTGTCGAAGGGGATAGCCTCATCGTCGCTACGCCATGCAATATCGCGTCAAAATTGCTGGAAACTGTCGCCCCAGAGAGTACAAGCGGACTCAGCCAGATTCGTCATGCGGGGATTGGAAGTTTATCGCTTTTGTACGATGCCGAAGATGTGGAATTACCGTTGGATGCTTACGGCGTGGTAATTCCAAGCAGTGCCGGACGCATGATAGACGGTATGCAGTGGTCAAGCAGTAAATGGATAAATCGTGCGCCAGAAGGCAAAGCCCTGATTCGGGTGTTTTTCGGTGGACCCCACACGCGCTATATGCTCGATAAAGACGACGCCGAGCTACTCGCAATCGTGCGTGAAGAAGTACGAGCGATTTTGGGCATCACGGCTAAACCCCACATGACCCAACTCGGCAAATGGGAAAACGCCTATCCGCAATACGATGTCGGGCATATTGAGCGCATCGCCGCCATTGAATCTACCCTACCACCGACCATTGCGCTAGCGGGCAAAGCCTATCACGGCGTTGGAATCCCAGACACCGTGCGCACAGCGAAAAACGCCGCCAAAAAATTACAACAGCAGGCAGTGACATAATTATGAGGTAAAAATTTAAAGGTGAAAGGTGAATTTTAGTGCGATGGTTGGCATTCGCCACGCAATGAATTACGTGGCTACAGAATGGGTAAACAAGTCTCGCGCTGGTTGGACTTCAGTCCACGTCAGCGCCAAACATGGATGAAATAGCCGATGATTTCAATCGTCGGCGAAAGCAAGCCAATCACCGACTCTTTTCGCAATACCATACATGCAGACATTTACCTTACGTCCTTTCACCTGAAAATAATTAATAGCCACAAGCTATTCAAAAGACAGTATCTTTAAACAACACATTTCACAGAGAGAAAAACACATGGTTACTAAAGCAAAGAGCAATTCAGAACGTATTTTTGAAGACGCCCAGCAACTCATGCCCGGTGGCGTCAATAGCCCTGTACGTGCATTTAAGAGCGTCGGAGGCACACCCCGCGTTATCGAACGGGGTACAGGCGCACACATGGTCGATGTCGATGGCAACAAGCTCATTGATTATGTATTGAGTTGGGGTCCATTGGTGCTAGGACACGCCTACCCCGCTGTCGTGGAAGCCCTCAGCGATGCCCTCACACGTGGGACAAGTTATGGCGCCCCCACCCTCATTGAAAACGAACTCGCGCAACTCGTCATTGATACCGTACCGAGCATTGAAATGATTCGCTTTGTAAACAGTGGTACAGAAGCCTGCATGAGTGCGCTACGCCTCGCACGCGCCTATACCGGACGCGATAAAATCATCAAATTTGCAGGCAACTATCACGGACATGCTGATATGCTACTTGTGCAAGCAGGAAGCGGGGTAGCAACGTTCGGCTTGCCGGATTCGCCAGGCGTTCCCAAAGGTACCGCACAAAACACCCTCACCGCACCCTATAACGACCTTGATGCTGTCCGTGCGCTCTTTGAAGAGAATCCCGATAGTATCGCTGGCGCTATAGTCGAGCCGATTGCCGCTAACATGGGCTTCGTCGTGCCAGATGAGGGCTATTTACAGGGCTTAATTGACCTCTGCCACGAATATGACGCGCTTCTCATTCTCGATGAGGTGATGACAGGCTTCCGTGCAGGCATTGGCGGGGCACAAGACATATGGAATCTCGACCCCGATATTACCTGTCTTGGCAAAGTAATTGGTGGCGGGCTTCCCGTTGGCGCATACGCAGGCAAACGTGAGATTATGCAGACCGTCGCGCCAGCCGGTACGATGTACCAAGCAGGGACACTCAGTGGCAATCCCCTAGCGATGACAGCAGGTTTAGCGACTATCAGCGAATGGAAAAAAGAGGGTCGTTTTGAAGAAACCTCTGCTAAAGCGGACAAAATCATCGCCGGCATGGAAGCCATCTGCGAAAAACTGAACGTGCCATTCCAAGCAGGCACTATCGGCACGATGATGGGCTTCTACTTCCTCAAAGAAGAAGGCGCTATCATCCGTGATTATGCCTCAGCCAAACAATACGCCCACACCGAACGCTACGCAAAATTCTATCACGAGATGCTCTCACGCGGCGTCTATCTCGCACCGAGCCAATACGAAGCAGGCTTCATTAGTTACGTGCATAGCGATGAAGACATTGACCACACACTTTATGCCGCCGAAGCATCTTTAAAAGCGATTTTGTAGCGATTCACCTTTCATACATGCCCACTTTACCCCCAATAAGTGGGCTATTTACACCTTTAATTAATGCTATTATGTAAAAACAGACCATTAAGGGCTACAAATGATGGATCAACAAGAGAATTCAAATGCAACAAAAAAAACAACCCTATTGTCGAATTATTCAATCCATCAAATCCCATTATTAGGCTCAGTCTGGCAAAATCTACGTTTTTATCGTTCCACTGAACGTCATCTGCAAGAAATTCGTCAAAAACAAGATAAATCTGATTTGGAGAGTGTTAACCCTCCAATATCAGAAGAACTCACTTGGCATTGTTCTTGGTTTTCAGAGGTATATACACCTTCAGAATTAAGTAAGTTATTTGAGAGTTTAGATAAACTAGGGTGGCTAGATGACGAAAAAACTTACAGGATTACAACTGTGAAAGACTGGCTAAACCAAGTAAGACAAAATGGAGGAAGACGCACTTGGCTAAATGGTGGTCTAATTGTACGAAAGGATGATGAAAGATTCCCTACAATTCATAGAACAAAATATGCTAATCTCCCAACAGGAGTTAATTTTGCCAGACTATCTTTAAATGCTATTTCAAGTAGTTTGGTCATAGTTACCATTCAATTTATTTTTGATGAAACAGTATCAAATTCACTGATACGGTCTCTGCAAAACACACATCAGACTACGGTTGAATATATATGGTCGGGTTCAAAAATCTCCCGTGCGTCGTTTACAAGTCCTAAGCAACACAGAGCATTGCAAGTTCAGGAAAGCATCACCAACGTTCACGTTAAACTTGAAAAGTGGTTTCGAGATCACCTACCCGGATACTTTACAAATGCAA
>JBCBKJ010000070.1:0-31416 GCA_038522085.1 Chloroflexota bacterium
CAAAAACCATAAGGTTCTGGTTCAGCACGTTTCCCCTCATAATTATCCTCAGCGATCCAATCATAGATTTTCTTCGCATCGTCGTATGACTTCAGAAGACCTAATTCGTTAGTTCGTATGCCGAATAGATCGTTCATCTCATGCTCTAGACCGCTACACAGCCAAGAATGCGAGAAGTCTGAATAACTATAGCTGACAACATCAAACCCAATAGGTTTGCCTGTTGAGTCAACAGCTATGCCTTTTTTAACTCGTTTTGCGATACCCTCATTGTTATCTTCTTCATCTATCCATGTCTTCTGGTATGTTTTTGGTAGAGCTGCTCCTAAAAGATATAAATTATTTTTTTGGATTTTGAACTGACGTATAAATGCTCTTGCATCTTCTGGTCTATAGAACATAGACCTATAGCCCATAAATGACTGGTATTCTGTGCCACACCACGATACAAATTTATCCATGTTTTTACGGGAAATGCCAAAAGAACGCGCAGCGTCACGATCACCAGTTGTCCAACCCCAAAGAACAGATAAACGCAGATAATTTATACACTTTGATAAGCTGATAAGATTGCCATCAGGCAGATATTTCCCAAATGGTGGTTTCCAATCAGGACGACCAGAGCGCACCAAAAAATAACCACCAGAGTAGTATTCATTCAGGTTTATAGACACAGCCTTCGCCTTTTGATGTATCGCCTGTTCATATAACCGCAGTATATAACACCTACTAACTACCCAAGCGCATTACGAGTACGCCTCACTTCACTTTTTCCCTTTTCCCTCAACCCTGCCCAGCCTTTGCTTCCAAATCGCTCTAACTACCTGAATTGCCTGCACTACACTGGAAAGCTAATTACCACCTATCTACATTGGCTATACTCGCATCTCCCGATACCCCCTATGATAAGCACATTGCGCTGACAAAATCATAGGGGGACTATTACCCATGCTATCGAATCGACAAATCGGCATTTTGTGGGTGTTGCTTGCCGCGCTTGGCTACGCATTTCTGCCCATTTTCACACGCTTCATCTACCAATTTTCTGACTTGCAACCAACAGATGTCGCGCTGTGGCGGTTCATCTTTGCGACACCTGCTATCTGGCTGATTGTCTATATCAACCGCAATAGCAAACGTCAGCAAAATCTCAAACGGGATGAACCCAAACAGATTTTACGCATGTTCTCGCTCGGCTTACTCTATGCGACCAGTGCGCTGACGGTGTTTTTTGGCTTGCAATACATCGAAGCAAGTTTGTACATTATTATCTTCTATACCTATCCAGCGATGGTAGCGATTATCAACGTATTCTTAGGCGAAAAATTGCGCCCTATCGCGTGGTTGGCACTCGCCCTGACGCTAACAGGGGTGATTCTCACGGTGCCAGATTTGAGCCTCGCAGGGGATGATGTGATATTGGGCTTGGGGATTGCCTTGCTCAATGCGCTCTCCGTTGCCGTATACTTCGTGATTGTCTCGCGGGAGATGCCGAAAGTCAGTTCAGTGATGCGTGGGACAGCCTATGTCATTACAGGGACACTGATTGTATTGCTCTTTACTTTGCCATTCTTTGGCTTGCAATTGCCTCCGACGCCACTCGTATTTGCTATGTTGCTCGGCATGGGGACGCTCTCTACTGCCATGCCGATTTTCGTTATCAATCTCGGTATCGAGCGCATTGGCGTCACACAAGCCTCTATCATCATCACTATTGAACCCCTGATGACATTGGTACTGGCAGTTTCTTTACTGGGCGAAATTATTTTGCCTGTACAATGGCTAGGCGCGGCGTTCATCATCGCAGGGGTGATTATTCTGGAGATTCGTCCGAAAGAGAAACGTGTTCCGGCGTGATTGCTTCACATAAAAAGAGCCCTCACTATGTAGCGAGGGCTGATATTTTTTGTGCTTAGGATAGCATGCGCTGGTTCATGCCTGCCATGAAAGTTTGGTCGCCGTTTTCTTGGCGCATGCCGTAAATTTGTACCGCATCATCCCCGATGAGATAGCGCAACGTATCTGTACCATCGGTTGCCGCTTTGAAAATTTCCTCTGCCAGATATTCGGCTGTGCTACCACCGAGTGACATAGCTTCCCGATTTCCCATATAGGTTTGCACGGCTGGCATATAGTCTGCTAGGTCTTCACTAGGCATTGCCATCACGAGTGAGCGTCCGCCGAAATCGGTTGCGACACCACCTGGTTCAATGATTTTTACTTGAATGCCAAGTTGCCCTAATTCATACCAGAGCGATTCGGAGAAGCCTTCGACTGCCCATTTCGTGCTGTGATAGAGACTGATGAAGGGGAAGGTAATCAAGCCACCGATAGACGAGACGTTGAGAATCACGCCTGCTTTGTTAGCGCGAAAGTGTGGCAAAAAGGCGCGGGTGACTTCCATCAAGCCGAAGACATTGGTATCAAATTGGGTGCGGATTTGTTCCGGTGTCGCCGCTTCAAAAGGACCCGCCAAGCCATAACCTGCGTTGTTCAGCAAAACATCTACTTTTTCAAAATCACTGAGGATTTGAGTTGCGGCATTTGCGATGCTGTCATTGTCGGTCACATCGAGTTGATAGACAGAGATATTATCCATTTCAGTGAGTTCGGTTTCTTTTGCGGGGGTGCGCATGGTCGCGGCAACTTTCCAGCCTTGCTCTGCGAAATATTTTGCGGTTGCTTTGCCGATGCCGGAACTTGCGCCTGTAATGACGATGGATTGCATGTTGATTCTCCTACATGTGATTACTGTCGTTTGTTACTTACAGTGTACGATGCGGGATGCTTGTTTTCACTCGCGGAACGCGCCAATGTACTCGCCGTGTGCGCCAATGTTGCGTGCTATAATGACTGTAAATAGCAACTGAGGTGATTCATGGTAGAACGCACCCGTGTTGGGATGCCACTCACAGATTTTCTGACACAATTTGATGCTCAACCTTTTGAACTCATTGCCGGAGAACGCATCCCCGTGACCCCTGCAAAAAAAGCCCATAGCAAAATTTCTAAACGCCTCTATGACCGTATTCTGTTTTATCTGGCGGATAAACCGACAGGGGAGGTCTTCTTCGAGACAGCATTCGTCATTGAGGATACAACAGATTGGGTGCGGGGCGCACGCATACCGGATGTCTCTTTTTATGAGCAAACACGCTATGACGCACACGAAACCAATAACCCTGATGATGCAGGTAAGCCCTTTATCCTCGTGCCGGATTTGGTCATTGAGGTCATCTCGCCAACCGATAAATACAGCGATGTACACGCCAAAGTTGATGCCTACCTGCGCGATGGCGTGCAACTTATCTGGATAGTTGACCCCCAACGCAAGACGGTTGCTGTCTATGCAGGGGCAGACACACCGACGACCTTGCGCGTAGACGATACCCTCACTGCTAGCGATGTTCTGCCTGATTTTTCGCTGGCAGTCGGTGATATTTTTGGGTGAGATAATGCAGGAAACACGGGAGTTAGGCTTGTAGGCATTCAAACGACCTTGTGTCTGTTCAGTACTCTAGTAGCCACGTAATTCATCGCGTGACGAATCCGAAAGCGTACGGTTGGCGTACAGTTTGCGTATGGTGAGCATCCATCAACCCTGTAAAGAAAAATTTACAATAGGTATAAAAATTATGGGGTCATAGGAGCAAGCGATGGTTATTCACAAAGACGCAATCCGCAGGGAACATCTCTGGATGCTGGTAATCGTAGAAGGCATCATCGGGGTCATATTGTTATTTTTGGTGATGCAAGGCTTTATATCGCGGGTGAGTGTACCAACTGATAACTTACAGACGCTTACAGGTGATGTTCTCGTATCGCAAGCAGAAAACCGCATCGCTAATGATGATGTGCGGGGTGGGCTGGCATTGCTGGATGTGACCATTGCACAGGGCGAAACCTCTGCACGGGTCTATGGCGCACGCGCCGCCGCGTATGCTGAACTCGGTGATTACACCAACGCACTCTCTGATTATGAACAAGCTGCATTGCTTGCACCCACGTCAATAGATTTTCAGTTTGGCGTCTGCTACACAGGCTTACGTGCGGAAAATTATCAGGTGGCGTCTGATGGCTGTGGAGCAGTCATTCAGCTAGACCCGCAACACACGCTAGCATGGAATAATCGCTGTTACATACGGGCATATCATCTAGGGGCATACACAGAAGCATTGCCCGATTGCACCCAAGCGATTTTGCTCAATACCGACCATCCGTATCCTTATAACAACCGTGCGCGGGCTTACCTGATGACAGGCGCGTATCAGTTGGCAATCAATGATGCGACACAATCCCTCACCTTGAATAACCCGTATGCACATATGCCATTAGTCAATCGTGGGACAGCTTATATGGCACTTGGCAATGCACAAGCCGCGCTCAATGATTTTCAGTCCGCAATTGACGCTGCACCGGAGTATGCTGAAACCTATGCACGGCTAGGAGAATTATATCGCTGGCAGAATTTCCCAGAAGCGGCGCGTCAGTCCTATTGCCAGTATCTTGGTCTGACTGACATCCCACTTCAGAGCATCATAGAACGTGCAGACGAACTCGATGGATGTAATTAACTATTTGCCGCGCTAAACAGTGCTTGTGCAATGCGTTGCCCGACGCGCTCCGACTGATCCCAATTAGCGCGTCCGGCGGTCAAACCTCCATCAACGGCAATGGCTTGTCCAGTAATGAACGTAGACATATCACTGGCTAGGAAAACGGCTGTCTGGGCGATGTCTTCTGGCAAGCCAGCGCGAGGAATCGGTTGTGCTGTCTTGAGTACCTCTGACATCACGCCCATGGTTTTATCGGCTTGCTCCGCATCCATACCGAAGGTACGCCCAAAAATCGGTGTGACAATCCCACCCGGACAAATCGCGTTTACGCGCACAAATGACAAACCAAGTTCGATAGCAACAGAGCGTGTGAGGTTGATAACGCCTGCTTTCGCCGCTGAGTACACATGCGGGGCGTGGGTTGCTTCGATACCTGCCACGCTTGCGGTATTGATGATACTGCCGGATTGCTGTTCGCTCATGATAGGCGCGGCGTATTTCATGCCTAAAATCACTGAACGCAATAGCACACTAATCGCCTTGTCTGCCGCGTCTGTCGGGGTATCCGCGATGCCACCCGTCGGACCCGGAATGCCTGCATTGTTGAACAGCACATCCAAGTGCCCAAATGTCTCGACAGCTTTTTCGACTAATGCTTTGATGTCCTCTTCGTTGGTCACATCACAATGCTGGTACACTGTCTTTTTGCCGAGTTTTTGAGCAATCGCATCACCCTTATCATCTTGTATATCCGCAATGACGACGCTTGCGCCTTGTTCTACAAATGTGTCTACCGATGCCGCCCCGATGCCACTTGCGCCACCTGTAACAATCGCTACCTTATCGTCTAATAAACCCATCTTGTTTACTCCTCAAAAAATCTAATTCTGATTTGATTATATGTCAGATAGGCAGATTTGGCGTCCTAATTCACGTATCATCTTCTTCGGAATCATCCAATAAGGGCTTGAAAATATCACGGACAGAAAGCGTAAAATCAGGCAATAACTCACTCCCATCCAGCGTATCTTCAAGCGTCAGGATACGGGCTGTTTTTTCTGGCGTATGTACTTGAACTTGCTGAAATTCTGGATAAACAATCCACACGACAGTCTTCACAGCCAAATAATTACTGAGTTTGATCAAGATATTGGGTTCGCGGTCAGTCGCTGAGATAACCTCTACAGCAAGGTCGGGCGTTGCTTTCACATAGCCCCCTGCGTAATCTTTTGGAAAACGTGTTTTACGGATGAAGCCAATATCGGGGATATAGCGTTGGTCGCCAACTTCGTAACCCCCGTCCGCGTCACTCAAACGCCCGATAGGATGTTGCATCAGGTGGTCGCGCAGATAGTAACCGATGATTTGCGCAATCTCGGACGAATCAAAATGCGCGACCATACGCCCATCCTCTGCTGTATTTTTCTCGTAGACAAAGCCATCTATCAATTCAAAGAGACGGTCTGCATTTTCTGGTTTAGCTACCCATGCGTCAAATTCTACGACAGACATGCGTACCTGTGTTGGTTGTTTGTGTAACACTGTATTTTACCTCTCAACCTGTTGATTCTATTGTACACGAGGACATAATCTCTGCTCACAACCGACGTTCAGCGATATAATCGGTATAGCCACCCAAAAACGTCGTCAGTTCGCCGTCGTTGAGTTCTACTACTTTATCCACCACGTTATCGAGAAAATAGCAGTCATGCGAGATGACGAGAATACTACCCTCAAATTCATCTAGCGCGGCTTCTAGCACTTCTGTAGAGGCGATGTCCAGATGATTGGTCGGTTCGTCCAGCAGGAGTAAATTCGGTTGCTTGAGCATCACCAGCGCCAATTGTAAGCGACTGCGCTCACCGCCACTCAGTACGCGAATCGGTTGGCGCACTTGGTCATACTGAAATGCCATCTTGAGCAAAAATGAGACTGCCGCGCCCTCACTGCCGAGCTTATGCCGATGAATCAAATCGAGGGGCGTCTTGTCCAGCCACGCATCCAATGTCTGAAATTCTTGTGAGTAGTAGCCAATGCTGGTGCTGGGTCCGATTTTGACCTGTCCTTCAGTGGGGTTGTATTCGCCGAGCATCAGTTTCATCATCACGGATTTACCTGCGCCATTGGGTCCGACGATGCCCACTCTTTCGCCATGGCGCAGTAAAAAGTCCAAATCCATGAAAATGAGGTCGTCATCAAATGCCATCGTCACATTTTTGAAGCGCACTGCTTCTTTACTGCCGCGCCCACCACTGACAGCAAAATCCATCGTGCGTGCCTCTTGTACTTTCTCGATTATTTCCCCATTTGCCTCCATGCGGTCAAGCATTTTGCGCCGTGACCGTGCTTGCTTGATATGCCGTTCGTCTACCACCATGCTCGCCCAGAGTTCAAAACGGGCAATCGCTGCTTCAATACGGGCAATCTCTTTTTGTTGAGCGACATATTGCTGTTGTTGACGCAAACGGCGCAATTCGCGCTCGGTGGTGTAATAACTGTAATTGCCATGATAGAGTGTCAGCTTGCCATTTTCGAGTTCTGCAATTTGCGTGGCGACCTCATCCAGTAGATAGCGGTCATGTGAGATGATAATCACACTGCCCGGATAGCCTTTGATGAAATTCTCTAAATGGCGTTTGCCCACAATATCAAGATGGTTATCGGGTTCGTCTAAGAGCAAAACATCTGGTGCAGAGACAGCCACTTTCACCAAACCGACCAGCTTTTTCTGTCCACCGGAGAGGGCAGTCGTCGGCAAGTCATAATCGGCTTCTGTGAACCCTAATTGAGATAACAGCCGTCGCACAGTCGCCGCGTGCGTTGTGCCATTGAGACGCTCGTAACGCTCTAAAATCTCGGCTTGTGCTTCCAGCGTTTGTGATAGCGCCGTGTCATCTCCATAGATAGCTGGGTCGCTGAGTTTTGCTTCTATCTCTGCGAGTTCAGCTTCCACAGCTTGTAAGCGCGGGGGCAAAACCATCGCAGATTCGATGAGTGTTTTATGGGGGTCAAGGTTAACATCTTGAGGCAGATGGTCTATATAAATGTTGCCGTTCTTGACGATGCTCCCTTCATCAGGGGCAACCTGTCCCGTAAGGGCGCGAAAGAGCGTCGATTTTCCTGCACCGTTCGCGCCAACTAAGCCCACGCGGTCACGGTCTCCAATCGACCAATTGAGGTCTTGGAAGATAATTTTGCCAACATAGTTGACGGTCAGGTGATGAATATGGATGATGTGCATAGGGTGTCCTTTCACAGACTTATTGTGTGGCGCACATCCACCACCATCTTACCGTATAAACAAAAAACAGGCGCGGAGTACGCCTGTTATCATTACATTTCTATGTGCAATTGACTTACTGAGGTTTAGGCGCAGTTATTTTGTGCGCCCGCCTGTAAACGCTGAAGCTACCTTATTGTAAGTTGATGGGTCAATCGCATATTTAGTCATGTTGCTGAGTATAGCGCGTTTCAGAGAATCTGCAATGATGAGCTACACGCTATTCATGTGCAAAATTGCCTGTGCTATAGTCAGCATCTATCACACAAAAACAGAAAAGACACGCTATGACCACACAAAAACCACTCTTACTCGATGGTTCAATGGGGCAAGAGATAGTCAATCGCGGGGGCAAGAGCAAATATGGCGAATGGGCTGTTGCCGCCTTGCACGAGAACCCTGAACTTGTAAGCGAAATTCATCGTGATTATATTTCAGCGGGTGCGGATGTCATCGCCACAAATACCTACAGCACCACCCGTACACGCTTGCGTCATGTTGAGCTAGAAGACCGTTTTGAAGAACTCGTGCAATTGGCAGGTAAACTCGCTTTTAATGCGTGTGCAGATGCAGATAAAGAAGGCATTTTGATAGCCGCAAGTTTAGGACCCCTAGAAGCGAGTTACATCAACGAATTTGCCCTCAGCTACGATGAGATGGTCGCAGAATTTGGCGAACTCATGCGCTTGCTCAGTACGTATGTGGATATTTATCTTGGCGAGACTTTTTCTACCATTATCGAAGCGCGTGCCTTCCTGACAGCGGCACAAAATCATGACAAACAAGTGTGGGTATCGTATACGCTCGATGATGCTAGTAACACCCATTTGCGCGGGCAGGAAACCCTATCAGACGCACTCAGCATACTGAATGATTTCACGCCGGATGCCGTATTGCTAAATTGCTGTAAACCAGAGAGCATTGATGAACGTATTGACGCGCTCAAAAACACGGGACACGCTTTCGGAGGCTATGCCAACGGCTTTGTCGCTGTGCCGGATGAATGGGAAGATGATGGCGATGTGGTCACGCAGATAACATCCCGCGAAGATTTATCGCCTCAAGTATACGGCAGTCATGTCCAGCGTTGGATAGACGCTGGCGCAACGGTCGTCGGAGGCTGTTGTGATATTGGTCCCGCACACATCGCGCACCTGCGTAAGCTGATTGATAGTGCAAAATAAGTGACAAAAGAGTGTTCGCAAAAAACTAACTCAGTAGCTTAATTCGCTTTGGTTAAATAATAATGGTAAGTCGGCTGAAATCCCTTTCAGTGGGTTTACCAGAAGCCTAACAGCACTCGGTTTTGAACCGACATGCGATATGAAGCGGACTAAATTATACGAAAACGATACTTGCAAGCACGCTCTAAAAGCAAAACGGCTTCATCATAAATTTGATGAAGCCGTTTATTATACTGAAATCAGCTAGAACTTATTTGGTCGGGTAGTTGCGTTCGTTCGCACCCGTATAGATTTGGCGCGGGCGATTGATACGGATTTTGTGGTCGCGCATCTCTTTCCATTGCGAAATCCAACCAGGCAAACGCCCCATTGTGAACATCACAGTGAACATATCACGCGGGATACCCAGTGCTTGATAGATAATCCCACTGTAAAAATCAACATTTGGATACAGCTTGCGTTCGACGAAGTAGTCATCATTGAGAGCGATGTCTTCAAGATGCTTCGCAATATCCAGCAACGGATCAGTAACACCCAATTCGGCTAACACATCATCGGCTGCACTCTTGAGGATGCGGGCGCGTGGGTCAAAGTTTTTATAGACACGATGACCAAAGCCCATCAAGCGGAAGCCGGATTCTTTGTCTTTCGCCATGTCCATATATTTTTGATAGTCGCCACCATCTGCACGAATCATATCGAGCATATCAATCACGGCTTGATTCGCACCACCATGTAATGGACCCCATAGTGCGGATACACCTGAACTGATCGACGCAAATAAGTTAGCTTCACTACTGCCGACCATACGTACCGTCGATGTCGAGCAGTTTTGTTCATGGTCAGCATGCAAAATCAGCAACATATCCAGCGCCCGTGCAATAACAGGTGACACTTTATATTCTTCGGCTGGGACAGCAAACATCATATGCAAGAAATCTTCGGTGTATTTTAGGTCATTGCGTGGATAGACATAAGGTTGCCCGATAGATTTTTTGTAGGCGAAGGCGGCAAGGGTTTTAATTTTTGCCAGCAAACGTATGATGTTGAGGTCAACAATATCAGGATCCATCAAATCAGGGTAATACGCAGACAAAGAAACAGTCATCGCAGACAAGATTGCCATTGGATGCGCACTTGGCGGATAACCTTCAAAGAATTTTTTCATATCCTCGTGCAGGAGGGTATGGTAGGTGAGATCGTGTTCAAATTTTTTGAGCTGGTCTTCGGTTGGGAGTTCACCATAAATCATCAAATAGCACACTTCGACGAAGGTTGAATTTTCTGCGAGTTGTTCGATGGGATACCCACGATAACGCAGAACGCCATTTTCACCATCAATGTAGGTGATGTCACTGGAGCATGAGCCGGTATTACCAAAACCAGGGTCGTAAGCAATCGCCCCTGTTTGCGCTCTTAATTTGGTGAAGTCAATGCCGATTTCACCTTCGCTACCTTCAATCACCGGAAATTCATATTCCTTACCCTGCAAGACTAGCTTTGCGTTGTCCATAAAATAGATCCTTATTTTTCAATCATTAAATTGTTTTTCTATTTTATAGCGAAGTGACAAAAAACCCTATAGCGTGCTGTGGGTTTTCTGCCAAATCAAATACTTGCTCCGCACAGAATTTGTGTAAGGATGTTCTGATTGCTGGTTACATCGTCAGCTTGTTTGTAAATTCCACCTGATAGCTCATCGCTTTTGCATTTTCGGGGTCAAGGCGAATCGCTTCCTGCGTGGCGGCGAGGGCATTGTCAATTTCGCCCTGCGCATTGTGATACTGTGCCAACTTGAGCCATGTATGCACTGCACGCTTGGTATTGCCTTGTTCTTCATAAGTGATAGCGACTTCTTCCCGCACATCAATCAGCGCCGGACGAATCTTGGTCGCCACTTCCCACTCATGGAGCATTTGCTTGGGCTTATCTTGCCGATTGTATAACTCTGCCAGCATCAAATGTCCGCGTACAGCATCGTCTAAATTACGCATTTTTTTATGCAAGCGAATCATCTCTTGCAGTGGCTTCGGGTCATCAGGGTTTAACTCGTGCGCCCGTTGTGCCACCTTGAGTTGTTCTTTAGCATCGGGTTTGCTCTCTGTGCCGTTTTCGGTGATGTCGCCATTGAAGCGTGACATCGCATGTTTGATGCCTTCGTCCAACCAGAACTCGACAGCGTTAGCGGCTGTTTCCATCACTTTGTTAGCGAGAAGGGCATCGTCATTGCTGAACTTCTGTAGCACATAATCCCGCGCTCGCATTTTGCCAGCCGGACGCCCAATCCCGAAGCGCACCCGCGCAAAATCTTTCGTGCCAGCATGTTTGATGATATTGCGCACACCATTCTGCCCACCGTGACCGCCCCCTTCGCGCAAGCGCAATGTCCCTAGAGGCAAATCAAGGTCATCATAAATGACAATCAAGTTCATCAAGTCGATATTATAGTAATCCATCAGCGCCCGCACCGATTCACCGCTCAAGTTCATATAGGTCTGTGGTTTGGCGAGAATCACGGAATGATTTCCAATGCGCCCACTGACCGTCAGTGCTTTGCGCTCCTCAGTGAATGAGGTGAGATTATGTCGCCGTGCGATTTCATCAACGACGACGAAACCTGCATTATGGCGTGTTTTCGCGTATTGTCTGCCGGGATTGCCTAAGCCGACAATCAGAAATTTATTGCCCATGTATCGCTCTCAACTTGTTTTCGATATGCGCGTATTGTAGCAAGCTCACGTTAATGCTGTATTATCACGCGATTCGCGCCACCAGCGAAAAATGCCCATCAGCGAAATTAGCACCCACGCCACTTCAATGATGAACGATGGCAAATTAAAATCCACAATCAGCGATAGCAAAATAAAGCCGGAGCCAATCGCGTTCAGTATCGAATAGCGCAATTCACGCGCTTGGATGCGGTCAGTCTGTAGCAAAAAATATGTCACTAAAATAATAGCAACGCCAATCATGCCAATGATATTCAATGTAAGGGACATCGTTCGTTAGCTCGTTTCTATGTTGTGATTTTCAATAATAGCATGATACGCCTCCGCATAAGTACAGATGGTATTGTCAGCAGAATAAGGCAGAACACTCGCACGTCCGGCACGAGCGATTGCATCTGCTTGTTGCGGATTCTCCAGCACAGTGGCAATAGCTAACGCGATTTTGGCACTGTCCCAATCGACAAGAAAGCCATTGCGCCCATCATCAATCAGTTCCGGCATGATACCGACCCGCGTGCTGATAACAGGCACACCACATGCCATCGCTTCGGCTGTCACACGCGGATTGCCCTCTACTGTCGATGCACAGACCAGCATCCGCGCCGAGCGATACAAATCAGGCATATCACTATCAGCAATGCGAGGTAAAAACGATACACTATCGACTAGGTTATTATCTGCGATGAATTGCGCTATCTGTGCTTTCAGCGCACCATCCCCACGAATACCCAGTGAGATTGCCGGAAAACGTGTTTTTAACTGAGTGATAGCATCCAGCAATAGCAAAATGCCTTTGTTCTGTGCCAGCCGTCCCACGAAAAGCACATCGTATTGCGGTTCAGTCATCTCAGGCGCGTAAGTCTCCAAATCCAGATATAGCGACGACAACACGCGAATACGATTTTCTGGCACACCAAAATCATGCTGTAAATCGTCCGCAACCGTCTGATTGACCACCCGAAAAGTTGCACCTCGTTTAGCAATAAATGGGAGATACGCTTTCGCCGCTTGTCGCCAGAGTCGTTCGCGCAGTGAGGTTGCTAATGGATAGCCTTCAATATGATGAATCTCACTCACGAGTGGGATGTCTCTATTGCGCAATAACCACCATGCCCCGATGCCGTTATAGAAAAAACCGAAATCATGGCTCGTCACTAGATGATAATCGCGCTCTGCAACGAGAGTCGTCGCTTTTTGTTGGATAAAGCGTGGTTGTAGCAGGCGATGATACGGCGCAGGATGTACATAGACATTCTCATGTATCACACGCGCTGTCGCGTCCGGTGCAGAAGGCGTTAGAATGTCGATGCGTCGCCAATAGTCAGAGAACCGCGCCAACATCTGATAAAACGCACCATCAACCCCACGCGCAATCGCATTATCGCCACTGAGCATCAATAAATTGTAATTGTAACCAGTCATTAACGAAATATATGCCTTCTACGCACTCAGCAATCATGGATTCGCGCTATAGTATAAGCATATTTGTTTAATACTAAAGAGGTCGTTTCATGAAGCATTGGCGCGGACGCTTGCTTTTGATTATCGCAACACTCTATATCATGGTAGTCGCTGTTGAGGCACAGAATACACTCACTATTGGTACACAATCCGGTGTATTAATTGACTACCCTGAAAATTGGACAGTCGAACAAGATAGCGAGGCAGATACACGGCTCTTCTTGAACGATGGGCAAGAAATGTTTGGCTTTGTGAATATCATTCCAGCAGAGGCACTGCGCGGTGATACACCTGATGAGGTCTTGGACGATTTACGCGACGACATCGAAGACCGGGATGGTGATGAGATAGGCTTCTTTAATGACATTGAAGAATACACAGTCGATGAGGAATGGACATTTGCACGTATCAGCCGGATTCGCTCCGATGACCGTTTGATAGAGATGTTGCTCGTCGCTGAGGTGCGCGAATTGTCGATTTATGTGCGTGCCAACTTCCGCATTGGTTCACAAGATTTTTACTATCCCATCTTCGATGAATTTGTTGCCTCTGCCCGTAATCGTACCGATGATATTCCGATAACAACCGGAAGTTTTGCCCAAACACCGCTTTCAGCAGGTGAAATCGGCACCATCACTGACCCGCTCAACCTGAGTGTGCTGAATACCACTTATATCACCCGTGAAGAACGCTATCAATTCGATTACCCAGCCGTTTGGGATGTTCAGCGCGTTGGCGAACTGCGCTATACCCTGTTCCATGATACAGATACGGTCACAGTGTTTAGCAATTTTGCTATTTTTGAAGCAGGTGAACTCACCAATGCCGAGCGTGTGCAAGCTGTTTTCCCCGAAACAGTGATGGAAACCGAAACCTTCATGCTCAATGATTTACCAGCCGAGCGTATCGTCTTTGCCAATGAGGTCGATAATGTGCGCCGTATCGTCATGAGTACCACACGCGGCACAGTACAGAGTGTGCTAGATGTACGTGTCAATCTCGATGCGCCAACGACGATTGATGCCACACTACGCGCTATTTTATACTCTGTGCGCACGACAGAAACGCCCTTTACACTCAGTGCTGTTGGCAATGCCGCTCGATTAGGCTTAACCAGTGCGGGTATCTATGGCGAGCCTCCTGCTATGGGCATCGCCGATGTAGAAGATGACCCCTTCGCCCTCACAGAACGTTTCGTGACGCTCAATGGCTTTTTCACTTTTAGCTATCCTGAGGCGTGGTATCTGGACTTCTCGCAAGGGGATATTGTTCTCACAACAGAAGAAGAGTACGCGCTATTTGATCCAGATAGAGGCGAAGCGCAGGTGATTATCAATTTTATCGACCAAATTAACGAGCAAACTTTCGATGATGCCTCACCCATTGAGTTAATTAATTTTGTAATCGAAACCGATTTTTTCTCCGAAGATTGGTCAGAAGTCACAGAATTTGAAAGTGCAGGACGTCGTGCGACCTTTGCGGATTTCAGTTTCTTTAGCACGGATATTTTATCGCGCACGTTCTTTGTCGAGCTAGACGATACCGAAGATGTGCTAGTACGGCTGGATTTAATTGTTGATGAAGATGATCTAGAAACTTACATGCCAGTTGCAGAGGCTATTCTTGAAACAGCCCGTTTCGAGGATTGAGTGATGGTTTCCCAACACAAAATTGGGCTTATTTCTGACATTCATGCTGATTTATGGGGCTTAGAAAAATCACTTGCCTTGTTTCAAAAACACAAGGTAAGTGATGTTTTTTGTGCTGGTGATTTGGTTGATGGCGGTAAAGACGGTATTTATGTTATCCGCACTATTCAGCAAAATGCTATACCTTGTGTTTCAGGAAATCATGATAGAGATGCTTTTGCTCACCAGTCATGGATTCGACGTAGCATCAGACAAAGTAACAAATGTGACCACCCATTCTTGTTACCTTCACCAATGGTTGGTTACATAACATCGTTACCTCTCATATATCAATTTCAATTATCAGGCATAACTATTTGTCTTGCACATGGTACGCCAAGCAGTAATACAGATTATTTATTTCCTGATGCGAGTCATGGACGTATTTGTGAAGCTATCAAGCATGCTAACGTAGATGTGCTTGTTCTTGGGCATACACATCGTCCGATGCAAATCAATGTAGGTGCAAAAATGATACTCAATCCTGGCTCAACTTTCACAAATCGGGGTGATGCTACCAAGACGTGCGCCATACTCACACTGCCTGATAGGCTATTTCAAGTGTTTGACTTGAAAACAGGTGAACTTTATCGACATACTCGTAGAGAGGTTAAATGTGAAGAAAACTAAATAAATACCCCTCTCTTTACATGTAAAGAGAGGGGAGAGAAAATGTTTCTGTGATTAGAGACTAGCTATCGGATGCTTCCTCAGTGCTTTCCGCTTCCGCATCCTCTTCGCTAGAGGCGTCTTCTTCTGTTTCCATTTCTTCTGTAGCTTCGGCTTCTTCAACAGCTTCTTCAGTCATTTCTGGTTCGGCTGTCTCCTCAACGGCTTCGGTGTCGGTGTCGGCTGGTTCGGTATCTGCATCCGCGCCAACAATGATACCAGGCTCAAAGACTTCGCTCCCACTGAGTTGGTTATTAATAGCTTGTTCAACTGTTGCCAGCGAGGTATCCGATAATGCAACACCGTTTACTTCGATAGTCGGTGTTGCGTAACCTGTACCTTCTGCGAGTGCCGCCGCAATTACCGTGTTGGTGGTACTACTATTGAAGCAACTAGTGAATTGTCCCGTATCCATGCCAAGCTCACTGACACCTGTCCGCAAGCGACCATCTTGGAAGGCACTGCTACCGTAGGTTTCTTGCCATTCAAACAAGACATCGTGCATTTGCCAGAATTGACCCTGCTCACCAGCGCACAATGCCGTGCGGGATGCGCCTTCTGGGTTAGAAACTGACCCTGTGTTCAGTGGCACGTACACAAAGTTGATAACGCCTTGTGCAGTCAGTTGGAGGAGTGTCTCGTAAGTGGCGCTTTCATGAAAAGCTAAACAACCAGGACAACTAAAACTCGAAAACTCGCGTACTGTTACAGGTGCATCAGGATTACCTAATAGAGGAAAACCTTCGTCAGTGGTGCTAGTCATGTAATTATCATAACGGCTGATGTCATCAGGGATGACCACTTCGGCTGGGACGCTGTTCACTGCGAAGATAACACCCCCGAAGACCACCACAACGGCTACAACAATAGCAATGATAATTTGCTGATTGCGCCGTTCTTCTTGTTTACGTTCTTCTTTGCGCTCTTTTGCGCTCTTACCACGTCTTCTCGCCATGAGAATAAAAGCTCCTAATAGATGTGAAAATGTAATTTTTAACCTGAATTACGTATAAAGACGATACGCTAGTATCCTTACAAAGCTATTTAGCCAATTATGTTTCAGCGGACACGCAGAAGCATGTCCCTACATTTATTCGTTTTCGTAGGGACGCCATTCTTGGCGTCCGCTAAACAACTAAAAGACCATATTATTGCAAGGTTCTATTCTGCTAACAGGTTATTAGATATGCCCCCGAGTGTACAGCAGATAACAGCCCGTGCTAAGAGTCGTCTTGCTTCTCGTAGGCTGTTTTTTGGTCTTCTAAGTAAATCTCTAGGTTATTAATGGACTCGGGTATCTCATCGAATATCACCGGATACTTGACGAGCTTGTTGCCTTCGGGCTTATCCATTGGCTCGCCTGGTATGACTAACCCATCTGGGAAATCACGGAAGCGTGTATTGCTCGGGTAGAGGCTCTCTGCTATTTTCTCGTTCTCAATCAGTTCAGCAATAATCGTCTTGATTTTCTGTACATCTTTGTCTGTCACGGGACGATAAAACACACTCCGCAATTTGTCCTGACGGTCAAATAAGAGGGTCAAGCCACCGAAAATATCAACCTCGACACCATCATAAGATTTGAATTGATCGCCCCTTAGGTGAACTGTCTGCGAACTGAAATACGTCACAAAAGCGAAGCCATCCGCATTGCGATAGGCGCTTAAAGGCAATAGATGGTCGTCAAGTTTAAGGTCAAGCGCAGGCACAATCTGTTCTTCTAAGTAGATAGCGGCGGCGAGTGCATTGTTAATCGTATCCGGCAAAAGCAAACTAGGTAAGGACTGTATAGCATCACGATGGACATCGGTTTCGGCTTTGCTTAATAATTTCCGTTCATCGAACACAAACCGCAAAATAGCCGAGTAGCGCCCTTTGTACAGTACCTCATCAGCCGTGACAAATGCGCGTGCTACATCCGAGAAATCTAACTCGCCAACAGGACCCAATTCAATCGCCATGATAATCAGATGTCCAATGATGTCGCGTGCTTGATACAGTGCCACAAAAGGCGGCGCATTATTTTCGATGAAGCGTTCGTAAATGCCGACCAGAATATCGTACACAGCCCCCGTCAGCAGACGCGAGTAATTATGCTCTTGGCGCGATAGCTCAGTTTCAGGGTCTTCGGAGTCATAGCGCAGGTCGTCAAAGGGGATGTCAATCAGCATATTGAAAGCATTGCGCAGATAGATACTATGGTTACGCGCATGCTGATTGCGCCGTAGCTCATCCGTGATATGCTCGGCAACTTCGGTGATGAAATTGCTCATGCGCAAGTTGCCGTCTGTCCATTCTAGCAAACGCCGAATCAGGCTATCGTCATGAAGCGCAACCAATATCGCGGTAATGTCACCAAAACTCTCGTGAAAGGCGCGTGTGCCTAAGCCAAACGACTCGTTATATAAATCGCGTAAGCCATCCAAAACAGCATGCGCCGCTTCGTGCGATACGATGTCTGCGCTTTGTGCTGTGCTTTGAATCGTCTCATCTGTGCTTTTAAACGTATGGAAACCAAGTAACTGTGCTTGCTCATCGTAGAAGGCATTCGCAAGGTCGCCTACATGCGGGTCAATGATGATACGCGCCGATGGAAACGCCCATAAGAGTTGCCGATTGGCATAGCGTTCGTACATCCGCAATGTGAACGTCGTGTAATAAAAAGCATTCACTTGGTCAAATTCAGGTGTACCAGGCCAATACAGATAATTCCCATCTTCATCCGGCAATGCCAGCACGCCCCGACTATCATTGATTTGTACCCGTGCATTGACCAAGCCAGTCTGAATATCGCGTGCCAGCATTTCGCGCACTTCGGGTTCGCCCACAAACGGATTTTGTGGATATACAACTACAAATACCGTACTGCGTGCTTCGTCAGGTGGAGGTTCTTGTTGCAATGAAAACGAACTCATTGCCCGTTGCGCGATAATAGCCGGAATATTCGAGCGACTGTGTTGCTGTAACTTGCGCAACACATTGTAGCTACTCATGTTACGCTCTCCATGAAATGAGTCTTCTGGCATATCAACCCCTTTTTATATTCATCATTTTTTGTAATGCGCTCTGTCAACGCTGGACGGTATTATGCAGATATGAATACGGACATTTATTTTGGACGCGCCGTTGCGCGTCCCTACGAAGAAAATCTTATTGTAGGGACATCCAACGGGATGTCCACTTTTGCCGTAATCAATCCTAAAAATGCACTATGTTGTACATAATTTTAACTACCATTATAGCAATTCTGAATCGTCTTGCTTGCCCATCACCCCACAACCAAATCACGCCACATATGTCGAAATTCTTGGATAAATGCCTGATGCGCGTCATCGAGTTCACGATTTTTGTAAGCAATAATGACAGGCTCGCTGTACAGCGTCGGCATATCCTTGATATTGAGTGCCACAAACTCGCCGGATGTAATCGGCGCACGGATATAACTGGCTGGCAAAAATGTCACCCCCTGTCCGAGCATCACCATACGCCGCGCCATCACCATCGGCACAGCAATCACCGCGCCTCCGCTACCTGCCCGCGCTAAATCCGCTACTTCGTCAATGAATGCGCTCATCTGTGGGAACATCGACACCCTGAAAACCGTATGCTGATACAAATTTGCCATCTCATAAACCGTATCTTTGTTTTGCGCGAGTGGATGGGTTGCCCCCGCGACAGGCACGATGGGGTCACGCAAGCGTAAGAGATGTGCCATATCTTGCGCAAAAACAGGCGCATTGACCAAACCGAGCGTCATCGTGTTATCGAGCAGTAAATCAACGATAGTCGTTTTGTTGCGCTCACGTATCAGTATATCGACAGCCGGATGCTCATGCCGAAAGTGCATCAGCGTGTCAATCATGTAACTGAGCAAAAAGGGTGTTGGCGCAGCTATCTTGACCTGTCCGCGCACTCCTGCATGAAAATCTGATACGACTTGCAAACTGTCATCCCGCAGAGCAATCATTCGTTGGGCATAAGGCAAAAAACGCTCTCCGAGTGGTGTCAGTGTCAGTGAGCGACCATGCCGCACGAATAAATCCCCACCAAGTTCTTTCTCCAATAAGCTGATGCGTGTGCTGATAGCTGGCTGGGTTAAATCAAGTGATTCTGCCGCCCGTGTAAAATTGCCTTCGCGTGCCACCCTGTCAAAGGCTTCTATCTGCCCGATTTCCATGCTGTTCGCTCATTTTCAGTATAAATATGTTTTATAGATAGCATAATGTATATCAGCTTCTTTTATGTCGCAAGCCTACTTATAATTTAAGTGAGTTTAGGAGAGGAGGCGATGATGTCCGATAAGAAAACATTGTCTAAAAAACGCTATACACAATTTGCCAGCGGATACGTCACCAGCGAAACACATGCTAAAGGCAGTGACCTTGATACGCTTTTAACAATCGCTGACCCACAAGCATCATGGCGCGTCTTAGACATTGCCACAGGAGGCGGTCATACAGCACTCAAATTCGCGCCCCACGTTGCACAGGTGATGGCAACAGATTTGACGCCCAATATGCTCGCAGAAGCCGAACGTTTCATCACTGGACAGGGCGTCACGAACGTGAAATTTCGTCTGGCAGATGCAGAGAACTTGCCTTTTGAGGATGCCAGCTTCGATTGTGTGACGTGTCGGATTGCCCCGCATCATTTCCCTGATGTGCCGAAATTCGTCTCTGAGGCAGTGCGCGTTCTGAAAATAGATGGCACGCTGGTCATTCAAGACCACATGCTCTCGGAAGATAGCGACATCGCACAACTGACTGAAGCCTTTGAAACCTTACGCGACCCCAGCCATAACCGTGCTTACAGCCAAACTGAGTGGATGAGCATGATTATCCAATCAGGCATCAAAATAACCGGGAGGCATCACCTGACTAAACGGCATATCCTGCTTCCTTGGGCAAGGCGACAAGGCAATGATGATGCGATGATTGCACAATTACGCAAAATGGTGGCAAATGCAAGCGATGAAGCACAGGCATGGATGGCAATTCAAGCATGGGATAGTGATGAAGCTAGCTTTGTAAATCACCATCTGATTATCGCTGGCACGAAGATGGTGTGAAATATGAGTGTCAGATAAAAATTCGCCTCAAAAAAAGCGCATGTATTCGGTACAATAGGCTTAGTGAATTTCCGCACATGCTATCTGCCCACACACAACGGCTTATTTCTCAGAGGGAAGGGCGATAGCATCCTATCATTTACAGTTACATACAGAACGAGGATTTTGACTTATGACAGATAAATTTGGCGCTCGCGGCACGTTCGACACTGGCAACGGTGACGCCGTGATTTACCGCTTACAAGCATTGATTGATGCGGGGATTGGTAATATCGAAAAATTGCCATTCAGCATCAAAATTTTGCTGGAAAATGCCCTGCGTAATCTCGATGGCAAGCAATTCACCGAAGACGATGTGCGCAATATCGCCAGTTGGGATGGGGATAATCACAATCCAGTAGAAATCCCTTACGGACCCGCCCGCGTGATTTTGCAAGATTTCACGGGTGTACCCGCTGTGGTAGACCTAGCCGCGTTACGTAGCGCGATGGCACGTTTGGGTGGCGACCCCGCAAAAATCAATCCGGTTGTACCTGTCGATTTGGTGATTGACCACTCTGTACAGGTGGATGCTTTCGGTAGTAACGCCGCTATTCTTATCAACGCCGAAAAAGAATTTGAACGTAACCGCGAACGCTACGAGTTCCTGCATTGGGGACAAAAAGCGTTTGATAATTTCAAGGTTGTACCGCCTGCAACGGGTATCGTGCATCAGGTGAACCTCGAATACTTGGCAAATGTCGTTCAGCTTTACGATGACCCACAAGGGGAGGGCAAGATTGCTCTGCCAGATTCACTCGTCGGCACAGACAGCCATACGACCATGATTAACGGTCTGGGTGTTCTCGGTTGGGGTGTGGGTGGTATTGAAGCAGAAGCCGCGATGCTGGGTCAGCCCATTTACATGCTGATGCCAGAGGTTATTGGTTTCAAGCTGACAGGTGAATTGCCTGATGGCGCAACGGCAACTGACCTCGTACTCGTTGTAACGCAAATGCTCCGCGCAAAAGGCGTGGTCGGCAAATTTGTCGAATTTTACGGTAGTGGTCTGAGCAGTATGACACTCCCTGACCGCGCTACGATTGCGAACATGGCACCTGAATACGGCGCAACGATGGGTTTCTTCCCTGTTGATGACGAAGTGCTGAGTTACATGCGTCGGACAGGGCGTAGCGAAGAACAAATCGAACTCGTAAAACGCTATACCCAAGAACAAGGTCTTTTCCGCACGGACGACACGCCCGACCCGATGTTCAATGATACGCTTGAACTCGACCTCAGCACGGTTGAACCAAGTGTTGCAGGTCCATTGCGCCCACAAGACCGTATCCTGCTCAAAGACCTCAAGAGCAAGTTCAACGATGTGTTGACCGCGCCACAAGGTCCGCAGGGTTTCGCGCTGGAAGAAGGACAATTAGCGAATACAGGCACATACAAAGAAAACGGCACAGAAGTTGATATGACACACGGCGATGTCGTAATTGCGGCGATTACCTCCTGCACCAATACCAGTAACCCCTCGGTGATGGTCGCGGCAGGTCTGTTAGCGAAGAAAGCTGTCGAAAAAGGACTCACCCGCAAGCCATACGTCAAGACGAGTTTAGCACCAGGCTCCAAAGTGGTGACAGAATATCTCAACAAAGCCGAACTAACACCTTATCTCGAAGAATTGGGTTTCCACACCGTCGGCTATGGTTGCACAACCTGCATCGGTAACAGCGGTCCCTTGCCCGAACCCGTGCGTGATGCTATCAACGAAGGCGAACTCATTGCTACGTCTGTTTTGAGTGGTAATCGTAACTTCGCCGGACGCATCGGACCCGAAATCCGTGCGAATTTCTTGGCATCGCCCCCGCTGGTTGTCGCTTACGCGATTGCAGGCTCAGTCGATGTTGATATGAACAATGAACCCATCGGCACAGACCAAGACGGCAACGATGTCTTCTTAGCAGACATCTGGCCTACACGCGATGAAATTCTCGATGTGATTCAGAGTAGCGTCACCTCTGAAATGTATAGTGAGCAATATGGCAATACCTATACGGGCAACGACGCATGGAACGAAATCCCAAGCCCTGATAGCGCGGTTTATGAATGGGACGAAAGCAGTACCTACATCCAAGAACCGCCGTTCTTCATCGACATGCCAGAATCACCTGCGCCCGTGAAATCAGTAGAAAGTGCGCGTGTGATTGGTCTATTTGGGGATAGCACCACCACCGACCACATCTCACCCGCTGGCGCGATTGCGATTGATAGTCCCGCCGCAAAATACCTGATGGACAATGGCGTTGAGCCAAAAGCCTTCAATAGTTACGGCTCACGGCGTGGGAATGACCGTGTGATGACACGCGGCACTTTTGCGAATGTGCGTCTGCGCAACCAACTTGTGCCGGGTAGTGAAGGTAACGTGACCTATCATCTGCCAAGCGGGGAAGAGACAACCTTCTACGAAGCCTCGCTGAAATACAAAGCAGACAATACTCCGCTCATCGTTCTCGGTGGCAAAGATTACGGTATGGGGTCGAGCCGTGATTGGGCGGCAAAAGGGACATTGCTCCAGAATATCAAAGCGGTCATCGTAGAGAGCTACGAACGCATCCACCGCAGTAACCTCGTCATGATGGGCGTTCTACCACTGCAATTCGCAGACGGTGAAAGCTGGCAATCACTCGGTTTGACCGGACACGAATCTTTCGATATTCCTGTCACTGACGACGTGCAAGCCGGCGATACCTTGACCGTTACGGCAACCGCCGAAGATGGTACAGTCACCACTTTTGATGCACTCGTGCGCCTCGATAGCCCTGTCGAAGTAGACTACTACAAACACGGTGGCATCCTGCAATACGTCCTGCGTGGCATGATGGCACAGTAAGCTACTCAGCTAGATAGCAACCTAAAAACGCTCTCAGAGATGAGGGCGTTTTTGCTTCAATTAGCAAGCACAAATTTTCGATTTGAATACAATAAAATATATGCTATTGGATGCTGTGGGGTGGAATTACAGATGAATGAAAGTGATTTATTTGAAGAATTAGTAAGCCGTGTTGGATTACTCCAATTCGGGGATAATGCAGAATTGGACATGGTGAAAAGAATGGCGGAGATGCGAATTAGGCATATATTCGGTGAAGAATCAAATTATCTTGGTGATTTATCAAAGATAAGATTCTTTTCGGGCGTTTGGTATGATGGAATGCCTGCTAAGTTTGATAGGGATGCTTTTGCATCTGGCAAGCAACAACTCATCAATCTGCTGAATGTCATGATTGAAGATATTCAACTATCGAATTCTGCTTCAACGAAACAAGTAAAAGTAGAAGGAAAGAGTGTTTCAGGCAATAAGATTTTCGTCGTTCATGGACACGACAATGAAATGAAGCAATCCACAGCCCGCACGCTAGAAAAACTCGGTTTAGAGCCAATTATTCTTCACGAGCAAGCTAATGAGGGCAAAACCATTATCGAGAAATTTCTTAATAACGCTGAACAAGTTTCCTTTGCTGTTGTCCTCTTATCCCCTGATGATGTTGGACGGTCTATCAAATTGAATATTGAGAAAACACGCGCACGACAAAATGTAATTTTGGAACTTGGCTTTTTCATAGGTTGGCTGGGTCGTGAGCGCGTTTTTGTACTGCATAAACGTGATGATAATTTTGAATTACCATCTGATATATTTGGTGTTTTATACGAATCCTATGACGGGGATGCTGGCGGCTGGCGATTCAACCTTGCTAGAGAATTGAAAAATGTCGGCTACGATATTGATATGAACGATTTAGCATAGCCACCATCAAATTTGCCAGCCACAGGATATTTGGATGTCAACAAAGTATTTCATATTTCCAGCAGACACAAAGCTGTGGGAAGCTCCTGGTGAGCCAAAGCATCTACCAAAGCAGACTTTGCAGATAAATAGTAGCGATTTTGCAATCGCCTTGAAAAAGAGATTCCCCTTTGCGATTCGTCATGGTGAAACTGGCTACAAGCTCAACAATGTCGAAAGTGAAGCTGGCGTAGAAATATACATTTCAGTCGCAGAAAAAATATACACAACAGCCTACATGACACCCTATGGCGATAATCTTGTCGAGTTTATTTTGTGGTACAGAGAGTATGTCCCTGATGAACACGAGTTATATCTCAACGGTTTTCACAAATCATTTGATGGACTCGAACTAACATCAAAAACAACAGAAGAGGATATACAGTCATTCATGGGCATTTAACTACACAATAGGCTAATCCCCGACAGGTTGTCGTAACTGCCCCACAACCTGCACAATCAAATCACGTAGTTAGTCAGCGATGGTCTTGGAGTGTGTTTGTACAGCAATCACACGAAGATATTTTTCAGTGCGATAGTTTTGCTCAATGCCAGCGATGTAAACGTATCGCCATCACTGTACACACCAAGACGCACGAAAGTCGCTGTGTCAGCGTCTTGTTGCCATACTTCAATGATTTGTCCAACAGGGTCAACCATCCAGTATTCAAGCGCCCCATGTTGCTCATAAGTGTTGAACTTTTTTTTGCTTGTCTGTCTTGGTTGTCGCCGGAGAGTGAACCTCAACGATGAGTTCCGGCGCACCATAAAAATAACCCTCACGCTCTACACACTGGCTATCCGTCGCTCGCCAGAAGACATCCGGCTGGAACACATTGTCGTCATCGAGATAAACATCCATCGGTGCAACCATCGGCTCGCCAGGTGGGCAAAGTCCTAATAGGAGTGCGTAAATACGCCCTACAAGACGTTGATGTTGCGAAACAGGGGAAGGCGACACAGTGACAGCTCCGTCAATGAGTTCAGTGGGTTCGGTGGATTCTGGTAATTTACGAAAGGCTTCTGCTGTGATGCGTGTGCTGAGTTGATCGACCATAATATATACTCTCTCGCGTATCGTGGTTTCAGTATAGCATAACGCCTTCAATCCCCGACAGGTTGCCGTAACTGCGCCACGACCTGCACAATTAAATCACGTAGTTGGTCAGCGATGGTTTTGGGTGGGTCGCCAGCTAGCGCCGTAGCGATGAGTTTTTCGGCTTCGCGGTACTCGCCACAATCAATTGCCAGCGATGCCGCACTCCGCAAAATAACCGAACGGCTAGGTTCTATATCAGTCGGAATGAGCTTATCAGCTACCAGCTTTTCAAGTTCATAAGCCTCACGATATAAGCGAGAGGCATCATCTGTTTCACCACGTTGCTCTGCTAAAAAAGCTAAGGTTGCGAATTCCATCGCCTTGTCGTGTTTGGTATTGGTTTCTTCAATATTCATCAGGCTAGCTCCTGTCTACAAAAAACGCCCACACCATCCGGCATGAGCGTTCGAGAAAGCGTAGTTATCTCGGCTTAGGATTCGATGATTTTGTCATCAATCAATTGCTGTTGCACTTTTTGTCCCCGTGGATTGAACGCGAAGTGGGGCGCGTGCAACTCAAATTCAATATCCATCATAGCGCGCCCAGCACGGTTTTTCTCCACTGTCCAGACAACCCAATTGCGGAATTGCTTCGCTGTATACGGGTTAAACGCCACATGGTCTTTCGCCAGAATTTGATACTTATTATTCATGATGAGCGCGATGTCTGTCTCGTAATCTAGCGCACTGCTCCCGCGCAGGTGATAGAGATGAATACGCTTGCTCTTCAAGCCTTCGCGGTCTGCCGCCACAATCGACCACACCGGCACATCCAACGACAGCGCAATATCTTTCAAGCCCTCTACGATAATCGTCACTTTGTCATTTTCATCGCGTGGACGCTCAGGATGCACGGCGATTTTCTGCAAGTAATCGACAAATACCGTCAAGTTGCCACCTGTTGCATCTGCCAAACGACTGACCATCTCTTTAATCGAGCGTAAGTTGGTCACGGCTGGGCTTGCTTTGAGCATAATCAAGCGGTCACTGTAGCGCATCATGCGTTCAAGGGCAGGTGCAGTTTTGGGATGGTCGCGCAAAATAGCTTGCAATGAGCCTTGCCCAGCGTTTGCCCCCATAAATTTCTTCGCCCGTTGTGCCACGATAATCTGATACATATCGCGCAATTTTACGCTGTTAGTCAGGTCAATTTCTGGTGGATTCACACTCTCTAAACATAAGAGACGGTGCATCAAATGTGCTTCTGTGTGTTCATAAGAGAGATAAAACGCATATTGGTCAGGACGCATCGCAATATTGCGGGCAACCTGTAGCGTGGCAATCGTCTTACCGATGCCTTGTGCGCCACCAAGAAGCGTCAATTCTGTTTTGCGCAACCCGCCACCAATCAAACCATCCATAGGGTCAAATCCAGTTGGAATCGGGACATAATCGACCAAATCACCTTGAATGATTTTTTCATTGGCGTCGCTGATAACCTGTGCCAATGTGCGCGGTAAATGAGGCGTTTTGGTTTTTGAAGGAGCATCAGGACGAGTTGGTTGGGTGGGTGGACGCTGATTATTATTCACAGGCTCACTCGGTTTGGATCTTTTTAGTCGTTTGGGTGCAATGGGCTTGAGCGCACCATCATTGCTATCTGTATCATTTTCAGGTGTGGGGTCAGGCAATCCATCTGTGAAACGGCGCGTGGACATGACAGTCTCTCTCTATCTTTGCGTGAATGCGAATACATACATCTTACTGGAAAATTTGATTTTGTGCATTGTGCCTAGCGATGTTGTCAAATCTTCTCGCACCTTGCCAATTAGCTCGCACTAGGCGTTTGTTATCCCTTGTAATATAGTAAGTGTAGCAGATTAGCGAACTTTAAAAAAGTTTTCTTAAATTTTCCTACACACATTTCAAACTCTGCTATACTGAAAGTGTAAAGAAATGTAAACAAGCGTTCCACACGCACACTTACAAATTTAATTCATGATAAGCCTATCGCAACGTAATAAAACTGTTGTATACTTATCATGGCTTATATTTGCATCAACAGACATTATTTTGTCTGTTTCAGTCGCATAGGTTGTTTTCATCAGGTAGCACTGCACAATACTAAATAAAGACAAACATACACAACACATGAATACAGTACACGCTGTAGTGGGGAATTGTGTGTGTGCGCAGTGATATAGCAGATGATAGCCACCAAAGGTTTTATTTTATTGAGGCTTGCGCACGGCTGACGTAAGCAAAATTATTTGACAATTTAGCTGCTAGGGGAAGACAACCGTGATCCAAGAACTTCTTGATCGTGCCGAGCAACGGGGCTACCTCACTTTTGACGATGTTCTCGATGTCCTAGAAGACGAAGATAGTGACGATATCGGAACGATTGAAGCGATTCTTTATGAATTAGACGATTTAGGAATCGAACTTCAAAAAGAGGGAACTGATATTTCACTGGAAGACGACGAAGATGAAAATGAAACCCGTTCGCAAAAACCCCTGAAAGACCCGAATGCCAGTGACATTGGCGCCATTTCTTCCGACGACCCCGTTGGACTGTATTTCCGCCAGATGGCACAAGAACCCCTCCTCACAGCAGAAGAAGAAATTGACTTAGCTAAACGCATCGAACGTGGTTGCAAAGCACAAGAACGTATCGAACGCCCAGATGCCTCCCAGAAAAGTAAACGTACCCATCGTCATCTACAACGCCTCATCATTGATGGACAATTTGCCCGCGAACATCTCGGCAGAGCCAATACACGCCTTGTCGTCAGCATCGCAAAACGTTACATGGGGCAGGGCTTGCCATTCCCTGATTTGATTCAGGAAGGCAATGTTGGTCTGATGCGTGCAGTCGATAAATACGATTATCGGCGTGGAAACCGTTTCAGCACCTATGCAACATGGTGGATTCGCCAAGCTATCACCCGCGCACTCGCACAGAAAACGCGCACGATACGCATTCCGCTTCACATGACAGAACGCATCCGCCAGATGTATCGCATTGCGCAAGATTTGGAGCAAACGCTGGGGCGTCGTCCACAACCGGAAGAAATCGGTGAAAAAATGGACTTACCAGCCGGTACCATTCGCGCCATGATGGATGCCAGCCAGCATGCTATCGCGCTCGAACGTCCAGTAGGTGAAGATGGCGACAGTGAGTTTGGCGACTTCATCGAAGACCAAGACACACCCAGCCCAGTAGAATCCGCAACCCAACATCTACTCGAAGAAACGATTGAAGAAGTCCTCAGCGAACTCACCCCACGCCAAAGTCACATTTTACGCCTGCGCTTCGGTTTAGGCGGTGGCGAACCTCACACCCTTGAGGAAATTGCAAATAAATTCGGACTCAGCCGCGAACGCATTCGCCAACTTGAAAAAGAAGCTCTGCGCCGCCTACGTCATCCACGTTTGGCACACAACCTGCGTGACTATCTAGGCACCTAATTTCCTACCACATTTTTTATAGTTACTCGAACCAGAGATGCCAGCATCTCTGGTTTTTTTGTGGTATCGTAACGTGACATACATTTTTTGGACAAATTTTTTAGGAGACAACGATTATGAAACAACAACAATTACCCAAATACGCTTATATCCGAGGCGAAATCGTGCCATATGCCCAAGCACAAGTCGGCGTGATGACCCATGCGCTCAATTATGGAACGGGCGTTTTCGGAGGGATACGCGGTTACTGGAATGCAGACGACGAGCAACTCTATATTTTCCGTCCTTTAGACCACTTCCAGCGCATTCATCACTCTGCACACATCATGCGTATGAAAGTCGAACACTCCCCCGAAGAATTGACCGACATTCTATGTCAACTCCTGCGCAAAGAAAATTACCGCGAAAATGTGTATGTGCGCCCGCTAGTCTATAAATCCACCGAGATGATAGGTGTGCGTCTGCACGATATTGACGATGATATCACGATTTTTGCTTTGCCATTTGGTCAATACGTCGCCAATGAAAAAGGCTTGCATGTCTGTTTTTCGGCATGGCAACGGGTGAGTGACAATACCATGCCGGCGCGTGGTAAAGTGACAGGCGCATATGCCAATTCCGCACTCATCAAAAGTGATGCGATTCTAGCAGGCTACGACGAAGCGTTTGTACTCACCAGCGATGGGCATCTCTCCGAAGGCAGCGCCGCCAACGTGATGATGGTGCGCGATGGGAAACTTGTCACACCCCCAATTAGCGACGATATTTTAGAAGGCATCACGCGCAAAACAATCTTGGAACTCGCACAAGCAGAACTCGGTATTGAAGTCGTGGAGCGTAAAATTGACCGTACAGAAATTTATCTCGCGGATGAATTGCTGATGTGCGGCACAGGCATGCAAATTGCCGCCGTCACACAAGTTGAACACCGCACCGTCGGCAATGGTGAAATGGGCGAGATTACCCGTCAACTACGTGACCTCTACTTTGATGCGACGGCTGGGCGCATAGAAAAATACCGTCATTGGCTAACGCCTGTCTATGTAGAAGAAACAACAACAGCCGTGTGAGTCTGTAGGGGGTGAGCATCTTGCTACACCCCTCATAACGTTACATATTGGTTGTAGATGTAGGCATTGTATCTTTACTGAATTTACCTACGTTGAGGTAAGTCTCGTCATCCATTCCAAGTGTGTTAGTCGTCTTTTCAACGCGCTTTATTAGGTGTGTATATAGATGCCCGTCTTCATTTTGACGAATTTCATTGATGAAGGTATCTATCACAGCGATACGATGATGATTCAGGTATATCTCACCAATAGGCGATTTAAATCTGAGGTGCTTCAATTTTTCCTGTAACTGAGTTTCATCAGTTCCGACTTCTTGCAACGCTAACAAAAGAGCTTTTGTGTTGATGTAATAATACACCGCAAAAAAAGAGGGTGTGTAGAACCCGTCTTGAGGATATGCTTTGCGGTATAGCTCACGAAAGTGAATAGCTTCTGGCGTATTTAGATCGTCTGCATGAGAAGACGCAGAAATGACACCTGTCAGTGCTTTTGCATGCTCAGTTACGAATGTAAGCAGAGATTGGTCGCCAAAAATAGAACCTGCAATCAGAGGGGTATCAGAACGCTTTTCTTGGAATTGCTGGATAAAGTGGATGCCATCTGTACCACCAAGAGAAGAATAAACAGCATCTACATTAATGGGAATCTCATCAATGATGGTGCTATAATCTTGAGTACCTAATGCACACCAACTATATTTCTCAATCGCACCACCACTTTGCACAAAATCATATGCAAAACCACCAATCTGGGCAAATGGGAATGAGTAGGCTTCACCGATGGTCGCAATTTTGCGGTATCCGAGTGTCTCATAACAATAGCGCCCTAGACCCGACATCAACTGCGCACCTGTTGCATTGAACATGAAAAAATTCTCTGCTGGACTGAAGACAGGTTGTGAACCAGATGCTCCATTTACAAACGTACATTCTGGATGCCGGCGAGCAAATTGGCGCAAGGCAAGTGCTTCGTTACCACTGAGCGGACCCACAAACAACCTGATACCTTCTTTGTAGGCTTCTTCAAGTGCAGATATCGTTGCTAACGGTGTGGCATCTGTACTTTTTATACTGAACTCGATGTCACTTTCTGGATTTTGAGCTTTATGTTCTTCGAGTGCTAACTTTGCACCACGCACACCATCTTCACCTAGTCCTTGGTATGGACCAAATAAAGTGGCTAATAGACCAATTTTTACCATTGTTACTCCTAACAATTCAATATAACTAGAATTATTAAATCACAATATGTTATTACATTTCATTAAGATGCAAATCTGAGGATAATTAGTAGTCAGCAAAATATGTAAGTTGTCGCCGTTACGCAAGTTGAACACCACTTGCAACCACACAAGCTAGATACATGAAAGA
>JBCBKJ010000071.1:0-31296 GCA_038522085.1 Chloroflexota bacterium
TTGATTAGATTTTCTCATCAAACTAAAACCACCTTCGTAATCTCCGCATGTCAACTAACACAAATATCGCTCAAAAGAGGCTGAATTTCAATCAGCCTCAAGCCATTCATTTAAGAAAATTTATCCTTACCATCAAAGTGACTACCACAAAAATATTGCATACTTATCAATGTCTTTTTCACAATTGATTTCAGGCTAAGGATAATCACTGCATCTTACAGTGATAGATTCAGCAAGTAGTTGCTTTAATCTCAGTTCAGTCTCTACCAACTTGCGTGACAAACGGTCTGGACTGCTTAAAAGCAATGTGTTGATATGATTAAAATTCGTATCGCATAATGTCTGAAAACTCGATCGATGCTTTGTACCATCCGAGTACACGATAGCTCGGTCGAGTACATAATCTTGCGAAAAACACCTGTGAATTTCTCGCAACTGTTTATTCAATTGCTCAAAATTATGGGTGGCGGAATAGAGATAAATACCGATTACATTATCGTCAGTGGGCATAGACTTAACCCCTCTTCAATCGATTTGATTCTTCTAATTCATTCTTCAACATTGAACACTTTGATGACAATTTTTGTTATCCATACAAATTAGGATTGTATTTAGCATTTGCGCGAAAGGTCGCTGATTCGAACATTAGCACACTAATGTTCGAATCGACACTTTTTCGCGCAGACTATATTCCGTGTATCGATATTTCGTCTGCTATGTTGGATAGAGCACAAGACAACATAAATGCTGTTGGTATGCAGCCTGGCTTATATCAGGAAAATATTGAACAAACGACATTACGCAACGAAACATATAACATGGTTATGAGTGCGCATGTACTTGAGCATTTCACAGACCCCGTCCTAGCCCTAGAAAAAATGGTTAGCTTGCTTAAGCCTGATGGCACGCTGTTGACACTTATCACTAAGAGTAGTCTACTCGGTCAGTTTATACAGTTCAAATGGGGGGTTCATCCCACAAACTCTGATGACTTGGTACAAATGCTGAGTGAAGTTGGGTTAAGCTGTATATCTTCTATTGAACTCAAACCAACTCGATTTGGTATCCACGGTAGCATCGCAATGATTGCAAAGAAATCGCCATCGCCACAGGCATCGCAATGATGGCTATCTGGTGGTTGAATTCGTCGCTGTACTTCTGGTACTTACCCATTTGATGTTCTACTCAACTTTTTCTACTTTACGAGGAGACTTTGCTAATGTCCTCTATAAGCGGGTGGATGTCACTTATTTTACCTGACCGTGTAATAGACAAACTCCGTTTAACATAGGTATTCAATTTTGTGACAATAACACACACTAGTCACTTATCTCGATATAGCTGACTTGAAGACTAGGGATCAGCAAACCTTCAAGGTGATCTAATGTGTGTTCCAGAACATAATAAGGGTAGCCTGATTATGCTTACCACTGCTAGAGTATCTGTACAACTTCATATCCTTGTGGTGATGCTCACAAGAGCAATCCGATTTCAGGGGAAGTTCGGTGAAAATCCGACACTGGCGCGCAACGGTTAAAGTCCGATTACCTGACTACAAGGCATGACACAATAACGTCTTCGCGTCCAAGAGGTGAGCAGTCAACCGGTATATTTGCCTACCGCCCTTCTAGCTCATCCAGTGGATTGAGTGAATGAAAAGGGTAGACATGACAGATCTCAAGAAACGTTCTCGCGTACTCCGTACAGATGGCAAACTTATCAACATCGTGCATCATCGTGGTCATCTGCTAGTATGTTCCAAAGGCTGTTGCTGTGGCTTAACAGAACGCGGTTTTGCCCCTGTACCAGAGGATTTGTATCACCATGAATGGGAAAGCCGTAAACTCCGCAATCGCGTTCATCTTACACAATCGGGCTGTTTGGGACCCTGCACAATGGCAAATGTGGTATTGCTCATGTTTGATGGACACCCTATCTGGTTTCAATCCATCAATACTGAAGCACTGATTCGCGCTATCTTTGATTACATTGATGCGATGCTGGAAGCGGATAAGTATCTGCCACCACCCCCCAATCTTACAGACTATGTGTTTGATTATTACACATGGTCACATCGAGATGGTATCTCCAGCGAAACCCCACAGAAATTGTTGCCCCCGTCAGAGGATGTGAAGCAAGAAGGCATCCTTATCTTGACGCACAAAGATACTGACCTGTTGACGCTTTCGACAGCAACAGCCAATCTCCCAGAAGATTTCCCATCCGTAGACTATGCCAATTTGCTCAATATCAAGAATGACGCGCACATGATTGATATGCTCAATGAGAAAGCTGGTACAGCAGCTGTGATTCTCGTACGCTTGTTGGGACGGGTAAGTAGTGTGCCGGGTTTTGGACACTTGCTCGACCATGTGCGCCAACATGACCAGCAATTGATTGTTATCAGTGGAACGGGCAGCATCGAACCCGATTTCATGGCGATGTCCACTGTCCCAGTTGATACTATCCATACTGTTATGCGCTACTTTGAAGCGGATGGCTACCAGAATATGACGCAGATGTTGTATTATCTGGCTGACCATCTATTGCGCTTTGGCTTCGGGTATGATGCACCTGTCGAACAAGCCAAACATGGTATCTATCATCCGAGCTTGCCGAAGAACGCAACATTAGCAGATTGGCAACGTTATCGTCACGCACAACAAGCGACGGTTGCGGTGCTGTTCTATCGTTCACATTGGCTCAGTGGGAACACCGTATTTGTCGATGCACTTTTGCATGAGCTTGAAGCGCATGGCTTGAATGCGATTGGCATTTTTTCAGCATCATTGCGGCAACATAGCCCACACAAGAACGTCAACGGGAAGCATGTCAATCGCTTGCCAGATGCTTTCAACTTGCTACTGGCAGAAGATGGTACGCCGTTTGTCAATGCCGTAATTAACACGATTTCATTTGCAATGGGCGATGTCAATCCAGATGGAGCGACCTTGAGTACATGGTCAGCGGAAGGGCTGGAAGCCTTAGATGTACCCATTCTGCAAGCCATTACCAGTGGTGGCACACGCTGGAGTTGGGAAGGCGCCGCACGGGGTCTGAATCCTCTGGATACGGCGATGAATGTCGCCATGCCTGAATTTGATGGTCGCATCATCACAGTACCCATTTCGTTCAAAGAAAAGCGACAACTCACTTCTGATTGTTGTGCAGATGGCACTTGCGCTGAATCGTCACAGCATGACACGGAGGTTATCCATTATGCGCCTGTCGCTGACCGTGTGGCACAGGTCGTCAAGCAAGTATCGCGCTTGGTGACGTTGCGCCGCAAACCCAACCACCAAAAACGTGTCGCTTTCATGCTGACCAACAGCACAGGTAAAGCACAGAGCATCGGTAACGCTGTCGGGTTGGATGCGCCTACCTCTCTAATGCGGGTATTCAGTGCAATGCAAACGGCTGGTTACAAAATTGACAATCTCCCCCCTGATGGGGATGCTCTGATGCAACAGTTGATTGCCCGTTGCTCTTATGATGAAATCTACCTGACAGAAGCGCAATTAGCGAATGCGGTCGGGCGTGTGCCAGCCGATAGTTATGACAATTGGTTCGCACAATTACCTGATAAACAGCGCGATGGAATGACACGCCAATGGGGGGATGCACCGGGTGAAGCCTATGTCCACGATGAGCATATCGGTTTAGCAGGTGTCGAATTTGGGAATATCTTTGTTGGGCTACAACCACCACGCGGTTACGGGATGGATCCTGATACCATCTATCACATGCCTGATTTAGCACCACCACACAATTATTATGCGTACTATCGTTGGCTGCGCGATGAATGGAGGGCGGATGCGATTGTGCATATGGGCAAACATGGCACGCTAGAGTGGTTACCGGGCAAAGGAATTGGCTTATCTGCTGAGTGTTACCCTGATACATTTCTCGATGATATGCCCCTCATCTATCCCTTCATTCTCAACGACCCTGGCGAAGGCGCACAGGCAAAGCGTCGCGCCCATGCGGTTATCATTGACCACTTAACGCCGCCGATGACGACAGCCGACGGTTACGGTGAGTTGGCGCAACTGATGCAACTGGTTGATGAATATTACCAAGTCGAGCAATTCGACCCATCTAAATTGCCTTTGATCCAACGTCAAATTTGGGAACTGATGCAAGCGATTAATTTGCAAGATGACCTCGCGGCGATGCTCAAGCGCGATCATGGTGACCATGTGCATGAGTGGGATGACGAGATGACCGACGATGGCACACCTGTCACCCTAGCAGAGATGGATAGTAGTGAGATTGCTCATCTCATTGAAGATATGGATGGCTATCTGTGTGAATTAGCAGGCGCTCAAATCCGTGATGGCTTACACATTTTGGGTCAAATGCCACAGGGGGATCATCTGATTGATACCCTGCACGCACTGACACGTCTGCCAAATCTTAATATGCCGTCCCTACGTGCCACTATTGCTTATACATTCGGCTTAGATTTAGATACGTTGCTGGCTGAACAGGGGGCGCGTCTAGCACAAGAGTTGCCCAATTTAGCACACTTGGCTGACCGTCCTATCGTGACGAACGGTGATGCTGTTAGCGTCATTGATGAACTCGCCAAGCATCTGTTGATGTTGTTAGCCGACAAACAATTCAACCAATACGCTATTGATGATGCGATACAGGCAACATTCGGTGATTTGCCTACACACAAAGCTCTATACGATGTTTTAGCCTTCGTTTGTGAAACCCTCGTCCCATCATTGGATGGCACGCAACAAGAAATTGACAATCTGATTCACGCGCTGGATGGTGGTTTTATTCCCGCGGGACCGAGTGGCGCACCGACACGCGGTATGGCACATGTCTTACCGACAGGGCGTAATTTCTACGCGGTTGACCCACGCACTTTACCTAGTATCTCTGCATGGGAAGTCGGACAAGGCTTGGCGCGAGAAGTATTGGAACGCTATCTAACAGAGACAGGCGATTACCCTGAAAGTGTCGCTATCAGCGTATGGGGAACGTCAGCTATGCGGACACATGGTGATGATGTGGCTGAGATTTTCGCACTATTAGGGGTGCGTCCGCGATGGCAACGCGAGAATCACCGTGTGTTAGGTGTGGAACTCATCCCCTTAGCCGAACTCGGTAGACCGCGTATTGATGTCACCGTGCGTATCAGTGGCTTCTTCCGCGACGCTTTCCCACATTTGATACAGTTGATGGATGATGCGGTTAATCTAGTAATTGATGCTGATGAACCTATTGAGCAGAACTTTGTCCGCAAGCATTATCTGGCTGACCGACAAGATACTGAAACCAGTGACACAACGGCGCGGTATCGTATTTTTGGGAGCAAACCTGGCACATATGGCGCAGGTATTTTACCGCTCATTGATAATCAGAATTGGCAAGATGACGACGATTTTGCTGAAACCTATGTCAACTGGGGTGGATACGCTTATACAAGTGAAGAAATCAACGGGGTGGATGCGCGTGAGCAATTTATCCAGCGTTTGACAACAGTGGAAGTGGCATTGCATAACCAAGATAACCGCGAACACGACATCTTTGATAGCGATGATTATTTGCAATTTCACGGCGGTATGATTGCAACGATTCGCGCCCTCTCGGGTCAGCAACCCAAGCATTACTTCGGCGACACGCAAAACCCAGCAACGCCCAAAGTCCGTGACTTGAAAGAAGAGGCATTGCGTGTCTACCGCACGCGCGTTGTCAATCCGAAATGGCTGGAGAGCATCACCCAGCATGGCTATAAAGGCGCGTTGGAAATGGCAGCAACGGTTGATTATCTCTTTGGCTATGATGCAACAGCGAGCGTGGTCAGCGACTTCATGTATGAGCAAGTCGCACAAGATTATGCGCTGGACAATGCGATGCAAGATTTCTTCCAACAAAGTAACCCTTGGGCATTGCGCGCTATCTCAGAACGCTTACTTGAAGCGGCACAACGGGGCATGTGGTCAGCACCAAATCCTGAAACCATAGACGCCTTGCGCGAAACTCTGCTCAAAACAGACACGATGCTGGAAGGCGGGCAAGATGCCTGACCACTATCCATTTTCGGCGTTGGTCGGGCAAGATGATCTGAAAACAGTGCTGATTCTGAATGCAATTTATCCAGCAATTGGTGGGGTGTTGATTCGTGGTGAGAAAGGCACCGCCAAAAGTACGGCGGCACGCGCACTGGCATATCTATTGCCTCAGATTCGTGCCGTTGCCAATGACCCATATAATCGCCCGCCGGATGCCGATGACCGCTATCCCGATGCAGTCGTATCAGATGGTGACATTGTCGAAAAGCCGATTCCCTTTGTGGAGTTGCCAATTGGCGCAACCGAAGACCGCGTGCTGGGGTCACTTGATTTTAAAGCGGCACTACAAACGGGTGAGCGCGTTTTCCATCCGGGATTATTGGCAGCCGCCAATCGTGGCATCCTATACATTGATGAGGTCAATTTGTTGCCCGCACATCTAGTTGATGTCCTGTTGGATGCGGCGGCGATGGGGGTAAATACCATTCAACGGGAAGGCATCACTTTGAGTCATCCAGCCCAATTCATGCTCATTGGGACGATGAACCCCGAAGAAGGCGATTTGCGTCCGCAATTGCTTGACCGCTTCGGCTTGATGATTGATGTGGTTGCCCCGCGTGATCCCATCTTACGTGCCGATGTGGTACAACGTCGCATCGCGTTTGAGGCAGATTCACAGGCATTTTTCGCAGAATGGATGGATGCCGAACAAGATTTGCGCCAGCGTATCACGTCAGCGATTCAGCGGCTGGATCATGTCGTGGTCAAAGAGGAGATGTTGCACTTGATGACGCGCATCTGTGCATCACTCGATGTCGATGGCTTACGCGCAGACATCGCCCTGCACAAGACAGCCCGCGCACTAGCGGCATGGGAGGCACGCGATACCGTCACTGAAGCCGATGTGCGACGGGTTGCCCCATGGGTGCTGACACATCGCCAACGACGACAACCGTTTCAGTCACCAACACTTGACGATAAGCAACTAGACGACATCATCAATCAAGCAGACGATTTGCCATCAGATGAATTCGATACGGACACAAACGATACCGACGACCCTCCATCTGATGAGCAAGAGAGTGACAATGAGATGCAGACTTTCACCGCAAGTAAGCCACAGCAGATAAAGCAATTACGCTTACAGAAAAAGGTGAACACAAGTGGTAATCTCGGGCGACGAAACCCTGTTGAAGGAGCAGATCGAGGTCACTACACACGCGCCCGTCAGGATAGTCAGCCAACCGACATCGCCCTAGATGCAACGCTCCGCTCGGCAGCAACCAATGGACGCGATGAGAATCAGCAAGCCATTATCCACGATGAGAATCTCCATCAGAAAATTCGTAGTAGCACGTCTGATACGATAATTCTATTTGTGGTGGATGCTTCGGGGTCTATGGCGGCACGTCAACGCATGGAAGCGGTCAAAGGAGCAGTTCTCGCGCTACTCACCGATGCTTATCAACAACGTGACCATGTGGGCGTTATTGCCTTTCGGGGTACGCACGCCGAGTTGATTTTATCCCCTACCCATAGTGTTGAACGTGCTGAAAAACAACTTGCACGTCTACCTACAGGCGGCAGAACACCATTAGCTCATGCCTTGCAACTGACACACGAAACCGTGTATCGCATCCAACGCGAGCAACCCGAACAACCCATTCTGGTTGTTATGCTCAGTGATGGCAAAGCCAATGTCGCTCTATCAGGAACAGAAGGCGATGCGTGGACACAGACACAGGCGATGGCTCAACAACTTGCTCAATTAGGCTTACCAATTTTATTTTTGGATACAGAAACAGGCTATGTTCGTATCGGGCGCGGAACAGAATTAGCGGAATTGCTCCATGCGGAGTACATGGCACTGGATGAGTTGAGCACAGACACACTCATCCATACCATTCGCACCCAACTACATTGACAGCCATCAAGGGTCGTGCTATGCTCATCTGCAATTAATCGAATAAATCTAAGACAAAGGTGTACCAGAACCCGGATGTTCGGTACACAATAGGGAAAGATCGGTGAAAGTCCGACGCTGTCGCGCAACGGTAACTGGTGTCACACGCCAGAAGCCCGAATGCCTGCCAATGTCTTAGCTCGTGATATGCAACACTACGTTGCAAACCTTCGCGTAAAAAGGGAGACGAGCATGATGACGCTATTTGTGAATCATGCCCACCAGTCGGTGGGTTTTTGCATGATACACCTCCGACATCAGTCGCTCCATTCTTTTGGATGGGAGCTAAATGATGTCCCCTACACCTAAACCACTCAATTTTGCGACAACTTGGGCTGATTACGCCCGCCACAACAATCATTCGCGTCATAGTGATGCTGGTGAAATTGCTTTCTGGCGACAACATGCCAGTGGGTATGATGTTCACATACACCAAGACCCTGATTCCTATCGTGAAACGCTCCGCACAATTCGTGCTTTTTTGCGTCCCGATGACACCTTACTGGACGTGGGGGCAGGTACAGGTCGTTTCACCATTCCTCTAGCAGAGCATGTCCAATCGGCAACAGCACTCGATTTATCACCTGCAATGCTTGAGATTCTTCAACAAAAAATCGTCGCTCGTGACCTCATGAATATCACAACAGTACAGGGCAATTGGGAAGATACCCATATCCGAGCGCATGATGTTGTCTTGGCAGCGTGGTCGCTATATCGCCAACGAGATATTCTCGCCAGTTTACAAAAGCTAATCGACACCACGCGCCGCACACTCATCATTGTGGATGGAGATTATGCGCCACGCCCCGATGATGACCCACCCCACGAACGCATCAAAAGCAACATCTGGGGGGCAGGTGATCCGGGGTTATGCAATTACCTCTACTTTGCTGGCATGTTGCGTCAGTGTCGGGTGCGGACAGATGTGCGCGTCGTGCATGAACGGATGACACGCATCGCCCCCGATGTGCTGACACTCGCCCGCGAGTTCGTACCACATGATGCACACGATGATGAGATTGCCGAATTTGCAAAGCAGCTTCAACCATACGCTGAAAAAACTGCCGAAGGGTTTCGCTACACCTGCCACTTTGCAGTGGGTCTAGTGATTTGGCAACGTAGAGATTAAGGAGGAGACATACTGTTAAATGGAAGTAGGGTGTAGCATAGCTTGTGTGTGGTTACAAAATACATCCAAGACCTTGTCACGAGATAATTTGATTAGTTGGAAATTCACCGCAGAAAACGAACTTTGGTAATAATACAAACTCAAGGAGAGTAACTTACATGAAACGTTCACTATCACTATTTTCTCTATTGCTGATGACTAGCTTACTGGTTATCTTGCCTGTCAGCGCACAGGAAGTGAATTTTACTGACGAATGCGTTGCTGAGTACGACGCTGATGTGGATTACTTCCCCGATAAAGCCGAAGTCACTGATGCTGAAAATTTCGCTGTCGAATATTTCAATAACTATAAAGTGGTTACGGTAACAGATGCCTTCGCGGGGGCTGACCCCTTCACCTATGTTCTGGTGCAATGTGGTACACCCGCACCAGAAACCGAAGATTTTCCTGAAGACACACAATTCATTGAAGTGCCTACAGGCGATATTATCGCTATGTCCACGACGCAACTACCGCATCTCGTTGACCTTGATTTACTCGATAATCTCGTCGGTTTAGATAGTACACTATTTGTCAATACACCCGAAGTAGTCGAATTGATTGAAGCCGATGAATTGATCGAAGTCGGCAGTGGATCAGATGTCAATGTTGAGCTGGTGCTGGAAACAGAACCTGACATTGTGACGACCTTTGGTTTTGACCCTGCCAGCGACGCGCATCCTGTCTTGATTGAAGCAGGGATTTTCACGGCGCTCAATGCCGAATGGCGTGAACCAACCCCCCTCGCCCGTGCCGAGTGGATCAAATACACAGCATTATTCTATAATGCGGAAGCCGCCGCAACAGAAGCCTATGGTGACATTTCCAGCACCTACGAAGAAGCGCGTGAACTCGCCGCTTCGGTTCCTGAAGAGGACCGTCCGACAGTGCTATGGAATACATTCTCCAGTTTCAGTGAAGCGTGGAGTATTCCAGGGGCAGAAACCTATGTTGGTGCGTTGATTCAAGACGCAGGCGGACAAATTGCACTCGGTGAAGAAGCTCCCAATGATAGCGCTAGACTCGGTTTTGAACCTGTGTACGATGGTGCGCTCGATGCTGATATTTGGGTAACTAATGCCTTTGGCGTAACGACCTTAGACGGTCTGTTGGCACAAGACGAACGTTATGCTGATTTCGGCGCGGTACAAAATGGCAATGTCTGGAACAACAGCTTGGACATTAACGAAAATGGTGGTAACAATTACTTTGAACTAGGCGTGACCAACCCACATCTCATCTTGCAAGATTTGGTCGCTATCTTCCATCCAGAACTCTTGCCTGACCATGAATTTACTTTCTATCAACCACTTGTAAGCACTGACGAGTAATCCGTTCGTTAGGGGTCATCACGAGATAGCTTGTGATGACCCTCTGAGATAGGCAATCCGATGTCAGACGTCATCTACAAACCGATACCCAGTCCTGCTGATTATCTGAAAGAAAAAGAAACGTCACGCCTGAACTTGGGCTTGCGACCTGCCTTGCTGATTGTTTTAGTTGTGGCATTACTCTCCGTCTTCCTGATAAGTATCAGTCTTGGCTCGGTGGATATTCCCTTGAGTCAAATTTTGATTGTGCTAACAAGTGGTGAAGCAGAGCGTACCTCATGGACGAATATCATTCTCAAATTCCGCTTGCCCAAAGCAACAACGGCGATGCTCGCGGGTTCTGCACTCGGCGTGAGCGGTTTGCTAATGCAGACCTTCTTTCGCAATCCATTGGCAGGACCTTTTGTTCTGGGCATCAGTTCAGGTGCGAGTTTAGGGGTGGCACTGGTGGTATTGGGTGCAGGGACAGCCGGCGGTGCGTTACTGGCAGGCTTTGGCTTGCAGGGCGATTTATTGCTTGCAGGCGCGGCGGCTATCGGCGCGGGCTTGACGATGGTCATTGTTTTGCTGGTTGCCAGTCGCGTCAAAAGCAGTATGACTTTGCTCATTTTGGGCTTGATGATGGGTTATCTCGTCTCAGCATTGGTGAGTTTGTTGCTCTACTTCGCTGTGCCAGAACGTATCCAAGCCTACATTAGCTGGACATTTGGCACGTTTAGCGGGGTCACATGGGATCAAATGCCGATTCTGGCAGGTGGTGTTCTCATTGGCTTACTCATTTCGATGTTGCTGACAAAATCACTCAATGCGCTCCTACTAGGTGAAGGCTATGCCCGCAGTCTGGGCATGAACCTAATGCTGACACGCATTGCAATTGTCAGTGCGACGGCGTTGCTTGCGGGAGCAGTCACGGCATTTTGTGGTCCAATTGGGTTCATTGGGATTGCTGTACCGCATTTATGCCGGAGTTTGTTCAACACCTCTGACCATCGGATTCTGGTACCAGGGACGATTTTGATGGGGGCAATCGTCGCTTTAATTGCCGCGCTGATTGCCGAAGTACCGGGCAACAATCTCGTCTTGCCGTTGAACGCTGTCACGGCGTTGATTGGCGCACCGATTGTCATCGGCGTGATTTTACGCCAGCGCAACCTACAAGCATCATTTGGGGGTTAAAATGCAAGTTCTAGAAACACATGACTTAGCAGTTGGCTATGATATGCCGCGCAAGCCGCGTGTAACCGTTGCCGATAATCTCAACCTCGCGCTACAAGCTGGCGAACTCGTGTGCTTATTGGGTCCGAATGGCGCAGGCAAATCTACCCTGATGCGTACCATTGCAGGCATGCAAAAAGCCCTAGCAGGTGATGTCGTGCTAGCAGGTCAATCACTGGCAAATATTCAACCGCGCCAACTGGCAAAAATGCTGAGTGTCGTCCTCACAGACCGCCCAAACGTCGGCTTGCTCAATGGCTATGCGCTGGTCGCACTCGGACGACATCCTTACACAGATTGGACAGGGCGACTGTCGCGTTACGATGAAGCGGTGGTTCGCTGGGCAGTCGATGCCGTCAATGCACGTGACCTTGCGGAACGTCCGATTTTGGAATTGAGCGATGGGCAACGTCAAAAGCTGATGATTGCTCGCGCCCTTGCACAAGAATCCGAACTTATTATTTTGGATGAACCGACTGCCTTTTTGGATTTACCCCGTCGTGCTGAAATCATGCAATTGCTACGCCATCTAGCGGCAGAAACGGGTCGGGCGATTTTGCTCTCGACGCATGACCTCGACCTCGCCTTGCGCTCTGCGGATACCCTGTGGCTAATGGCACACGGTAAAATCTATGTCGGTGCGCCTGAAGATTTGGTGTTAGATGGCACATTTGAAGCGGCATTTCGTGGCGAAGGCGTTCACTTTGACCGTACCACAGGGTCGTTTGAAGTCAATCGTCAGCGGGCGGGGATGGTTTGTGTACGTGGGCATGGCATCCCGCACACATGGACGCGCCGCGCCTTACAACGCGCAGGTTACACATTAGATGATAACGCCCCGATTGAGGTTATTGTTACGGGTGAGCAAAATCCCACATGGCAAATTATCTATGGCAGTAAGCACAATTATTACGATAGTATCCGCGATTTGCTGGACGGCATCCGCGATTTGCTGGACGGCATCCGCGACATAGAGCAAGCAAACGACACAATCACAAAGGAGTATGCCTGATGACTGATACACCAAATCCTCCAACTATGCGCCCATTCATGCGGCATGTGCTAGTCTGCACAGGCTCATCATGCGACCCCGAAGGACGTGGACAGATGTTGTTCTCAAAAATGGGCGATTTGCTCGGTGATTTACGCAAATTACGGAATCCGTGTCGTGTCAAACGCTCAACGATTCCCTGTCTTGGGATTTGTACGGGGGGACCCATTATTGCTGTGTATCCCGAAGGTATCTGGTATCACCATGTCGATGAGGCGATGCTAGAGCGCATTGTCGAAGAACATCTCAAAAATGATAAGCCCGTTGAAGATGCCATCTTTTATCGCACAGGCGACCCCGTACTGGCGAATTGCCAATCCGCAGAAGACCCTGCGACCTTGCCCGATGAAACAGACGAAGCTGTGACTATTGAAGCCGAAGAACGCCCCCAACAAACTGAAGAAGAGGCTGACCGTCGTCGTCAAATACGGCGCAATCGGACGAAGCGCGGTCTCGTGCTGGTCAACACAGGTGAGGGCAAAGGCAAATCGACGGCGGCATTTGGCGTTATTTTACGGATGCTCGGGCGCAAAAAGAAAGTCGCGCTCGTGCAATTTTTGAAGCATGAAAGCGGTCAATGGGGCGAGATTCGGGCGCTGGCACAACTTGGCTTAGATGCTGAAAAGACAGGTGATGGCTGGACATGGACGAGCAAAGATATGGACGAGACGCAAGCGAAAGCTCTACACGGTTGGGAAATCGCTAAAGAGAAAATCATCAGTGGCGAATACGACCTCGTGGTGCTGGATGAGTTCACCTATTTGATGGATTTTGGCTGGTTAGATACGATGGAAGTCATCAATTGGATAGAAGAAAACAAACCTGAAAATCTGCATCTCATCATTACGGGGCGGGGCGCACCACAAGCACTCGTTGAGTATGCCGATACCGTGACCAGCATGGAAAAAATCAAGCATGCTTACGACGCAGGTATTCCAGCGAGAGCGGGGATTGAATTTTGATGCAGATAGACTTTCCGCACATCAAGACCGAGTTAGATGACGATGCCCTCATCATTCGTAGTGATACACCCTTGCACAGTCTGTCATCGGCAGTAATTGGGGGTGGCATGGGTAAGGTTCACGCCATTGTGAATCGGCATGTGCATAAAAACTACGATTGCAGCGATCCCATCGCTGATTTACACAATTTCGCACGAGAACGTAACATCACAGGTGATTTTATCGGGGTGCTGACGGCGGTTTGGATGCGAAAAGTGCGCCATGTCACACATCAAAAAAATGGTCTGACGGTCAGTGTGATGATCACAGCGGGCGTTGGCAATGCGATTTCGGCAGGTATCACCCAACCCCAAACGGTACAAGCAGGCACGATTAATATCATTGCACTTGTGGATGGTAATTTATCATCGGGAGCAATAGTTAACGTAGTCACGACTATCACGGAAGCGAAAACAGCTGTCCTTCATGCGCGGGATATTCGCACGCCTGACGGTCTAATCGCAACAGGTACATCCACGGATGCTCTGGTGATTGCGCATACTGGCAAAGGCGATAGTTTACCCTATGGTGGTCCTGTGACCGACGTGGGCTATTTGTTGGCGCGTTGCACACGTGAATGTCTGGAATTAGCCCTCGATGCGCCGTAAACACCTCCTGACCGCAGTCCTACTCGACGTGACGGTTGGCGACCTGCCGAATCGCTGCCATCCCGTCGCATGGATGGGGACAGCGATTTACTGGTTGCGTGAGCATGCACCGCAACGGGGCAAGTTCGTCTATGGTGGCTTGATTGTATGGGGTGGTGCAGTCGTGGTATGGGTCAGCACAACGCTCGTCATTCGGGTGATTGAACATTTACCACCTCCCCTATCCACAGTGATGCAAGCATGGTTGCTGAAAACGACTTTTTCGCTACAAGGGCTAAACAACGCGGCGCAAGAAGTCGAAACTGCATTGCACAATGATGACATAGTAGAAGCCCGTCGCTTGTTGAGTTGGCATCTGGTCAGTCGGGATACCAGCACCTTGAATCCGTCACAGGTCGCCGCCGCCGCCATCGAATCGATTGCTGAAAACACGTCAGATGGCGTGATTGCCCCGCTATTCTGGTACGGTATCGGGGGCTTACCTGCCGCGATGACTTATCGCTATCTGCAAACCTGCGATTCGATACTTGGCTATCGTGATGCTGAACGCGAGTGGCTCGGTAAAATCTCTGCCCGCACCGATGATGTGCTGAATCTCATCCCTGCGCGTATCACAGGCGTGTTGCTGGTGTTGGCGCGTCCGCGTGCGTGGCATATCTGGCGACGTGATGCCCATCTTACAGCAAGCCCCAATGCAGGGCATCCGATGAGTGCGATGGCGGGCGCGTTGGATGTCGAACTGGAAAAAGTTGACCACTATCGTTTGAATGCGAACGCCCCCGCGCCACAAACAGATGATATTCGGCGCAGTCGTCATTGGATGCTGGTCGTTGTCGGGATGTTTGTGGGCTTATTGTTACTCATGATGAGAAATAGCGATGATTGAACCCAAAGAGAGTGTCAAAAATACACCGCCTACGCATCATGGCGCGTTTGATTATGATGAATTAGCGCAACTCGGTTACTCGCCCGATGAAGTGCTTGATTTCAGTGTCAATAGCAATCCGTATGGTGCGCCGCCCTCCGTGCGTGAGGCGATTGCATCCGTCCCGCTTGACCGTTACCCTGACCGTGAATGTATTGCACTGCGCGAAAAACTCGCTGAGCATCACAACACCAACATCGAAAATATCGTTGTCGGTAACGGCACGGCTGAATTATTGATGCTGATTGGGCAAGCGTTCATTCGTGAAGGTGATAAGGTGGTGGCTTTTTCGCATACATTTTCAGAATATGAACGGGTTGCAAGACTTTTCGGTGCGGAATTATGTATCGTACCCCAAACCGTCGCAAATGGTCTAAGTGCAGTGATAAGTGAACACCGTAAAATCATAACGAATGCGCGTATCGTCTTTGAATGTCACCCTGACAATCCAAGTGGACTGATTAATCATGGCGACCATCAGACTATCTCAATTGAAGCGAATCCAGATACATTGTTTGTATATGACCAAGCCTATATCAATTTTTTGCCCAAAGATTTTCACTACTCTAAATCCCCTATAACGCCAATAACGGATAATGTGCTGTATGTGCGCTCCCTCACCAAAGATTATGCACTAGCGGGATTACGCTTAGGCTATGCTATCGGGCATCCTGATATCATAGAAGCGATTCGCCGTGTTCGCCCAGCATGGAATGTCAATGCACTGGCGCAGTCAGCAGGGTTAACCGTATTAGATGAAGGTGATTGGCTCAAATCGTGTGTGCAGCAACTACACCAAGACAAAGAGAAACTCGTTGCTGGTATCGAAAAATTAGGCTTGCCTGTGATGCCCTCATATGTGCATTACTTCCTCGTCAATGTCGGTGATGCAACGGCGTTCCGCTCAGAGTTACTAAAACACAAAATCATGGTACGCGATTGTACGTCGTTCGGATTGCCGGAGTACGTTCGCATTGCGACACGCACCCCAGAAGATAATGCCAAACTGTTGCAAGCAATCGAGGCAATCCAATCATGATTTTATTGTGGCTAGTCCGGCACGGGCAAACTGACTGGAACAAAGAGAGACGCTATCAGGGACACAGCGATATTCCACTGAACACAGTCGGGCAAACACAAGCTGAGAAAGTCGCACAACGCCTACAAGATGAACGGATACACGCTATCATCAGTAGTGATTTACAACGCGCAATACAAACAGCCGATACGATTGTCACGCACCATCCACGCCTGAGCGTGCAAACAGGCGCCAATTTACGCGAGGCGAATTTCGGCATCTTTGAGGGCTTGCGCTATAAAGACATCATCGACAATCACAAACAGATAGCAGAAACGTGGTTCAATAACCCCGAAGCACCGCCGCAAGATGGCGAAAAATTGAGCGAAGTCTTTGCACGGGTGCAAGCTGTCCGCCAGCAAATTGAATCTCAATATGCGCGTAAACGCTTGGTGCTGGTCGGGCATGATGGCGCATTGCGATTGCTCTTGTGTGATTTGCTCGATTTACCCGCGACCCAATATTGGCGTTTCAACCTTGACCCTTGTTCACTCTCGCAGGTGAACATTTATCCCGGCGGTGCGATTCTGGTGCGCCTCAATGATATTTCGCATCTAGGGGGTGACGCATGACTGCCAAAACACTCATGATACAAGGCACGATGTCATCCGCAGGCAAAAGCACACTCGTCACGGCACTCTGTCGGATTTTTGCGCGGCGCGGTGTGCGCGTTGCACCGTTCAAAGCCCAAAACATGAGCAACAATGCAGCCGTTTGTCGGGATGGGGGCGAAATTGGACGGGCGCAGTACACCCAAGCGTTGGCGGCAGGCATCGCGCCGACAGTAGTGATGAATCCAGTACTGCTCAAGCCCGAAGCAGATATGCGCTCACAGGTGATTGTCAATGGGCGCGTGTGGGAGACCTTGCCAGCACGTTCCTACTACGAACGCAAACAAGCCTTATGGCAATACGTGACAACCGCGCTTGATAGCCTATCGAGTGAATATGATCTCATCATCATTGAAGGTGCTGGCAGTCCCGTTGAACTTAACCTCAAACGCGGCGATATTGTGAATATGGCTGTTGCGCGTTATGCCCAATCGCCCGTATTACTGGCAGGTGACATCGACAGAGGCGGTATTTTTGCCCAACTGCTCGGCACATTGGATTTACTCGAAGCTGATGAAAGAGCCTTAGTCAAAGGCTTGATTGTCAATAAGTTTCGGGGCGACCCAACCCTGTTTGAAGACGGCATCACCATACTCGAAGAACGCGGTAATGTGCCTGTGCTGGGTGTTGTGCCTTATGTAAAAAATCACGGCATCCCCGAAGAAGATGCTGTCGCCATTGAAGCACAAAATCGTACCAATGAATCATCAGAGCAAGTTGATATTGCTGTCGTCGCCTTGCCACGTATTGCCAACTTCGATGATTTCGACCCCTTATCCTCCGAGATTGGTGTCTCTGTGCGTTATGTCGACCAAACATCCGAATTAGGCAAGCCCAACGCGATTATCATCCCCGGCACAAAAAGCACCATTGCTGACCTCACTTGGCTGTATGAAACAGGCTTAGCGGAAGCAATTACGCAACTATCACAATCAGGGACAGCGGTTGTCGGTATCTGCGGGGGGTATCAGATGCTCGGTGAAAGCATTGCCGACCCACAGCAAATCGAATCAGCACAAACACAAATCAAGGGTTTGGGCTTGCTCCCAACAGCAACCGAATTTCTCACAGAAAAATCGACCTATCAAATAGAGGCGACATTGACTGGTGCTGTTGCTTGGATGAATGGCATTGCTGGGCAAAAAATCACAGGCTATGAAATTCATATGGGGCAGACAACCAGCACGATAAACTGGTTGAAAATCAATCGACAAGCGGAAACATCCATCCCAGATGGCGCAATACGTCCTGATGGGCGTGTTTGGGGCTGTTACGTGCATGGCTTGTTTGCAAATGATAATTTCAGACGCGCTTGGTTATCTTCGCTGGGTTGGCAAGATACAGGACACGATGCCATGCCACTTGAACGCGCATTTGATAACCTTGCGGATGTCGTTGAGGCAAATTTGGATATGACACAATTAGAAAGCATCATTGGTTTATGAAAATCACGATACCACAACTAGACGAACATGCGATGCAACAAGCCCATGACCGACAAGATACGCTCCTCAAGCCAAAAGGTGCATTAGGTCAACTAGAAACTTTGTCGATTCAATTAGCGGGGATGACAGGGCGTTGTGATTGGCTACCACAACAACGCGCCGCGCTGGTTTTTGCAAGCGATCATGGCGTGATGGCGCACAATGTAAGTAGCGTCCCGCAAGCCATTACAGCGTATATGGTAGGTCAATTCATGGCGGGGCAAGCCGCAATTAATGTGCTTGCTCGTCAAGCTGATGCTCGACTAACCGTCATTGATGCAGGTGTGAATGCTGACCTCTCGCTGACCGATACTGAGTCAGCGCGGTTTGTGAGTGGCAAAATTGCATATGGCACAAACGATTTCACGGTAGGGCAAGCGATGAGCGCAGAACAAGCACAGAAGGCGTTACAACTCGGCGCGGATGTCGTGAAAACAGAAATTGCAAATGGTTTGGATATTCTTGTATTAGGAGAGATGGGCATCGGCAATACTACATCTGCCAGCGCGATTATTGCGGCGATTACAGGCAACAGTGCAGAGTCCGTCACAGGTCGCGGTACAGGCGTTGATGATGCGACCTATGAGCGCAAAATCACCCTCATCACCAAGGCATTAGAGCGACACGCCCCCACCACAGTAGACACGTTAGCAAAAATAGGCGGCTATGAAATCGGGGCAATGGCAGGAGCAGTGCTCTACGCGGCAAGTCAACGTATCCCAATTGTGTTGGATGGTCTCATTTGTACGGCTGCCGCCTTAATTGCACATCAGATTAACCCAAGCGTGTCTGATTACATGCTTGCTGGGCATTGTGGCGCAGAACCTGGACATCGTATTGCGCTGGATTATCTGGAATTAGCGCCTATCCTAGAATTGAATCTACGACTCGGTGAAGGCACAGGCGCAGTACTGGCATTACCCATCATCGAAGCGGCAATGCGGACACTCAATGAGATGGGAACATTAGATGTGGGATGATATACGCGCCGCATTTTCGTTTTTGACCATCGTGCCACTCGGCTTTGCCGAAGGGCGCAAACCTGGTTGGTCAGTGGCGTGGTATCCGCTAGTTGGCATTTTGATTGGCTTACTGCTCGTCGCAATTCACACCCTTTCACCTTTTGATAACTCATTGACCGCCTTCGTGATGTTATTGGCATGGGTCATCATCACAGGTGGCTTGCACCTTGATGGCTTTGCGGATAGTTGTGATGGGTTACTGGCAACTGTCCCGGTAGAGCGTCGCCTAGACATCATGAAAGACCCGCGCACAGGTTCATGGGCGGTGATTGGTCTGGTGCTGTTGTTGCTGGGCAAGTGGATATTTCTGCAAAGTACATCACTAGCATATATTTTACTTGCCCCTGTATTAGGGCGTTGGCTGATGAGTATTGCCGTGTTGACGATTCCCTATGCACGCAAGCAGGGATTAGGGAGTTATTTCCGTGATGGCACAGGATGGCGAGAAATCATCATCGCTACAGGCATCACACTGGTAACGGTCTCGTGGTTGGATGCGTGGCTGGTTGCGTTCGGTGTGGTGATTGTTGCTATACTGCTGATTCGATGGATGATGACGCGACTAGGTGGTGGCATCACAGGGGATGTCTATGGCGCGCTGTGTGAAATCTGTGAGCTTGTGTGCTTATTAGGAGGGATTTTATGGCTAAACAGTTGATATTTTTATTGGGCGGGGCGCGGAGTGGCAAGAGCAACTATGCCGAAAATTGGGCAAAAGAACACAGTGAGAATGTCTTGTTTGTGGCGACAGCGCAAGCCTTTGATGACGAGATGACCGCGCGTATTATCAATCATCGCGCAAGCCGCCCTACCACATGGGATACGCTTGAAGTACCAACAAATGTGGGTGAAGCTATCGCCCAACAACCCAATCACTACGATACAATTTTGGTTGATTGTCTCACACTACTGGCATCCAATATACTTCTAAAGCTACCTGAAGACGCTACATCAACAGACGCCGAGACAGTCATCTTGCAAGAAGTTGATGCCTTGCTTGATGCACATCAACAATCCGACGCAACATGGCTCATCATCAGTAATGAGGTTGGAATGGGGCTTGTCCCACCCTATCGCCTCGGGCGTTTGTATCGGGATGCACTGGGGCGTGCTAATCAACGCATTGCTCGTGTATCAGACCAAGTTCTGCTACTTGTTGCGGGTCTACCATGGCAACTTCACAAACAGACGTAATTTAGGATTTTTCACAAGATTGTCTTGTTTTTCTAAATGAGACTTGTTGTATACTCTTGAGGCTAGACAATTTCACTTTGCATCCTGCGAGAACATCAACACAGTTTTTTCCAAGATGTGATGCTCTTGGCGCAGAATCTCTACATCCCAAGGAAAATATTCCCAGCGATCTAATCAGCCATGCAAATGACTATGGCTACAATATAAGGCGCTCATACAGATTCAATTGTCCCATCAATCGCGTATTGTGCCTTGAGATGGGTTTTATCATGGTTGCTATTGCCTATTGTTTGGACGGTATTTTCAACAATCACCCGCGCCAGATAAGTCCCTGCCACATTGCCATCTGGTGAGCGGTAATCAATTCGCACGTCTGCCCACTGCGGATTTTCGTCGTCGTCATCTTGGGCGAGAATGGTTGCTTTTTTCATATACTGTTGCCACTGCCAGCCTTCGCGCATCAGTAATGTGTAGTCCAATACCTGTGAGAAGCCCGGTGGCATCCCTGCCCAACCCCGATAGTGACCGCGTAAAGTTGTTATATCGCCATCGCGTCGCATAATCTGACTGGCAACGTCTTCATCGACATACGCCCAGTAATCACCTCGTGGCAAATCAACGAGCGTCGGTGCGAAAAGATGTCCGCCAAAATGCGTCACGCGCCAGATGCGCTGGGTATCATCTGCATGGTTTTCCCGTAGATGCTTATAAATGGGATAGCCAAATTTCGCACAGGCAACATCACGACTGCCATGTGTACAGACCAATACATCACGAAAGGTATCTGCTTCCGGCACACGGTACGGCTCGTAATTCGGTAACTTGGCTTGGTCTTCAAAGTATGCCCACACTAGCGCCCCCATTTGTTCTGTTGGCACCCAATATTCAACTTTTTTGTAGCTAGATGCCATGTCGCCCTCAAGCTGATAAATCATCACCCGCCGGAATCCATCTTTGGAATATACTTCGTCAGGGGCAATGTACAGCGAACGTCGGGTTAACATACCTGTCTTCTTGTACTGTTCCTGCGCTAACCGGGCTAAATCTGCTATTTGCGACGGTAACTGACTTTCTTCTGGCTCTAAGGATAATGGGTTTCTCTGCCACGGTAACGGCGTTTCCAGCAGGACATACGTTTGTAGGTGCTGAGCGTACCCAGCTGGCTGGATACCGTTTTCTTGTGCGATGACATTGCAATACAGTTTCGTACTGCTTTCCTGTTGTGTCTCGGTCATGTTGGGTGTCCTCTCAACCTATTATCTGCGATTATTCTTGTTCATCTGTCTGCCAGATACGCTGAATTTCATCGTTATGCGCCAGCAAATCTTCTAAGCGTCCTTCTGCATCCACACGCCCCTCTTTGAGTACAATGATATGGTCAGCACGTCGCAAGAGTGTTCGGCGGTGCGACACGACTAAACACGCAGGTTGCCAGTCAGTCTGCTGAAAAATGCGCGTCCACAATTTCTGCTCAGTCACAACATCTAACGCGCTCGACAAGTCATCAAAAATGAGGAGTTCGGGCTTGCGAACCAACATGCGGGCGGCAGATGCCCGTTGCAGTTGTCCACCAGACAAGCGCATCCCCTTCGAGCCGACCATCGTGCTTAACCCATCAGGCATCTCATCGACATCTTTATCAAATACTGCGGTGTGAATGGCATTATCGATAGCGGTCTGTTCAGCCTCTAGCCCTAGCAATATGTTGTCGCCTAATGAGTTACTGAACAGCGTTGGGATTTGTGGTGTGTAGGCACTGCGCGGTGGTACGAAAAATGTCGCAGGGTCATCAACAACCTTATCATTCCAGTAGATTGCACCGCGATGTGCTGGCAATAGCCCCTGCAACAGACGCAGAAACGTGGTCTTGCCACTCCCAATGCGACCTGTCACCACCACAACCTGTCCACGACGCAGCGTGAGGTTGATACCATCTATGCCATTTTCATAGTCGTCATAGTGATGCGTTAAATCTTGGATACATAACTCTTCAAGACGATCATCGTCAGTTAGCTTAGGTTGTTCAATGGATGGCAATGCCACGCGTTGCCAGAATATTGTGTTGAAGTACATCTCTTGATGTGCCGTGACAGCCCGCCGAGAACGGTGTGGCAAGAGTGAGCCTAGTCGCTCAAATGCCACATCTGTCTGCCGTGTGAAGGCTATGAAGACACCAAATACCCCAAGAAATGAACCGATATACCCCAGAAAGTAAACAAACAATGCGAAATCACCCACTGTTAGACTAATCTCACTGGATACAGCCAGTAGCAACAAGATAAGCCCGACCCCAATCGTGACAATATTGTTGAAGACACCCCCCAATATTGCGGTGAATAACTCATCGCGTATCATAGTTTTACGTCGTAGGTCATTGGCTTCACGGAAATTGCGCAAGACACTCTCGTTTGCCCCTGCAATTTGGATAGCTTGTACGGCATCGAACATCTCACCAATCGCGCCCGTGACTTTCTCGGTTGCTTCACGCCCATCACGCCTCAAATTGCGCACCCGATTCCACGCCCACTGCATGATAGCAATGATGAGCAAGAGAGGGATAAAGACAAATAGTGTGACACGCCAGTTGACGCTGAATAAGATGATGAAGGAGATGAGCGCAAAGACACCCTGAGCAACGGTCTCAGGTAGCCATTGCATTTGGTCTTCAATTTGTTGACCGTCATCACGCAGGTAGCTCACCACCTCACCACCTGCAATGGCGGCGTCCCCTTTGGTTTTGAACTGTTCTGCACCGGGTCTGTCCATTAAGCCCACAAGGACGTTGCGCCTTACTAGACCACTCATGGCGAAGCGATGTTGCGTCTTGGTCAAACGTCCCATGAAAATGACAACCACATTGAACAGCGCCACAGCGCCCCAAATGGCTAATACCGAATAAGCATCCCAACCTAATGTTGAATCGCCTGTGAGCACATCAAAAAATTCACTCACAATCAAACCGGGTACAGCGGGTAAGCCCATGATGAAAAGCCACAGCAAAAAGTCCGTGCCATAAAGCCTAGCTCTATAGGTTGCCAGATCATTCATCAGTTTCGCACGCGAGTTATCTTGTTCTTCAGATGAGGTTCTCATAGCTAGCAAATCCTTTCTCTAGAGCAACACATCGGATGTGGCAGTGCGTAACATCTTTGAAAAATGCGAGTCCACTTGTTCGAGAAGGGCTTCCCGCCGTCCAAATTCTACGATGCGACCCTGATCCAAAATCATGATATTGTCGACCCGTTGTACAGTAGCGAGGCGATGCGCGATGATAATCCCTGTCCGTTCGTGTAGCAGACGTGTCACCGCATCATCTAGCAGATGCTCCGTCATCGGGTCAAGGCGCGAGGAGGCTTCGTCAAGAACGATTAAGCTAGCATCTTTGAGGAATACCCGTGTGAATGCCAGCAATTGTGCTTCCCCTGCCGATAAACTAGCAGCATTCGACCCCAGTTGTGTATCTAATCCATCGGGTAATTTGCGGAGCCAATTGTCTAAGCCCAGTAAGTTAAAAGCCTCTAGCAAGCGGCTATCCGGTACCGAGCGATTGAAGAAGGTGATATTGTCGCGGACACTGGCTTGGAAAATCTGTACGTCCTGCGTCACTAAACCGACGCGCTGGCGCAAGCTCTCCAGTGAGGCGTGTTGAATCGGTACCCCATTGATGTGAATATCACCCTGTTGAACATCGTAGAGACGCAGCAGTAAGCGTGCCATGGTAGATTTCCCACTACCTGTACGACCTAGCAGACCGAGTGTTTCGCCTGCTTTCAGCTTGAAATTAATATCTCGGAGAATCCACTCTGGCGACCCATCTTCGTGTGTATCGTAGTAAAAATTGACATGATTGAACGTCACCGCAAGCGCACCGACTGGAATAGGCGTACTACCTGTTTGATCGAGGTCACTGGTGGTATCGAATAATTCACGAATCCGCAAAATGCTGGCGTCCGCGGCTTGTAGTAGCTCAATTTGTTCACGAATCTGTGAAATCGGACGTGATAGTTGTGTGAAGTAGTTGTAAATCAAAAAGACAATACCGATGGTCACGGCATCTTGAAAGAATAAGTACGCACCAACACCCAGAGCAATGATACTACCCAGCGCGAATGTCGCATCTGTTGATGCCCATAACGTCGTTGCCGCCAAGCGAGCCTTGTGCCATGCCAACATCCAATGCTGATTGATTTCATACAGGCGACGCATGAAGAAAGCGCGTGCGCCATTCGCTTTGATGTCTTCGCGTCCTGCCAATTGTTCATTAGCAAAGCCATAAAATTCAGCCGATTGCTGACGATATTCCTTGAAATATGGCACGGCAAGATTACGCAAACTCAGCATGACCGTGAGTGCCGCCACTGCGAATCCTAAGCCCGCTAAGCCTGCAATCGGATGGGCGAAGAACAAAGCGACCACAACACCAATGAGTAATAAGCCATTGCCTAAAATAACGATGATGAATTGCGAGAAGAAGCGTGACAGCGCATTGACATCGCCATCTACACGCTCGATGAGTTCGCCTGATGTACGTGATTTATGAAATGCCATATCTAAACCTAAGCAGTGTTCGGCTAAATCAGCACGTAATTCATTGGTGGCTGTCCAACCCACTGCCGACGCTAGATAGACACTCACCACAGTCAACACCTGACCGATAATCGCCGCCCCAATGTAGAGCAAGGCAAGGGTCAGCAAGGTTTGTCCCTCTGTGTTAGCCACAATAGCATCAATAAAACGCGCGAGAATCTGAGGATTAATGAGTTGGAACGCGATGCCTGTCAGCAAAGCAGCCATCAGCAGAATCACACGGGTACGCTGGGGTTTTAAGTAAGTGGCGAGAAGTTGCCAGTAACGACGAATCGGTATTTTCATAGTGTCTTCCAGTAGTGGTACAGTCTCTTAGCTATTTTACGTAGCAACCGGTAACGCTAACACTAACTGACATTTACCCACCCTGTCTACATAGTGCATTAAAACCATTTTTATCTCGGCGTTATAAGTAAGTGTCGTTGTGCGTATGGAAAAAGTGTCTGAGGTAAAGATAAGTTATTTTAAGCGCAGAATAAAATAAACAATGGTTAACTTTATTACTGAGATGTAGCGACCTGAAAGAATGATCACGTGATCTGACCGTGTTTTGTACGTTGATACACGATATATAAACAAAGAAAACTGGTCGTGGTGAGCCAGTACCACAACCAGCTATATGCAAAAGATTGTAAATTCCTATGTACTGCTTGCTTGGATAACAAGGCTGTTCATCCATGCTTCGGCTTCATCGAGCGTGAAGAAGATATCACCGGGCGCACCCATCATCCGTTTCATGGATCGTTTAGCAATGGGGCGCATCATTTTCATCATCCCTGTTGCTTGCGTCACCATTGCAATCGCTACACAACATTCGCCAATACGCGCTTTATTTTGCTTGAGCCAGTCGTTATTCAATTTCTGCGCCGCTTTTTCCCTTTTGTGCTGTTTGTACGCTTCGTCATCCATATCGCTAATATATATCATCCCGAATTTACCGGACTGTGTTTCAGCGTATGCCAGTAATTTATCCATCTCGTCGTTATATTCTTGCATTGCTTCGAGCGTAGCTAGACCATCGACTTCTATATATACAATCGGGTATTTAGATTGATCGATTTTTATCATGATGTAACCCCTGATTATTTTCGTCTAAACTTTCCATTGCCGTTTCTGTTGTTGCGCAGACCACATTGCGGCATAGCGGTTTTCCAGTGCAAGTAGATCATTATGTGTGCCATGTTCCACGATACGCCCGTCTTGTAGAACAACAATCATGTCTGCAGCAACGACTGTCGACAGACGGTGCGCAATCACAATCACGGTTTTGTCTTCAACAAGGCGGTCAATTGCATGTTGTACAGCCACTTCACTCTCTGTATCGAGGGCTGAGGTAGGTTCGTCGAGGAGTACAATCGGCGCGTCTTTGAGTATGGCACGGGCTATGGAGATGCGTTGGCGCTCTCCACCTGATAATGCGCCCCCAATTTCACCTACCGTTGTGTCGTATCCATCGGGTAAACGAGAGATAAATTCGTGACAGTTAGCGGCTTCAGCGGCGGCGATAACCTCATCATCTGTAGCCTCTGGTTTTGCCATACGGATATTGTCGCGGATTGATTCATCAAAGAGGTATACATCTTGAAATACGACTGAAATCTGCTTCATGAGTTCTGATTGCGTGACAGCACGAATATCCACCCCACCAATTTTTATGCTACCAGATTGAGGGTCTGCATAGCGTGTAATCAGTTTGGTGATGGTTGTCTTCCCACTGCCAGATGTGCCGACCAGTGCCAACAAGCGCCTTTCTGGTAGATGGAATGATACATCGTACAGGACTTGCTCACCTGTTGTATTATCCTCGCTCGCATATGCGAAGTTGACTTGCTCAAATTCAATATCAAATTTTTCAATCGTCTTCATGGGTGTTTGGATAGGCAGAGGTTCGATTGCTAGCAAGGTATCAATACGTTCTAAGCCTGCTTCCATAAAATCGAACATCGTTGCCATACCCGCAAAAATGGATAGGGGTTCAGCAAACCGTACCGTGATTGCAAGAATTGCCAGCAATACTGCTACATCCAGATTGCCTGATAAAACAAAATAGGTACCGAGTGCGGTCACAGTCAAGATACCGACCTGCACGATAGTAGACATGAAGATATTTGGCACAGTCCCCCACTGTGTCGCTATTGTTTGCTTTTCACGTAGGTTTTTGAGTGAGCCTTGTAAGCGTACGGATTGCTCTCCAACTTGGCGTGTCGCACGCAATACCGCCAAGCCCTGTGCATACTCGACTAAATGAGCCGTCACATCGGCATGAGCCGCCGCCGAAACGCGGTTCTCGCGTGCCGCGACTCGTCTTATCCGTTGATACAATGGAATGGCAAGTGGGAACAAAACCAGCAATGCCAGTGCTAGACGCCAATCAAAGAAAAAGATAATGGCAATTGCTGTGAGAGGTGTGATAATGGTGCGCAAGACAATATCGAACAAACCACCCATAATCATGACAACATGGTTGACATCCCCACTCAGAACAACATTGACATCACCTGTCTTACGTCCCGATAAATACTCAAGGGGAATTTTGCGCAATTGTTCGCCGAGCTTGATGCGAACCTCATGTCCTGCATCCATCTGCGTTGTCCATTCATGTTCGCTCTCGATGTAGCGCAATACCCCATCAACGATAACAAGTACTACCAGAGCAATGATGAACGGTGTTAAACGGCTGAGTGATACATCAGGTTCTAGCATGACCTGAAAAAACGGAAACAAAAGCCCGTAGGTTATGCCCTGTACGACGGCGCTCAGTATAGAAATACTGAAAGCACTGCGCATAGCAGGGGCAGATGACCCCGCCGCCCTCAGCATATTATTGTAGGTATTCAGCATCGTTTAGTTCCCTTCAACAATTTCTGGCATGCCTGTTACATCACACACTTTGATTTGGGCAGAACGACTGTCACTATCTTTGTCTTCTTTACGACGTAATCCCCAACCTTGTGCATCTTCAAATTTCTCCCATAGACGAGCATAAACCTGGTTATTTTCGACCAATGCATCATGTGTGCCTTTTTCCACAACAACACCATGGTCTAGCACCACTATTTGATGAGCATCACGGATAGTTGACAGACGATGTGCGACAACGATCAAGGTTTTGCCCTTTGTGAGATTAGCAATAGCCTCATGGATTTTGGCTTCGTTTTCAGGATCAGCAAAAGCTGTTGCCTCATCCAGAACAATGATGGGACTATCTTGCAAAATTGCCCGCGCAATTGTGATGCGCTGGCGTTGCCCACCAGACAAGCGCGTACCACGTTCCCCAGCTTTTGTGTCGTAACCGTTGTCTAGCTCATTCATGATGAAATCATGTGCTTGTGCCGCTCGTGCCGCCGCGATAATTTCTCCTTCAGTGGCATCTGGCTTGCCGAGTCGAATATTCTCACGGATGGTATCTTGGAGCAAAAATGGAATTTGGAATACAAAGCTGATATGCGTCATCAGGTCATCATTTCTGATGTGTCGCACGTCAACACCACCAATCGAGATACTGCCTTTATCAACGTCCCAAAAGCGCGGAATGAGTTGTGCTGCTGTACTTTTACCCGCTCCTGATGGACCTACCAGTGCTGTTACCGTACCTTCGGGTACAGCAAAGCTGACATCCTTGAGTGCGGGGGCTTCGCGCTCAGCATATGTGAAAGAGACATTTTTGAATTCAACTGTAGCATTCGCTGGCTTTTGAGAAACTTCGACTTCTTGTAGAGTCGGTTCTGATAGCAATTTGCCGATTCTTTTCGCCCCTGCCTGCGACATATTGATTAACTGAGATAGCCAGATAAGTGGGATAACACTTTCGGCTAATGTGGGTGCAAGAAATATGAACAAGAGCAAGGTTGGCACATTAATCCAGCCATTTTGTAGCATCCAGATACCTGCTGGCAACACGATCATCAACGTTGGCAAAGAGGCGAACATGATGCGGGCGGCAAATGCACCGTAGCGTGTTTTGGATGCCCATTCTTTCATCGTTTCAGTGGCGTTTGTAAGCGCATCACTGTAGCGGGTGAACGATGCCGTACCATCATCAAATGTACGCACAACTTGCATGCCTTGAACGTATTCAACGATGGTTTGGTTAATATGTTCATTGGCTGAGTCATATGCTTCGCGCCCTTCTTCATAATCAGCGAAGGCGAACCGCATAGCTATCATCCCGATAGGAAAAACGGCAAGTGATACCAGCGCCATACGCCAGTCAACGAAAAACATCACGACCAAGACCGCCATCGGTGTGACGTAAGCTCGCGCCATCAAAGGGGTGCTATCTGCGACAAAAGCATGTAGGGACATCACATCATCCATCAACACTTTTTTGAGCGTTCCTGAACCTGTTGTGACGACATACCCTAGCGGGACTTTTGCGAGATGGGTAGTTAAGTTTGTGCGCAAGACTTCTTCTAGTTCAAAGGCACCTAAATGTGACCATCTAAACGAGAGAATGCGCAATACAAAACCGATGACCAGTGCTAGCAACACAGCACCGCCTAATCCCCACAGACGATTCACATTAGGGGTGTCTGATAGTAATTCACTAGCGATTGGGTGAAGTAAAACGAGGGCAAGTATCCATGCTACACCGCTAAGTGCAGATAAGACCATGCCAATGTAAATCTGTCTTTGGACAGGCTTGATGATGCCCCATAGGGACAGTTCTTCAGATTGCGTCGATTTGACAGCCATAGAGTAAACCCTCCTCAACTAATGGCTTATACCTATTCAACCGAACTTTTAGCTAAATATCTACAATTTAGACTAACAAAAAATAATTTCTAGGTTAACCTTATTATGAGCATAGCATGAGTCCACTTTTGACATAAGGTATAAAAGAAATCCTATTGAGTTAAAAATATGATTTCTCTGTGTAAAATTAACCGTCATCCATGAGTCAAAGCGAGGTGTGCAACCTACCGAAGCAGGCTACACACAAAGCAGGTTCAGTCAGATGCTTCTTCGGTGGCTTCCATCTCCTCATCCATCTCTTCCATGTCATCCGTCAGGAAAGGATTCGGTGAGACTTCCTGTGGGTCAACATCAGAAAAATAGGTGAACAAATCATCAATGATGAAGTGTGAGGAGATAATACCCGAAAAATTCCAATAGGTCGGGACAGTGTAAAAACGGTCTTCTTGAACAACAGACAGTGTTTGCCAGAGAGGATTTTCGGTAATTTCTTGTAGAACACCATCGACATCTTCATCAAATGCAGAAGTGAGGTCATAGGCAAACAAATAGTCTCCATCCAAAATCGATACTTCTTCCATAGAAACAGGGCGCATGCCGAAAGCAAATTCATTTGTGATTGTATCTAGCTGAGTGGCAAATTCGCTAGTGGGTTCCCAACCTGCATCTCGCAAAACGGCGTAAGCAGGCGACAATGTGAAGATAGATAACTGAGGGTCAACACGAGCGATGACAATAGATTGATCAGCAATGGCATCACCAATTGTTTCATTTAGTAACGTCGTGCGTTCGTTGTATCCTTCGAGAAGACCTGCGATTTCGTCTTCCAATCCCAGCAAATCAGCATGAAAATCTAGCATAACTTCTAGCTCAACGTCTGGAATAAGCTGTACAACAACCGTCGGTGCAATGGCATTCATTTGCTCGCTGTCAAATTGGACAATATCGTAAAGTACGATGAGGTCGGGTTCTGCTGTTAGTAATACTTCCAGATTTGGCTCGAAATAATTGCCATCAGGAAGGTCACCAAAGTACGTGTTGAACGCGTCTTCGAGCATCGGGAAGTTACGTATTAGCTGATTATTGTACGCTTGTAGTTGGATGGCAGGTTGAATATCGAGTGTGAAAAGGACTTCAACGCCGACAGTTTCCATCATCGCAACGCGTTCAGGTGATTCAGGGACACAAACAGGGTCGGTTGCTAATAATTCATGGTCAAACAAACGAAAACCATCTTCACATTCAGTTTCTTGTGCAGAAAGTGGCATAACGCTTACCAGCAACAGCGCCAGTAAGATCAATAGAGTAAATTTGCGAAAATAGTGCATTAGGTC
>JBCBKJ010000072.1:0-30502 GCA_038522085.1 Chloroflexota bacterium
TTTAAATCCGCCCAGCGCGGGATAATAGATTTTACTAGCCACGTAATTCATTGCGTGGCGATAAACTCAAATACAACCGTATATTATTTTTTAGAACTTTCCTAAACTTACATTTGTGCCTTCGTGGTGAGAAAATTTTAAAGCGATTGCCCTGCCGGATGACGTAGGAAAGTCGCTTTTGTGGACTAAGGTTGGTATCGTTGGGAGAACTATTTTTGATACAAGGAGACATACCAATGGATTTAGGGCTGAAAGATAAAGTAGCAGTCATCACAGGCGGGAGTGTCGGGATTGGCTTGGCAGTGGCGAAAGGTTTGGCGGCAGAAGGTGTGCATGTTGTCATCTGTGCGCGGGATAAAGCGCGTGTGGAAGCGCAGGCAACAGAGATTGCTAATGAGTATGGGGTGCGTGCTTTGGGCATTGCTATGGATGTGACGAAACCAGAAGACATTGAGCGCACACTTACGACAGTAGAAAGCGAATTTGAGGGCGTCGATATTCTCATCAATAATGCGGGAACAGGGAGTGAGGAAACGATACAGGAAGCTCCCGATGAAAAATGGCAATATTATTGGGATTTGCATGTCATGGCGGCAGTACGTTTGTCACGGGGCTTCGCTTCTATGATGAAAAAGCGAGGTGGGGGTGTCATTCTGAATAATGCGTCCATTTGTGCGACACAACCGCTGTATTATGAGCCGATTTACAACACGACCAAAGCCGCGCTTGCGATGTTCTCGAAATGTCTGGCGCATGAACTGATTCCCGATAATATCCGCGTGAATACCATTAACCCAGGTTTGATTCTGACGCCTGATTGGCAAAAGACAGCGAAGTTATTGACGGCAGATGACCCCGACCAAACGTGGGAAGATTACCTACAGAATATTGCCACAGAGAACACACCGATTGGACGATTTGGTTCACCAGAAGAATTGGCGAATTTCTTCGTATTCATGTGTTCCCATAAAGCGAGTTATTGCGTGGGGTCGTCGTATTATGTCGATGGTGGCTGGTTGAAAACTGTCAATTAGCTAATGTGGCATCTTGTGAACCCTTGAAAGCCTAAATAGTGTGTTGTATAACCTCTTGGTATCGTTTGATAGACAAGAGGTTTTGCCATGTCGGATAAAAATAACTTGGAAATTCGTAAGTATCCGCGTACCTATCATCTGGAAGGCTCGAATTTGCAACCTGGTGATGATGGCATGGGCGGGATTGCCTTTCGGACATTGGCAGGGCGTCATCTAGTGATAGAAGAAAAAGTCGATGGGGCGAATGCCGCCATCAGCTTTGATGACAATGGCAATTTGCTATTACAAAGTCGCGGACACTACCTCATCGGGGGACCCCGCGAAAAACACTTTGCGATGTTCAAGCAGTGGGCATATACACACATGCCAGCGTTCTACGAGGTATTGGGCAATCGCTATATCATGTACGGCGAATGGCTCTATGCACGGCATACCGTTTTCTATAACTATCTCCCGCACTATTTCATGGAATTTGACATATTGGATACAGAAACAAGCACGTTTCTATCCACTGAACGGCGACATGCGCTCTTAGCAGACGTACCCGTTGTATCAGTGAAAGTGTTAGGCGAGGGCAAATACAGCGAGCTTGATACCGTGCTATCTATGGTCAAGCCATCGCATTTCATCAAAGGCGACCACATAGCCGATTTACGGGGTTTGTGTGCAGACCTATCACTTGACCCCGAACGGGCAGTTGCTGAATCAGATACATCAGGCTTGATGGAAGGCTTGTATCTCAAAATTGAAGCTGATGGGGTGGTTGAAGAACGCTATAAATACGTGCGGGGTGATTTCCTGACGAAAATTTTGGAATCTAATACGCATTGGCTCTCGCGCCCGATTATCCCGAATCAGCTTGCACCCGACGTTGATATTTTTGCATCCTGATGAGGGATTTGACGATGAATGTGCCAACACAGGTTGAGCAAATTAATTGGGACGCTTGGCTACATACTTTCCCTGACCTGCGAGCTTTAGCCAAGTGTCCGCAAGACCCGATTTTCCATGCGGAAGGCGATGTCTGGACGCATACGAAAATGGTGGTCGAGGCATTGATGGACGGCAAAACGTGGCAACAAGCAGACGCAGACACACGCGAGATATTATGGTGGGCGGCATTGTTCCATGATATTGCCAAGCCGTATTGCACAGTCGAAGAAGGCGGACGCATTCGCTCGCCACGTCATGCGCTCAAGGGGGCAGGGCATGTCGGACGCTTGCTGTATACACATTTACCAGCCGGCATCATGCCGTTGTCACTTGCTAAACGGGAGCAGATAGTGAGTTTGGTGCGGTATCATGGCTTGCCCTTATGGTTTTGGGATAAGTCGGATATGTTACGCAGTGTGATTCGGGCGAGTTTGCATGTGCCACCCTATTTAATAGCCGCCCTTGCCGAAGCAGATGTGCGCGGGCGTATCTGTGATGACCAGCAAGAATTATTAGACCGTGTGACGCTCTTTCGAGAATTTTGTGCTGAAAATGATTGTCTGCATACAGCTTACGATTTTCCATCGGCGCATAGCAAGTACCTGTATTTTCAACAGTCAGAGAATCACCCAACGTATCATGCGTATGATGATACTATGTGCGAAGTTACGTTGATGTCAGGTATTCCGGGCGCGGGGAAAGATACATGGCTTGCCAACAACAAATCGAATATGCCTGTTATCTCGTTAGATGCTATCCGCGAAACATTAGGCGTCGCACCGACGGATAAGCAATCGCCTGTCATCATGCGAGCAAAAGAGCAGGCACGCGACTATCTCCGCGCACAGCAAGATTTTGTATGGAATGCAACCAATCTCACACGGCGTATGCGAACCCCTTTGATTGACTTATTCCGTGCCTACAATGCGCGGGTGACTATTGTCTATGTCGAAGCCCCTTGGGATGCCATCTTAGAGCGCAATCGTACCCGTGACGATGCTGTGCCAGACAATGTGCTGTATAACATAGCAGAGATGCTCGAAGTGCCTGCACAGACCGAAGCACAGACTGTCATTTGGCTTGCTTGATAGGCTCATCTATGCAAATCGAAAAGTAATTGCTTCCAACGTGCGTTATCTATCTCCCAAGTGACGCTGACATTTTTGCCGGCGTCTATGGCTTGCGCCCATGTGTCTTTGTTATAGGCATCTTCTGCGACATCTAATTTATCGAAGACGGTCATGCCCCGCGTGAGTGGGCTACGAATTTCGATGTCTACATAATGTTTGCTGGTATCGGTAGCGATAGTCGGGTCAATCGCAATTGCCATCGTCACGGGGTCGGGCAAAGATAAGCCAACGTGTCCGGTTTGCTTTCTGTAGGATTCAATAGCAACCGCGTTACAATCTATGCTGAAATGCGCGATGGGCGTATCTATGGCACGTAACTGTTCGACCTCAGATTCATTGAGCGCGTAATCTGCGATGCAAAATTCCCAACCGACCATCTCAATAGGCATGCCGGATAGAAAAACCATCCGTGCGGCATCGGGGTCTACCCAAATATTGTATTCGGCGGCTGGCGTGACATTGCCATAGGTACATGCCGCGCCCCCCATCACGACACAGCGCGAAATGCGTTCTGGTAAGGTCGGGTCAAGCGCAATAGCAAGCGCGATATTGGTCAGGGGACCTAATGTGACGAGTACCATGCCTTCGTATGTATGCGAGGCTTCCAGTAGGGCAGTGACGGCTGGTTTATCCGATGGTGGTGTTTTAGGGATACCGCCTTCACCACTCAAGCCATCTACACCATGAAACCATGTCGCGTCACGGTAAATCTGTTGCATAGGTTTCGCCGCACCCCGATAGACAAGCACATCTGAATGACACAATTCAGCGACAAAACGCGCATTGCGAGCGGCAAGTTCTAGCGGGACATTGCCTGCTAAGGCAGATACACCGACAACATTTATATGCGGGGCTTGTAACGCCATGAGGAGCGCCACTGCATCATCACTGCCCATATCCGTATCAATCCAAAAATTTTGGGTCATGAAAGTCAGTTTCCTCTATAGTTTTTTCATATTTCATTAATTCGATTTGTGCAAAGTTTAGAAATTTCATAAGATATTCAACTTTCTGCTATCAAATATTAGCACTCTTGACGAGAAAGTGTTAAAACTATGCAGTAGTATTGATACCTATTAGGATTTCAGGAGATACTCTAAAAATGATTAAGAGAAGTTTGCTCGCTGTGGTGGGTGTGCTAGTGCTTATTTTGAGCGTGATGCTTGCCCCTGTTGCAGCTCAAGACGAAACAATTGTTGATATTGCTGCTGGTGATGAGCAATTTTCAACATTGGTTGCTGCCGTAACAGCAGCCGGTTTAGGCGAAACCCTCGCAGGTGAAGGTCCTTTCACTGTGTTTGCACCTACTAATGATGCTTTCACAGCGGCACTTGATGAGCTTGGCTTAGGCGTTGCAGATATTGTTGGCGATGTTGATTTACTGACAAGTATTTTGCTGTATCATGTTGTTGATGGTGCTGTACTTTCCACAGACCTCGAAGATGGTATGGAAGTAACGACTCTCAACGGTGCAACTTTCACCGTGTCGCTTGGTGACGGCGTTGTATTGACTGATAGCATGGGACGTGAAGTCAACGTTACGACTGCTGATATTGAAGCCAGCAATGGTGTGATTCACGTTATCGACAACGTCCTCCTTCCACCAGCCGAAGAAGAAATGGCTGAGGAAGAAATGATGGACGATGAGATGATGGAAGAAGAAGAACCTCTCGGCTACGGCGTACCAGAAGGTTACGATGTGACCGAAGGTGCAGATGGCAACGTGCGCATGACCATGGGTGATAGCACCATCATTATTCAGGGCAATACATCATACGAAGCGGTTACTGGTGGACAAGAATTTGAAGATGACCTGAGTGCATTGACATTCTTCTTAGAACGTACCGGTTATACCGTTGGCATTGACCAACCAACCCCAGAAGGCGCAGTTGCGGCGGCTGGTGTGAGTTTGTCCCGTACTGGTCAAGTTGGTGTTGCATATCTTTATGACCTCGGACGTAGCTTCAATGTTGTGATTTCGCTGTTTGAAGGTCGTGGTCAAGTCGGCGCACCTGTCGAAGATGTACAAACGGTTGTAGCAGAGTTTGTCTATCTTGAAAACATCGTTGAAATGGCAGTTCTAGCGTCTGAAGGTGGCGATAATGACCGTGAAGGTCTGAGCATCCTTGTAGCGGCAGTAACGGCTGCAGAACTGGGTGAAGCTCTCAGTGGTGAAGGTCCTTTCACTGTTTTCGCACCGAATAACCAAGCCTTTATTAACCTGTTTGCTTTCTTGCAAGAAGAATACGGTATTAGCCAAGCTGCTTTGCTGGCTGAATCCAACCGTACTCTGTTGACCAACGTACTGCTCTACCATGTTGTCGAAGGTGACATCATGGCGGCAGATGTATTGGCACTCGAAGGTGGCACACGGGTTGCAACCTTGCTCGAAGACGAGCTTGATGGCATCACTGTTGGTTTCATCAATGAAGAAACCCCAATCCTCAATGGTTCAGTCGGTCTGGTTGCTACCGATATTCTCGCAAGCAACGGTACGATTCATATCATTGATGATGTTCTGCTCCCACAATGCGTCATCGACCAATTGAACACGGGCGTGGATACCTGTGGTATCGAAGCGGCTGAAGAAGAAGCAGGTGAAGGTGAAGAAAGCGACGAATAAGTTCGCTGAGATAGCCTAATTAGCATTTTGAATCCCCTGTCTTTTAGAGGCAGGGGATTTTTTCGTTCAGGCAGATTTGGCTTTGCGCACGTCTAATGCGCCAGCCGTAAAAATCATGGTGCTGGCAAGCATAGCGACTATCGCCAAGCCGAAGCGTAAACTGGTTGCTTCTGCTACGAAGCCAATGATGGGTGGACCTACTAAAAACCCTGCATAGCCAATCGTTGCGACGCCTGCCACAGCGCGTCCAGGACTGATATTGGGTAATTTGCCAGATGCACTGAATGCTAAGGGAATCCCGACAGCCAAGCCTAAGCCTGCGATGCCAAAGCCGAGCAATGCGGTTACAAGGCTGGGGAAAAATATAGGAAGCAAAATACCACTCGTCGCCAACACCCCACTCAAGCGTATGAGACGAACATTGCCCAACCACTCTGCAACAGTATCGCCTAAAAAGCGTCCGGTGGTCATTGTGAGGGAGAACGCGACAAAGCCAAGTGGCACCCATGCTTCGGATACTTCCACAATATCGCGTAAATATAAGCCACTCCAATCTGCGACTGCGCCTTCGCTGATGCCTGCTGCAAAGGCGACTGCTCCTAAGCCCCATACCATACGTGGAGGTAAGCTGAACGGTGCTTGGTCGTTTTGGTCTTTTTCGCCATCAATGCGTAAGAGCATGTGCTGAGTAGCAAAGGCAATCAGCATGAAAATGACCGTCAACGTCCAGAAATGCTGTGCAGTGGTTGTGCCGACATTGATGAAACCTGTACCTATCAGTGAGCCAACAAACGTGCCGATGCTCCATAAACCATGAAATGAATTCATAATAGGCTTGCCCCGTTTGCGCTCGACTTCGATAGCTTGTGCATTGATAGCTACATCAGTCATGCTATTTGCCATGCCATAGAAAAATAGCACCAGTGATAAGGTGTAAAAATCTACTGCGAGACTGATAAAACCTAGCGAGAGTGCTTTTAGTATCACCATAACCGTACTGACGCGATGACTACCAAAACGGGCAATCAAGCCACCCGTGATGAGCAAGCCGAGTATGACGCCAACTGAACCGAGCATGAGGGCAAGACCGAGTTCGCCTTCGCTGAGGTCAAGGTTGGCACTGACAGTCGGGATACGTACTGCCCAATTTGCAAAAATAGCGCCCATGATGAAAAAGACTGTTCCGACAGCGAAACGTGCCTGCCACAGTGGGCGTTCGGGTGTGTGTTGTATGGATTGCAATGGAAGCTCCTGAGGTGTTGTGTATGGTGACAGTGTAGGGCATTTTTGCAAGGCGTCTATAACCATTTTTGTGTGTTGGGTCTTAGACAGCGTTAAGTGTCGCGTGTTAGACTACACGCTAAGTTGTTCAGAGATAGTAGACACAGGTTGATGATGGTAGCAGATGCACAAATAGCAGAACACGATGTCCTTGTGATTGGGGCAGGTCCGTCTGGGATAGCGAGTGCCTATGCGCTAGAGCAAATGGACATCTCATATAAAGTGATTGACCGTGCCGATGAAATTGCGAGTACATGGGCGAAATTGTATCCCTCACTCAAACTGAATACCTCGCGTTTTTATAGTCATCCACCCGAAAAACCTTTCCCGCTTGCCTACGGCATGTTTCCGTCTGGCAAACAATACCATAAGCACATTGTCGAATTTGCGGAAGAACAGGCTTTCAATATTCAGTTAGGTATAGACGTGCATCGCGTGACAAACGAAGGCAAGCTGTGGCGTGTCGAAACCAGTGAAGGCACGTATTTGTATAAAGCAGTCATCAGCGCGACAGGTGTCTGGAATAATCCGATTTTGCCAGAGATAGACGGTATGGATGCGTTCGCTGGTGATTTGTATCATGCGCATTTTTTCCGTCAGCCGGAGCAAGTTGTAGACAAGCGCGTGTTAGTAGTAGGCAACGGTCCATCGGGCATTGATATTGCAGTGGCATCCGGTGAGGTTGCGGAAAAAGCCTATATTGGTATTCGTAGCGGGGTCAAGCTATCACGGCGTTATCCGTTGGGGATACCGAAGCACGGCTGGTTACTATTAGCAGAGCAATTGCCCAAAAACTGGTGTCGGCAGATTATGTCCTTTGCGGGCAAGTTCAAATATGATGATGCGTCTGACTATGGTTTAACGCCACCACCACCTGGCGAAGGAGGTATGACTGGTTATGCAGGGGATGAATTGCTGAACGCTGTCAAAGCTGGCACAGTCGAACCTGTATCAAATCCGATACGTTTCACAGAACATACAGCCGTGCTTGCAGATGGGCGCGAATTAGACGTAGATACGGTCATCATGGCGACGGGTTATGAGCCTGTATTGCATCAATATCTCGATGTGGCGTTGCAATACAACGATGCGCCTTGGGAAGCACAATCGCCTTGTGATTGGGAAATTGGTCCAAATGGGCAACGGGGTTTTCCATTGCGCGATACTTCTACACATCCTAACGGACGCCAAGTAGCAGGGCAGGCGGGTTTGTATCTGGTGGGTGTGTTCTACAAAGGCAAAGGGGCAATGTTCAACATGAATGTCGAAGCACAGATTGCGGCTGAACAAATTAAGACCTATCTCGCGCATTTTGTCGCAGAAGAGACACCCATGAGTGTGTAAAATGGGAAAGTTGCTCAAAATACGAAGCATTTAGGATTAATTTGTTAAAAAGTGTAAGGATTTTGAATCTTAACGCTTTACACCCATCTTTTGTGTGATATAGTGATAACGAACTTGAATACAGGTTCAATCATTTATCATCAATTTGGAGGTATCATTATGTTGTATCGTCCACAGAATGAAGAGGGTCAGGGTCTCGTAGAGTACGCTCTTATCCTCGTATTGGTCGCAGTCGTCGTGATTGCTATCCTCTTGCTTCTCGGTCCACTTGTTGGTAACGTATTCTCCACCATCACGGCTAACCTCTAAGGTTAATCGGTAGGACGAAAGCGAAAAGAGTTTCCCTGCGGGGAGGCTCTTTTTTGTTCTCCTAAGAAGAATTGCCTAGCTTTTCGAGCGCAGTCTTAACCACGTAATCGACATTACTCCCCCACGCTGATGCGATGATATCTATCTGCACGGCTGTATCAGGGTCATGTAGAAAATAGCGACGATAGATACCGTTCTGTTCTTCATTTTTATCTAACAAGGCAAATAAGCCATCACAACGAGCGAGCATGTTTTGGGCGATGATGTGTAGGCTTGTTGATGTTTCTATGAGTCTGTTTTGGACGAGGGCAGTGCTTTGGATACTCAGTGCGCTGTAAGCATCGCCTGTAGCAAGCGTGATATAGAAATCTTGTGTAGGCGTTTTGTCACCATCTGATAGCGAGAATGTGGTTTGAAATAGCACGGTTGCATTGGCATTGCTGAGGTCGCGCTTTTGCTTATCCGGTATGAATTGTCCTGTGTATGGAACGACCACTTTTTGATTTTCCGGCAAGCGAAGGGACATGCGCTGTTCGGTGGCATGTTCTGTCAGCTTGATAAGGCTATCTACCACACAGAATAGGCGTCGGCGTGGGAAATAGAGATGTAGGCTAGAGTAGTTAGTCATAATGATAATCTCGATAGGCGTTATCTTCTGCCCCGTAAAAGATACCAGCCTATGCTACCAACAATGAATCCTATAAGCGAGACGGCAAGAATGCCTAACGCACTGTTTTGATATGCTCGAATACGCCGATTAATATCAACAATATGGCGACTATCGTCTGTCTTATGATAATGCACCGAAATTTCTGCTCCGCGATAATAATGGACACTGTATTGTCGGTAGGAAACTTCTTCCTCGCCTGTGACAACAGCACCATTAGCACGCTCGAACCTGTAGGAGATGTAATGTTCAGGGTCGCCATCATCATCAAACTGGGTATAGAGATTTGTTATGGTAGCGGTGGTCGCATAAGATTGATGTGTGAACAAAACGGCATTGAGCGATGCAAATGCTGAAACTAATGACATGAAGAATAAAAGAATGCCAACACCTAATGGAAAATATATCCATCGAAGATGCCTCATAAACTGACCTGCTTCATCCAAAGTCTGTTCAAATGCAGACCGTCTTCTGCGTGGCATAGTGTATTTTTCCTAATATAGCTCAGTCGGTATCCAGCAAATCATAGGTTGCGGCGTTACGCACGAGCAAAACTGTCCCAACAGATTCTACGAGTTCATTGAGACGTTCGCCGTATATGGCTTCTTCGCCTGCGAGTGGCAAGCCCATCCCCAAAATAGTGAGGTCGGTATTACGTGCGGTTTCGCCAATGACTTGTGAAATGGGTTTCTCGTCTTCATTGACAATGACCAGCACTTCGGCGATAACACGAATTTCATTGAGCAAGCTACGCATGTGGGCAGTCACGGATTGTACGCCTGCTTGGTCATCAATGACGCGGATGAGGCGTACTTGTGCGTCGCGCCATGTCGGGTGGCGTTCAATGAGATATGCTAGTAGTAGCATGAGGTCTTCGTTACCACCGCCCCCTTGCCACCAAACATCCAATCGTTCACGATTGCCAAAATCTTTTTCTTCATCATGACTGAGCATCAGCACCGATTTGTTGAGCATTACGAGGTCACGCAAGAGGTGCATTTGCATTTCGCGTCCGCCAGCCGTGCGCGACCAACCCATCAGCACAGAGTTAACGGTGATACCACCGATACCATGTGATTGTGCTACCAACCGTGCGCCATCGCGGAAATTTGGCACAATGTCGGCTTCGGCAAAGGCGCTCATTTCGTTTTTAGCGATGTATTCCCGAATGGCATCCCGCGCTTTATCTTGAATACCGGATTTGGCAATTTCGCGGGTATCCCCGACAATCAGTTGGAAGAACGTCACCAGACCGCGCCCTAAACTGAGCCATTTAGACACTTCCACCAGTTGCTGACGATTGTGTGGTTGTCCGGTGAAAACGATGATATTAGGACGCCAGTTTTTGACTGTCCAACGCGATTTTTCTAGGTTGAGCAACGCCCAGCGACTAATCGCAAACCACACGCCGGAGCGTACATCGCCCCATGTCGATTCGATACTGCGTCGTTGTAAGTAAATGAAAAAGCCATAGCTGATGACAATTGCCACGATGGTCGCGGGTGTGTTGATGAGGAACATTGCGCCATAACAACCGACTGCGCCCAAAAATGAGACATACCAAGGAATGCTGAAACGCGGACGATAACTCGGATTGCCGACTAATTTTTCAATCGCACTCGTCAAGTTGACCATGCCGTAAGTGTTCAAGAAGAACATAGAGATAATCGGTGCAACAGCGTTCAAATCACCTGCCCAGATGACGACAAAAGCAATTACGCCTGTGATGAGAATCGCGGCACGGGGTTCGGTTTTGCTCCCCATATTGCTTGCCATCCAACGCGGGACAACACTATCGTTGGCGATGGCTTGTAGCGTGCGCGGGGCGGCAAGCACACTACCAAGTGCTGATGAGAGCGTACTCGCCCATACACCTGCTAGAATCGCTTGTGGGATAATCGCTAGTCGGCGCATGGCGAGTGAATCACCGAGTAGTTGTTCGTTGGTCAGATTGAAGGCAAAGAGAACGGTCACGGCAATGTAAATGAGCGCCGTGAAGATAATACTCGTAATCGTGCCGAGCGGGATACTCTTGGACGGGTCTTTGAGGTCGCCGGAGAGCGAAACGCCAACTTCAATACCGGTCACGGCTGGGAAAAATATCGCAAAGACCACCCAGAATTGTGCCGTATCGAAGCCTTCAATTGGGTTCAGGGCAGGGGCGCTGACTTGCCCGACAGTAGAAATCGCGCCGACGAAAAATGACCCCAAGCCAAACATCAGCACTGCTAAAATGAAAAATTGAATCCGCAGGGCGAAATCTGCCCCGATATACGCGATGCCCACGAACAATAGCGTGACGGCTGTCGAGATGATGCGCGGGTCAATGGCTTGGATGAACGCAATATCCACAGCGAGTAATGCCTCTGTAAAGCCAATGACGTAGAATGCCACACTGATAGCTTGTGATAGATAAAGCGGAATGCCGATTGCCCCGCCGATTTCCAAGCCTAACGAACGCGAGATGATGTAATAATTCCCACCTGCACGCACGGTCATATTTGTGGCAATCGCAGAGAGCGATAAGCCTGTTAGCAGAGAAATCGCGTTGCCGAGCATGACAATCGCTAATGCGCCCCACAAGCCTGCTTGTCCGGTGACAAATTCCATACGCAGGAATAGAATCAGCCCCAAGATAGTCAAGATATTGGGGGTGAATACGCCAGAGAATGTGCCGAAACGGGCGGCTGAGTTGGTGCTATTTTTGGGTTTTGCGGTGTTGGTTGCCATTGCGCATCACTAGGTCGTGTGGACAATCGCTTGGATACTAATCAATATGATGTTTATAGGCAAGCGAAATAGCGCCGAATATCCGAAATTCTCATGCGGGTTAAGGTTCATCGGGTAGAATGGGGATGATACTATGCAGATGATATAGATGAATAATTGTGTAGAGTCCTAGAAATTTTTTAAATTGTAGGGATAGGGCTGTGTCTTTGTCCGAGAGGGCGCAGACACAGCAACGCCCCTACGAAATTTCATTTATTTTCCAGACTCTATATGAATGCGGTGCGGTTTAAAATACGGACGATGCAGGCATCGTCCCTACAAAGTTGGGAGTTGTTTCGAGCATAATTTTCAATAAACCAACAAAATGTAGGGACTGGGCTTGCCCTATCCGTTTGTCACCGTGTTATCTTCTAGCAATAAGCAATATGTGACAATAGGGTGATAGCAAATTAAACAGATAGCGAAATGCACATGAGTGAAAAAAATCCGGTGGTAGACGAATTACGCTGGTGGCAGATTGTTCTGCAAATTGATATACGCAATCCGGTGGTACATATGACGCTCTGGACGCTGATGGCGACGATGGGATTAGCCGTCTTTATGTTGCTTTTGCAAGGCGTGACACCACAAGGACGCGCTGCGCTCTTTGGCGTAGAGGTCAATACGACGGTGGGTGTGTTGTTCTGGCTGACATTGGCGTTTCTCAGTGGCTTGCTGACAGGCATTATCACGGGCAGTCTCGTCTGGTTGATGACCTTTAGTGCGCTGGTGAGTGAGAAGAATATCGGGCGCTATTATTTTCAGGTGTGGCTGTGGCTGGGATTGCTACTTGGTGTGGTCGCGGCTGGGATTGTGTGGTGGTATGTGACAGGCGAGGCTTGGCAGAATTTCCCGCTGACGACTGAACCCCGCGTGCGCGATGCGATGCTGGCTGTGGTGTGGTTAGTGGTGGTGCCGTTGGTTGGGGCGACGCGCTTCATTGATAGCATCAAAGCGGATGACACGCGCCGGAATCGTCGGCGTCGGAGAAAGAAAGATGATGGTGGATAGGAAGCCAAATATTATAGAGCGCATGTTAGTCAATTGTATTCCGTATGGCTTTATTTTTGGCTCACTTTATGGACTGATTGTTTTTCTGATTTCTGTATCTAGTTCTGTGTTTGGTATGGATAATCTAATAGTCAATGCAACTTTTCTCGTAATTGGGTTGTTGCTGTTTATATTCATTGGTGGTGTTGTGGGTGTCACCTTAGCTTGGTTACTTGTGTTGTATTGGTCTGGTGCGCTTACCCTTGTTGAGAGGCTGGTTGATTACAGACGAAGACCACAATTTTTCACAGTCGCCTCATCTGCCATGATTGTTTTACAAGCAATTGGCTTTATTCAATTTTTTTATACCTCTGACGCGCCCCTGATTGAATTATTTCTGATGCGTATATTACCGATGACCCTTGCAACATGTGCCGGACTCTATGCCTTGCATCAATACATTCGCCAGCTAGACGACTACTATCAACGACAAGACCCACGCAAAGAAAAGCCAAAACGCACGCTAACGACTACGCACCCACTGGCACTCGAAGACGAGGTTAGCCAGCCGGAGGTGTACGAAGAAGCTGTCCGTGAGCAGGAAGTACGGAAATTGTGAAATCTCATCATCACCCGAATGCTTTCTTACACATGACCTCACACGGAATCTTGTATGGTTTTGTCGTTGGTATGTTGTACTCACCTATTATGCTATTTGTTTTGAATGGTGAATTTTTGGTGATGACGCTTGTTGCAAGTGCAGGAATGGCAGGTTTATTCGGCGCATTTATAGGCTTATTTTGGGGTATGTTTCTTGGTATTGTCGTTTTCTCAGGTACACGCAAGGCGACCTCTCCAATTGATATTGATGTCACGACCCCTCCATTAATTGTTTTCTCGTTTATTGCGACTTTGGCTATGTTATTTCTGCCTGTACTTAGTATCTGGGTATTTGCTCTATCTATGTTGCCTGCATTTTTAGCATCATATACGACGTATCTTTATGGCAAAAACTTGAAAATGTATCTACGCCAATCATCACGCAAAGAAAAACCCAAACGCAAAGCGAAAAATGACAGATTGGCACTCGAAGATGAGGTCAGCCAGCCGGAGATATATGAAGCGACTGTCCCTTAAGCAGGAAGTGCGGAAATCGTGAGACGTGGCAAACCAAAACCAATTCTCTATATGTTTGTGACATGTTTTCTCAAGGGTGCAGGTATTGGGGCAGTTTGTTCTCCTCTCTTGGTGTTTTATGGTTCAGTATTTGAATATTCTGATGTGGCAACACCTGTTATGGTCATACTGTCATCTGTTGTAGTAGGCATCATGGGTGGGGCATTCTGGGGTGCAATCATTGGCATTATTGGGGGCATTATTTTTACGCCACTTACCTATATTGCTTATCGCTTCCGTAACCCAAACACGGTTTCTGCTGTAATGAAGGTTTTGATTACTCTAATCGGCGGTGTGTTATTAATGCCATTTTTCATGCTTGGCTTTATGGATTGGTTGCTATTTTCGGGCATTATTCTACCGATCATTCTGATAACTTTGATGTTGCTCCAATGTACGCGACAATATTTTGCATGGGTGCAACGGTACATATGGGAACAAGACCCGCGTAAAGAAAAACGCAAAGTAAAAAATAGTGAGCGCCTTGCGATGCGCCACGCCCAACAGACGCTAGACGATGAAGATTATGTCATTCCAGAGATAGTCGAGAGGCAAGCTGATGAAGAACGATAAACCAAGCCCACAGGGATATTTGTCAAGTTATGGCGCAATCATCGGCTGGGGTATATCGACAATCTATTTTAGCTGGTTGTTCATCTCTGGTTTTATGGCGATTCCTGATTCTTTTGAAACCGTTGATACGGTGATATTCACGGTCATGTCGGGCTTGTTAGCGATAATGGCAGCAGGTGCGTTTAGTGTGGCAGCAGGGGGCTTAATTGGCGCATTGGTCGGTTGGATACAGGGTTGGCTATTGGCGCGTTTCACTGGCAGGTTTGCCTATCCTGAAGAGATAGACAAGCAGAAAAATACCTTATTGGGCATGTTTGGTTTGGGCAATTTTGCTTTGCTGATGATACCGTTAATAGCATCAGTGGGGGTACGGGTGCAAGATTGGGGCGAGTGGTTGGTGGCGCTCAGTGTGGCAGGGGTAGCGGTCTATGCGATAAATCGTTATCTCGCGCTACTGAGCGTCTATCTGCGCATGAATCCGCCACAAAAAATCAAACGGAAGGTTAAGGATTCTCATAGGTTAGCTGATGCATCCGACGTTATGATAGACGATGAATTGGCGTCGCGTATCCAGGACGACGCACCGGAAAGAGCAGAGGAGAACACAAGACGGTGAATAAACCGAATCCGATGCAACACATGGCTAATTGGTTGGGTGGGGCGACCTTCCTCATCATGTGGTGGTTTATCTATGCCATTGTCAATGAGCCACCATCGGCGCTTGTCGAGTCGATTGGCTTCATGATTTGTCCGCTTTATATGATGCTTGCTGTGCTGTTGGGCTTGTTGCCTGGACGGATGCTCGGCTGGTTGAGTGGGGCGATTGTCTATTGGCTGACGCAAGATGCCCGCACGGTGAATGAGCTTGCAGAGCGCCAATGGATGATTTATGGCGCGACGTTCGGCACTAGCTTTTTGGCATTTTCGGGCGTGTATTATTGGTTACTTGCCCCTGTGGTGAGCGCGACATGGTTTTTTGCGATTCCAGCTACAATGTCACTTGCCATGACCTATGTCGCACACCGTTACTATCTGCGCTTGCGTCATTGGCAAAAGGTGCATAAAGACCTCAAACGCAAGCGACAACCTGCCCGCGCACTAGGCGATACTGATATTGCGCATTTGGTTGATGAACAGCCTCAGCCGGAACTGGATTACGCGACGGTGTATGCTCTCCATGAGCAACAAGAACGCGAGCAACTGTCATGATTCGACAGCGTATGAGCTTTACAGAGCATCTGGTGCGTTGGGGTGTAGGCATCGGCGGACCCTATTTCTTCTTGATGCTGATTTCCGGCGAATCATTTCTCATCAATATAGGTTTGGCGACTTTGCTTGTGAGTATTGCGTTACCACTCATCAGTGCAAAGATGGCAGAGTCTAAGGTTCAGGCTATCTATAATCTTGATTCGCTCAAAGTCCAGCGCAGTGCGATCTATTTCCGAGCAGTTGGTGGAATGTTTGTGGTCACTGTCTCTTTATTTTGGTTAACTCTGCCTGCCACACAGTATTGGTTTTTCTTCTTTTTGCCAATTTTTTTACCTATGCTGACATGGATAGCGACACGTCGTTACCTGAGTAAAATTCAATATGACTTGACTTATCAACATAAGCGAAAAACCAAACCCAAAAACGATGCTGGCTGCAGCGACTACCTCGTAGACAACTATCTGGTAGACGAGCCGGATAGGGTTTACTTGGATGATGACAGTACACAAGCGAAAGACAATGCCTCTCAATGAACTCCCAAAATGACAAACCACAACCTATCACACATATGATTACATGGGGCATGCTGAGTGGATTCGTGCTGGCGTTGCTCTATGCGGTATGGTTAGGGAATGCTGGATTATTTGCCTCCTTGGGCTTTTTGCTGAACCCGATTGCGTGGGTCTTCGCGTTTGGCTATGGGGCGTTTCCAGGTGGCGTGATGGGCATATTGGTTGGTTGGTTTATCAAGCAATTTACAGAGAACGCTACAACAGCCGATGAATTAAAAGCCACGCGCTGGCAAGTCTATCTGATTGCTTTTTTCTTGACGCTCGGGATTGCGTCGGCGTTGGTCGCGCCTTTGCTGACTATTTTTGCGCTCTGGGTGCTGATTTTCCCGCCGTTCATCGCGGCAACAGCATCAACGTATGCGGCACATCGCTACTTGTTTCAGCAACGGTTGTACTTAGAGGGGCAAAACACGCGCAAACTCAAAAATGACGAAAAAGCTAAAAATGAGAATGCCATGCTCAATCGCCTGTCTGATGAACATATGATAGATGACAACGATGGGCGTTTTGTGGGCGAATCAGAAACTACAGTCGAGAGTATAGACCATCAGTGAGCGAAAAATCTAAACGCAAGCGTACATCAGCCACGCTGAAGCGCCCAAGTGTCTATAAACATATGATGAGTTGGGGGCTAGTGAGTGGGTATTTTTTGGCGTGGGCATTTACGATGCTTTTTGGACGAGTAGAGAATACATTTTCAGTAATGGAAATGCTCTCTTCACTGATAATCGGGTTTCCTTTATTTGCCTTGTTTGGTGCGATTCCTGGCGTTTTCATGTCTGTACTCATTGCTTCTGGGATGTGGCACTGGCTAGATGAACCACCTTTTACTTTGCAATTAGGTGCGAAAATTCGCATATTCGTTGCCACATTCATAATGATGTTGATTCTTTTATTTTTGCCTGCTTTGCTTGCGTTTAGCTTTGACAATACAAATGTTGCGTTTATATTTTTAACGCCACCCTTGATTGCTAGCGTAGCCGCGACATATGCGGCACATCGCTATGTAGTACGTTTGCGTCGGTGGGCAAAATTCGCACATGATAACGGCGAAAAGTTGAAACGGGATTCAGAAGCAGGGTCAAATCGCCAAGCGACACTTACTCAGAGGCGCACAGTGATACGATACTCATAGACGATACAGAATCAAAGGCGAAAGCAGACCACCAGTGAGCGAGAAACGCAAACGAGAAGATTTACGTACTAAGCCCCCAAGTGTCTATCGACATATGATGAGTTGGGGGGCGGTGAGTGGGTATTTTCTGGCATGGAGTTTCGGTGTTTTTGCATCACGTATATTTGGGAGTGATACATTATCAGTCATTGAAATAACGTCATCACTAATGATGGATTTTCCCCTTTTAGTATTATTTGGCTCATTGCCGGGTATTGTGATAGGCGTATTTCTTGGTGATTACATCAAAAACGAGTTGAAAAATCGTAGTAGTACAGATAATTTGCAGGATATTCTACCTAGTCAAGTGCGACTAAATTTCTATGACTTTTTAGTCGTTTTTTCGATTGCTTTCGGTATTATGTCAACTTTTAGCTGGATTTTGCTGTTTGTACCATCACTTCTTGTGGGCATTGTAGCGATCTATGTGGCGCATCGCTATGTGATGCGTTTGCGTCGCTGGGCGCGTGTGAGAGATAGCAATGTAGAAAAGACGAAACGTGACGCGCATACTGCACGGTTGGTAGATTATACACAGTCAGAGGAGATGATTGAGAGTGAAATTATGCCCCAAATGATACAAAGTCAGGATGCAGAATCATAATGAAACTAAGAAAGCTAAATGTGTATTTGCATATGATTGTGTGGCAGCTATCCCTACCCGCTATTATTTGGTTGTGGGCAGGTGGCAGTAACATCAACTCGTATTATATCTTTTTCAGCATTTTTCTGGGTGCGTTTTACGGTCTACCGATTGCCTTCTGTATAGGTTATCTTCTTCGAGGGCGGGTGAGTGGTTCTGAATATTATATGGATGCATTGTCGGTAGGCATGATTGAAATACGTGCTAGTGAACTGATTGTACTCTTCGTCATTGCATGCATTCCTCTCTGGGTGATAAATGGTTTAGCTGAAACAATTTACGGAGGAACTTCACTAGCATTTTTAATTCAGTCTTCGCTTATTATAGGTGGCATATCAGTGGCTGGTGTGTATGTGTATATCTTGCGCTTGCGACATTGGGCGCGACGCTATCTTCGCTTAGAAGCCCAAGATTATAATAGAGAGAAATCAAAGCGCAAAGCAAAACCCAAACCCAAACCCAAACGGCATCAGCTGGTAGATGATACGCAATCAAACGAGATTGTATCAGACGATGTACCCAGCCAAACACATCAGCATAAACAGTAAATTTAAGCGAGAAAGATAGCTATCCTCATGACGACCTCCACACCCGAAAAACCCGACCCCATGCAACACATGACCATCGCTGGCACAGTCGGCGGGGCGCTGATGATGCTTTTTATTCTGCTATTTTTGCCAACAGAATTTACTGCCACGCTCGATGCGAACGCTTTGCTTGTCTTCACAGGGGCAGGGGCGTTCTTTGGACTGACACTCGGGAGTTTGTCAGGGATGTTGCTCTCGATTGCCCTCTTACGCGGGCATGATGCGCCAGATGCCATCACCCGCGCTGACTTACATAATCATGCGTGGTCAGCGTATATGAGCGTCTTTGTGCCGACCTTTGTGCTGGCGCGGATTTTCATCTTCATTATGGGTATCAGTTTCGGGGCGCAATGGCTACTCTCGCTGGCGACAGGCTTGTCGGCTGTGTTTGCGGCATATCTCTACATTCAACGCACAGATAATTGGCTCAAACTAGCGAAGCAAAAACGTAAAATCCAGCCGGATGTCGATGTATCGCGTTTGGAAGATAGTGTAGGGCAAGCCCATGACACTGTGCACGCAGAGGTCAGCCATCCTTCTGTGATGAATGAGCGTCAGTAAAAATGACCCATTGCTTCAAACTTATACCTGCTATCATCCTTAACGCTATACTCATTAAAACGAGTATAAGATAAATTATCACTCAGGCTATAGGATGTTAATGATGGCAGACTCGCGTTATGTCGCTAAGGAATTTGTCGCTGGCTCGCCGGATGCGCTGGTCATCGGGCAGACAATGCAAGGTTTCATAGATAATATCCGCACAGAGTTGATACGCCCTGTGCTTAAAAAACATGATATTGAAGAAATCGACCCCGAAAAATGGTATCCGCATCAGTTATGGATGGATATTCTGAAAGACATCAAAGATAGTTTAGGTAGCGAAGCCCAATCTGCTTTCATTGCTTTTGGGCGTGCAGTGGTCGAAAAAGCAGTCATGCCTCCAGAGATGAAAACCATCCCCGATGTACTGAACGCACTCCATGCGATTCATCATATGAATTTGCAGAATGTACCAGAAGACGAGGGCTACAAAGTCGAAAAAATTGCTGACAAACATTATCGTGTGTACGAAAATACGCCTAATCCAGTTGATGCGATGTATGGTTTTATCTGGGGGATTTGTGCGCGGTATTATCAACGGGGTGAACGCTTCACCGTTGAGGTGATTGACAATCCCAAACCGGATGACTTTGTAGGGACATGCTTTGATGTGCGATGGTATACACCCTAAGAGATGCTAAACAAAAACACCCGCGCATAGACGAGTGTTTTTCGTTTTGAAGTTAGGGATTTGCTCAATAGCGCGTGTATAGCTCGTGAATATCTTCTACGAGGATGATACCCTCGCGCAATGCCTTGAGTGCCGCAGAGGTACGGTCACGCACACCGAGTTTATCGAGTAATTGTGCGTTGATTTCAACGAGTTTGGTAATGCCTAAATCGAGCTTATCGGCAATTTCGTCGTTTTCCATACCAGCCGCGATGTGCAACAGGACTTCCATTTCGCGGTCAGAGAGTGCATTGCTATCGCCACCCATCACACCCGAAACCACTTTTTCTGCAATGCCGCGTCCGAGTACCATATCGCCTTGCATCACCTGACGAATGCTCTCTACGAGTTTTTCTTCGTCGGTAGATTTTAGCACGTACCCATGTGCGCCAGCGCGTAAGGCTCGCATGATGTAATTGTCTTCGTCGCGCCCTGTTAGTACCAGCACTTTGACTTCCGGCGCTTGTTTGCGAATATCGGGTAGGGCATCCAGACCATTTTTGCCAGGCATGTTCAAATCGAGTAGCAATACATCAGGCATCTGTTCGAGTGTTTTTTCGAGGGCTTCGTCGCCATCTTGTGCTTGTGCGACGACCATAATATCGTCTTGTGTGCCGAGATAATTTGCGAGTGTCGCCCGCAATAATTTGTGGTCATCAGCCATCACCACCCGAATGAGCTTGGTAGCTGGCTTTTGGGCGGCGAGTGTTTTTGTCCAATCGGGACGTTTTGGAATCGTCGCGGCGCGGTCTTCCGATTCTGGACGGGTATTTGGCGATGCAGAGCGGAGTGCCTCTGCTAGAATTTGCGCACTGTTAAAGCGACGGTCACGGTTTTTCTCTAGTGTTTTCAGAATCACATTTTCTAGCGCCATCGGCAAATCAGGATTGATGAGCGTCGGGCGTGGCGGGGGTTGCTGAACGTGTTGTAAGAGCAAGGCAGTGATGTCGTCGGCATTGAACGGGAGTTCACCCGTTGCCATCTCATATAGCACAATGCCGAGCGAGTAAATATCTGTGCGATAGTCGAGGTCTTTGCCTTTTGCTTGTTCCGGCGAAATATACGCGGGTGTCCCGATGACCATCCCTGCTTGGGTAACGCGAATCCCTTCACGGGGTAGGGCAAGCCCCAAATCCATGATTTTAATCATCTTATTGGGCGTGACCATGATATTCGCGGGTTTAATATCGCGATGGATAATTTCGCGTTCGTGTGCATATTGCAATGCTTCTGCAATTTGTGTGCCAAGCATGATGACGGTTTCGACATCGGACGGAATATAATCCGAAAGTGGTTTGCCCTCTACATATTCTATGACGAGATAGTTGCGGTCTTTATCTTGCCCTCTATCATAAATTGCCATGATATTTGGATGATTGAGTTGCGCCGCCGCCATCGCTTCTTGGAAAAAGCGTTTACGGGTGGTTTCCCGCACTTGCGTGTGCAAAATCTTGAGCGCGACATTGCGCCCGAGTACCTCATCTATACCTAAGTAGACAGTGGAGGTCGCCCCCTCACCGATGAGTTTCTTGACTTCGTAACGGTTGTTTAATTTATTACCAATCATGTGTTATCTACCCAGAGCGCGATTAATTTGTCTGATAGTGCCTAACATCAACCGACAATCGGTGTGTCGGGTGCGTGTTTACGAAAATTTAGCTATTATCTCATCATAGCTTACCACATAGCAGGACTGCACGCATATAAGATTGTCTTCATTGTTCTAATTGTGCCTATTATGTGTGGTGGATGTGGAATATGCAACGTATGCGCAGTGTTGCGCGTATAAAAAGTTGTAAAATAGACCAACAATGGGGTTATGTGCATGAGAAACGAAACGCGCTTACAAGCGACAAAATATATTTGGACAGCTTTCGGGCTGACGATGTTCTTTTTGATGATGACGGCTGGGATATTTGCAGGTGGCTTGGATGCCTCGTATGTTGTACTCGGTGTGTTCATCAGCATAGCGGCAATCGGTGCAACGGGCTTAGTGTGGGAGAGCATTGGCAATGATAGTGAAGAAGAAGCGATGCTATCAACTGAAAAAGCCAAACGTGACCGTCTAGATAGTGTCCTGCGCGATTTGAGTAGCGAAGATTTGCGCCGACTTAAAGAACGTTTGCACGATGGCACAATTGACGATGATTTGCTCTATGAAGAAATGACTATCGGTGATGATGGTGAACTTGTTATGCGGGAGCGTCGCTGATGAATCATATTCCAGAACGCAGTGTTGCTACGGTATTGATGTGGTTGGCGTATTTGGGTGTCGTAGTATTTAGTGTCATTTCAATGGGCGCATGGAGCATCTTACTCGCCTTCGTGATGATGATACCGTTGTTTATGATGTCTGGCATGATTTGGAATATGTTCAATAATCAAGGCAAAGAGAGTGCATCCTCTGCCAGCAAAAGCAAAAAACGCAAGCGTAAAGAACGCAAAATAGATAATCTGCTAGATGATATGAGTGCTGATGATTTGCATCATTTACGGCAACGCCTCGCAGATATAAGCGATGATTTAGGGTATGATGCAATGACGATTAGCGACGATGGGGAATTAGTGAGACGCGAGCAAAATACATGAAAGAACTGCGTTTAATTGTTACGGGTGTTATGTGGATAGCCTATCTTATTTTCTTGTGGCTGGCACTCTCTGAGATTGGTGCATGGGTTGCTTTGCTCGCCTTTGTGCTGATGATTCCCCTGATGATTATTTCAAGTCTGTTATTTCGTGAACGTGGGGATGATCCGATGACGATGTCATTTAGTGTGTTCAGCAAAAAAGACATTGAAGCGCAAGAAAAACGCAAACGTGAGCGTATTGACAGAGTGCTACGCGATATGAGTACCGAAGACTTAGAAGTACTCAAGCAACGTTTAGCAGATGGCTTGATTGATGATGCCATATTAGAAGAGCGTATCGTGGGGATAGGCGATGATGGCGAGTTGATAACAAAATCAGACAGAGATTACTGAGGTAAACAGATATGAATATGGCAGATGCTTTTTGGAAAATGTGTGCGACGGCAGTTATTTGGGGTGCTGTTGTGGGTATGTTGGTATTAGCGGGTGTCTTTTTTATGCCAACGATGGGTGAAGATGCGATTGCTGTGCCGATTGTTGGTATTATCGGGGCGATTATCAGCAGTGGCTTCATTTGGTTGGGGGGTGATAATGCCGAAAATGTGAAGAAAGACCGTGCCGAACAAGAAGCCGAGTTATTCACACTGGCACAAAATTATAACCAAAAGCGCAAACGTGACCGCATCACACATCGTCTGAGCGATTTGAGTGATGATGAACTCATTGACTTGCGCGAGCGCATTCAGACAGGGGACATCAGCGAAGATGAGCTTAGTTTCTTGCTCCAAAATCGCTAGTCGTCTAAGAATTTACGTATTTCAGCTATCAGAGTATCAATCGGGATGGGCTTTCTCAGGATGAGGTCGGCTTGTTCCGTGCCTGCGATAGTCTTCGGTTGGGCTGTTCCGGTGACAACGATAATAGGTGTATCTGCAAGTTCAGGTGTGTCGCGTACTTGGGTAATTACTTCACCCCCGTTGACACCTGGCATCATCAAGTCCAACACAATCACGGCTGGTTTTTCCATGATGATAAGTTGGATTGCCTCGCGTCCGTTTGTGACGGCTTTGACTTCGTGGTTGGTTTCTTCTAGGCTGAGTTTAAGCAGATAGCGCGTCAGTTCATCGTCTTCCGCGACGACGATAGTAGCCATAAACACATCTTTCTTCGTAGACTGTACAAAAGATATTCTAGCACTGTCGCAGTGATAAAACTATGTGGGTATAAGCCTGTCAGGTAAAAGGTGAAAAGGCAAAGGTGAATTGCAAGCGTTTGTTTACGAAAGCACAAATTCACTAAATCACAGTCTCGCTACTCTTTGCAAAGATGGTATCTAAATCGCGTATACATCAAGGCGCGTCTCTACATTGTTTGGTATTTTTCTTGATATAAGGCGAAAAAACCAATATTCTAGTGATCTTCGGTATGAAAATGTAATTAGATGGTCGTTTATTAGTCCCCCCAATGATTGAAATCATCGGCTAGCAGACACGTATTTAAATCCACCCAGCGCGGGATAATGATTTTACTAGCCACGTAATTCATTGCGTGGCGATAAACCTTTAAAATTTCACCTCTCGATACATCACGGAATCCCCAAGGCAACACTTGCACGCAGGCATAAATTTTGTCCTCCGGCTTGTAACCACGTATCGAGATGGGCGCTGGTTTCATAATTATTGATGGCATCCTGATAAATCGTCTTTCCCCACACGTAATAACGTTGTGTTTCATGCGCCCATGTATCAAACGGGCGATTCACGACAGAGGGTCCGCCGTTGTAGCACGCCAATATCAGTCCAACATCGCCACTTGCAAAGCGCGAACACTCATGAACGAAATTGGTACTACGGAGCGCATTATTTTCTGGATTGAGCATGTCTTCGCCTGGCGAAAAGTGAAACGGCATCACCTGAAATAGCCCATTTGCTCCAGCCGGACTACCTACTGTGGGGTGTCCGCAAGATTCAATTTGCATGATGGTCGCCATTAGATTCGGGTCAACATCATATTGGTTAGACCAGCGAGCGATGTCTGTCTCCCAATACTGAACCTGCCGTGTGAAAAGCGGGGCTATCACGCCTGTATTCTGTGGCACAAACCGCCGAATGATGCCATTGGCAAAAAATGGTGCGACGAACAGCAAAACAATCAGCACACTTGCGATACTGCCATAATGTAATCTGCGAAGGGTCATGAATAATACCTGTCAACTTTGCGGAGATGCTCTATATACAGTGTACGTAAAATGTGTGGTGAAGTTGCTTGCAATTGGGTTTGCATGTGCTGGTTATTTTATTATAGAACATAAGTTCTGTAAAGCGCCAGAAAAATAGCCACACATGATTAACCATGTGTGGCGTAACGGTTAAATATTAGCCGATGACTGTCTCGCGTTTCGCTTTTGGCTTGTGTTCATTGTGACGACGATATGCCCGCATGAATAAGCTAATCGCTAAGAACAAGAACGTGAAACCGACGACATTAGCAATCATGATTTTTTGTAGATGCCATTGTGCTTGGTCATCGAGGTATAGGAGAATATCATCTGCGCCACCTTCAACAACCTCTGATGGCAAGCTGAGTAACGGATTGTCATAGAGCGTGAAGCTAAATTCTGTGCGTTGTTCACAGTAAGGGTCGGAGTCAAAACTGAGCTTACTGAGTGATAGTGGCAGGCTATTCAATTGATTGCCGTCTAGCTCTAACATGCAAAGTTGGCTGAGGTTGCCGATTTGCTCTGGCACAGCGCGTAACTGATTGTTTGCCAGTAGCAACATGCGCAAATTACTAAGCTCCCCAATTTCAGGGGGCAAGCTCATCAAGCTATTATCGCGTGCAGAGAGCATACGTAAGTTGCTCAAACCACTGATTTCTGCTGGGAGGTTGGTTAATTGGTTGTCATTGATGAACAGCGCGTCGAGGTTGGTCAGGTTGCCAAGGGAGGCAGGTAACGTGGTGAGTGCATTGTCACTCACACCAAAGGCAGAAAGGCTGGATAGGTTGCCAATGCTATTGGGTAGGGTAGCCAGTTGATTGTTACTAATGCTCAAGCTGGTTAGCAGTGTCAAATTACCAATCTCGGCTGGCAAGGCTGTTAGCATATTTTGGTCTGCTTGTAATTGGGTCAAGCTGGTGAAGTTGCCTATCTCGGCTGGTAATGTCGTCAGATTATTTTGATAGAGGTCAAGCTCGCGTAAGTTCGTGAGGTTGCCAATCGTACTAGGGAGTGATTCAAGCTGATTATCATTGAGATACAGGCTTTCTAACGCCGTCAATTGACCCATTTCAGTTGGCAACATGCGTAAGCGATTGTAGCCTAAGTCCAGCTCGCGCAGATTTGTGAGATTGCCTATTTCTGATGGCAGTAAGACAAGATTGTTGTCATTAAGGCGCAAGATTTCGAGTGTTTCGATAGCGCCAATTTCTGGTGGTAAGCGCACAAGGTCGAAGTTGCTCAAATTGAGGTTCGTGGCTTCGCGCTCGATAGCCGTTTCGATTTCTGCGAGGGCGCGGTCATAAGGGCTTGCTTCAATGATGGTATCTTGTGCCATCACTTGCCCACCGAATGCCAACAGCATGAGTATACATAAGAAAGAACGCATCGTATCATCTCAGGAAATATATGGACAACTTACTACCAGTATAGACGATATGAGGCGAAAATCTCTAACATGTTGCGGACAGCATCAGTTTGTTGATAGATATTAACATTTCAGGAGGGCTATCAAGCCGTCGGACGCCGAAGCATCGTGCTGATGAACCAGATAATAATGCTGAGTGCCGCACTCAATGCCGCGCACCAAATACCCATCTGCCCAACAAAGCCCCGTAGTGAATCTCCCATGTGGATGCCATTCATAGCAAAGGGCGTCGTATTCGATATGAGTATGTTGGCTACCCCGACCATCACCACCCCGATAAGCGCCAGCACGACAAAAAATGTCAAAAACGGATTCCGTGTGTTTAGCATGTTGCATGTCCCCTCTAGGTGCATATACATCTATCGTAACGGACACACTGCTTTCTAGCGACTCTTAGACAGTCGATAGCCCAAAATAGTGACATTTGTCATGGGTGAAACACAAACAGGATGAGTGAATATCGAAATCCCCCCAGTGCTTAGGGGTTCTTCATGACAGCCATGAAAGCTATGCGCTACAATGCAAATGTTAAACAAAATGTTTTTTACTCAGGAGAGTTGTGGGCATGGCAGACAAAGAAAAACGGCAAGGTGCGGGTGGTACGCCAGGTGGCATCATCGAATTTTTCATCGGCTCAATTATGATTATGGTCGGGGGCTACTTGTTCTTGGCGCGGGTTATCGTCCAGACAGGCGGTTTCGGTTTCAACTTTGGGCTGTTTGGCGGGACATATGGTGTCAATAATTTTGGTTTAGCGCTTGTGCCGATGCTCGTAGGAATTGGTATCTTATTTTACAACGGCAAGAACTGGCTCGGTTGGTTACTGACAGCCGGTGGATTTTTCATCATCTTATTTGGCGTGCTGATTAATCTGCGCGTGTACTTTCAGCCGACAAATTTATTCGACACGCTCCTCATTTTGGGGATGTTTGCGGGTGGCTTGGGTTTGGTTGCACGCGCCTTACAACCGCATTGAGAGATAGCTAGTCAGCTTTCAGTTTTGGTATCATAAACGTTAATTCAAAAAAATGGACGCGCCGTTGCGCGTCCCTACAGGTACCCATTTTGTTGTAGAGACATCCAATGGGATGTCCATAATTTTTGTGCCAACATGAATAGTCAATTAGGCGGACAAATTCAAGTTAGCAACCGCTTTGTAGATAACCTCGCGGGCTTCATCCTCTGTTTTCGCAAAGTTCACTTCACTAACCAGCGACTTGTCGAAGTTAGCTATCGCGTCGAATATCATTTTGATGACGCCATTCATGCCCAAAACAACAACAGGACCTTTTTGCTCATCATCGTCACCTAGCGCTACGAGTTTCTTGAATTGCTCCAAGCCTTCTTTATTGAAGATATTCCCACCAGGCAGGTGCATCCCATTGCGCAAATCGAGAATCGCACCGAAAACCTGCCCGCGCTCATCGGATAGACGCTTCACGGTGGTTAGTAATTTATGCAATTCATCCCACGTCCACTTACCATTAAATTCTGCTAACAAGACAGTCTGCTCGTCATTATCCCAGAACAAGTCGATTGCCATGATATATCACTCCACTACCTATTAACGCTCATGGATGATTTTACCATGTTTGCTTAATGATAAGGTCAATAGAAGATGAATGTGGACTCATTTGCGAGGATATTAGAGGTATATCTTGATAGATATACCCCTATTGAAGTACAGTATTTATTCGCCCTGAATGGCTACCAGACGGTCAGCGGCTTCAGTGAAATTTGTGTTGCGTGTGACAGCAACTTGATAATTGATTATGGCGCGTTCCGTATTGCCCAAACCTTCGTATGCTTGTCCGGCGTAGTAGTACCATTCCTCAATGCTGATTGCTTGACCCGCATTCGCTAACTCGGTGTTCACCAGATTGATGACATCTTGGTAGCGTTCTACAGCTAGGTATGCTTCAAAGACACCAAACTCATACCAGAACATACGAAATGGCAAGCCGGCTGCGCGTGCTTGGTCAAAGGCTTCGGCTGCAGCTTCATAATTGCCGAGTTGTACCTCTGCCCAGCCGAGGTTGTGATACGCATAGCCGTCTGTTTGTCCTGCGTCGATTTCTGCTTGTGCGGTATCACGTACATTTTCGGCATTGGTCATCTCGTCCCAATCTTCACCGAGAATATCTTGTGCGATAGCTTCTTCTTCCATGTTATATACCACGAGATAATCCCGGTTGAAGGGACGCCAGCGGGTGTCGTAATCGTCATATTCGTAAGTAACGAGGTCGCCCTGTGGATAACCGAGTAGGGGGTCTTGGAAATAGAACGTGCTGATGGTGTCATCATAGCCGACCAACACGCGGTTATGGCTCAACCAATCGCGGTACAAATCGCCACCTTCAAAATAGGAATTTTCTACAAGTACAGGAAAACCTGCCGCGACTAAATCTTTCATCAGGTCTACTGTGCCACCGCGTCGTACAATCGCACCTAAGCCTCTATCACGCATTACCTGTGCCATTTCTTCGATACGCACACTGGCATCTGCGCCCCATGTGTTCAGTTCTTGGGTAGCAAAACTGCGATAAGTATCGGCTGTAACTTCTTCAAAAAACGATAATTGTATTGTCAGTGCCGCCGCCGAACAGCGATTTGTGCCTTGATGAATCCATGTGAAACCATCCAACATAACACTCTCTGGACGTGGTTCGTCTTGGGTTTGGAGCGTGGCATCTTGCGCCAATGTTGGTACAACAAATAAAAGCGCAAGCAATAGACTCAGCCAACGGAATTTTCGCATCATAGGTTGAATTTAAGCCTTTGTATTGTGTTCTATGAGAATTAGCAACAAAAATAACACGCCTATATTAGCGTATACACATTACAACTCTATGAATTATGTGAGCAGGCGAGGTGCTTGTGAATAGTCGATTTTTACACGTCAGGTTTGGACAGCGGGTGGCAAGTTCGGCGTTGTCGGTTGGATGAACGATTGTACAAACGGGACAGCCACAAATAACACAAACAGTGCAATCATCGCCAAAACGAGTACCAATAGCAAAAGACGCATAACACGGCTGGCATTGCTTTGTGGGGCATCGTAGACTGCCTCAGCTTCATCATAGCTCTCGGCATCGTCGGTAGACGCATAGTATGTGTCATGCTCAACTGCGCCCGTATAGACATCTTCATCTTGATAGAATGGAGGCGTGTTGTGCATAGTATCGTTGCGTGGTGTGTTGTGGGTATCTGTGTGCATCAGGGGTCGTACGTTCTGTCCATAATTTGATTATAAGTGTGCTTGCATTGTAGCACGACATGAGACTAGGAAGCATTGTTTTCTATGAGGCTTTTTAATTTCGAGTTTGTGAGACTATACCGTATATGCTTGACACAATTACAAACATGCGATATTCTACATTTGAACGTGTTCATTTTTACCTTGCGAGTAAAATATTGTCTGAATTAACACCTAAAGCACAACGCACCCGCAAACGTATCTTCGATGTTGCCATTGAGCAATTCATGAGCAAGGGCTATGACGAGACGACCATGCGTGATATTGCCAAAGCTGCTGATTGCTCGCTGGGTTTGGCATATCGTTATTTTGATAGCAAAGAAGCAATGGTGTTGATGCTCTGGGAAGAACTCGCAGACGATTTTGCGGAGCGCATCACTAAAATAAACACAGAACATGACACCCTGACTGCGCGTTATCATGCGGCGATGGGCGCGAAAATTAAACAGCTCGAACCCTACCGTGCGGTGATTCAAGGCACGATAGGGGGGGCGATGAACCCGGCTTCGGGCGTGGCAATCGTCAGTGATGAGACAACTTGGTATCGGGATGTGGTGCTGGCTGGCTTAGAAGAGATGGTACTCACAGCAAGCGATGCACCGAATGAAGACCGCAGTAAGCAAATTGCGATGATTATGTATGGCGTGCATCTCATTTTGACGCTGGTTTGGGTTTACGATAAAACACCGAATCAACGCCTGACACAAGACGCACTCGACTTTTTGAA
>JBCBKJ010000073.1:0-29755 GCA_038522085.1 Chloroflexota bacterium
TGATTACTGGATAATTAGTGCTTGTGTATCGTATGAGGATGACTTGTTAATTACGGGTTCTTATCAAAAGATTTTTGTTTGGGAGATGGATACTTGTCATTTGAAATTTGAACAACAGTAACGGAACTTATTCGTGACCCAATATCAGCAGGCAAAATTGTTGTACGTAGCTTAGAAGTGCTGACGTTCCAAATTTCAACTCGCTCATTTTTGTGAAGCGCAAGATGGCTTCCATCTTGTGTGAAAGCGATTGACTTTATATCTACATACAAAATAAACTCCTTTCAACAATACTGCGATTTTACAGCAGTACAAAACATTGCAAAGCATATGAGCGTATGTTAGCCAATCATAACATCGTGCAATTGCATGAGTGCCCACACATATGTATAATGAAGCATCTAATCGTAGATGCGAACACAAGCAACCGATGTCAGTCACCCAAGAGATTAAAGACCGTCTGGACATCGTTCAATATGTGCAGGAGCATGTACCAGACCTCAAAAAAGCAGGGCGTTATTATAAGGCGTGCTGTCCATTCCATGGTGAGAATACGCCTTCGTTTGTCGTCAATGCAGAGACGCAATCGTGGCGTTGTTTTGGTGCGTGTGCAGAAGGTGGCGATATTTTCACCTTTGCCCAAAAGATAAACGGCTGGGATTTCAAAGAGGCATTGCGCGAACTCGGTGAACGTGCCGGTGTCCAACTCCGTGAGCGCTCGCCAGAGCAAAAACAGCAAGATGCACGTCTCGATAAATTGCGCGGTATTCTGGAAACTGCCGCTGAGTGGTATCACGAAAATCTCTTCAAAAATACGCCGGATGCTGAACAGGCACTCTTTTATACGCTCGATAAGCGTGGCTTCAACGAAGATACCATTCGCACATGGGGCATCGGTTTTGCGCCGGATGGCTGGCGTAATATGCTCGATGCCCTCAAGAATATTGGCTATGCCGAAGATGACATCGTTGATGCAGGGATTGCGAGTCGCAATGACAAAGGCAATGTCTATGACCGTTTTCGCAATCGTCTCATCATTCCCATTCGGGATGAACGCGGACGCATGGTTGGCTTCGGCGCACGCGCACTCGCGCCAGATGATGAGCCTAAGTATCTGAACTCACCACAGAATGCCCTCTTTGATAAAAGTAGCACGCTTTTCGGGCTAGACCGTGCCAAAACTGCGATACGCGATACTGAAACAGCCGTGATAGTCGAAGGCTACATGGATGTCATTCAAGCCCATCAAGCCGGCTATGCAAACGTCGTTGCACAAATGGGTACAGCAATGACCGAAACACAACTCGGTTTACTCGCGCCCCGTTACGCTACCAACGTCATCATGGCACTAGATGCCGACGATGCTGGACAAAATGCCATGCGTCGCAGTCTCGATGTAGCACGCGAGGCACTGCAATCTGATTACATGGGCAAGATGTCGGTAGATATTCGTGTTTTACAAATTGACGATGCTAAAGACCCCGACGACGTTTTGCGCGAAACACCCGACAAATGGCAGGGTTATGTTGATAATGCTGTGCCTGTTGCGGATTTCGTGATTAATTTGGAAACATCAGCTTTGCCAAATGATGCCAGTTTGCAAGCACGTCAACAAGTCGCACAGAGCGTTCTCCCGATTTTGACGGCTTCTGAAAGCAATCTCTACACACAAGAAAATATCCAAAAATTAGCGATGCGATTGCGGATTCCCGAAGCAGATTTATTGGCGTGGGCGCGAGAGTTGGCACGTATCGACGCGGCGAAAAAAGCACGCGCACGGCGCAATCCACCTCCCCCGCCGCAAGATGCGCCAGCAGAAACAGCATCACGTCAAGCACCAAAACGCCTTGAGATGCCCCCATTGCCTGACGATGACGATGGTTATGGAAGTAGTGAAGAACCTCCTGCATTCTTTGGTGACGAAGCACCTGTAACTTATCAGGATGATGCTTATCATGAAGAACCTGCGCCCCTTAAATTACCATCGCTCAGTGGGCGCAGTACCAGCCGTGCCACCGAAGCCTATTGCTTACGGATGCTCCTACTAGACCCATCAACACTGGCGCATGTAAATCGTAAATTGCGCGAACTCGCTGGCGACAATGATCGTCTGATGGCAGGTCCCTTATCGGCATTTGGCACGCAAGATTTTAGTCAGGGCGATTACCGCATCATTTTGGACACACTCCATGCGGCACTGCATCAGCATGAACGCGACCCGATGAAATATTTAGAAGACCATCTCGATAGCACCTTGTTAGCCGAACTCACGGCGTTGATGCAAGACGAACCCGACGATATTCACACCCGCATCAAAGGGCGGCTGGGTGGCGAATTCAGCGATATTTGGGATAAGTTCGCCCGCAGTGTACGACCGAGTATTGATATACAAGGCGATGTTGTTCAACGTGCGCTTTCGGTACGTTGCCAGCGTTTAGAACGCGAACAACAAGAGATGCGCTTTTTACTCGAAGATGCCCGTCAAGCACAAGATAACGATGCCGAGCGCCAATATTTCGAGCGCACGGTGCCGACGATGCAAGCGATTCGCGTATTGCATCAAGCCCTCAGTGATTTAAAGCAGAATTCGTCTGCGTGGTGACGACAGTAGCATGCCTGTATAAAACGGGGTATGCTTATCGTTACATCACCCGACACATCCTGACAAACACAGAATGGGATGAATACTATGAGCAATGACATCCGCGATGCAATCAACGCTTTTGAAAGTGACGATGACGACGACGACTTCATTCGCAAGTTGCGCCAAGACTTGCCAAATGACCTCGTGACGGATTCAGACGACGATGATTATGATGACGATGACGACGATGGTGAAGATTTTACGAATCTCGCGCCATCGGATGACCCTGTACGCATGTATCTCAAAGAGATTGGGCAAGTTCCGCTTTTGGATACCAACCGCGAAATGTGGTTGAGTGGTCAAATTGCAAGTGAGCGCCTATTGAACGATTTGACAGATGAACTCGCCAGCCTTGACCGCGTAGATGACGAGGGCGAAGTCGGTCTGCCGAGTCCAGTAGATATAGTCCGGCATGCGTTCCAGTACATGGCAAAAGAGTGGGACGAATCCGTAGAGATTGCCCAGAACTTCGAGCCAGGTGCGCCAGATTTACGTGAATTTATTGACGAGATGCAACAAGTCACGAGCAATTGGGATCAAGATAGCAAGTCACAGATTCGCGCATACTTCAAACAAGAAAATTGGGGTAAAGACGACGAATGGACAGAATACGCGAAGAAGATGTTCAACGTCATCCATGCGATTAGTCTGTTGCCTTTTGAGCTACAGATGCAATTGCGTGGGTACTTCCGTAGCAATAAAGAGATGCCAGACCTAGCGACATTCACTGGCTGGATAGAAGAGATGGAAGACCCACTAGACGAGGCAAACTACACACTCGACCAAGTAGAGAACAAAGCCGAACTCGCTGTCGAAGCACTGACACGGGCGAATTTGCGTCTGGTAGTCAGTGTCGCAAAACGCTATATGGGACGTGGTATCAGCTTCTTGGATTTGATTCAGGAAGGCAATATCGGTCTTTTGCGTGCAGTTGCTAAATTCGACCATACCAAAGGCTATAAGTTCAGCACCTATGCAACATGGTGGATTCGCCAAGCCATTAGCCGTGCGATTGCTGACCAAGCCCGCACAATCCGTATCCCTGTGCATATGGTGGAAACCATTAATCGCCTGATGCGTGTCCAGCGAGATTTGATTCAGAAATTAGGCGCAGATCCCAGTGCCGAGCAAATCGCGCTGGAAATGGATTTCCTGACCAAAGAAGAGCGCGATGCGATTAAGCTATTACGCCGTAATGGACGCCCATTAGACGCGACTTTGCAACGTAAACTCCGGCGGGCGGCACAAAAAGTGCGTAAGATTATGCGTATCTCGCAAGAGCCAATGAGCCTTGATATGCCGATTGGTCAAGAAGATAGCAGTCAATTAGGCGATTTCATTGAAGACGAAACTATGCCGGGTCCTGTCGATGCGGCGAGTAAGCAACTACTAAAAGAACAGATTCGCAACGCGCTAGGTGTTTTAAGTGACCGTGAACGCGAGGTACTGCAAATGCGCTTCGGTTTAATTGACGGGCAAGACCATACCCTAGAAGAAGTCGGCAAGCATTTCGGTGTCACCCGCGAGCGTATTCGCCAAATTGAAGCGAAAGCACTCCGTAAACTGCGCCATCCAACACGTAGCCGTCAATTGCGTGATTACCTAGAGATGTAAGTTAGCTAACTAGAATAACCTACCTGAAAGCGTGCCAACTGGTGCGCTTTTTGTATAATTTTTGTGAGGTAATAGATACGATGCCTACCCCTGACCCAACGTACTGCCCTATTTGTAGCACTGAACTCATCCAACGCGAAGAAGGCGGACGCTTGCGCCCTGCCTGTGATAATTGTGGCTATGTGCATTATGTGAACCCTGTGCCAGGTGTCGGAATGTTAATTGAGATGGATGGTGGGCTAGTGCTTATCAAGCGCGGACATCCCCCACACAAAGGTGAATGGACATTGCCAAGTGGTTTTGTAGAAGCCGACGAGAGCGCCGAAGAAGCCGCCATCCGCGAAGCAGAAGAAGAAACAGGCTTGAAAGTCGAAATCATTGAACTGGCGAACATCAACAGCTTTCCAGAAGGTCCACCTGTGAGTGGCATCATGATTTTTTATCGTATGCGTCCGGTTGGAGGCACACTACAAGCAGGTGACGATGCAGTTGATGTACATGTCTTTCAGCCCGAAGACTTGCCATTACCACCGTTTCGCACACACCGAGAGATGGTCGCGGAGTGGTTAGAGGCATACACAGAGCGCATCGGCGAAAAACCTAACCGTCCACCTGCCAAGATACACATTCGCCCCTATGCTATCCGCGATACAGACGATGTGATGTCTCTGCTAATGACCATTCCCGCCAACCGTACCCTATCCCGCGAAGAACAACAGGCGGCTGTTTTGCGCATGCGCGAACTAGATACACTCGAAGTCTATGTCGCAGAAACAGGTGATGTCCAACCCTTAGCCATCGGCTTTGTCTCATTGACCATTATGCGCGGGCTGACACGCGGTACAGGCATGATTAGTAACATGGCTGTCTTGCCAACCTACCAACGGCGCGGCGTCGGCGCAGAATTGCTAGAAGCAGTCATGCGACGAGCGCGTCAGTTGAACCTAAGTGCGCTATGGGTAGATACCACACAAGCCAACAACCAAGCACGGGCTTTTTATGCTGCGCTTGGTTTTGAAGATGTGCCTGTGCTACGATTGAAATTGCAATAGTAACTTTATGGCGACCCACTTATTACTTGCATACTTCGTTATAGTCGTGTAGTTTGTACAAAATATTTATGCCTTTTTACGGGCAAGTCGCATATACTTAGTAGAATACACACACATAACGAAAGCAAACTCATGAAAATTGGTATCCCAAAAGAAGTTAAAAAAGACGAAAACCGTGTATCGTTACCACCAGCCGGCGTCGCTGAGTTGGTAAAGCATGGACATGATGTTTTTGTAGAGACACAAGCAGGCATCGGTAGTGGCTTTACAAATAGTGATTATGAAGCCGTTGGTGCCACTATATTAGACACAGCTGATGCTACTTGGAACGGCGCTGACCTCGTTATCAAAGTAAAAGAGCCACAAGCAGGCGAATATACTTTCTTGCGTGCCGATTTGATTTTGTTCACCTACTTGCACCTCGCTGCCGCTGAAGACCTGACTCATGCCATGCTAAAAAGTGGTGTGACGGGCATCGCTTACGAGACAGTCGAAGACAAGGTTGGGCGCTTGCCATTACTAGAGCCAATGAGCGAAGTCGCCGGACGCATGGCATCGCAGGTGGTCGCACACTACCTCGAAAAGCACGCGGGCGGACGCGGTGTGCTGATGGGTGGCGTGCCAGGTGTGAACCCTGCGCATGTGGTTGTACTCGGTGGTGGCACAGTCGGGACGAATGCCGCCAAAGTCGCGCTGGGCATGGGCGCACAAGTTACCCTGCTGGACATCAACCTTGAGCGTTTGCGTTATCTGGATGATGTGATGCACGGTAATTTCCAGACGCTTTACAGCAGTGGCGAGAATATCCGCCAAGCGGTCAATAGTGCGGATGCCGTCATTGGGAGTGTGCTGATTACAGGCGCACGCGCTCCGAAGCTCGTCACCCGTGCGATGCTGGGTGATATGCGTAACGGCAGTGTGATTGTCGATGTTGCCGTTGACCAAGGGGGCTGTGTGGAAACAACACATCCAACGACCCACAGCGACCCGACCTATTTTGTGGACGATGTATTGCACTATGGCGTCGCCAACATGCCAGGTGCTGTCCCACGCACAAGCAGTATGGCGCTCTCGAATGCGACCTTGCGCTATATTCTGCGCCTTGCAGACAATGGCTTGGAGGCGCTTCATAGTGATGCTGGCTTCATGAAGGGCTTGAACACCTATCAGGGTAAGCTGACGTACAAGGGTGTGAGTGATGCCTTTGATTTGACGTACAGAGCACCGAAAGATGCCTTGCGCCCCGCCGAGAAAATTTTGTTGTAGGCATCTCGTAGATAGTCCTTTTTGACAGCGATGTTCGTGATGAGCGTCGCTGTTTTCGTTAATGCGGTATCATAGAGACAGACAGTCAATGAGTAGAAATGATACACAGCATGCGTGCAAAATGGATTGTAGCGACCCTGACACTGATTGCTATCGGGGCGTTTGCGCTGGATAGCTTTTCGGGACACCCTGACCAAGCCGTACCTGTTGATATTATCAGCCCTGATGGGGAGCGGATGGGTGTAATTGTGGTGCAACCTGTGCCACGCGGACGCACCCTGATCACCGTGAATGTCTTCGGGTTGACGCCGGGGTATCATGGCTTCCATGTGCATGAGACAGGCTTATGCGAAGTCGATGGTGAAAATGTGTTCACGAGTGCGGGCGGACATTTTGATATGAACGATACGACACACGGGCATCATTCGGGCGACCTGCCCTCTTTGCTGGCGGATGATACGGGGCGGGCGTTCCTTGCCTTTCATACTGACCGTTTCCATCTGTGGGATTTGTTCGATGAGGATGGGAGCGCGTTTATCATTCATGCCGACCCCGATAATTTTGCGAATATCCCAGACCGCTATGGCACGCCTGATAGTGCGACGCTGGCGACAGGTGATTCTGGACCGCGCATTGCCTGTGGGGTGATTGCGCCACCGAAAGAGTGAGGTTTTGTTTTTGACCTCTCCTCTCGTGAGCTTGCGAGCGTAAGGGGAGGGGTTAATAGCTTTTGCACGCACTGAAAACCCAAAAAAATCATATCCCCGACCATATCAACGGTCATATCACCCACACCCCCACACCAAAATCCCCTACACTGTCCATAACCCCATTTCTATCGTAGGGACGCCATCTATAGCGTCTGTTGAGGGGTTAAAACTAAAAACTGACCACTGAAAGCTGAGAACTAACAATGCCAAAAAAATTCTCACCCGAAAAAAAAGCCGAAGCCTTCTTCCTACTCATCAAAACATTCGGCGATACCTACTACGTCTCCCAAGAAACAGGCATCTCCGAACGCACCCTCCGCTACTGGAAAAGTAGCTACGTTAAACATATCACTGCCACCCTCGAACACGCCCCCAATGCGGAACGCGCCCGTCGCCAACAACAATACGCCAATATCCGCGAATCTCTCTACAAACACATCAACGGACTCCTCTTTCAACTCGAACTCAACCCCACTGCCGATAGAGTCGCCCAACTCGCCCCTACCCTCGCCCGCCTCATAGACCGTCTAACCAGCATCGAGAAACTACTCGTCGCTAGTGATTTCACCATCGTTGTCAAACCCCTACCCCAAGAAATCATCACCGCCCTCCCCGAAAACGAAAAAGAAGCCCAACAACAAGAAGACGATGAGATGTGGGAGCGACTCAAAAACGACATCCCCGACTTCTAACCAAAACATAACCAACTTTTTAGTTTTATTGCCTAATTGCCGTACACGGCAACAAAACAGGCGAATAAGCACATAAATGACTATTTTCCAGCGATAAACGTATGCAAAAACAAACACAACCAAGCGCCCCTACCCTGCTTTACGTTGCAGGGTTTAGGGATAGCGTATCAATCTAGGTGAAAATTTTCGGACACGATAGATCGTGTCCCTACAGACCTCTATTTTGATAAGCGTTCAGGATAAAAATAACCAACCTTCGTAGGGACGGCGTTCTCGCCGTCCGCTGTGCAGAACGTATATAATATGTGACGGTATTCAATGGTGGGCAAGGTAATTTAAACAACACTCGTAGGGACAAACGCCTGCGTTGTCCGCTATAAACTACATTGTCCATCGCAAACAACCGTTTTAGCACGTATTCATACAGAGATGTGTGGGGCATGTTACAATAGCATGATTACAAAGCGCGTGGGAAAGGGGATTGGTGATGCAACCGAGCTTGAGTTTTGACGATTTTGTGGCGAATTGGCGGGGAACGGAATTAAAAGAGCGGAGTGCATATCAGGCACATTTTATGGAATTGTGTGAGTTGGTGGGGTATGAGAAGCCGACAGGTTCGGGGGTGGATAGTCGGGGGAATGCGTTTGAGTTTGAGTATAGCTTGAAGAAGCAGAGCGGGTCGCAGGGCTTTGCGGATGTGTATTTGCAGAATCATTTTGCGATTGAGTACAAAGCGCCGGGCAAATATGCAGATTTACGGGCGGCGTATGACCAATTATTGCGGTATCGCGAAAGTCTTAATAGCCCGCCATTATTTGTAGTAACAGATATTCAAAATTGGGAAATCCACACGAATTGGAGCAACACAGCGAAGAAGGTGTATAGCTTCACGCATGAAGAGATTGCAACACGTTCGGTAGTACGCGATTATTTGCGCTGGTTGTTCTTTGAGCCACAACGGTTACACCCGAACCGCAATAAAGAACAGGTGACGGCAGACGCGGCGAATGCGTTCAAATTGATTGCGGAGAATATGCGCGAATGGGAAGCAGAGCCTGACCGCATCGCTGATTTTTTGGTACGGCTGGTATTTTGTCTGTTTGCGGAGGATGTGGGTTTGTTGCCATTGGGGGCGAAGGGCGAGACGGGCATTTTCAGTGAGATTGTGGAGCAGACGCGCACCAATTCAAATCAGTTTCAAGATTACATGGGGCAATTGTTCCGTGCGATGGAAACGGGAGGCAATGTTCTCTATCAGGAGATTCCGTATTTTAACGGGTCGCTGTTTGAGGATGTGCGGGTAGAGGATTTGAAGTTAGAGGCGTTGACGGCGTTAGAGAATGCCTGTGCGTTGAATTGGGAGAGCGTTGAGCCTGCGATTTTTGGGACGTTGTTTGAGCGTTCGCTTGACCCCGCAAAACGGGCGCAATTAGGGGCGCATTATACGAGTCGTGAGGATATTTTGCTGATTGTAGAACCTGTGCTGATGCGTCCGTTGGAGCGCGAATGGGAACGGATACGGACAGAGGCAGAGGACATCCGCCCGAAATACGACGCCGCACTAGAGACGAGCAACAAAGCGAATCAGACACGGTATCGCAAGCAGTTAGAGGGCTTGCGGGAGACGATGTTAGAGCAATTGCGGGATGTGACGGTGCTTGACCCCGCGTGCGGGAGTGGCAATTTTTTGTACGTTGCCTTGCAGAAATTGATGGATATGGAGAAAGCGGTCATCAAGCATGAGGTGTTCATGGGCTTGCAAGAACCGTTCCCCGAAGTGCATCCGAAGCAAATGCACGGGATAGAGATTAACCCGATTGCGCACGCGCTGGCGAGTATTGTGGTGTGGATTGGCTATTTGCAATGGCGACGCACAAACGGGTATCTGACACGCCCGCAAGAGCCGATTTTGCAGAATATCAAAGAGAATATTCTGAATATGGATGCGATATTGGCATACGACACCGACGGCAAGCCGATAGAGCCGGAATGGGCAGAGGTGGATGTGATTATTGGGAATCCGCCGTTTTTGGGTGCATATAAAATGCGTGGCGAATTAGGAGATAAATATCTCACCGATTTACACAAGCTATTCAAGAACCGCATAGCAGGAAGTGCTGATTTAGTTACTTATTGGTTTGAGCTAGCAAGAAAAGCTATCAAAAACGAGCAAGTAAAAAGAGTTGGGCTACTCTCTACCAATTCGATACGTGGAGGTTCTAACAGAGAAGTTTTAGAAAGTGTAAAAGAGACGGGTGATATATTTTTTGCGTGGTCAGACAGAGAATGGACATTAGAGGGTGCTAATGTTCGTGTATCGATGATCGGTTTTGATGATGGGACTGAGAATGAACGAATCCTTGATGATGAGATTGTTGGCAAAATAAATTCTGATCTGACAGCGAGTGTGGATATAACATCAGCAAAACAACTAACTGAAAATGAAAATATTAGTTTCAAGGGTGTTGATAAATCTGGTAAATTCGATATTTCAGCATCTTTAGCCAATGAAATGATTTCAGCCAATCAACAGAATGAAGAAGTAGTTCGCATTTGGTTCAATGGGAGAGACATGAGTACTCGCCCCCGTAATATGTGGATAATTGATTTTGATGAAATGGATGAAAAAGATGCCAGACAGTTCAAAGAGCCGATGACATATGTAGAGAAAAATATTAAGCCAAAACGTCTCAAAAATAACGAAAAAAGACAAAGAGAATATTGGTGGCAATTTGCTAGACCAAGACCTGCCATGCGTGAAGCTGTTAAGCCACTGGAGAGATTCATAGTTACAACACGTCACTCAAAATATCGTAATTTTGTGTGGTTAGACCACAGCAAAGTTCCTGATTCGGCACTTGTAGTTATAGCACGCGACGATGATTATTTCTTTGGTGTACTACAAAGTAAATTTCATGAGCTTTGGGGACTAAAAATGGGTACTGAGCTTGGTCCCACACCACGTTACACGCCAACGACGACCTTTGAGACGTTTCCGTTTCCGTGGGTGCCGGGTGCGGAGGATACGTCAAGTGAGGCGTATCAGCGGGTGAGTGTGGCGGCGAAGCAGTTGCATGTGGAGCGGGATGCGTGGTTGAATCCGAATACCCCAAAGGCGGACGGCGTAGATGCGGACACCCAGAAGGGTGTCCCTACAGGACGGGTGAGTGCGAAGGAATTGAAGAAGCGGACGTTGACGAATTTGTATAATGCGCTGGCGGTTTTTCGGGGCGAAGATAGTATGAAAACGCACGCGTCGGCGGGGAATTTTGCGCCTCGTTTGGCAGAATTGCATCGGGAATTGGATGAGGCGGTGTGTGATGCGTATGGGTGGGATTATGGTGTTTTGGAAGACGAAGAAGCGATTTTGCGGGGGTTGCTGGATTTGAATTTGGCGCGTGCCAGTGATGATGCGTGATGGGTGTTGCGTCAATGTAGGGACGGCATCCATGCCGTCCGTCAGGTAGACCGCATATGAAACAATTACCACAACGGAAATCACCACGTTTGCAGGGGTACGATTATTCACAATCAGGGGCATATTTTGTGACAATTTGTACACATCGCAAGGATTATTTGTTTGGCGATGTGGTAGATGACGCGATGCAAAAATCTCGTCTTGGAGACATGGCTGAACAGCGGTGGTATGACTTACCCAATCATTTTGAGCAGATTGTTTTAGATGGGTTTGTTGTTATGCCTAATCATGTACATGGAATTATTTTCATTATGGATGCGTCTGCGGATTCCATAAATGCGGACACCATAGATGGTGTCCCTACGAAGGCACGGGAGCATGTAGGGACGGCATCTATGCCGTCCGTTAAACCCAAATTAGGCACGATTATTGGGACATACAAAGCAGCCGTGACCCGTCATGCCAACCGTGCATTAGACGACCCGCCCACCAAAATTTGGCAATCACGCTATCATGATCACATCATTCGCAACGAAGCCGATTTGAATCGAATACGCGAGTATGTATTATACAATCCGCAGAAATGGGAAGCGGATACATTTTATGGGTGAGGTTGGTATAAGCAGACAAAATGTAGGGACGGCATCCATGCCGTCCGTTGCGTAGGACGGTATTCATGCGTGATGGTATGTGATTATTGGCAGACTTATTTACAGCGGACACCCAGAAGGATGTCCCTACGAATGTTGGTTATTCGAGCAGACAAAATGTAGGGACGGCGTTCTCGCCGTCCGTTGGGTAGAATGTTATTCACACATGATAGTATGTGATTATTGGCAGGGTCATTTACAGCGGACACTCAGAAGGGTGTCCCTACGGGTGATGTTTGTGCAGGATTAGTCGTTATGCGTGCGCTTCACATATTTATCCCACTCAGCCGTGAAGCTCTCGTCTACGGTGATTTCGGGACTTTGCTGGGGCGCGAGTTGGGCGGGTGGTTCGGGCGTGTAATCCGCGAGGACGGTTTCGATGTAATGGATGATTTCGTATGCCTCTAGTTTGGCGCTCAGGCGATGCCCTATCCATGAGGTGGCATACAGGCACAGCACACTCAGTAGAATCACCCACCATTGCCACGGCATGTAAATAATAATCGAGGTCATGAAGGTCGGGTAAAAGAGTGCGGTCAGCAAATTACGCGATTTTGTGCGTCCGCGCATGGTGAGGCGCGTGTTGCCGTTATCGTGTTCTTCTACAGCCGTGTTGAGAATCGCTGTCGCGTTAGTACGGCGTCTCGGATGCCACCATACCTTGCTGGTCATGGTCATCTGGAAACCACCCTCTTTCGTCGCACGGATGAAATAACGGCGTCCGCGTGCGAAGAGTTTGCGCAAGTTCAGTTGCTTAACATTCGGCTTGGTCGATTTTTCGAGCAGTTTGTAAATATCACTGCTTTGTAGCGTGACGGCGAAATGCTGGCTGGGGTGCAAGTACCAGCCGTGCTTGATGAGCCAGCGCGTCAATTGCACAAAAGACGAGGGCGCAGTATCCCCCATATCGACCTGTGGGCGCGTACTCGTGCTTTGCTCAGGCGTCGCCACTGCGCACCCTTTCTGCGACGACTATCAGCCGTTCACGGTAGGCATTGGTCACAATATCGTAGGAATCACAGGTGATGAGTGTCAGCCTATCCACAGAGGTCGGCATAATCGGTTGCAGGTTGCTGGGTGAGGTCATGTAGGTTTCTGTGACCACGTAATAATGGGTGATGCCTTCGGAGACCACCTGAATCTCATCACCGACTTCAATATCTTGTAATGCTGCAAAAACACCTGGTAAGCCATTTGAGCGTTCGACGTGTCCAGAGATAACGACATTACCGGGTTCAGATACCCAAGGCGTGCCTTCGAGGTGTCCGGCATTGCTCCGCAAATCGGTGATGTCCCAACTGCTCCCGTTCAGGTATGCCTGAATCACGTTTGACCAGATGCCCGCGTCAGGGATGAAGATAGCCGATTCTGGGGGCAAATCTTGGCGACCTGATTCTGCAAAGCGTGTGCTGGGGCTGGTCGGAGGCGCAGGGTTGGGCGTGGCGTTCCCGATAGGCGCGTCTGTATTCTCTTGCACGATGCTGGTTGCAACGGGTGCAGGTGTCGCTGGTGGCGTGTTGCCATTATCTATGAAATAGAACATCGCACCCGCGATTGCCGCGAAAATGACGAGTATGGGAAATGGGATTCGCCCGAAGCGTAAGCGCATGTGTCATGGCATCCTATAGAACTGACTGTGTTGCTGACTTTATTATAGTACAAACGACGATAAGCGATGATGATAAAATTAGCATTTTATTGGCTTGCGAGATGGTTATAATGGGCGACCAATCAAGCAAGCACAGGTTTAGAGGCATTATCTATGCAGGACGCATCATCACCAAGTCCATTTTCACAGCGTAGCACAATCGTCACCTTAGGCGTGTTGATTGTTGGCATTGTGGCACTATTTCTACCGATGATGGTGCATTGGCAGGTCGCTGGTGATTATACAACCCACAATGACATCGCGGCGGGTGTGCTGAATGACCCTGCGGCATTCTTTCGCAATGTGCCTCATTTTCTCTATCATGTGAGTGTCGCACTGGTAGATGTGCTGTTGCCTAGTGATGTAAATACGGCGGCTGCTTGGGTGATGGTCGCGTGTTATGTCGGTTTGGGTGTGCTGATTTTTTGGGAATTGCTATCACGGACGGGCATCGGCACAGGTTGGCAAGGTCAGGTGTTGCTTGCAGGTATCAGCATCTTGCTATTGTTGATTGCGCCTATTTTCTTTTTCACAGGGCAGAATTTATATTTTGGCTACTTTGCGCCACATGTGTATCATAACCCGACGGTGAATATCATGAAGCCGTTCTCAGTGGCGCTCTTTTTCGTGTCTGTGCCGTTGTTCTTGAACAGCCAGCCCTTGTCGCGCTGGTGGATTGCACCCTTAGCATTGCTCACCTTTCTATCGCTGGTGGCAAAGCCGAGTTTTGTGCTGGCATTTGTACCGACATTAGGCTTGCTGACATTCGCGCTGATTGTGTATCGCTTTGGCGATGTGTGGCAAATCATCAAGCGTCCGCTCACGCTTTGGCAGACCTTCACTTTCCGCGACCCTGAAGACACGAAAGAGTTGCCTGTCTTGCTACGCCCGACTTATATTAACTGGTCGGTTTTGTTGGGTGGGATTGTGATTCCGTCGATTGCTATTTTGCTCATACAGACAATCACATGGACGAGTAGCGGGGGTATCGGCATTGACCCATTTCGCGTGTTCTTCGAGTGGACATTGCACTATGAACCGAACGCAGATAAGCAAATCGCTCTCAAATTTGTGATGTCAGCTGGATTGCCGTTAGTCGTGTATGCGCTGTTTGTACGGGATGCTGTGCAGAGCTTGCTATTCAATCTGGCGTGGTTGTTTTACATTGTGGCGGCGTTGTATGCGTACTTGTTTGTGGATTACACGGTGATTGCGGCGGGCGATTTCACATGGAGCAGTCAAATTGCGTCATTAATTTTACAGATTGTCGCGGTGATTTTTGGGCTGGCGCGGGTGCGAGAACGCTATATCCGCGACGGCTGGTCAGCATCACTCGTTGCTAAGACGGTTGCTAGTACAGTCGTGTTTGGCTTGCATGTTGGGGCGGGTATTTTCTGGTATTACTTACACATCACACAGACGTTCTCAGATTTAATTTATGTGTGGTGGTGAGGTCGTTTTACCTCTCCCCCAGCCCCTCTCCTTGCGCTCGCAATCTCACTGAGGAGAGGAGAGCTACATGGTTTCTCATGGATGTTGTAGAAAAAACACAAAATCTGCCCTTCTAAGTGTCTTGGGAATAAAGCGATACTATGAAAGATAGTAAAAAATATACATCTTCTCGTGCATTATGGTGGTGGGTACGTTGTCAGCAACATTAGATTAGCATATAATTATAACAGAAACGTACACTACGGTGGCTATGCGCGAGATTGGATTATGCCAGAGAAACAACAACGCAATCCTTTTGAACAACATATCAATAGTGAATCTTTCGACGTGAGCCAATTGGGCGATAGATTGCCTTTGTCTGAAATGGACATTGCGCTAACAGCCTTCTTTGACGCACTGCCTGAGGATTTATCCGATGCTGGCTTACATAGCAAGCTAACTGAGAAACAGCAAATAATTTGTATTCACCTGACAGCCCACTTGCTTCATCGCATTAAAGCGACGGGTGAGTATCCGGCATGGATGGATGATGTGCCAGCGAATGAACTGCGCGAATTTTTGTTGCTCTCATTCAGTAGCGCCTTGTTAGCTGATGAAGCCCTCAACCCGCCCGAAGAACCCGACCCTGAACCAGACATGACGCCTTATGCGTACCAGACAGCTGAGTATGCAGAATTGCCTGTTAATTGGGGTGTGGTGCTGAATGATTGGTTTTTGCGGGCAAAAGATTTTGTTATCAGTCTATTCCGGCGAAATTAGTTTTCTTTTTCAGCAATGATTTGTAACAAAAAAATGCCTGCTCACAAATATGAGCAGGCATTTTGATTGGTGAGGCGACGACCAGATTCGAACTGGTGTACACGGCTTTGCAGGCCGCTGCATAGCCACTCTGCCACGTCGCCATAGAGTAGCTTTACAAGTATACCGAAATAGGGATGCGCTTTCAAGTCTCAAGTCAGCGCATCCCTTCGTAATCAGTTAGTTTATTGGGCGGAGTAAATGCGTTTCCATTCGGCTTTGTCTGCTTCTGCTTGGGTTGTATTGCCTAAACGATGATAGGAACGCGCACGTAGTTTGAGTGCATCTAGATGATGTGGGTCGTCATCCAAGATTTTGTTGGTAGCAATGACGGCTTTCTCGAAGCCTTTGCTGGCATATGCAGTTTCTGCTTCTTCGTAGAGTGCATCTATGTCGATTTCATCTTCGATGGTTTCTTTGATAGCATTAGCGGTTTCTTGGGCGTCGGTCCCTGCGCTACTTATGCTTTCTTTTTGATCATCCAGAATGCCGAATGCACGCAAATCTTCATCACTGAGGAAAGCATCATTTTTTTCCTTTTCAGAAGTGCTTACAACATCCTGTTTTAATTTTGCTTCTGGTATGGCAGTATACTCTGCCGTTGCACGGCGATTCGTGCCACCCGATTTGTGTGTGCGTATGAGCAAGACATTGATGTGTTCGACCACTTCTAGGACATCAGATTCATCAATTGCTGTACCATCTGTTTTGGTGCCAGAGAAGTGTAAGCCTTGTGTTTGGGCGAAATCAGATGTCGAAAATCCAATGTACAACTCTTTAGTAATTGCGAAGTAAACAATCAGTGCAATACCAATCAAAGTCGCAATCATTGCGCTAATGCCACCTGATGAGAACATGCCGATACCCCCACCGATCGACAGCACAGCCCCTAAGAACAATGCCCATTTAGGACGGGCATACGCCCCTTGCATTCCAGTAATTGAATCTAATGGACTCATGATTGTCGTTTGTCCACTGAGGTCAGAAAAGCGGTAGTGAATATAGTTTCGATTCACTGTAAATACCACTGAGCTATCGATACCTAACAAGCCCATGATAGCGCGTGTGAGTGGGTTGCTCACACGTCCTGTAATTTGGAAAATTTTTTGTTTCCCACGTTTATCAAATTTGTAGTCTTCGCTTGCAACACTAATAGATGCCATGATTCAGTTACCTTTAACTTTTACTTATGTGCTTTAACAACGTTACGATCAATGTATTCAAACATTTCCATGAGTTCTGTATACTGAATCCGATTGCCTGATTGCCCTCCCAGACCCCCATTTTCAAATAAAACACCTCTTAACTCATTTGCACCACCTGTAGAGAACGCTACATGTACTACCGAGGATAGGTAATACACGAGAAAACAAACAATAGCCGCAATTGCCATTCCCATTAGAATGAATAGGTCTGGCGAGGAAAACAGCACATAGACCATTGCTACGATGATGAATGCCCCGAAGTAAGCCCATTTCGCTGGCTTACGTAGTTCAAGTGTGGTAGTGGTGATGTTGTTGAGTGGTGCTATGAGTGTTTCATTAGATAGTGGTGCTTTGGAAGATACACGTACTTCACTTTTCGTCACGCGAACGAAAGATTGGTTGCTAATCCCTAAGATACGCATGATGAAAGCGATGAAGCCTTTTTGACGTCCTTCAATTTCGAGCAGAACCCCATTTTCATCACCATTCTTGTGGAACTTGTGGCTGACGTAGACGAGTGGTGATGGTGGCGTTGTATCGACGACATCAATGCCAATTAGCCGCAGAGCAAAGAACAACACGCTGCGTACAATCGAAAGTGCGAACCCTAGAATTGCTAGTGGAAGCGTGATGGGCCAAAATATGATAGCCCCAATTAGTTTTATACACCCCATATTTATACCTCTTCTTGAACATGTTAAATTTATTGGTTAACGATTTTGTGTTTGTCGCGCCCATTCTTCATGAAGTTGCTCGATGGTATCAGCAATATCTTGGCGCTGGTTAGTAAGTGTCGTTATTTGTCTCTGAAGTTTTGTAGATGCCTGTTCGACAGACGCTTCAGCGTTTTTGCCCTGTGCGCTTGTGGGTAGCAATACCAATATGGCACTTAACGCAATAAGACCGGATACGACTGCCAGCATCACATTGTTGACCATATATGTTGTGCCAGAAAACGCGACGGGAATAGGCGTATTGATTAGGTTGAATGCTATTCCGGCAACGAGGAGTGGCACACCCACAATCGCTACCGCTCGTTCGGGGCTTACTTTGCGGCTGACAGCATCTGATACATTTTGGTCGGCAAATTCTATTTCTCTGGCTTCTTCAAGTTCCTGAGATAGTTGCTGTATTTGTTGAGATAGGACTTTGTCTTTGTCTTGCAGAGCTGGGATTTTTGGATGAATCGGCGTGTTGAAGGTTGTCTGGTTCTTAGTAAAATTTGCACCTCGTGCATCTACCTCGCCTGCGAAGTTGAAGTCGCCTGTTTGCTGTATGGGTGCTTGTGCAGGGCGGGGTGTCCCACCACCGACACCAGCCGACTGTAATTTAGCTATTTGTCCAACTTCTTGAACAAGTGCTTTTATGTCTTTACGAAATTCAGGTTCAGACCGTAACGTGCGGGCATTGCAATAGGCAAGTGCTTTGAGTTTATTCGGTAGCGTATTTTCCGACGGCATGGAAGCACCATTCACCAATACGGGAATGACATTTACATGATCAGATTGCAAGCCACGCATGACCTCAAAGTAGACGAAATCTCCTTTGCCTTTGCGGGTGTGGATTTCTTTGAGCCATGTTTCACCAATGATGACGAGCATCACACGGCTGCTGTGAATATTACGAGCGAGTGATTTGCGGAAATCTTCACCAGCGACGATATTTTGCGTATCTTTGAAAATAGCTGGTTCGCCAAAGGCATTGGCAAGCCAATCGTAAACACGACCTGCTACATCTTTGCTGTCGCTACGCCGATATGAAATAAATATGTGTGACATACTTCATTTACCCCACCACTTGAAGAATGTGTGCTTTGTTGCATTAACGAAACACTAACTTAGTAAGAATATAACCGACTCTTACATATAACACAATAATACATAGTATTAATTTATATGCGAGCAAAACTTCAAAATTCCTTGACTCATAATGCGGTTTAGGTATATAGTACGAGTATGGTTAGACAGATAACACATACACACTCAGTAGGTATGGCTATGCCGATGTCCATAGAACGGGCAGACGGCTAATTTGTATTGTCAGACTGATTAGCTTAACGATTGTGATTTTCAACCGTCTGCATTGTGCAGGCGGTTTTTTGTTGGCATAGCGGTATAGCAAACGGAGACTCTATACAAGATGATTAACAAGTGGTGTCTGTGCTGGTGGGTGCGCGTCGGGATGCCCTGCGGGGCAAAATAGACAAGCATTCATGAGCGACGGATTGGGATACACGGGAGATTCATGACTCTCCCGTGTATCATGCGCGTGATTCGCTATAATCACAGCCATTCATTCACGTTACATGCGCCACATGAGGCGTACGAAAGGACACATAATGAGCAAACACATTCACGTATCGGTGGCATGGCCTTATGCGAATGGGGATATGCATGTTGGGCATTTGGCAGGGGCATATTTAGCATCCGATATTTTTGCACGGTATCACCGCTTAAAAGGCAACAATGTGCTGATGGTCAGTGGGAGTGATAGCCATGGTACGCCCATTTTGGTGGCGGCACGCAAACGGGGCGTCACAGCACGGGAGCTATTTGAGCATTATCACGAACGCTTCTTGCAGGCACAGCAAAAAATCGGCATTAGCTATGATTTATTCACACATACGGACACCGAAAATCATCATCAGATTGCGCAGGATTTTTTCACCAAGCTATATGAAAATGAACATCTGAAGCGCGAGACACAGACTTTGCTCTACAGCGAAAAAGAAACCCGTTTCTTGCCTGACCGTTTTGTGGAGGGGACGTGTTATATCTGTGGCTACGACAGCGCACGGGGCGACCAATGCGATAATTGTGGTAATTTGATGGAAACAGTCAAGTTGATTGACCCACACAATATCGAAGACCCTGATGATAAGCTATCTGTGCGCGAGACAGAGCATTACTTCTTGGAATTGCAACAATTCATTGATGTGTTGCAAGCGTACATGGAAGAACACAAAGACCACTGGCGTGCAAATGTCTATAATTTCAGCGTGAATTTTGCGAAGGATTTACAACATCGCCCGATTACCCGTGATATTGATTGGGGGATTGCGATTCCGCTGGAAGGCTGGGAAGACAAGAAAATGTACGTGTGGTTCGAGGCAGTGATGGGGTATTTCACGGCGTCGGTTGAATGGGCGAAGTACGTCAAAGGCGACCCAGAAGCGTGGAAAGACTGGTGGTATAACCCGGACGCGCTGATTTATAACTTCATTGGTAAGGACAATATTCCATTCCATACAGTCATCTGGCAAGCAGAATTGCTAGGCGTGGGGCGCATCTATGAAGATGACGAGCGCAAAACACTCACCCTGCCCTACGATGTGCCTGCCAACGAGTTCATGAACATTGAAGGCAAGCAATTCAGCACCAGCCGTAACTGGGCAATATGGTTGCCGGATATTCTGGAGCGGTATCAACCGGATGCCGTGCGGTACTATGTGACGCGCACTTTTCCAGAGACAACAGACAGTGATTTTAGCTGGCAGGGTTTCTATGAGCGTGTGAACAACGAATTGTTGGCGGCATGGGGTAATCTTGTGAATCGTGTGATGGGCTTTGCGTATAAACGCTTTGATGGGCAAGTGCCGACCTATGATGAATTGCCGGAAGCTGACCTCGCTATCCTTGAGAAAGTGAAATCTGGTTTTGAAACGACAGGTGAATTGATTGAAGCGGTGAAGATGCGGGCGGCGCTGGAAAACACGCTTTTGCTCTCGCAGGAAGTGAACGCTTGGCTGAATGAGCGTGCGCCGTGGAAAGCATACAAAGAAGATAAAGCAGATGCGGCGCGTAGTGTGTATACGGCAATGCAGTGTATTAATTACTTGAAAGTGCTGTTTGCGCCATTCGTGCCATTTAGCAGTCAGAAGGTACATGAATTGCTGGGTTTTGATGGACAGCTATTCGGTGATTTGGACATCATCACTATTGACGAAGAAAATCGCAGTCATAAGGCACTGGTCTATGATGGGAGTCCGGCTATTGGGAAATGGGAGGCACAAGAATTGCCACAGGGTCAGGCATTACGCGAACCATCGCCGTTGTTTGTGAAACTCAATGAGGAAATTATCGACGCGGAACAGGGGCGCTTGGGTCAGCCGTATGAAGAACGTCCGATTTTGCTGGAGGATGTAGCAGAGGACGAGGCATAAGCGAAAAATCTGGTTTTCGCCACACACTATTACACTCTTTAAATCCCTTTTCGCAAGCGAAGAGGGATTTTTTATTAAGATTATGTTAAATACTATTTGCTTTGTCGATTTGTCGTGTCTATGCACGACGTTTTAATAGACGACACTTACTCGACGTGTAATAAAATGAAAAAGAGGGGAAATATCATGATTTTGATTATTGGCGCTAGCAGTACCATTGGACAGGCAACCATTCCACTTTTGTTGGAAGCAGGGCATCCATTACGGCTCACTAGCCGCACGCCGGAAAAGTTAGAAACATTCGCTGGTGAAGGAGTGGAAATTGTGCAGGCTGATTTGCTAGATGAAGCATCTGTGCGTGAGGCTTGCAAAGATGTTGATATGGTGCTTGTCAGTGTGGCTAGTTTGTTCGGCTATGGCAAGAATGCGTCTAAGCATGTGGATTACACTGGACATCTTCGACTCATTGACATTGCGCAGGAATCGGGCGTGAAGCACTTTGTCTATATGTCTACACAAGAAGCGACCCACGACAATCCGGTATCGTTTTTCCGCAACAAGGCGAAAGTAGAAGACTATCTGCGCGAAAGTGGTCTTTCCTACACAATTCTGCGGGCATCGGCATTCTTTAGCCCTCATGTTGAAATGATTGGTGAGAGTGTGTTGAAAGGTGGGAAAGCATTCATCATGGGGCGTGGCGAGAATCCACGTAACTTTGTTGCGAACTGTGATGTAGCAAAATTCGCGTTCATTGCCCTCACTGACCCTAGTGCGCGTAATAAAACGATCAATATCGGCGGTCTTGAAAACTTCACTTCGCAGGAAGTGGCAGAAGTTTATGCGCGGGTTGCTGGTGTCGAGTTGAAGTCGCAACGGGTACCGCGTTTTGTACCACGTATCATGGCGACTCTCATGAAACCGTTTCACAGAGGTATAAGCGATGTGATGGCAGCCGTCGTGGACTCTGATACAAAACCCAAAGATTTCGATATGTCAGCGACATTGCAAGATTATCCAGTTGAATTGACGCGCCTCGAAGATTGGGTTGCGTTGCAGGCACAAGCAAAGTAACAAATTACCTAGCTATTTGAAAAAGTGTCGATTTGACGACACATTAAACGACGTATTGGTAGAGGGTATCAACAAAATACGCTCTACTCTAAATATCCAAACCAATTTAAGGAAAGAGGAAACTCATGCGTTACATGATTTTGATTTACAATGACCTTACTGCTCTCGAAGGTATGTCGGAAGAAGAAGAACAAAAAGATTATCAGGCATACATGGCATTCAACGAAAAAGCCATCGAACAGGGTGCGATGAACAATGCGCTCCCTTTGCACCCCCACACCAGCGCAACGACAGTGCGGGTAAAAGACGGCAAAACCACGACTTTTGATGGTCCATTCGCTGAAACGAAAGAGGTACTGGGTGGGGTTTACGTGCTGGATTGTGAGAATCTGGATAAAGCAATTGAATTGGCGGCGATGATTCCAGCAGCAAAATATGGCTCGGTAGAGATTCGCCCTGTCTTGGAAATTCCAGATGTGAATGACTCACTTGCGCAGTGACAATGATGTAGATTGAAACGAATGTGTGCCGATAGCACGTACCTATCGGCACATCATAATAGGAGAAAGTATGTCCTCAGCCGACATTCACGAACAGATTGTACAAACCTTTCAACAAGAATCACGCATCGTAATAGCTGCCTTGCTATCTACCTTGTGTGATATTGAATTGGCTGAGGATGCGTTGCAGGATGCGCTGTTGGATGCCTTGCAACAATGGTCAAAAAGAGGGATTCCACGTAACCCCGGTGCATGGATGATGACAACCGCTAAACGTAAGGTAATTGATCGCCTCAGACGCAACCAAACGGCTCAAAAACACTTACCAACGCTCCACGCCTTGCATACGCTGGAGCGTCAGGTGGAAGAGGAAACACAAATGACACATGCAGAAACGATGACCATTCCTGATGAACGCTTGAAATTAATCTTCACCTGTTGTCATCCCGCTTTGGCCCATGAAGCACAAGTTGCCCTGACGCTACAGACGGTGGGTGGACTTTCTACTGAGGTCATTGCCCGCTCCTTCTTGATTCCTAAGACGACGATGGCGCAACGTCTCGTGCGGACAAAACGTAAAATTCGGGATGCCGGCATCCCTTATGAAGTGCCTGCTATTGATAAGCTGGATGAGCGGTTGCAAGCGGTTTTATCTGTCATCTACTTTATTTTCAATGCAGGTTATACCTCACCTATTGGCGATGCCCTCGTCAACGAAGATTTATGTGAAGAAGCGATTCGTCTTGGTCGTATGCTGAATAAGCTACTGACGGAAGCACACATTGGGAATGATAAGGCGGAGGCAATGGGGCTACTATCTTTGATGATGTTGCACCATGCACGACGCGCCGCCCGCACAGAAAGCCAAGGGGAAATGTTGTTGATGGAACAACAAGATCGTTCACAGTGGAATCGAACTGCCATTGCAGAAGGTATCGCTTTGTTGGATAGCGCAATCACCATGCGCCAGCGAGGTCCGTTTCAGATTCAGGCGGCGATTGCTGCGTTGCATGCAGAAGCAGACACCTTTGAAGCGACAGATTGGAAGCAAATTGCTTTGTTGTACGGCGCGTTAATGACATTTATTCCCTCGTCTGTGGTCGCTATGAACCGTGCGGTAGCTGTGGCGTTTTCCGAGGGAATCAGCGAAGGGTTAGCTCTACTCAATGAACTCAACGAACATGGACGCCTTGATAACTACTACTTATTTCATGCGACGCATGCTGATTTACTCAAAAGGTCGCAACAGTATGAAGAAGCAAAAGAAGCCTACATCCGTGCCTTATCTCTGTGTGAAAATCAGACAGAGTGCGCTTTTTTGGAGAGACAGCTTATCGAGGTTGCCTCTAGGCTCTAGCCTCATGAGATGCTGTTCTGATACTTCATATGAATATGTATGAGTGCCAAGAAATATAGCAATGCGATTTATACTTTTGTGGTGCGGTATGTTTTTTGTTCTTGATAGGTTTCTGAGTCTGCATACTCATCTATATTTTCATCACTGAGTTGCTCGGCAATTTGGGTGGCTTTGGCATTCATGATGATGTCGTCAATGCGGTTAGCGAGTTTGTTACGTTCAGTATAGAGGCTATACCAGAATAACAAGAGTACTGCTGTCCAGAAAAGCAAAAACCAAACACCATAAGATGATGTGAGAACGTTGGCAACAATAATAAAGAGCATCAAGCCATAGAATTGGGCGCTGAAGCGGGTATGCCCTTTGACGGTGGTCATGCCTGTATTAGCATCAACAGTGAGCGTGCCACGGGTTTCTTGGAGTGGACTATCGTCCTGCCACCATCTGCTTTTGCTAGGCTCTAGTTTGATGCGAAATGTGCCTTCTTTGTCGCCGGCTGGTTCGTAATTTACGTCATGGTCGAGGGTAGACATATGCCAGCGCGAAAAATAACTATCGCCTTCTAATTGATTGAGATGTTGCATCACTTCATCGGGTGTGAGGGGTGTTTCGTATTCAAATTCACGAGCGAATAGAAATTCGTTCCATGCCCAAGAGAAGATATTTTTGTTGTCTGAATTTTTTATTTTGGTGGTCATGTTCCCTCGCATTGATTTTGTTCGTAGACGATACATTATCACTGTATCGCCTATTAGCTAGTGACACATCCCCCAAAGGTGGGGGGTTCGTATGTTGTTTTTTTGAGCATGCCATTCTACAAGATTGAAGCGAGGTAGTTTTTGTGCGTGTTTCGGGCGCTGTGTAAACGCTCTACCATTATTAGCATGCGAATAAATTTGCAAAATATCGTCATTTCACAGACGTGATTGGATATTCGCTTATCTTATGTGTTTGATATGCCGATTGTGCTTCATAGATTTCTGACGCCACATGCTCATCTGTGTTTTCATCGCTGAGGTAGTCGGCGCTGTAAGTGGCTTTAGCATTCATGATGATGTCGTCAATGCGGTCAGCGACTTTGTTACGTTCATCATATAGGTTGTACCATACGCTGGCGGCGACAAATATGATTATCCACAACACCCAGCTTAAATGAGGAGCATTGAAATAGATCCAAAAGTTAATGACGCTCACCAAAAGTATTATCCTATATTGTTTTACGTTGAAGCGGGTATAGCCTTTGACCGTGGTCATGCCTGTATCAGCGTCTACTGTAAGTGTACCCTGTATCTCTTGTACGGTGTTTTGCTCATCAAACCAATCATCAACTTTGCGTTTTTCTAATATGATGCGAAATGTGCCTTCTTTGTCTCCAGTTGGCTCGTAGCTCACTTTGTGGTCTATCATAGACCAATGCCCCCAAGAGTAATAACTATCAGTTTCTACGTGCCTGAGTGCTTGCATCACTTCATCTGGTGTGAGGGGCGTTTCGTATTCAAATTCACGGGCGAATAGAAATTCGTTCCATGCCCAAGAGAAGACATTTTTGTTGTCTGAGTTTTTTATTTTGGTCGTCATGTTCCGTCCCATTGCTATTATTCGTAGGCGATATGTTACTAATTTATCGCCTACGAATCTGGAACACATCCCCCAAAGATGGGGGGTTAGCCAGAATCAAGCGCGGTCAGGAGCAAGCCGAGGTTATAGCCGACCATATTTATCATCTCCCATTTGTTTTCCATGCGGGGGAGAATGTCTACATGGTAGCGCAGTGCCGTGAATAGAGGCGAGATGATGTTTGCACTTTGCATGGCTGACTGCAAATCGGCTAGAGGCATGTAATCTGTCCATGCGTCGAGGTAGGCAGTCGTGAGGGTCTGTTGAATTGTTTCCAACGGCACATCCGGTAATTCCTGCTGAATATCGACCAAGAAAAAAGGCAGGCTAAAAAATGGATGCGTCAGGGTGCTATCTGACCAATCGGTGAAGAGAGTTTTATCTCGTCGCACTATAATCTGCCCTGCCCAAAAATCGCCATGTTCGAGCGTGTTGGGGATATTGTTTTCTGAGAGTTGCGCCAGTAAACGATGTAGGAGTGGGATGCTATCGTGCAGGCGTTTTTTACGTGCTTTGTCCCAACCTGCTACGTAAGTATCGAGATTGAGCAAGAACGCATTCAGATGGCTATCTATCCATGAAAGCGGGCGTTGCGGAATGCCGAGTTTCTGTAGGGTGCTGGTATGCGCGATGAGTTGTACCTGCAATTTGCTGTATTCGCTGATAGCCCGTTCCCATTTATCGAGCGTTTTTATTTCATTGAGGGCTTGTCCGCCATAGTCGGTCATGAGTAGCCAGCGATGCCGATTAGTATCAATAACTTCGGGCGTGAATTGTGGAAAACGTGTTCTGAGCCAACTGGTGAGCGTGGGTTCATGTTCAAAAACGGGCGGGACTGCTTTTAGATAGCGGGTAATCGTGCGGTCATTTGTGCTGTGTTGTAAGCGCCAAATGGTAGAGCGTTCCCATGAGCGTAGTTGCTCAAATGTGGTCGTGTCTGGAAATTGCTGATGTACATCGCTTGTCCAGCGCGGGCGATACCAATCCGGGCGATAGGGATGTTCTTCATCGAGTGTAGAGAGCCAGTCACGTATTTTTTCATGCGAGAAGGGTGTATCGACTAAGATGAGATTATCGACGGATAGCCAAGTTAAATCTTCATGTTGTACGTCTATATGTGTATGCATGAGATAAACATAATAAAGTGGTGGTTGCAAATCAGGGTTTTCTTCATCTATCGGCATGCGTCCGACTTCTAGACAACGAAGCGTCGTCACCGATACATTCCATTCATTTTTCAGCGATTGATTAGCTGACTCGCACACTTGCCAGAAATGGTAATCTGCATAGACATTGGGTAGACGCCCTAGCGGTACATGCTGTAGGGTGGTGTTATCTGTGGGAAAGATGCGTTGTGCAAGGACGAGATTGCTATCCGCGTTTGTATTAACGATGAGGTAAAAATGATGGCAGGGTGTCATGGGGCATAGTGCCTCAGAAGCGGAAGATGCCCTATGGTATCACACCCTGCGTCAGTTGTATGTGCTGTTAGTAGCCACGACTGGAGCGACTTTGGGCGTCCATGGCGGCAACGGCTGTAATAGCTACGATGTCTTCTACGTCGTCGCCAGCTTGTAGGACATGAATCGGTGCGCCTGTGCCGAGCAAAATGGGACCAATCGCTGTGGCATCTGACAAGCGAGCGAGCAATTTATAGGCAATATTTGCCGCGCCGAGATTTGGGAATACCAGTACATTTGCCCCTTTGACATTGCTAAATGGATAGCGTTCTTCAATGATACGCTCCACGACGGCTGTATCCGCTTGCATTTCACCATCTATGACAATATCAGGTCGGCGCGTATTCACTTTTTCCACGGCATCTGCCACTTTTTTCGTCACGGGATGAGGCGTGCTACCAAAATTACTAAACGAGAGCATGGCGATACGTGGTTTGATACCGAGTGTTTTGGAGAAATCGTTTGCTAAGATGGCAATCTCCGAGAGGACTTCGGAATCAGGGTCAATGTTGACGGTTGTGTCGGTGAACAGATAGACGTCATCACGGATAATCATGATATACAGACCGCAGACAATAGAGGCGCTGTCACGTGTTCCGAAAATTTGCAACGCTGGGCGCACGACATCAGGGTATTCGTGGGCAAGCCCGCTAATCATGGCATCAGCATGCCCCATTTTGACCATCATGGGTCCAAAGTAATTTCGACTACGTAAGAGCGATTCAGCTTTTTCTTGAGTGACGCCTTTACGACGACGTTGTTCATACAGTGCGGCGACATACTCATCTATACGTGGGTCGTTGACATGGTCAACAATTTGCGGATTGAAGCGCAAACCGAGTTCATCAATCAAGCCACGAATATATTCAGGGTTACCGATGAGGATGGGTTCAGCGATGCCTTCATCTTTGACACGCGCCGCCGCCCGAATGATTTTAGGTTCGCGCCCTTCGGCAAAGACAATGCGTTTCTTTGACCCCATGCGGGCTTTATTCATGATGTAATTACGCACGATTTGTCCGCGTCCTTGACGAGCAATGAGGCGATTGCGATATTCTACAATGTCGATGTTGCGACGGGCGACGCCACTACGCATGGCGGCATTGGCAACGGCTGGCGCGACATAGAGCAGTACACGCGGGTCGAGGGGCTTCGGAATTAGGTATTCACGCCCGAACTTGAGTGAACTAAGCCCATAGGCAGACAACACACTATCCGGCACATCCTCTTTGGTGAGCGCGGCAAGGGCTTCGGCGGCGGCGAGTTTCATATCGTCATTGATGCGCGACGCATAAACATCGAGTGCGCCTCGAAAGATAAACGGAAAACCCAACACATTATTAACTTGATTGGGATAATCACTGCGCCCTGTGCCGATAATCGCATCGGGACGTACACGGCGTGTCTCTTCTGGTGGAATTTCTGGTTCAGGATTTGCCATCGTGCAAATAATTGGATTCTCGTTCATGCCTGCGAGCCATTCGGCTTTTACTGCGCCTTTGACTGACAAGCCGAGCAACATATCCGCACCGACGAGAGCTTCTTCGATATTATTGACATCGCGTTCGGTGGCAAATTCTTCTTTGTACTTGTCCATGTCGATTTCGCGCCCTTTGTAGACGATGCCGTGAATATCTGCCATGACAATGTTCTCGCGTTTGACACCAAGTAGGACATAGAATTTCGCTGTAGCAATGGCAGCCGCGCCCGCCCCAACAATGACCACGTTGAGATCTTCAAATTTGCGTCCGGTGATTTCACAGGCATTCATGAGCGCCGCGCCACTTATAATGGCTGTACCGTGTTGGTCATCATGAAAGACAGGAATATCGAGCATCTCTTGGAGGCGTTCTTCAACTTCAAAACATTCTGGCGCTTTGATGTCTTCTAAGTTAATGCCACCGAACGTCGGCGCGATAGATTTTACAGTGGTGATAATCTCTTCAGCAGAATCAGCGTTGATTTCAATATCGAACACGTCAATATCGGCGAAGCGTTTGAACAACACGCCCTTGCCTTCCATGACGGGTTTGCTGGCTTCGGGACCGAGTGCGCCTAAGCCGAGAATAGCTGTACCGTTGCTGACGACGCCAACCAAGTTAGATTTGGCTGTTAGCTCATAAATAGATAGTGGGTCATCATCAATTTCGCGCACGGCATCGGCAACACCTGGTGAATATGCGAGCGATAAATCGCGCTGAGTATTTACTGATTTGGTAGGTATAACTTCAATTTTTCCTGGACGCCCTTGTTTGTGGTAGTCCAATGCGTCTTGGCGGGTAATGGACATGCCCTCTGCCTCTCGTAGGTGGTTCTTGATAATGTGTGTGTGTAAATTAGGTTATGTTTCATTAAACCCGATTATGTGTATCAGGACACGGTTTAGATACAGGTTCTCAGTGAACTGTAATACTCATAAACTTTTGTACATACATATAG
>JBCBKJ010000074.1:0-29215 GCA_038522085.1 Chloroflexota bacterium
CAGTAATTGAAAAAGCTCCTGGCATATCAGCACCAGTTGATATAAAATCTGGTACAAGTACAAATCACTGTAAAGATCAGCTTTCTAGTGGACTTAACATGCCTCATGTAACAGAAGTAAGGAGAGATGATTGGGAAAATCATAGTTTTTCTGAAAAAAGCGCACTTCGTGTTGTGAATGCAGGTGATAACAGCTATGACTTCTTTGTAAATATGGACAATTTAGCTTTACAAATTGAGCTAAAAAATCTTAGAAAAACTGAAGAATCACAATTGTTGGAAGCACAATTTAAGTATGCCATGGTGCTAATAGGTTTGGCGATGTTACATGATAACCATCAAGATGAAAGGGTTTTGGAAGATAGCGTACCCATAGAAGAAATGGTAGCATCGACTACAACAGTTTTGTCTCCTATCATTCTACCAATGCTTGATGCCTTGGGACAACTAACACTGGATGATATAGTTGAGTAAAGCAACACTATCACAGTAACAACAGAATAAGATTTAACCAATTAGCGGATAGTCTCTTCTAAGCGTGTTACACTGACGGCACGTATTTAAACACACTTATTGCAGGAGAGACTTATGGCTTACGAACCACAAGCAGAACACAAATTTACCTTTGGTTTATGGACAGTCGGGAACACAGGGGCAGACCCCTTCGGACAAGCAGTGCGCGAGAAATTATCGCCTCCTGACCTCGTGCATATGCTGAGCGAAGTTGGGGCATGGGGCGTCAATTTTCATGATAATGACCTCGTGCCTATTGATGCGACCCCATCCGAACGCGACCAAATTGTGAGCGATTTCAAGCAAGCCCTTGATGATACGGGTATCGTTGTGCCAATGGCGACGACCAATCTATTCAGCGACCCTGTATTCAAAGATGGCGCTTTCACGAGTAATGATGCGGCAGTACGGGCGTATGCACTCCAGAAAACCATGAGCGCGATTGACTTGGGCGTAGAACTCGGCGCGAAAACATACGTATTTTGGGGCGGGCGCGAAGGCACAGAATCCGATAGTAGCAAAAATGGCTTGGATGCGCTCAAACGCTTCCGTGAAGCACTCAACTATCTGTGCGCCTATGTGAACGATCAAGGCTACGACTTACGCTTTGCTCTCGAACCTAAGCCGAATGAACCGCGTGGTGATATTTTCCTCCCCACCATCGGACACATGCTGGCGTTCATCGAGACGCTTGATAATAGCGAGATGGTCGGTGTAAATCCCGAAGTCGCCCACGAACACATGGCAGGGCTGAATTTCATGCACGGTGTCGCGCAAGCCTACGACGCGGGCAAGCTCTTTCATATTGACCTCAATGACCAGATGTTTGGACGCTACGACCAAGATTTCCGTTTTGGGAGCATGATGCTCAAACAAGCCTTTCATCTCGTGCGCTTCTTAGAAGATGTGAATTACGATAATCCGCGCCATTTTGACGCCCATGCTTATCGCACCGCAGATTATGACGATGTGAAAGCGTTCGCACGCGGTTGTATGCGTACCTACTTGATTCTGAAAGAGAAAGCAGAGAAGTTCAACGCCGACGACGAGATTCAAGCATTGCTAGCAGAAATCCATGCCCAAGATAGCGCATATGATTATCTCAGTGAAGGCTACAGCGCCGAAAGCATGCAAACCCTCAAAGACACAGACTTTGACCGTGCCGCGTTGGGCAGTCGGGGTTTGCCCTATGAACAACTCGACCAATTGACCATCGACTTGTTGCTAGGGGTGCGTTGATGACTGCCTACGTAATGGGCATCGACATCAGCACAACAGGCGCAAAAGCCTTGATTGTCGATGCAGAAGGCAATGTGGTCGCGTCGCATAATACCCCTCAATCCCTGAGCCAGCCGAAGCCTCTCTGGAGTGAGCAAAATCCGGCAGATTGGTGGGCAGGCATTCAGCAGTCGATACAAGGCGCATTGCAAACATCAGGTTTATCCGGCGATGCCATTGACGCCATCGGCTTAACCGGACAAATGCACGGTTTAGTCATTTTAGATAGCGCAGGCGAGGTTCTGCGTCCGTCGATTTTGTGGAATGACCAACGCACACAAGCTCAATGCGATAGCATGACTGAAACCATCGGCTTTGAACGCCTGATTCAACTGACGGGTAATCGTGCGCTAACGGGTTTCACTGCGCCGAAGTTATTGTGGGTGCGTGATAATGAACCTGATGTCTATGCCAAAATCGCGCAGGTGCTACTGCCGAAAGATTACATTCGCTATCAATTGACAGGTGAATATGCCACCGATTTAGCAGGCGCGGCAGGCACATCTTTGCTCAATGTCGCAGAACGCGATTGGTCAAGCGATGTGTTAGACGCGCTGGATATTCCGGCAGACTGGTTGCCTCCGACGCACGAAGGCACCGCGATCACCGGAACAGTCACCCAAGCTGTTGCGGATGCTACTGGATTATCCGCAGGGACACCCGTTGTCGCTGGTGGTGGTGACCAAGGCGCGGGGGCAGTCGGTGTTGGCGCAGTAGAAGCGCATATCGCTTCACTAGTCGTAGGCACATCCGGGGTGGTTTTCTTGCCTCTGAACGAGTATGCCTATGATGCGGAAGGGCGGGTGCATGCGTTTTGCCATGCTGTGCCGGAGATGTGGCATTTTATGGGCGTGATGCTCAGTGCGGCGGGTAGTTTGCAATGGTATCGAGATACGATTGCGCCAGATGTTGCCTTTGATGCGCTCTTAGCAGAGACAGAAACGATTCCGACAGGTAGTGAAGGCTTGGTCTTTTTGCCGTACTTGACAGGCGAACGCACCCCCCATCCTGACCCGCTTGCACGGGGCGCATTCATCGGACTGACGGCGAGGCATTCCCGCGCACACATGACTCGCGCTGTCTTAGAAGGGGTTGCTTTTGGTTTGCGGGATGGGTTTGCGCTCATGCAATCGGCGACGACCTTGCCAGATAATCTCGAAGTGCGTATCAGTGGTGGTGGGGCGCAAAGTCCAATTTGGCAGGGCATTCTTGCCGATGTGTTGAATACGCCTCTGCTGAACGTCAACACCACCGAGGGCGCAGCATTCGGGGCGGCGTTGTTAGCATCTGTTGGCGCAGGGCATCATGCGGATGTACCAACTGCTTGCCAAGCAACTATCCAAACAGGCGCTACCGTCACACCCAGCGAAAACCATGCTGTCTATGACGACCTCTATCAGACATACACGAGTTTGTATCCGACCCTGAAAGCGACCATGCACGCCTTGCATAGTGAAAGCTAACACTAAAACATCGCCTCTCCTGAAATTTCAGGGGAGGTTTTTGTTTATTGGAGATAGATAATGAGCGACGACTTCAATGATTTCAGTTTCATTTGGGAAGACGATAATGAACTGAAAAAGTGGGTCATTATAAAACTAGTTCGTGAAGATAAAGTGCTAGATTATATTCTTCTGGATACAGCAACAAGTAGACAATTTCAACCTAAATCGCTAGATATAGGCATGGAATTTGCTGAATTTATGCGCTCGAAAGGCTTAACTGAAAAAGAAATGACCCCTGAAGCATACGATGACTTCTTTTATGAAATAGTCAAAAAATAAAACGGCAAAGTTAGAGGTAGTTCACAAAATGAGCGACGACTTCAATGATTTCAGCTTCATTTGGGAAGATGATACAAAAAGGAAGCAATGGGTCATTATAAAACTCATTAGCGAGGATAACGACGTATTGGATTATTTTCTGATGGATACTGATTCCTGCATGGAGATTCATCCAAAGATATTTGAAGACGGAGAGGCGTTGGCTGAATTTATGCGCTCGAAGGGCTTAGTTCAAAAAGAAATGACGCCAGACGAGTATGTTGATTTCTCTGATGAGATGATAGATAAGCAAGGTAGCGATGAGGATGAAATATAGATGCGTTTGTATTGTATTTCGAGCATGTGAAGCATTTTAAATATCGCTACTGAATAAGAAAATTCATGTCGGGAGGACGCCCGTCAAGGCAATCTTCCCGACATGCAACCGCGCTGTAGCTGTGTGTCGTGTATCACAATTCGGCAACCATCTAGTAGACAGCACCCCGTTATTTATGTCCGGCGATGGCATAGTGCAACCCTCGTGACGAAATGCTGACACCACAGTTTAGAATGCGGTTTGTCCCATTTATGATTGATGCCCTTCACGTACTGCGAACCGCCAGCCGTATACACCACCCAACCACCTGCCAACCTATTCAGACAGGGGAGAGCGCGTTATACTGCTGTTGTGAATCGATCCTGTAAAGGGTCTTTCCAGAGGGGCGTTGTTGACGCAACGTCCCTCTACCAACGAAACAGGATAAAAAGAGTATACCCCGCTTTGCTGATGCGTGCAAATGTTTTTTGTGCGTGATTTTTGTCCCTGCGATTTTGACACCGATGATATTGTTTTAATCTATCTCCAGCTTTTTGGGAGAACACCATAAACTGTAATTTACATAGATTAGTTTTCTAGTTTCAGTGCGCCTGCAACGTATCCAAGTCGCTCACCAGTTTCTTCATCGCCAAAGATCGTCATACCATATGTATCTCCCTTCACGAAACAATCGAGAGCGATTTTTGCAAGAGCTGAAATAGCTATGTCGATATTCTCATTTGTCACACCTTCACTATCAAGCACTATCATGTTGATATCATCAGCAGCTTCAGCGAGTTTTTTACCCCATGAGGTTTCCATCGGAATTTGATGTTCAGATGCTTTGCGCTTCTGCATTCTTGATTTCTTGCGTTTCTTTGCCATGTCTCATCCATTTTGAGTGGTTATATAATGTGTTTCTCTCTCACTTTTTAGCTTCTTCTCTATACTGGATAACTTTGTCTACCTGTTGGAGGCTCCAGAGGTCGCTTTTTCCTTCGCTGGTATGATAAGTATCTGCTGGCTCTAGGTCGGCTCGCTTAGTCCATCTGTTAAAAGTGTTAGGAGTAACTCCCATTATTTTAGCAGCTTTCTGAGTAGTAATGAGTCTTTTCTCTCTGAGTTCTGCTTCCATAGCTTTAATAATCCCATAACTAAATAGAGAGCTTTTGTCCTCAACTATGACCATCTCTTCTCGCTTCTTGATAACACGCTCTCGAGCTGCTCTTATCTTTTCTCTAGTTGATTCAAACTCAGGATGCTTTACATCAGTGAAGCAAGCCATATTTGTCTCTTCTGTCCACTTAGTACCATCTGGGAGTGTAGCTTCCAGCAAGGTAGCGCCCTGTAGCTTGGCACTTTCCAAGTCAGCTCCCTCTAGATTGGCTTCCAGCAAGTTAGCCCTCTGTAAGTTAGCGCAAAATAATTCAGCCCCCTCTAGATTGGCTCTATATAAGTCAGCACTCTCTAGATTGGCTCCATTTAAGGTAGTGCCTTCTAACCTAGCATCCCGTAAATTTGCCCTCTGTAGGTTGGCATTCCTTAAGTTAGCGTTACGTAAATTGGCTCTCTGTAACATAGCCTCTTCTAGGTTAGCTTCTGTTGAGTAAGCCTTCTCTAGCTTGGCATCCCGCAAGTCAGCCCTCTGTAAGTTAGCGTAAAATAAGTCAGCGTCATATAAATTGGCTCTCTGTAACATAGTCCCTTCTAGGTTAGCATATATTAAGCCAACTCTCTCTAGTTTGGCATCCTGCAAATTAGCTTCCTGTAGGTTGGTACCTTCCAAGATAGCACCTTGTAGGTTGGCTTCACTTAATCTAGCACTCTTTAGGTTGGCTTCACTTAATCTAGCACTCTTTAGGTTGGCTTCAATCAGTTGAGCCCTCTCTAGATTGGCTTTATATAAGTGAGCTCCCTCTAGATTGACACTTTCTAGGTTAGCACTTTCTAGGTTAGCACTCTCTAGGTTAGCCCCCTCTAGGCTAGCACTCTCTAGGTTAGCCCCCTCTAGGCTAGCACTCTCTAGGTTAGCCCTCTCTAGATTGGCGTTCCTCAAACTAGCTCCCTCTAGATTGGCACTTCTCAAGCCAGCTCCCTGTAGGGAACCGTCCTCTAACCAGCCCTTATGCCTGAGCATCCTTGCGGCTTCTTTAGTATGTAGTGGCTCATCTCCTGCCATCTGAAAAATAAGCTCTTCTTTGCGCTCACGTATTGACCTTCTACTGTTTAAACTCTCAATAACCAACACGGTGATTGCAATGCTGAGAAGCTCTGCACCTCCGTTGGCATAGAGATCTTCAACGAAGATCCTGATGAGTTCCACATCAATGCCTAACCATAAAGAAAGACTCTCAAAAGTAGCTCCCTCATCCACATATAAAGCGATAAAACCAGCTTTAATAATAAGAAAGCCTGCTGTAAGAAGGAGAATAGCTGCTACTGAGGAAGCCAAGAGTTTATCAAAGAGCCAAGTGATAATTCTCCAAGTGTACTGAATGAACTTTTTTACTACTTCCCAGATTGATGATAGAAGCTCTCCAGTGCCATTAGATACATACTTCAAGCTACTCCATACACGAGCAGGAAGGTTTTTTATTCGCTCCATCTAATTTCCCTAATCTTCTCAACTTTGAGCAGGCGATATACATTGCGTATAAATATCCGTACACGAAACTTAATTTTTCTACATGGCTACTACCATATAATACTCAGTAAACACTAGTCTGCAATTACATTGGCAAGCCCGCGCCGTGCGCTATAATGTCCCCAATATTTTGCTATGCTGAGGAAAATCCCGCGTGAAGATAGTCATGTTCTCGATGACGCCCTTATTCCCTGATACAGCGATGGGTGGCGCACAGGTTCAACTGAAAAAAGTGGCGTTGCATCTGGGTGCGTTGGGGCATCAGGTGACGATTCTCTGTACGCGCAAACATGCCGAGCATCCGCAGTTTAACTGGCAGGACAATGTGCGCGTCGAGCCTATTTTGCGTTTCAAGCAACCGTACCCCGAACCGTATTTCACGCCGATTTACAATATTGCCAATGCTATCCAAGAGGTCGCGGATTACCTTGATGATGCCGATGTGCATTATAGCCATGATGGCGGGCTGATTTTTCCCTATGTGTATCAAGATGTGCCGACGGTGATTTCGCTACGGAGCATTCTCTTTGCGGAGACCTTGCAGAGCGCGTTTTTGTTCAACGCGGGGTCGCTGATTGTGCCATCGGATTTTGTGAAGCGCAGTCTCGTGGCGACAGTTGGACGCTTTTTCCCCGAATTACAAAAGCGCACACAGGTCATCAACAATGGTTTTCGCTGGGATATTTTCCAGCCGACTGACCCCGCCGCGCTCAAAGAGGCGATTCCCGAACTTGACCCTGACCGCTATCGTTATCTTCTATTTCCGCATCGTCCTGAAGCGGGTAAGGGCTTTGCAGATTGTATCGCGCTGGTGGACAGGCTGGTGCATGAACATGGTATAGACGATATTCGCGTGTTAGTTCCACAGTGGTTGCCAGATGCCCAATCACCGGATGACCAAGCCTTTTATCGGCAGATACGCGCTCAGATTACGGCGAAGCGTCTCGATGATTACTTTGTGTTTCACGGTTGGATACCAGAATCGCTCTTGCCAGCCTACTATTCTGTCGGGACATTGGCGTTGGTGATTGGCTCATACGTGGAGACGTTTGGCAACGTGGCATTCGAGGCACTTGGCTGTGGGACACCTGTCATTATCTCGCGGGTCGGTCCATCGCGTACCCTGATTGACGATGCGTATATCAACAAAATTGACTATGGCGATACTAGGGCGGCAACCCAACACGCCCTGCGGATTTTGCGTGGTGAGGACACATTTTCTGTCGAGGCAACCCGCGCTTATTTGCAAGAAAAGTATCACATCACAACGATGGTCGAGGCATTTGCAGACAAAATCTTGAATGCAACGGTTGTTCAACCGATGCCCTATCAGCGCACGCCTTTGAAAGAGGCTACTGATTTTGCACCGACGCCTTGGTGTTTCGTAGCAGGGCAGGGTGTCTATCATGATTTCCGCGCTGACTATACAGATGACCCCGTGCTGATGCTGTTATTCAAGAATTATCAGGCGGGCATCTCGCGCATCGACCTGAAAGCACTCGGTATCTCTGATGAAGTGTTGATGGCTTACCTACGTGATGGTTATCTTTATCCGCTATCGTAAGCGTGATAGTCAAATAAAGTGAGAGGTCATCATATACATGCCAAAAACACGCGCTTATATAAGCATGGGAACGAATTTTCATCCAGACGTTAATTTAGAACGGGGTGTGCAAGGTTTAGCAAAATCCGCTGATTTGATTGCGGTGTCACCCGTGTATTCATCACCCGCAGAAAAAACCGCAGATGACAGCGTACCCGATTATTGGAATGCAGCCGTGATTGTCGAAACAGCACGCGATGCCCGCAGTTTTAAGTTTGATGTTCTCAAAGCGATTGAATCGGAAGCTGGACGTGACCGCGAGAATAAGCATCAAGTCGCGCTCGATTTGGATTTAATTTTTTTCGGCAACGAGGTCATGGATGCGCAGGGCATGGTTCTACCAGAAAATGATGTATTGCTGTATCGCTTCGTCGCACAACCCCTTGCAGACATTGCACCCAACTTTGAACACCCTATCACTGGAAACACATTAGCGCATATTGCAGAACGTCTCAAAAGCACAGGGCAGATTCTCACACGCCGAGATGACGTCGCGCTCCCACAACCGTGATTCAGTTGACCCTTCATGGGCGTGCGGGGATGGGCTATGGTATGCCGCCATGGATAAAATGAATTGCCCGATTGGGGGTTAAGAGCATGTCTGTTTCCCGCTTGATAAACGCTGTGCTGGTGATGTCACTGGTGCTGGCTGGTATCCTCGCCTTTGACCTTGTGCCTTTTTTGCGTGGTGGCGAAATTTTTCGCTGGCAGTGGAACTATATCCCTGTGCCGATAGCGCGGGCGATGGTGTTTGCTGGTTTGGTCGTCATTTTTGCGCTGGTGATGCTGTGGCTTGCGATGCGTGAGCGCACACGGCTGGGGCTTGCTTGGGCATTCAGCGGTACCATTGTTCTCACACTGGGCGCAACATGGGCGCGGACAGGTGATGCGGCAGCGGAATTGCTCTATCGCACGGTATCACTGGGCGCGACGGGTCCTGCGACGGCATCGGGCTTGATTGACTGGTCAGACGGCAATTGGTTCGACTGGACGACTATTATGGCGTCGTTCAATGGGGTTAGTCAGCATGTCGAACTCAGTCCACCTGGATTGCCCTTGATACATCATGCAGCGACCCGATTCTTTGAAACCACGCCTGCACTCGCTGAAAGCCTTCAACAGGGATTGCTCCCATATCAATGTCATAATTATACACTTCTGCAACTTGCACCCGCGGAATGGGCAAGCATGTGGGTAGCGTTATTGATGCCTCTCTGGGCGGGATTAGCTGTTTTTCCTTTATACGCTGTAGCGAAAAAGTTACTGGGTGAGGATGCAATTTACGTTGCAGGACTATGGGCGCTGATTCCAGCCGTCGTGATGTATGGTGGCTCATGGAATACGGCGTATCCACTTTTGGCGATAGGGTCATTTTATTGGCTATTACGCGGATTAGATGATAGTCGTTTCGCGCCCCTGTTTGCGATTTTATCAGGTGTGCTGACAGGCATACTCACTTTTGCGAATTTCTCCGTTGTGCCACTTGGCTTATTATTCGGCTGGTATACACTCCTGCACTATATTTTCCATGAACGCGAAGAACACAGCTTTGCGCGACCTGTGCTGGTGGGATTGTGGTATGGGCTGGGTGTGTTGTTGCCTTGGGGGATGTACATGCTGGCAGGTGGGGATTCGCCTATAGCGATGTTGGATGTTGCTTTTGGCACGCATCTTGAGCTTGAGCGTCCTTTTGTGCCTTGGCTGTGGATGCACACTTGGGAATGGTTGCTATTAGGAAGCGTGCCGGCTGGCGTCCTGTGGTTGGTCGCCACTGTGCGCCGTGATAATGTGTCGGTCTTGCCCTTGGCGCTCTTGCTGACGATGGTCATTATGCTCCTCAGCAATACCGCACGCGGCGAAACCGGACGGGTGTGGCTCTTTTTTACGCCGTTTGTCCTCGTGGCGGCATCGCACCTTGTAACGAAAATCACCCTAAAATCTGCGACAGGGTGGTGGCAACTATACGTTGCACAAGCCAGCCTGACCGTCGCGCTGGTCGCCACTTGGTTCGTGATGGGGGCTGGGGATATTGCGCCTCGTCCACCTGCGCCGGAACTGACGGCGGCGACTCGTCCTGTACAGATAACGGTGAACGAGCAATTCACACTGGTTGGCTGGGAAGGCGTGTATGATACCGAGACGAATGCGATTACCTTAGCTTTGCACTGGCAGAGCCATGCGCAAATGACGCCCCCTTATTATTTTGCCGTGTTGCCTGTTGCGCCGGATGGTAGCACAGGTGAATCTGTTGTTTGGCAACCGCAAGCCACCAACTATCCGACAACCTGCTGGCTACCGGATAGTGTCATTCAAGATACGATTGTTATACCTATGCCGGAAAATCCTGCTGAGGGTGGCTGGTATCTGAGCGTGACGAGTTTTGCAGATACAGAAAATCCGCAGATGACCTTGCCTGTTGTTTTGCCAGATGGAACACCCGATAGTCAAATGGGCTTAGGTCCGGTAATCGTTGATTAACCACTGTTAGGTGCAAGTAGCTTGTCTCTTAATGCGTACCTGTGTTACTGTGTGCGAGAAGGGTGATATTAGGGGAGAGATATGTTACTCACACAACATCGTTACACACTGATAACGCATTCATTGGTTATCTTACTAGGGGTATTGATACTCTTTTCGGGTATTGAAGCGCAATTATTACTCAACCGCATTGCAGATGAGCATGAGGTCACATGGGCGCAATTACGCGACCAAGAACCCTGCTGTCCCAATTTGGATGTCGCGTGGGGGATTTATTACCGAGAAACTCACAGTTACTACTACGGCTACGAAAATTACAACCAGCGATTCGACGATGGTATCCCGAGAAATCATCTCAGAGCATTTCGTGGTGACGTGACCTATTTCGCTGGGTTGTGCTTGTTGCCTATTTGGTATTTAGCTTATTTTGTGACAGCCGTGATGATGTGGCAACTAGTGCGTCCGGCACAAAAAACAAAAGCCAAGCACTCACGCACATTATTATCTGTTCGGGCATGGTTCGTCTGTGGCATGCTGATCGCACTCAGCTTACCATTTTTTTATTCTGCCATGTACGCCATTGCTTATATTACGGACTAGTTGGTAATGTTTCTAAGTAGCAGACAACAAATATCTGTATATTATCCTAAATGAATTCTATGTTTCAGAATAGCTCACAAAATCAGTATTTTTTATCCGAAATTGAGGTTAGCCTATTTGTTCAATTAGTCTAATCACAGGCGTTATGCTATTTTCCTCGTGTATTTTTTGTGCAAGCGTAGATGCCTGCTCTTGAACGTGTGCATTCCTTGTCACGAAACGGATAGCATCGGCAAGATTATCGCTGGTTAATTGCTTACGTGGGATAGGCTTTGCACCGATACCTAACTCATAAACTTGTTTGCCCCAAAATGGCTGATCACCAAAGAAGGGCGTAATGATTGTTGGGACACCTGCCCGTAAGCCAGCCGCAGTTGTCCCTGCGCCGCCGTGATGTATCACCGCTTTCATACGCGGGAATAGCCAACTATGCGGAATTGAAGAAAGCATGTAAATGTTGTCTGGTACGTCGCTTTGCGCTAAGCCTCCCCACCCAGACGCGAGAACGCCTCGTTGTCCTGATTTGTCGAGTGCTTCAAGGACGATTTGTCCAGCTTGTTCGGCATCTTTACTGCGCATGCTCCCAAAACCAATGTAAACAGGTGGCTCACCAGACGCTAGAAAATCTACGAGTTCTTGCGGAGGTTGCCATGCGTCGTCAGTATCTAAAAACCAGTACCCAACAACACTATGCAGAGCATCCCAATCAGCCGATTTGGGCAATACATGACGACTATAGCCATATACCGTAGGGATACCTTCTTTTTCAAGCCACTGGAAAGGACCCCAGAAGGACGGCTTCGGCATGCCCAGTTGTTCTCGGACTGCTGTATCTGCCGTGCGGACACTCTGCCATAGCATCTGGCGTGTTACCTTCATAGTGATAGGATTCAATAGACGACCCAATGGTATATTAGGCAATATAGGGCTTGGAATGTCACTGGATGGTGTTAAGGGGAATAGATGAGCGTTGATGACGGGTATGTTCCGCTTTTCTACGATGGAAAACCCACCCCCCATCAGCCCCATACCCCCGATAATAAATTCTGCATTTTCATTCGCTTTGATAAGACGCTCTGCCATAATGGGCGCACGCTTTTCCATTTCATCACGCATTTTCTTCTGAATCGTGATGAAATTTCCATTTTCAACCGTATCGCGCCATTCATCGCTCTCCAGAATACGTTGGACGCTTTCACCCGTTGATATAAATTCTAATCCAGCATTTTTCACCAAAGATTCAAAGTCATCTGTAGCCACAACCTGCACATCGTAGCCAGCGATTTGCAAGCCTTTACCTAAGCCGACATAGGGTTGTACATCGCCCCTTGAACCACCCGTGATAATCGTAATTTGTGTCATGATGATGTCCTCGTGTCTCCCTATTTAGGGCATGAGCCGGCTGTATCTAGCAGTTGCTAGGCAATGTGTATTTGCTAATCTAGCATATGCTAGGTAAAATGTCAAACATGAGCCAACAACACAATTCTCATCCCAAACTGAATACCCGCACCCGCATTTTGTTAGTAGCGTCACGTCTATTTGCGGAAAAAGGCTACGAAGCAACCTCTGTGCGTGATATTGCATCGGAACTTGGTATTGCGAATCCTTCGCTCTATTATCATTTCAAGGCTAAGTCCGATATTCTCGGTGAATTGCTTGCAGAACCCTTTAAGCTAATTGAGGTAGCCGTAGAAGAAGCTGAACAGCTTTCAGATGACGCGCGTCTGCGAAGAATTATTCATGGTCTGCTGGAAGCATTGGAAGTACATGGTGGTATTGCGGTTACAGCGTTTCAAGTAGGGGAGTCTATGCCGGAAACACTCCAAGCTGTCGTAGCATCACAACAACTCAAAGTGTTTGAACTCATTGCACAACACACGGCTGAGGATAATCGTAACCTGCGCATAACGATGGCTATCACGGGTGTACAAGGGATTGTCCAAGAGCTATTGCGCTCATCTGACGATGGTGATGCTTTTGTGGAACAGCTACGCGAAAAACGTCTATTCATTACAGAGTTAGTATTGAAAATACTTAACTGAATTAAGGTAATAGTAGAATTTGTCACCTACACATCGTAACTTGAGTTAGATCCCTTGGATACCAGCTACTGATAAGTCTTGTTTATAGGTTGCTTGCTGGGTTTCGGTGGATGTTTCTCTTAAAATGTCTTTAGCAAAAGTAGTGGCTAGTGCTTCATAACCGCGCTTTTGTAAGATACAAGCATACGTACTATGGTCAAAAAGATTGATAGACCGATTATTCTTGAAGTCGCTGTACCATTCGAGAAAAGCATCTTCATCTCTGGTAGAAAATAAGGCTTGTAATTGTTCAAATGGCGATAAATATCGCTCAACATCCTTCTCTTGTAGTTGTAGAGCAAGCTCTTCGATTAATCGTATCTTGCTTTCGATTGTGTCGTCATTCCCATAGGCAAGCGCAACTTGCGTTTCCAAAATGCGCATGTAGTATATTGCGCGTGCATATGTGCGCCGTTCTGCGGATGAAATGCCTATATTCTCTATGAGTTTATGGAACTGATCAATTTGTTTTTTGAGTTCTGACCACATGCCTTTTCTCGCTAAGTTACCTGCAATGTTAAGGTGTGCTGGCAAAAGATAAATATGAGGCGTCGTGAAATTTTCATGGTTGATGAGTGCAATGATTTGTTGATAAATATCTACTGCGCTATCATAATCATGCGTTAGCATCTCCAAACCAGCGATTGTGTTGAGAATACGTAATTCTAAATCGACATTATTTGCTTGTTTGGCGCAGGCTTGTCCGCGTTGTAAATTTGCGGCTGCGCTCTCAAAATCACCTTCAAAGCGCAGATTACAAACTGCCATTACATTGCGAACTTCTCCTTCATAAGACAACATTGCGAACTTCTCTGCTTTATTGAGATGTTTTTGTAATTTAAGTTTAATTTGTTTTTGCTCGTCATGGGCATCTGCCTGCGGTATGCTTGGAATGTCCTCAGATATTTTCCTGACCATTCTGATAAACATTTTTTCCATTGGATTTGCTTGCATTAATTCGTATCCCTTTTTACATGCTGTATTTTTCGTAGACGTAAATAATGTGACATACTCTTTATATGTAATTTACTAATACGTATTAGCAAGTTTATATAAAATACTGAATAATTCGTAGTGCATATATTGCAAATGCTCAGGCGCTCATTATGACAACAGACAAAATGCCCGATTCAGTTATCGCAGAGGGTGGAATAGCGAGGGTTGGTATGAAGTGAGTGCTACCATATTATTGCTTTGTTCACTGTAATAACCAAAACCACTTGCAGAGTACAAGTGGTTTTTATCATACCGTTCAATATGTTTAAGACATCAAAACAGGGGTCACAAATTGCTGATTGATGATGGATTCATACATGCGCTCTGGTAGATAGCGACGCAAGGCAACCACGAAGCGAACCTGAGCGCCAACTGGATAACGCAATTTGGGGCGTGATTTTGCGACGATGTGTTTGACGATTGAGCCAACGTGCTTTGGCAGAAGCGTCGCTTCACCGCCGCGTGTACGAGCGCGTTGTGTTGCATCTTCTACAGCGAAAATAGTTTGTTTCTCAGTGGTCGGGAATGCTGTGCCAAGCGTCTCAGTTTTCACCTGACCTGGTTGCACGATAGAGACGTATACGTTGAAAGGTAGCATCTCGAAGCGTAGCGATTCGCTGTAGCCTTCAAGTGCAAATTTGCTTGCGCTGTAGGCACTGTTCAGAGGCAATGAAATCAACCCACCGATAGAGCCAATATTGATAATTTGTCCGCTTCGTTGACGGCGCATGGTCGGTAAGACAGCTTTCGTCATGCGGACAAGACCGTAAAAGTTAGTGTCCATTTGGGCATGCAATTCCTCCATGCTGGTATCTTCTGCTGTACCATACAGGTCATAGCCTGCGTTGTTAATCAGCACATCAATACGCCCGTTTTCGGTCAGTACCTGTTGAACAACATCGGTCACGGCTGTGTCATCTTGCACATCGAGTTTAAGCAGGCGAATGTCCTGCACATCACTTTTGTTCGGGTTTCGGCTGGTTCCGTAAACGACGTGTCCTTGTGCTTGCAGTTGTCTGGCGATTTCCAGACCGATACCTTTTGATGCGCCTGTGATGAGTATAACTTTCGACATGCTATTCGCTCCTTGATGTGTATATTGTATTTGGTTGATTTACTTGCTATATTGGCACTGTCAATATAAAGATACACGAGGAATATGGACAGTGTCAACATCAAAAGATAAAAACGCATCTTATCATCATGGAGACTTGCGTAACGCACTCATTGAAGCAGGTTTGCATCAGTTAACAGAAGCCGGCATAGAGGGATTGAGCTTGCGCAAAATAGCACGCGACGTTGGTGTTAGCCATAACGCGCCCTATATGCACTTCAAAGACAAAGAGGGCTTGCTGGCAGCGATGGCATTGGAGGGCTTCACCCTGTTGTACGATGCTACAAATGGGTTTGCATCTAATGAGGATATGTCTTGGCATGCACAATTTTCTGCGGTTGCACACGCTTATGTAGATTTCGCGCTCACGCATCCTGCCCATATGCAAGTGATGTTCAGAGACTACGATTCCAACATCTACCCTGACACATCGCAATCAGCAGAACGCGCTTTTGATTTATTGCGCGATGTGATGGCAGAAGGGCAACAAGCAGGTTTAATTGAAGCAGGGAATAGCGCAAAACAAGCAGCACTCATTTGGTCGTTGTTGCATGGTTTGGCGATGATTATCGCGGCAGATAAAATGCCCGATTCAGTTATCGCAGAGGGTGAATCTCGTCAACTTATCCAACTGTTTATTGACCAAGTCTACACAGGGCTAAAAGTCGCCTCATAACTATTCTGCTTTATCTGCTTGGTCAAATGTGACAGTTTCATAGATGTCTGCGAGTGTGAGTGTGACATCTAGGCTCGGAATGGTGAGTGTACTATCCAAGCCATGTTTTTGTTCGTAAAGCCATTTTCCAGAGGATTGACGCGCATAGTGCATGACTTTGGCTTCATTTTGCGCGATGACAACATATGATTGTATAGTTGGCAGGGCAACGTAATCATTGAGCATGTCATTGAAATCTTGCAAAGCATTATCAAGCGACAGAATTTCAATGACTACCGTCGGATTATCTATTGTGTCGGTACGGTCTTCAACGAAGTTGGGTTCGCCACAGACAACCAACAGGTCAGGATAGCGAAACGACACCAAATCCGAATCGACTTTTAGGCGTGTGTCACTTGAAACAACTGTACAGGGTTTACCACGCAAAGCACCATGCAAAGCTGCATTTGTGTTGCTATTTATCACATTATGGCGCCAGCTTGCCCCCGCCATCGCATATACTTTGCCACGCGCATACTCGTATTTTGTATCTGTGCTGGCATCTGAGAGTGCAAAATACTCTGCAACACTCATCGCTTGTGGGAAGTCATCGTGTGTTTGTGCTGTCGCCATCCTGAATTAACCTCGCTCATAAACTAAACGGCGCTCATCTCTACATCGTCGGAGACAGCTTGGCTATCCATCCACTGTAAGAGGCGCTTCGTAGAAAATCCGAAAACCATGAACACGAAAAATTCATGCGACAAGCACCACGGGCAATATTTGGTGATTAAGAAGGCTTGCACATAAATCAGATACACAGAGAACAAGGTCGCAAATAGCATAATGCCGAATACGAGTGGCACAGTGAAATTGGTGAAGAACTGCACACGCGGTTCGAGAATCAATAGGGCGAGGACAATCAGGTTGGTTGCTAAACCGAGATAAGCAATCGGCACGCCCCCAATTTCCGAATACACACTATTGAGTACCGTCCCACAATCAAACACAGCACCCACACTACAAGCAGGGGAGGCGCTGGTATCGAATTTTAAGTAACTCAAATAGCTACTGATACCAATCGCCAATGCCAAAAATACGAACGTGAGATTGCGTGCGCTGAAAAGTGAATCATTTTTGACTGGGGTATTCATATATTAGTCTCTCTGAATAACTATCTACCCATAAACTTAATGCTCATAGTATACCAACGCCTGCGACTACGTAAGAGGCTCAGTTAGAAGCTATGGATTTTTTGACATTTGTGACGTAATGCGCCCTTTGTGCAACATGATGAAGCATATGTGTAAAAGATGAGTGAATGTGTGATGGTCACGGATGGGCATAAACACGTAATATCTGTTCTTGTACACTAGAAGAACACAACCTTCAGATGTCATATGACAAAAGGATAGTTCCTTGAAAAAATATATAAGTGCTTTACTGGTTTTGTTGCTGGCAAGTGTGCTAGTTGCATGTGCGGCTGACCCTGATGCATCAGAAGAAGCCGTCACCGACGAATCGGCTGTCGAAGCGACGGAAGCTGTAGAAGAAGCTACCGAAGCCATGGATGACGCGGATGCGGATGCTGATATGGAAGCTGAGGCAGAATCCGAAGCAGACGAAGATGATATGGAAGCCACTGACGAAGCCGACGCGATGGCTGATGACGAAGCGATGGCAGAAACACCGCTCCCTATTGGCTTGTGGGAACAGTGCGAAACGCCTGACCTGAGTGGTACGATTACATTCGGTGCGCCACTGGGCTTGACAGGTCCTATTTCAGTTTATGGCGTGCCAGAGCAACAAGGCGTTGACCTTGCGATTGCAGAAATCAACGAATCAGGCTATCTCGGTGACGCTCAGATTGAGATGATTTACGAAGATACCGAAGGCGATGCGCAACAAGCCATCAACGCCATGACCAAGCTCATTGAAGAAGATAATGTGGTTGCTGTCTTTGGTCCGTCGCTCTCTAGCGAAGCCTTTGCCGCAGACCCCATCGCACAAGAAGCAGGCATCCCAACCATGGGCGTTACCACCAGCGCGATTGGTATCCCACAAATTGGCGATTATATCTTCCGTGGCAATCTACCCGAGCAAGTGCTGATTCCTATCATGGTTGAAGAAGTTCAAACGCTGTACAACATTCAAGATGTTGCTGTGTTGTATGGTGACGATGATGATTTCACGGTGACAGGGTATAACGTGTTCATCGAGGCATTGGATGGCAGTGGCATTAATATCACTAATGAAGCAACCTTTGCGCGTGGCGATGTCGATTTCAACCCGCAGTTGACGACACTTGTCACAGGTGACAATGTACCGGATGCACTGGTTGTATCGGCTTTGGCGGCAGAAGGTATCCAGATTATCGTGCAAGCACGCGCTCTGGGCTACGAAGGCTTGATTCTCGGTGGCAACGGCTTTAATTCACCGGATATTGCGAGCGAAGCAGGCGAGGATGCAACCAACCTCATTGTCGGTGCATCGTGGAATATCGGCGGTGGTAATGACCTCAGCCAACGTTTTGTTAGCCTGTTTGAAGAAGAATACGGACGCCAGCCGGATCAGTTCTCAGTACAGGCGTATACCGTCATGTGGATATTCGCAACCGCGATTCGTTGTGAAGGCTCAGCAGAGAGCGATGCTATCCGCGATGGCTTGTTCAATATCCAAGATTTCGCATCTCCATTAGGTGATTTCAGCTTTGATGGCGAAGGCGAACCTTTCCATGAACCTGTCGTACAAATTTTTGATGCGGGCGATTTCGTGCCGCTGACCGAAGATTTGGTTGACCCCGCATTGGTGGTCGAAGAGGCGGAATAAGCAAATCGCTAATTCGTTACGTAAAAATCCCCATGTCATCATGTCATGGGGATTTTATGTTTCTGTTGAACGTTGCTAAACGCTCGCGGGCTATATCGGCATAGTCTGCTGGCATCTGCTGGAGATAAGCAAGATAATCTTTGGCGATGGCATTTTCAAAGACGAGCGTGTGCTGAAAGGCATCGTCTAAGATAGTGCGGTCAGCTTCATGTTGGGGTAGCTCATAATGCCATGTTTGCCGAATGACGCGCAAAACTGTTTCAATAAGCTCAGTAAATTCATCTGCGACATGTGCTTGATAGAGCGATAGCAATGTTGATTTCGCAGGCACATAGACATTTGCTGTCGTCACCACGCGGAAGGTCGCTAACCAACCGACATGCACCGCCCAATATTTGAGTGGGGCAGGCGTCGTAAGATAAAGCGGTGGGATATAGCCATAGTAATTATCGCTTGCATCGGGGTAACTGAGCGGTAATGACACGCGCTCTTGTCGAAAACGATAGGTCAAGCCACGTTGAACAGGCGTGGTAATCCAGCGTAGATAAGTATCCATTGTTGGTAGTGGCATCTCTGCGCGGGTATCCTCGCCATAGACGAGTGTGCTACCTAATTTGAGTGCAACCGTATCATAGTGTGCGAGGTCGGCTTCTGCGATAGCTGGCAAATCCAAATGCACAGGAGATAAGCCACGACAACCAGCTTTTATCTCTGCTTGACGCGCTTGTTCTTCGTCTTGCCAATCACCTTTGAAAAGCACATACATATCAATATCGCTGTTAGGAATTGCCGTGTTACTCGACATGCTCCCGACGACATAATAGCCACGCACACGCTCTGGGAATGCCGCCTCATAAATTATGATGACACTTTCCAATAAGGTCTGTAGATGCTCATTTGGTAGAGATACTGAAAGGGTAATGCTCATGACTATCCAGTCGTGATTGTGTCGTTTATCCCATGATAATGCGAGGGCTAAATCGTTAGCAAGTTGTTTCCTTGTGTAGGCATAAATAAACTGAGTTATAGTCTACTAATTTAACGCCGTAATTAATTGACATATTCGTGAGCATCGCCTATTTTATGGTTAACAGCGACCTATTATTGCTTGGATAAGCAAGCACAACAACGTATTCAGACATGTTTGTTACGTGCTTCTGAATCGTTGGCTGGTCTGTTCGTATGCACACCCGCACCCCCTGCGTACTGGCATTGTTTCTGTCGTGCAGTCCTGATATTTGCCCGTCACACTGCGCACGAAACGGGTATCGGCTAACCTGCGTTGCTTTGCAAATCTTATTCAGCCACCCTCGCGCTGTCCTCTGACATTCCTCTGGCATACCTTGACCACCCCTAGAGGTATGCGTTTCATTCAAGTGTAATTTTGTATACCACAAAATATGAGTCAGGAAGAAAGCACATGAAAAAAATTTGGTCTTTGATAATGTTTATGGCGGGTATCGTTGTGCTTGGTTTTGCACCACAAGCAACATCGACGGCTGACGCTTATATGGGGTCGAGCTTGTCGATTCCGTCTATTGGTCTTTCGGCACCTATTTATGGCGCTCCGCTTGCCGAAACAACGTGGGATATTAGTCACCTCAATATGAGTGTTGGGCATTTGCAACATTTGCCATGGTTTGGGCAACCTGCCAATGTTGTCCTTGCGGGACATTCGACCACGCCAGAGGGACAACCAGATATTTTTTATGCTCTGAATGCAGTTTCTGTGGGTGATGAAATTGTCGTTGTCGCAGATGGGATGGTCTATCGTTATATTGTGGCTACCAAGACCGTCGTTGCGAATGATGATTTATCTATTTTGGCATCAACAGGGAATACCATGCTCACGCTTTTCACTTGCACACATGGCTCGTATAACCCAACGACTGGAAGCTACGACCAGCGCACTGTGGTGACAGCTTATCCAGCCTGAGATATGTATAATTTGTCAGAGTGGGAAAAAAGAACAATGTTTTCCCACTCGTTAGGTTCACTTGTTTCAAGAGATGCAAATAGAAATAAGCTCATGAGGAGGCATTATCCAATTCATTGAGTAATCGCTGGCGTAGTGAATGGTTATCTTGTTTCGCCTCGATTTTCTCTCGAATGTCTTGGGCATCTTTATCTACGTCCATCAAATAGGGTGCAACGTCATCCCGATTTTGCAAATAGTAAGCAAGTACCGCATAGATTTCATTCAACTTGAGTGCCGAACAATTATCTGCAATAACGTCTGGCGAATCGCCTCGTTGAAATGCTCGCACGACAACTTCCAATAATACCCGCGTTTCTCCTATGCGGATGCTACCATCTGTTTCGTACCGTAGCGGAACTATGATTGTGGAAGGGATATTTAGCATCTCTTATTACCTACTTTCTCTCTTATGTTCAGTATAGCATTAGTTGATATGTGATAGGCAAAGTTGATAGCTAATCATCAGGCTAAATCACCACACTGGTGTACACTAACGCTGGGGGACAAAATTAGATGAGGAAACATAACTCATGTACCATCGTTGGGGTTTTTTGAGTGTTCTTTTTATCTGTGTTGGCATCGTCACTGCACAAATTGATGCCTGTCCGATTGATTTAGACCTTATATTGGAAGCCGTTACCGATAGTTGTGATGGCGTCGAGCGCAACGAGGTTTGCTATGGGAATGTACGTGTTGAGAGTGAGTTACTAGATGATGAGGTCGTGTTTGATAATGCAGGTGATATAATTCCCGTCAGTGAGCTAGTAACATTGACAACTTCACCTTTTGACGAAGAAACTGACGAATGGGGCATCGCGCTCTTTCGTGTGCAAGCAAACTTACCCGATACCTTGCCCGGACAAAATGTGACGATACTCGCGTTTGGGGATACTGAACTCATACCCGAAGCACCTGCCAGTGACGACCAAGCACAGACGATGAACGTTTTCTCGCTGACAACTGGCATTGGGCAACCAACCTGTAATGACATTCCAGAAGGTGGCGTGGTGATACAGAATCCGGCTGATACAGAAATCACTATGATAATTAATGGTTTTCAGGTGACAATGGGTAGCACGGCACTCTTCACAGCGACAACACCCAATGATTTATCCTTTACGACACTCGATGGCACAGTGACAATCACTGATGATGCCGAGACCAGCCAGACTGTGCCTGTTGGCTTCAGTACATCTGTAATACAAGACGAGCCGTTACCAGAAGAACCGCTCCCTGCGCCGGATACGGGTTTGCCACTCGCGCCCCTCTTACCCGAACCAATTCCCGAAACAGGCGAACCGCCAACTGAAGCGGTTGCACTCATCAACTGTGCGTTCGGAGGTGGTGCGACTGTCACGGCTGGCGCAGATGTTTATTTACGGGGTGGCTGGGCAGATTATACACTTGCTAGTGTGATTGGTTTTGCAACTAATAATCCACCAACAATCAGCGTCGGTGGTGAGGCTGTCAATTATAGCTACCGCACAGGTCCTGGTGACTGGACAGATGCCGAAGGCGTAGCTGGTTTCCGCATGGATTGGTACTGGCTTGTTGAATCCATTCCGGCAGGCGAAACTACTGTCGATTGGGTCATTGATGGACAGACGCTCACTTGTATTTTGACCGCAAACTAACACGCATTCACGAGCGGGGAGCATCTGCTTCTCGCTCTTTCATGTACATCATCATTGTAAGGAAATTGCATGCACCCTAAGACCATCCGCGCCAATCATCTCGACTTTGCATATTATGAAGTGGGGTCAGGCGAAAAAGTTATATTTTGCTTTCATGGTTTCCCAGATACCGCCGATACATGGCACGACCTCATGCCCGTGTTAGCAGAGCAGGGCTACCGTGTGATTGCGCCTTTTATGCGTGGCTACCCGCCAACCGAGATACCCGCCGACAAGCACTATTCATCCAAGCACTTAGGCGAAGATATTATCGGTTTGCTGGATGCCTTCGAGATACAAAGTGCTATTGTCATTGGGCATGATTGGGGGGCGCTGGCATCATATAGTGCGGTTGCACTCGCGCCGGAACGCTTCCAAAAACTGATTACAGTAGCGATTCCACACCCGCGTGCTTTGCGTTTTGACTTGCAGACACTCATCAAAGCGCGTCACTTCCTGACCTTTCAGCAACGTGGCTCATCTGTGCGCTGGATGAAACGCAATAACTATGCCGCTATCAGTCAAATTTTTCGTCGCTGGTCGCCCAACTGGCAATTCACCGAAACTGACGTTGCTCCTGTACGCGAGGCATTTTCGCAAACAGGCGCAACCGAAGCCGCGCTCGGCTACTATTGGTCATTTTGGGAACAGCGCGATAACCCTGAGATACAAAAACTCAATCGCGCCAAAACAGCCGTGCCAACCCTGAGCCTCTTTGGCGATGCCGATGGTGCAATGACCATGCGCAGTCTCGAACGCACCGCATCAGCCTTCACAGGAGAATACAAGCAAGTGGTTTTTCCGAATGTAGGGCATTTTTTACATAGAGAAATCCCTGACCGTTTTGCAGAAGAAGTGCTTGCGTTTTTAGGAGTCCAGACGGGATGAGCAACAGCGTATTCTGTTCATAGAAACATGGATATGCTGTTGCTCAGGGCTGATGTACTTGCTTGCTCAAAGCTGACTTAGGCATAAAATTAGAAAGTGATGGCGTGCATACATAAAATAGGGAAATTATGGAACTTGCTAAGTTTGTCTTGGAAATCATTATGGTCATTCCCAGATGGTTTTTTAATCTACTCAGAAATCCGTTTAAAGATGCCCAAAGTTCGGCTTACTTTTTGCTTTTGTTAGGCAGTGGGTCTGCGATTGTGGGTTATCTACAGCAATATGTGTATTCTGACTGGCTCAATATTTTAGACAACCCGATAGCCGATTTCTATGCGAATGCCTCCGCAGAGCTTATCAGCATCGCTATCACGGTTTTGATTATTGAACGAGCCAACAGAAACCAGAATGAGGCAGAGCGCAAAGAAGAGCTTATTTTCCAGATGGGAAGTGATGAAGCCGTCACAGCAAAGGCAGCTCAAGTATAAGGGCTGGTTACAAGATGGCTCACTAGAGGGGTCTAACTTGAATGGAGCCAATCTAGAGGGGTCTAACTTGAATGGAGCCAATCTAGCAGGGGCTGACTTGGGGTTCGCTAATCTAGAGAGGGCTGACTTGCATAATGCCAATCTAGAGGGAGCTGACTTGAGTGAAGCTAATCTAGCGGGGGCTTACTTGGGTGAAGCTAATCTAGAGGGGACTAGCTTGTACAATGCCAATTTAGAAAGAGCTAGCTTGTATAATGCCAATTTAGAAAGGGCTGACTTGATTGGAGCCTATCTAAATAAGGCTATGTTATTTGATGCTAATCTAGAGGGGGCTGACTTGTGGTCTGCCAATTTGGAAAGGGCTGACTTGAGGAGAACCAATCTAAAGGGCGCGCGCTTGTGGGAAGCTAATCTAGAGGATGCTGACTTATGGTCTGCCAATCTAAATGAGGCTGGCTTGATTGAAGCCAATTTAAAGGAAGCTAACTTAGTTCGAGCCAATCTAGTGGCGACTGATTTTCGGGGAGTCAGACTCCCAGATGGGACAAAATGGACAGAAGAGACAGACCTGGCTCGCTTCACTGATGAAGAGCATCCTGAGTTTGAAGCTACATGGAAAAAAGTGAGGGAACTTCGATGGCAACTAAGGAAAGACAATACTTAGTCACACAATCCCATTCGATTTAAAGTAGTCAGTAGGTAGGTTAGCTTAGTCAAAAAGTGACATTGAAAAATGCCATACAAAAGTATTTGCACGCATCGGCAAAGCGGGGTATACTCTTTGTATCCTGTTTCGTTGGTAGAGGGACGTTGCGTCAACAACATCCCTCTGGAAAGACCCTTTGCAGGACCTCAGTACAACAGCAGTATACCGCGCTCTCCCCTGTCTTAATAGGTTAGCAGGGTGACGAGTTTCGTATATGGCTGGCGGTTCGCAGTACGTGAAGGGCATCAATCATAAATGGGACAAACCGTTACCTGAAAGGTGTTGTCGGCATTCTGGTCATGATAGGCGCTGTCGGACACGAACAACGGGGTGTTGTCTACAGGTGTTTGCCGAATCATGATTAAATGACACACCAATAAGGTAGGGTTGCATGTCGGGAAGATGGCTTTGACGAGCCTTTTCCCGACATGAATTTTTTTGCTTTTCATTACTCAATGATAAAGCATTTTGTGTACCATGTGCGCGAGTTCGTGCGCAGAATAATCTAAATCTCCCGCGAACCACTTTTGCATCACGGTGATAACAGCACCAGCCGTGAAGGTCGCCATCACATCATAGGGTAGGCTCATCTTCTGCGGATACAAAAAGCTGTTTGTCCTCAGCGATGCCTCAAAGCCTTGTATCATCACATCACGGAAACGAGTGGCTAGGTGCGTCGCGTTCGGATGATTGAGCGCGTCAATCAGGGGTCTAAGTTGTTCCGCTTGCTCAAAGCCTTTTTCCCATGCGAGGATTTCGCGTTCCGGCGAGTTGTAATCCTGCATGAAAAGGTGCATCTCGTCTTGCATGGACAAAAAATACTGCGTGCAGATTGCCAGTAGCGCCTCATCTGGATTGGCAAAATAGCGATAGAATGTCCCGCGCCCGATGTCGGCTTCGTTTGCAATCTTCGTGACACTCAGCTTATTGTAGCCATCGCGCACCAGACAGCCAATCGTCGCTTCGATGATATAGCGTCGGGTGCGTTCGCGTGCGTGCTCATACATAAACACCTGTCCAAAATCGTACAATTTTACATCTCTGTTTGATTTAGTTTATCCTGATTATCAAAAGTAGGCTTGCAGACAAGGAGCAAACTAGGTGAAAGCACTCATTATTGGCGCAGGGATTGGTGGCTTGTGTACAGCGATTGCCCTCCAGAAAATCGGCGTTGAGGTCGCTATCTATGAACAAGCAACAGAACCGTATGCTACAGGCGCAGGTTTAACCCTATGGGCAAACGCTATTCATGCCCTAAACACGATGGGCGCAGATGACGCGCTCGATTCTGCCAGCATTGAAGGTATGAGTAGTATCTATCGTTGGGATGGTCAGCCATTATCACAGATGGAAAGTTCCGAATTTGAACGTCGCTATGGGGTGGCGAGTGCCGCCGTGAATCGTGTGGATTTCGCGCATGCTTTACGCGCACTTGTTGGCGAAAATGTGCAGTATGGTAAACGCTTTCGCTGTTATATCAATCATGGCGATAGCATTGAAGCCATATTTGAAGATGATACACAAGCAACAGCCGACCTACTAATTGGTGCGGATGGCATTGGCTCAGGCGTGCGCCAACAGATGCGCCCCACCAGCCAACCGATCTATCGTGGCTATCCGGCTTGGCGCGGAATTGTGAAGTATGACCATGCACATGTCCAAGGCAAATGGGGCGAAACATGGGGACGTGGAGCGCGGTTTGGTATCGTGCCACAAAGTCGCGGGCGCGTGTATTGGTTCGCTACTCAAAACCGACCCGCCAACACACCGCCTGAGCATCACAAAACAACACTAGAAACGATTTTCGGGGCATGGCATCACCCCATCCCTGACCTCATTCGCGCTACCCCTGATGACGCCATTCTATATCACGACATTGCGGATATTGCGCCACTCTCGCATTGGGTAGATGGACGTGCTGTCTTGCTAGGTGATGCAGCACATGCGATGACACCCAACATGGGGCAGGGTGCGTGCCAAGCGATTGAAGATGCCATGGTCTTAGCACAAGCACTCAAGCAACACCCGACATTTGCTGATGCACTGGACGCCTACCAAGCAAAACGCATCCCACACACGACAAAAGTGCTGATGCAATCACGGCGCATAGGGCAAGTTGGGCAACTAGAGCATCCTATTCTGGTTGGGCTACGCGATACAGCCATGCGCCTGATGCCTAAAACAGCGATGCTCCAGCAATTGGATTTTGTACTGCGCCCGCAAAACTAACCTGATTTATGTAGGTTGCGTGTATCGAAAAGCAAGATAGCCTATCACCAATAGCACAGAAGCAATGACATCTGCCCAAAAGATACGCCATAATTGTGCGTTAAACGTATCGCCTGTAAACATCAGCACGACAAACGAGAGCATGCTTACTAAGCCGGTAATCGTCGCTAATGTGCGATGCTCACTATAAAAGCTGGCATATAAGAGCAAGCCACCGACGATACCAAATAGCACGGCTCTATGGCGCATGAGCAACAACAAATTCGGGTCTATAATGTCGATACCATACAAGCGGTTAAGGCTAGAAGTGCCTGTGATACCTACTAATGGATACGCATTGATAAGCCCTACGAGTAGGAACATACCTGTTGATAGATAGGATAGCATGTGTCTATGCGCTCACATTCTGTATAGCATTGTCTTCGCGCAGATACAAATAAAGTGGCAATGCCAGTGACAAACCAACCGTGAGCGTCGCCGGAACGACAAACCACCAATTGGACACACGGTTGCGCTGGGCATCAACATATGACCACACCCAGAACACCAGCGCGGAAATCAACACATCCGCACTGAACCCAGCCGCCGCGCCGTTAGCGAACAAACTACTGACGAATAAGGGAATATCCACACCATTTTCGCTGATGAAACTGCCGAAGAAAAACCAAGGAATCACTGTACCGAGTATCGCACCGAGCGCATAAAAATTTTTGAGCATATTGTGTGTTACCTTTCGTGTATATCGTTTACTTTTTATAGTATTCAGCATACAGTGAAGGCACAGCGCAGTCGATTACCTCAGAGGTAAAATGAGCATGGTGGATAAAGAATGGGCAGTCTCGCAATCAGTGGGGGAGTTGTTGCAACAGTGGCGCACAGACCGCAATTTGAGCCAGATGGATGTAGCATTAGAAGCGAATGTCTCCACACGTCACCTGAGCTTTGTGGAAACCGGACGCGCTCGCCCCAGTGATGATTTACTCTTGCGTTTGGCTGAGGTATTGGATTTATCGGCACGCCACACGAATGTTTTGCTCGTGTCGGCTGGGTATGCCCCGCAATACAATCGCTGGACATTGGCAGACGACGAGACAGGCATGGTACGCTATGCGCTGGAACGCATGCTTGCGCAACACAACCCCTTTCCAGCGTTCGTGATTGACCGTCATTATGATATTTTGCTGGTCAATGAAGGCTTTTATGCACTCACGAACTGGCTCAGTACGCCCGAAACGCCCTTGTACAAATACGCCAATGTCTATGAATTGATGCTCGAAGCAGATGCCTTACCGCGTTATATCAGTAATTGTGATGTGACGCGCCACATGCTCCTAACCCGCTTGCACGAAGAGAGCGTCGCCTATAACAGTGACCGCCTCGCACAGCTACATGCCAAATATACGGCTGAGGATGCGCCCGATAACACCATGCCTGCGTTTGATTCTAGCTTGCCCGTGCTGACGCTATGCCTAGAAAAAGATGGCGTGGCGCTCGAATTTTTCTCAACGGTGACGGCATTCGGCACAGCGATTGACGCAACCGTGCAAGAATTGCGTATCGAGAGCCTATTTCCCGTGAACGACATTACTCGTGATTTTTTTGCTGATGATACACACTAGGAGTTTGTAATGAGCAAAGCCAAACGCCCATCGCCTATGCAACTTATCGCCAAATCTTTTCACTTTACGAAACAAGATTTACAGCTCAACCGCCAAGGCAAGCTATCAGAATCACAAGTCAAACGTCAGTGGCGACGCTTCTGGGGTGCGATTGCTATTTTGACTATTATGCTATTGGGTGGAGGTGCTATTCTTGGGGTTTTTGTGTGGGGAACAGCACCCGACGGCACATTCACATTTTTGCCCTCCAATGCAGAGGTGAGCGGGGCAGGTGGCGATCCTCAGCTATTTTTCTTCGGACAGATTTTGGGGCTGGGGTATTTCGTCATCTTGATTTTCGCATTTTTGGGCATGGTCGGTGTGGCAACACGTATTAATCGCCGTGAACTGCATACTTATCGGGGCATGATTGAGCTAACAGAAGGCTTTGAAGATTACTATCTCAAATTGTTAGACGATGGGCGTAATTTGGAGATTGATATGGATCAGTACAAATTACTGAAACCACTCGCGGATAGGCGTCCTTTTGCTGTCTATTATCTCAAAACACGCGATGGCGTCATCTCGCTTGAGCCGATTTAACAATCTAACCAATAACAAGTGGAGGCTAGGTGCTTGTTTCTGGTGAATGATATTACGCGCGATTTTTTTACTGTTGACTCACACTAGGAATTTGTTATTCGCAAAGCGAAACATTTCTCCGTGTAAGTAGAAGGTATATACATGAAGCTCATAGGAAAGTTAAATCTCAAAACGCCTACG
>JBCBKJ010000075.1:0-28909 GCA_038522085.1 Chloroflexota bacterium
TGCCCTTTCGATTCCGGCACATGCCCCATATCTTCAGTATACGTTCCTACATAAGCAATTACAGTTTGCGTCATTTCCAACTCTATCCACATAACGAATATGCAGACATACTATTGTGCATTTATGTATTAATCAACATGTTGAGCCAAATATTAAGGAGAGGGCAGGGCATCTACCCAATAGCAGACGCCCGAATAAATTGTGTTCTTCAGGCATTAAACAGCAAAACTTTAAGCGCCGAACCGCGCTGTAATGCCGTGTCGAAGGCTTCCTGTACATCACTGAGTGGGAACTGATGCGTAATGAGAGAATCAATTTGAATATCACCCTTTGCCAGCAAGCGAATTGCCTCGCGGTAATCATCCCCGACATACATCAGGCTACCGAGCAAACGCAATTCCCAGTCTTGAATCAAGCCGGCAGGGATAGCAACATCTGAGCCAAATACACCTAATACCAACACAGTTGCTCCCTTGCGCGAGGCATATATAGCTGATTGCAAGGTCGCTTGTACACCCACGCACTCTGCAACCACATCAAAAGACTGTTCCGCAAGCGATTCAACAGCGTGCAAGCCCAACCCTTCGGCAATAGCACGTCGCTCTGGGGCGAGGTCAGCAATTGTAACCGACGCAGCACCATACGCCTGTGCCACCTGCGCAACGAGCAAGCCAATCGTGCCAGCCCCAATCACGGCAACATCTAAGCCCGCGATATTACCTGCCAAGCGCACCCCATGTACAGCAACAGCGGCTGGTTCAACAAATGCCCCTTGCTGATGCGAAAAATCATCCGGTAACAGATGGATGCGGTCTTGGGGTAGGGCGAACAACTCAGACATCGCGCCCGGTGTCTGGAAGCCCATCACGCGCAAATTACTGGCGATATTGTAGCGTCCTGGCTCAAATTTAGGGCGTTTACCATCAGCAATTGACGGTTCAATAACCGCTTTGCGCCCCAAGAGACTTTCGTCTACATTCGCGCCAACTTTGATGATTTCGCCACTCACCTCATGCCCGGGTAATACAGGGTAACTCACGAACGGATGCAAGCCTTCATAAGTATGCAAATCTGAGCCACAGATACCAATCGCTTTCACAGATAGCAACACCTCATCCGGCGCGACCTGTGGTGGGTCAATCTCTACTAATTTGAGTGTATGTGGTTCAGGAATGTTGACACGTTTCATGTACAATTGCCTCAAGCTGACTGTATATCAATATGGACTTTAAGTGTTTCGCCGGCGCCAAATTTCGTAAAGACATCCTCAAACTGTTCCATTGGCACAGAATGGCTCACGAGCTTGCTGACATCAATCACGCCATTAGCAAGCCAATCAATCGACGGTTGAAAGGTGTAGCACAGTGCAAATGTACCCAACATCGTCCAATCGTAACGGAAGAATTTATAGGGCTCGATTTCGATTTTTGCGCCAATCGGAGCAACGCCAAATTGCAAGAATGTCCCGCGTGGCTTGAGATAATCGAAGGATTTTTCAATCACCTTTGGTACACCTGTCGCATCAATTACAATATCAAAGCCTTCCGGTGCAATTTCTTTAAGATGCTTGTCTTGGTAAGCATCGGCTGTGATAGCAAAATTTGCGCCCATATCTTTAGCCAGTTTTAAACGTGAGGGTTGTACATCGGTGACTGCAATCAACGACCCACCACTATGACGCAACGCTTGTACCAACAGCAAGCCCATCGGACCCACACCGACAATCAATATACGGTCAGCCGGATTCACCCGCATCTGGCGCATGGCATACACCACACAAGCAAGCGGTTCAATAAACGCGCCTTGTTTATCCGTCAGGCTATCAGGAATCGGATAACAAGCACGTTCTGGCACATTCACAAATTCAGCAAATGCCCCATTCCGAATAACACCGACTGTCGTCAAATTTAGACATTGGTTAGATTGCTCGTTGCGACAACGACTGCATTTCCCGCAATATAAATTGGGGTCAACGGCAACCCTATCACCGATATTCAATTGCGTGATATTCTTGCCTTTTTCAACCACCGTGCCATGAAATTCATGTCCAGGAATCAGCGGAAATTCAGCAAAATATTCACCACGAAAGATATGTAAATCTGTTCCACAGATACCTGCGGATACCACTTTAATAACCACTTCATCATCACCACAACTTGGGTCAGGAACAGTAGTCACTTCTAGCAAATTCTTATCAGGAAAAACGACTGCTTTCATGATACGTGTATCCAATCTTATTAATGTGTATTCTCACTCACTAATTTCTTTAGTGGTGCAGTTGACTGACGCACCACCAATTCTGTTGGTAACACCACACGGTCTTGAGGTAAGTCAGGGTCTTTGATTTGCTTGAGCAAAATTTCAACAGCTTTCAAGCCCATGTCCTTGATGGGTTGGGCAACAGTAGAGAGTTGTGGTGTTACGTATTCCGACAGTGGAATGCCATCATAGCCCATCACAGACATATCTTCCGGCACACGCAAACCTGCTTGCCATAAGCCCTGCATCACACCCACACCTGTTACATCAGTTAGTGCATAAATGGCTGTCGGTGGTTGCGCAGATTCACCCAGCCACCGCCCAATTTGCACACCCGCTTCAAACGAAGGGTCGTCCATCTCAATAAAAACATCGCCATTGTCTGGTATACCATAGTCTGCCATTGCCTCGCGCACACCACGCATACGTTGTTGCATAGGTGGCGCATAAACAAACGGCGCAATCACCTTAATATGCCGATGACCGAGCTTATAGAGATGTTCCATGCCTTGATAACCACCCATCGAGTTATCACTGAAGACTTTGCTACAGACAAAATCTTCCACATCGCCATCAATCAGCACGGTTGGCACATTTTGTTCGCTCAACTGAAAAAGATACTCTGTATTTGCCAGCGAGGAATTGAGGATAACGCCATCGACCCGTTGCTGTAACAGCAGGTCAATATATTCACGTTCCTGTGCTTCGTTCGCTTCGGTGTTACAGATAATAGCGCGGTAATTACTATGAAAAAGCGCCTGTTCCATAACCTGTGCCAGCCGACTGAAAAATGGATGGTCAATCAGGGGAATGACGAGTCCAATTAGGCGTGTCTCTTGCACTTTCAAGCCACGCGCAAGTGAGCTTCGGTGGTAATTCAACTTCTTCATCGCTTTACGCACCCGTTTTTCGAGCTTCTCGCTCACTTTGTCGTTGCCATTGATGACGCGGGAGACAGTGGCAATAGATACCTTTGCCTCCTTAGCGACATCGTGTATTGTGATTGTTTGTTTCGGTTTTTGAGCCACGATGTTATGTCCTGTGTTTGTTAGATTATTATCTTATTTTACAGCACCCATCGTTAAACCTTGTACCAATTGTTTTTGTGCAAACCATCCAGCTATCACGACAGGCAACACAGCCAATGTCGAAGCGGCAGACATCAACGCGATAAACTGTCCACGCCCTGTCTTGAATGACGAGATATAAACCGTTAGTGGTTCAGCATTACTTTTTGCAATGTTGAACGCGAAGAAAAATTCGTTCCATGTAAAAATCATGCACAGTAGGGCAGTTGCAAACAAACCAGGCGCAACCAACGGCAACACAAGGTAACGGAACTCTTGAATCAGCGATACCCCATCCATACGTCCCGCTTCCAAAATTTCATACGGCACATCGAGCAAGAACGAGCGCATCATCCAGATAACCAACGGTACATTCATACCTGTATAGATGATAATCATACCCATGCGCGTATCCAGCAAATTCAGGTCGCGTGCCAAGAAGAACAACGGCACAATCACACCAGCCGGTGGCAACATGCGCGTTGAAATTAGCCACAAAAGTGTGAAATCACTGCGCTTATCCGGCTTGAATGCCAGCGCATACGCCGCCGGAATCCCCAACACTAACGCAACTAAGGTTGATATGAGCGTAATCCAGAGCGTGTTAATCAGCGGTGGCGCAAAGTCACCATCCCAGAAAGCCTCCCATGTGATTTCATCTACACCTTGCCCGAAAATAGCCCGCTGATAGTTATTCAGGGTCGCATCGAAGAAGATCGAGTAACCTTCATCTTCAACAACCTCTTCTACAATCGGTTCGCCATTTTCATCAAGTGCAGGCTCATCCGCCGAGAACGAGAACACAGGAATGAGCGACGGTGGGAAATTGAACGCTTCACGCTCGGTTTTAAACGAAGTCAATAGCATCCACATAATCGGGAAGAAGATGATAAGCGCCGCAAGATAAGTGAATGTATTGAGGGCAACTTGTTGCCATGTATTCAGTCTCATTATTCGACTACTCCTTCTTCTGCACCACGACGCAGAACTTGTACGAAGAACGCAACGACGATATTTGCCAAGATGATGGCATAAATACCGAGCGTACTCGCATCACCGATTTCGCGTTCACTAAAGGCTTCATCATAAATAGCGTAAGATAGATTTTGTGTTTGGATACCAGGTCCGCCCGTTGTCATGATGAAAATGACACCGAACACACTGAGGATGAACAAGATTTCCATCAACACAGCAATTTCAATATAACGGCGCAGGTGAGGCAAGACAACGTTTACTAAAATGTCCCAACCATTTGCGCCATCAATTTGTGCTGCTTCGATTTGGTCTGTGTTGAGCGATTGCAAGCCCGCTAACAGAATTAGCATCATAAAGGGCATCCATTGCCAAACAACAACAATGATGACAGAAATCATGGGAAAATCACCCAAGAAATCCGGCGTACCACCACCAAATCCCTCTACAAAACTGGTGATAAAACCAAATGAGGGGTCGAGCAATACATTTTTCCACAACACGCCCGATACAGCCGGCATAATCAAAAATGGCGTGATGAGCATTGTCCGCACAATACCGCGTCCTGGAAAGTCACGGTTCAGTAAGAGCGCGAACAGCAAGCCCAATATGAAGGTAATAACAACAACAGAACCTGTTAATACGAGCGTATTCTGAATAATCGTCCAGAAACTATCATCCGTGATGATGTCGATATAATTCTCGCCATTGTTATACCCGCGCCGTGCCGGATTGAGCATATTCCAGCGTTGGAAACTGAAATTGAGTGTGAACAGTAGAGGCACTTGCGTGACAATAATCATGAAGATAACGGCAGGCCAGATAAGAACACGACGCAACGTTTGGTCAGATACTTGTTCGCCTGGCTGGCGTTTGGATTTTTCTAAGGTAGCTTGGTTCATGAGATATTCTCTTGAGACTCGGAATAAATTTATTGTAGGGTATGGCAAAGCCAACGTGCAGCTCTTGCCTTGCGTCGTCAGAAATAGCTACTAGATTGTCAAAATGGCTATGGTGAATCTGTGGGTGGCAGAGTTGCCACCCCTACAAGATGGTTCAACGTAAACTGTGATGGGTAGGGGAGGCGTGTAGCCTCCCACAGGGTATAGCAATGTTACGACAATTGCTTACTCGTCGTAGTAGCCAGCATCTTCCATTGTTTCACGGACTTCCTCGTTAGCGGCGGCGAGGGCTTCTTCAACCGTCACATCTCCAACGAAGGCTTCTGCAATGAACTGCGATACATTCGTACCCATACCTTGGAATTCTGGAATACCTACGAATTGGATACCGGTGTATGGTACAGGGTCACGGGTTGCATCGGTTGGGTCAGCGGATTGTACCAAGCCGAGAACGGTTTCAGCGAATGGTGCAGCTTCCAGATACAGTTCGTTTTCATATGTCGAAGCACGGGTTCCTGGTGGTACAGTTGCCCAACCATTGGTTTCGCCAACCAAGGTGATGTAATCACGGCTGGTTGCCCATGTGATGAACTGGAGTGCTTCTTCTACATTTTCGGTGGTGCTTGGGATACCCAAGTTCCATGACCAGAGCCAGTGGTTGCCTTTAGCAACTGGACCAACAGGTGCGTTTGCAAAGCCGAGGCTATCACTGATTTCAGATTGCGTTGGGTCGGAGAGGAAACCTGCTGCTACGGTAGCATCTACCCACATAGCTGCTTGACCCTGTGACATAAGTGTCAGTGCTTCTACGAAGCCGGTGCTGGTTGGACCAGGTTGACCACAGTCATTGACAAGGTTGATATAGAAGCTGATTGCTTCGTTCCACTCTGGGGAGGTCAATTGTGGTTCCCAATTTTCATCGAACCAGCGGGCGCCATATGTATTGGCAACAGTACTCATAACAGCCATACCTTGACCCCAACCAGGAAGCGCACGGAGTACGATACCATATTGGTCATTTTCTGGGTCGTGTACTTGGCATGCAATCTCACGAATTTCATCCCATGTTGGTTGTTCTGGGATTTCGATACCAGCGGCATCCATAATTTCGGTATTGTACATCAACATGCTGGATTCAGCGTAGAAGGGCAGTGAGTAAAGTTCGTCTTCATAAGAAATACCAAGACGCACACCTTCTAAGATGTCATCAAAACCATAATCAGGTTGTACGCTGTCTGGAAATTCTGCTGCGAGCTGGTCAATGGAAAGAATCCAGTCGTTTGCTGCAAAAATAGGCGTATCGAACATACCGACAGTGATGACATCAAAGCTACTTGCGCCAGTTGCAACATCGGTGGTGACAGTATCACGCAATTCGTTTTCTGGCAAAACAACCCAGTTGAGGGTGATGTCGGGGTATTGTGCTTCAAATTCAGCGGTGAAGCTCTCCATCACAACCATATCAGGGTTGTTGACGGTAGCAATCGTCAGTTCAACGCTGTCTTGCGCGAACACACTTACAGAACTCATCATGAGCAATGCAAGTACAAAGAGAATAGTACGTTTCACAGTGTTACTCCCAAATGTAATTTAATAATGTAAACGTTTACTCAGTAAACGTTTACAATTAAAGCATCATAAGAATCATTTGTCAAATACTTTTCTAATATTCGTGAAAATTGAGTTCAAAATTCATAGGCTATTTGTGTAATGAGCCGCAAAGCATACACACTGTAGTGAAGAAAAACGCATGCAAAAAATCATATTTTATGGATAAGAAAATGTTCAAATTTTGAGTCATTTTAACCCGTAGAAACGATGTAGGGTTGGTGTCCGCAAAGTAGAAAGTTTACTTTTGATTCCAATTTTGCAGATTTCTATGCTCAAACGAAACTCAGTTTATTTTATAGTTGAAATATTTTTTTCATAAGCTATTTGCGCTATAATCACATACAGACACATACAGACAGATACAGACAGATAGGTACTTCGCATGCCGAATCCACACGCAGAGCCAACCGATAATCATGCTATCAAACCATATCACCGTATTGCAGAAGATGCTCTTGCGTTGGTGTTTGGCTCACTATCGGATACGAGTAAGCGACAATACCAACACACCTTTAAAAAATGGCGTTCTTTCTGTATCCACAACAAGATGCCTACTTGGGATTTATCTGCTCGAAACGTGTTGGCGTTTTTACACAGCGAACCCCTCGCTCATAGTACCCGTCAGGCAAGGCTATCGCATTTACGCAAATTATTGACCACCATGCACGCCAGCGACCCTGCTAACCGTGATATTGAGCGCATGTACAAGCAATCGCAATTGATTTCGGTCAAACGGTCTGATGATGAAAAAGTCGCTAGTAACAAACAAACAGCACATGCACTGACAGCAGAACAAATTTATCAAGCCTTTGCTGTCTTCAGTGACGATACACGCTTGCATGCCCGTAATCGTTGTCTGCTGGCAATTCTATTTTATGGGGGCTTGCGTCGTGCAGAGGCGGCTGTCTTACGCTGGGCAGATATTGACCTCGATACAGAGTTGTTGACTGTACAACACGGGAAAGGCGACAAAGCACGTACCATTCCGCTTTTGGGTGGACTCAATTACATCCGACACTGGCAAAAATACAGTATCGGGCGCACCTTCGTATTCTGCTCGTTTCGCAAAGGCGACAATATGCAAGCCGATAAACCCATGAGCGCCCAAAGTGTCTATGAAGTTATCAAACAAGTTGAGTTGGTACTTGACATTGAAGGATTATCGCCACACGATGCCCGTCGCACCTTGATTACCAATGGCTTGAATAACGGGGCAAGTGTTGCAGATATGCAATTCATCGCCGGACACGCCAACCCACAAACGACACTCAACTATGCACAAGTCAAAGATGCGAAAGAAGTTGCAGGGCGTGTAAAAGGGCGACTCGGTTATTGATACCTATCCCACTGATTTAGGTAGGCATGGACTACTCAGATAGTGGTGACAAGCGTGTCGTCAGCGCGGTATATTTATGAGTATGCCCAATGTTTACACACGTTTAGGAACAGAAAATTATTTATGAATCTCAGCACACTTATTTCACGCCACGCTATTTATTACCCTGATAATGAAGCGGTTATCCTCGATGATTTACGCCTGACATGGTCGGCACTCAATCAGGGCGTCAACCAGCTTGCAAATGCTTTACTGGATGCTGGCATTCAAAAAGATGACAAAATTGCGATGCTCGTCCCGAATTGTATTGAGCTAATCAACATGTACCTTGCGGTTGGAAAAATCGGGGCAGTAATTGTACCACTCAGTCCGCTACTGCGTGGGGCAGGGCTGGCACGGCTGGTTAATGATTCCGACGCGACCATGCTATTTGCCTACGCTGAATACACCCAATATGTTACACCTGTATGGGATGACCTGCCTAATATCACGGATGCACGCTATATCATCATCGGTGAAAGCGATACTCACACGACTTATGACGCCTTTGTTGCTGATGCCAGCACAGATAATCCCCCATATATCAGTATCAATATTCAAGACCCGTTCAATATTTTTTATAGCAGTGGGACAACGGGCTTACCCAAAGGTATCGTCCACAGCCATTACGTGCGTATGATGTACGGAACCTTGTTCGCAAATAATTTTCGGATTCATCCTGAAAGCGTAGTCTTGCATGTCGGCGCGTTGATATTCAATGGGGCGATGCTGACCTTTTTCCCTGCCATGTACTTGGGTAGCAAATATATTTTCACCCACAGCTTTGACGCCGAAGCGACTATCGAACTCATTGAGCGTGAGAAAGTAACGCATCTCATCATGGTACCGTCACAAATTGTCGCTATCTTAAATGCGCCCAATTACACACCTGAAAAATTGCAATCACTGGAAATGTTAGGAACAGTTGGTGCGCCTTTGCTCATGGAACAAAAGCAACGCCTAATGCAAGATTTACCCAATCGTTTCTATGAACTCTACGGGCTAACAGAAGGCTTCGTCACTATTCTTGACCGCGATGATGCAGAAGCCAAACCGCAATCGGTTGGTGTACCGCCACCATTCTATGAGATGCGCATTGTCGATGCAGAAGGGCGAGATGTGCCAGTAGGGGAGGTTGGCGAAATTATCGGGCGGGGTCCAATTTTGATGAGCAAATATTACAAGCGCCCTGACCTCACCCAGAACGCCTTACGTGATAATTGGCTCTACAGTGGCGATCTTGGCTATGTAGACGAAGATGGCTATCTGTATCTTGTAGACCGCAAAAAAGACATGATTATCTCCGGTGGTGTGAATGTGTACCCGCGTGATATAGAAGAAATCATCGCCCGCCACGATGATGTATTAGAAGTCGCTGTCTTCGGTGTACCGGATGAAAAATGGGGCGAGACACCGGTTGCCGCTATCATTGCTGATGCACAATCCAATATGGATGCAGACGCCTTCAAATCATGGATTAATGACCATGTCGAAGCACGTTTCCAGAAGGTCAGCCGTGTTATCTTACGAGACGATTTCCCGCGCAGTGCCGCAGGCAAAACACTCAAGCGAACCATGCGCGAAGAAATCATCGCTGACCTAGAAGATTAGTTTGTATCACGCACTAGTGCGTAATCGTCACCTTATTCAGCCCGCGTGGTTGGTCAACATCATAGCCTTTTGCAAGTGCCAAGTTATAGGCAAAAAATTGTCCTGGAATCACTGCGCAAATAGGCATCAACCACTCTGGTACATCTTGCGGTAAGGCGACGCTGTATTCAAACTGGTCTAGCACATCCTGACTATCGCTCAATACAATGCAACTTGCCTCTTTTGCTTTAAGTTGCTCTAGCAAATCGAGCATTAGGGAGAGTGTCTTTCCTTGTGGTGCAATCGCAATAATAGGAAAGCGTGGCGAGACAATCGCAATCGGACCGTGCCGAAAATCAGCTTCGCTGTATTGTTCGCCGACGATATAACATAGTTCTTTGATTTTGAGGCTAATTTCAAAAGCTGTCGCGTAATTGTAACCGCGTCCAATAACAGCAAGACGCTCTACATAGCTAAAATGCCGAATCCATGCTTCAAGTGTTTCGGCATGGGAGAGGGCAACCGCCACGTCGTCGGGTACTTGCTCTAAGCGACTGAGTGCCGCGTCATTTTGCGCGATGTGCTGTATCAAACACGCGATAACGGTCAATTCAGTGGTATAGGTTTTCGTCGCCGCGACACTTTTTTCTTCCCCCGCGCACAAATTAATGTGATGGTCGGCGCTTTGCGCAAGGGGTGAATCATCATAATTGGTAATAGCAAGGGTCAGCGCACCATTTGCTTTGGCATCTGCGATGACTTGGCGCACATCTGCCGATTGCCCAGATTGTGAAATGCCGATGACCAGCGCCCCTGCCGTATTAGGTTGTGCTTCGTAGAGTGTATTCACAGACGGCGCGGCGAGTGAGACGGGTAAGCTAAGTTGAATTTCAAATAGATATTTGGCATAACGAGCGGCATTGTCAGATGTCCCACGCGCCGCAATGACGACAAAGCGCGGTTGATACGCACGGATTTGTGTCGCAATTTGTTCAATCGAACCTGATTGTTGTGCAAGTAAGCCCCGCAGAACATCCGGCTGGGCATATATTTCTTCTTGTAAATAGCTCATTCAAGCTCCCTTTGTATTAGATGTCTGAAAGCTATATTTTGCGAGTAAAGCCGCACCAATGACGGGGCGATGTAAGGGTTGCCGACGTACTTTTTCACCAAAACGGTTGCGAAGAATCTTGCTAACAGGCGTATCATTGGCGATGATGCTTCCTGCAAAAGCAATCGGTGGTGATTCCATATTGAGGCGTTTCATCGTAGTTTGTGCTTGTTTATAGAGCGCATCGGCGGCGCGTTCAACGATAATGGTGGCTGTATTATCTTCATCAACCAACTCAAAAACAGTCGGTGCAAGTCGTGCCACCCGCGGGACAAAATTATCTGTAAGATACACCTGCTCAATCAGTCCGCGCCCATTATCTAAATTAAGTGCTTTTAGAACGGCTTCGCTAAGTAGGGTAGATTGTGCATGGTCAAACATCAGCGTCGCATGCTTAATGGCTTGCAGACCTATCCAAAAGCCACTGCCTTCATCACCTAGTAAATAGCCCCAACCACCGACTTGCAATTTTTCGCCTGCGTGGTTGATAGCAAATACACCACTGCCCGTCCCTGATAAAATCAGCATGCCATAGGCTTGTCCTAATGCGCCAACCAGCGCAATTTCGTTATCGGATGCTGCCGCTATGTGTGCATCTGGCAAGACAGCCCGCACTGTTTTATGTAACCAAGCGGAGGCATGTTCCGCCGATGCACCCGCAATCCCTATCCCAACACCCTGCACCGTTACATCTGGCTGGCGTTCGAGTGCTTCGCGCATGGCATCTTGAATTTGCTCTGCTGCCAGTTTTCGCCCGATAAGATTGGGGTTCGCTGACCCTTTCGTCACTTCACATAGCAAGTTCATCTCTGCATCAATGAGTACCACCCGCAGATTAGACCCCCCGCCATCAATGCCCATGAAAATTGTCACGCTTTGTCCTCTCTCAGCATTCCCGCATAGATACCCGGCGTACTATCTGGTATCACCGTCGCACCGACCATTTTCTCGTAGAATGCAATAGGACCTACGCCACCGATAATCGCGTAGCCGTAACCCTGTCCCCACATATCATGCAAACATGCCAGCAAGAGCGCCGTCCCCGTGCCACGCCCGCGTGCAGATTCATCAACGCCGGTTGGACCAAAAAATCCGCGTCGGGTGGTGTCGTAGCAAGCAAAGCCAATCAACTTGGTATCCATTGTCGCTAAAAAACAACTCACAGGCTGGCGACTAAAAGCAACATCACATTCACTGACCCAATAATCGCTAAAATGCGTGTGTATCCATTGCAAAACCAGATGTTTTTCTGGTGCGATGGCGCGTCTGATAGCGATACCGTGTTGTGATTGGGTATCCTGATAAGGCGGTAGCGCATAAAGCTTGACCAGCATATCCGTCATACGTCACCTCCTGAGGCGTTCATAACTTTGCGTAGATACCCCCCTGCATCAGACAAGCGTTTTACAGCTTCTTCATAATCCAACTCACAAACAGCCATCACGATAGCGACCTTCACATTATTGCCAGACGCATGCAAGAGTGTCTCTGCGCGGGTGGCATCTACATTGGCTATTTCTTGGATGATATGTTTGGCACGTTGGGCTAATTTCTCGTTGGTTACTTGCACATCAACCATTAAATTGCCATACACTTTGCCCAACTGTGCGAAAGCAGCTGTGCTAATCATATTCAGGACGAGTTTTTGTGCTGTACCTGCTTTGAGGCGTGTACTGCCTGTCAGAATTTCGCTCCCGACCACGACGCCAATCGGTATATCGACAGCTTCTAGCAGAGGCGAGGGGTCGTTACACGCTACACCGATGGTTGGTGTGCCAATAGATTTAGCGTAGTCAACCGCACCGAGTACATACGGCGTGCGACCACTCGCAGCGACACCAACCAACACATCATCTGCTGAGAGTTCCCGTTCAATCAATGTTTCGCGTCCGGCATCCGTATCATCTTCTGCGCCTTCAACGGCTTGCACAAACGCACCTTCACCACCAGCGATGATGCCTTGTACTTTCTCGTGGGATACGCCGAATGTTGGCACACATTCAACTGCATCGAGTACGCCAAGCCGTCCGCTTGTGCCTGCGCCGATGTAAAATAAGCGTCCGCCTATAGTGAACTTATCACGAGCAATATCGACAGCCTTTGCAATCTGTGGTAGCACGTTCTGGACAGCTAGAGCTACTTTTTGGTCTTCTTCATTCATCAACCGTAACATGGATAGCGTGTCCATTTGGTCGAGATGTTGTGTATTTGGATTTTGTTTTTCGGTGAGCATGCGGTTGAGTCCCCCTCGCGTGCTTGCAATAACAGTGCGTAATTCAAACTTGATGTCATGTCTATTAGAACAGAACCATGCTCTGCGCCCATCGCTTTTATATCATGGGTATAAAAGATACCGTTGTCGTCTATCGAGAAACGCCTCTATATCAGCATCCCACGCATCTATAATGTCTTGTACAGGAACGCCGTTTTCTAGTAATCCCCGCACATCATCATTGCCGATTAGACGGTCAAAAGGGAGCAGATTGCTATTTTCATAGGGCGGTAGCCAAGCAAAATCATTGTAATGCTGGATAATCGTCTGAATCACACACAACCATGTCTTTATCGGTTGGAATTTCGCCCCCGTGATATGTACTTGCACCCCTTCACATGTTTGACCTGCAAATTTACGTGCAATAGGCGTGAAGCCATGTGGACGAAAACGCACATCCGGCAAACGAAGTGCGTTCAATGCTTGTGCGAGATGATGCCCATCTATAAACGGCGCACCGACAATCTCAAATGGCAAGGTTGTTCCGCGTCCTTCACTGAGATTTGTCCCTTCGATGAGACACGCACCCGGATACTGCTTGACGGTGTGCATATGAGGTATATTGGGAGATGTTGGCACAAACGGACGCTCAAAATCTTCCCAGCGTGTCGCACGCCCATAATCGTTGCACGGGATAACATGCAATTCAGCAGGTGTTGGATTCCATAAGCCATTGTGCATACGCATCATCTCGCCTATCGTCATGCCATGCTGAATCGGCACATTGAAGCGCCCGACTAAAGATGAAAATCCTTCATCGAGGGGCGCACCGGCAACCGTATCACCTAATGGATTCGCACGGTCTAACACGACAACGGGTATGCCAAATTCACCACAGGCGTCGATGACATGCGTCATTGTCCACTGGTAGGTGTAGTAACGCACGCCAATATCCTGTATATCACAGACCATGACATCTATATCTGCCAGCATTTCAGCAGTAGGGCGATATCGTTTACCATACAAACTGTAGACAGGGATGCCTGTGCGTTCATCAACCCCGCTTGTGATATGTTCGCCATCTTGTATCGTGCCAAACGCGCCGTGTTCCGCACCGTACAAAGCAACTAAATCCACAGATTCGGCTTCTGATAGAATGCCGTAGGTTGTTTGCATCCACTCATCAACTGCACTGGGATTAGTGAACAAGCCCACACGCTTACCCTGCAAAAGATGAAATTTTTCTTGGCGCAGAACTTGTATGCCAACTTGGTATATTTTGAACCGTTGCCTCATGTTATGCCTCCGCGCCGACAGGACGTTGCCCGTTGGGGTGATACACACCGAGTAGCGCATCTGTCACGGCGACGAGTGAGGGCGCACTCGGGCTAAATGTACTGATGACCGCATCCGCAGATAGTACATCCGCATCATAAGGATTGCGCAAAATGACCAACACGGTTTCTCCAGCCGTGTTCAGTAAATCACCTGCGAGTGTACCTTGCGCGTCATGAACATGGGCATTGCGGGTAACGATAATCAACACGTCACAATCACCCGCGACCTGTTTAGCATACTCGATTTGTGCGCTATCAGGCGTGATGGCATGCACTGTCGCAATAGATAAATTATCGAGTTTATTAGCAAGGTGCGGGGCTAAACCATCCATCCCATTCGCATCCATCACATTACTATCCATGAATGCGCCAAACTCAACTAAGCCAACACGTTTATCCGCGAATGTTGGTAGCGTGCCTTGTAGATTGATACACGCTTTCGCAATCTCGATAGAGGCTTGTATGTGTTCGTCTGTACCAACAGCTTCCGCGTTGATAGCCTCGACATTGACAGGGTACTGTTGTTTATCGCGCATGATGCGTTCATAAGCAGAGGCGATATTTGCTTCTGGGATACGTCCTGCTTGCACAGCTTTATCGACAGCTTCAAACGCCGCTTCTTGATGACTGCGCGTGTGGGAAATCAGCAAAATATCTATACCCGCCAGCAAGCCACGCACCGAAGATTCGCCTTCGCCATAGTGTTTAGTGATGGCGTGCATTTCGAGGCAATCCGTGACGACTAAACCATCGTAGTTCAGTTCCTCGCGTAGAAGGCGCTGAATAATCGTTTCACTGAGCGTCGCCGGATGTTCAGTATCGAGGGCATTAAAAATAGTATGTGTCGTCATGATAGAGGCAATATCAGCATCAACCACATGACGGTAGGGCAGGAGGTCTTCAGAAATGAGTTGCTCTAAAGGCGTATCCAACGCGGGCAAATCAAGATGACTATCTGTGCTAGTATTCCCCAGTCCAGGGAAATGTTTGGCACATGCCATCACACCACCTGCTTGAAAGCCCTGTGTCGCGTGTGCGGCGAGTTCCCCGACCGATTGTGCATCACGCCCGAAACTGCGTGTCCCGACAGTAGGATTTTCTGCGTTGTAGCTCAGGTCAACGACAGGCGCGTATGTCCAGTTGATACCCATCGCCAGCATTTCATCACCCAAAATGCGTGACATGCGGTGCGTCAGTGCGCCATTATCAGGGGCAGCCGCCAATGCCATCGCACCAGGACTTTCGGTAAACCCTTGTGCTTGCCATAAGCGTGCGACCATCCCGCCTTCTTGGTCAATGCCAATTAGAATCGGTGTCTCGCTGGCTTCGTGCAAACTGCGCGTCAAGGATGCTAACTGTGCCGGACTTTCGACATTCCGGCTAAACAGAATCACGCCACCGATGCGCCCTGTGCTTAACCACTCTAAAATATAATCCGGCGCGGTCAGCCCATGGAAGCCGACGACAAACCGTTGCCCGATACGCTTATCAAAATCTGTCATGTGGTATGTTCTCCCTTGTGTGTCGTGTATTAAGTCAGAATCTATCCATAAATTTTTCGTAGGGGCGTTGCTGTGTCTGCGCCCGTTCGGGATATTACGCTCGAATAAACGCCCAACTATGTAGTGACGATGCCTGCATCGTCCCTCATGTAAACTACATCTGCGCTAATGCAAAATCTTTCGCTATATCCGCGTCAATTTGGCACGGAATTTGTATCTATCACCGCGATAAATGGATTTCACTTCCTCGCAAGCCCGTCCCATATCATCATAGGTGACGCGATGAATAGCGAGTACAGGCGCATGCGGTGCGATGCCTAACAACTGCGCTTCATCTTCATCAGCGGCGCGGGCTTCAAAGGTTTGTTCTGCTGTCACAAGATTGACACCGTAGGATTCTCTCAGCACAGCGTAGAGCGATTCTTTGCTAAAATCGTGTTGTGTGTCGATGCCCGGACACAAACTACCGACCACGGATGCAAACTCAATAGCCATCGGACGATTGCCTGCATAACGCACACGTCCTAGCTCAAAAATAGGCTCGTTTGCGCTCAGATTGAGGACTTCCACAACATCGGCTGGGGCAATTTTGATGCAAGCAGTCAGCACTTTGCTCATTGTGCCTTGCCCCCGAATCGCCATCTCTTCCGAGAAACTGGTTAGCGTCTCGATTTGCTGTTTCATCGGCGCTTCGCTGACGTATGTCCCTTTGCCGATTTGCACGCTCAGATACCCCGCCCGTACCAGTTCTTTCACGGCTTTGCCAACCGTCACACGACTCACATTGAATTGCTCCGCGAGGTCACGCTCAGAAGGAATGCGTGTATGTTGCTCCCATTCGCCTGTGTGAATGTTACGCAAAATATAGATTTTTATTTGCTCATATAGAGGTTTTGGCGAGTTTGTCTGTAACATCGTCTTAGCCTCGTCATCCTTAGGATTTGAAAAAATAAGATAAGATTACCACCCCGATAATCAGCGTCAGCCCGATGATGCCACTCAGCACACTGACCACAAATTCGGCGCTATCGGGTGGGTGGGCGAGGGCAAGCAAAAAACCACCACCACCCACAAAAAAGCCAATTTGTAAGAAACCGCGCAAAAAATTAGGATTCATACAACACAAGGTCTCCCATTCTTTGCAATGGCGTACAAGCTACTTGTTGCTGATGGCTTTCTGGGCTTTGTAATTCTGGTAGATGTGTATCACAAACGCCTTCTTGATAGAACGGACAACGTGGATGAAAGGCACACCCCATTGGCATATCCAGCAAACTTGGAATCGCATCCGAACGCAGACGCATCATCTCTTTTTTGCGCGTTAAGGTAGGGTCGGCTTCCGGCACGGCTGATAGCAAAGCACGAGTATACGGATGCGCCGGATTGCGGATAATATCTGGCGTGCGCCCAATTTCGACCACGCGCCCCAGATACATCACGGCTAGGCGTCCATTCCATGCAAAATATTTAGCCAGCGCCAAATCATGCGTGATGAATACCACAGCGAGGTCAAGTTGTTCACTCAGATTATGGAGCATTTTCAGCAACCCGACACGAATGCTGACATCGACCATGCTCACGGCTTCATCAGCCACAATCAACTTGGGTTCAACGGTTAAAGCCCGCGCAATACTCACACGCTGACGTTGCCCACCACTCAGTTGATGCGGATATTTATCGACAATATCGCCAGGGGGTGTCAAATCCACTAAATCCAGTAGCTCCCAGATGCGCCGACGCAACTCTGCACGTCCACTCACCATCTTGTGGCGCTTGAGTGGAAAGCTCAAAATTTGCCCAATCGTATGCGATGGATTGAGCGAGGCAAACGGGTCTTGATGCACAATTTGCATTCCACGTCGTAATTCTGCACGTTCTCGACGTGGATAGTCGTCAAGGGGCGCACCATTCACCAGCACGTCGCCAGCAGATTGCTCTAGCAAACCAGCGATAATTTTGCCGGTTGTCGTTTTCCCACACCCGCTTTCGCCTACCAGACATAGCACCTCACGCGGATAAATTTCGAGGTTAATATCTTGCAAAACAGGAATCGTGCCATCGACTGTATCGAACGAACGGTCAACATTTTTTAGCGCGATGAGGGGTGTATTTTTCTTCTTTGGTTTTTCGTCAATCATGAGCTTGCCCCTTCACGCGCTTCTTGTACTATTTTCGTATGATGGCAACTGACTAAATGGGTGGCGTCGTATGCCTGCTTTTCGGCGATTGGGACGGTAGTCGCACAAATATCTGTTGCAAAACGGCAACGCGGGTGGAATTTACAGCCAGCAGGTGGCTCGATTAAATCCGGCGGACTGCCAGGAATGCTCTGTAACTCTTCGGAATCGGCGCTCAAACGTGGGGCAGCATCTAATAAACTGAGCGTGTAAGCATGGCGTGGACGATAAAATACTTCCGTCACAGGACCCATTTCGACAATTTCACCTGCGTACATCGTCGCTAGAGTATCTGCGATTTCTGCCGCTACAGCTAAATCATGGCTGATGAAAATCACGCTGAAATTGAGTTCAGCACGCAATTCTTTCAGCACTTCGAGGATACTGCGTTGGGTCAAAATATCGACAGCCGTTGTGGGTTCATCCATGAAAACAACTTGCGGACGTAGGAGCAATGCCAACGCCAATAGCACGCGCTGACGCATCCCACCACTGAGTTCATGTGGATACGCATCAAACACACGGCTGGCATCCAAGCGAACTTTTTCAAACAAGTCCATTGCTGTATCGCGTGCTTCTTTACGGCGCATGCCATGTGCTTTTGCGGTGTCGTAAACCATATCCGAGATGCGCAACACCGGATTGAGCGCATTCAACGCACCCTGAAACACCATTGAGCATTCCGACCATAAGAATTTGCGTTTTTCACGCGCACTCAGTTTGAGGACATCCACTTGTGTTCCGTCACGGTAGGTATAAATGAGGCTTCCGCTATCAATATTGCCGGCTGAAGGTAGCAAGCCGAGCATGCCGAGCGTCAGTGTGGATTTGCCACAGCCACTTTCGCCAATGAGCGCGAGTGTTTCGCCTGTGTGCAAATCAAAACTGATATTATTCGCCGCCTTGACCTTGCCTCTTTGCGCGACGTAACTCACGGAAAAGTCACGCACGCTTAGAACAACGTCTTTATTCGCTTGTGCTTCGTTCATGTCAAACTATCTCTATGTTGTTATCAAGTAATTTTTTTGGCAGTAACGGACGCCATAGATGGCGTCCCTACGAGAATGCGAATCTTATAAACCCTGACGCAGGCGCGGATTAAACATCTCTTCCAGCGAACGGGTGAACAAAATCAATGAAAGTTGGAAGAGCGCAATCGCTGTAATCGGTGCGAGTGCCATCCAGAGTGCTTGCGGGTTGTAGAACGCGCCGCGTGTTTGTGCATTCCAAATCATGATGCCCCAATCCGGCTCGCGTAGAGGCACCATCCCCAAAATGACCAGACCAACGAGTGAGTACATCGCGCTACGTACCGAGAAGATGAAGTTAATCGCAATGTAGCTAATCATATTCGGGAACACTTCGCGCATGACGATATGCCCCAAGCCTAAATCAAGTGCGACGGCTGCTTCTACATAATCGCGTTCGCGCAGACTAAGCACCTGCGCACGGATAGACCGCATGAGGGCGGGCCATGTCAGCGCGGCGAGCAACACTGCCAGCATAAAATTACTGTTGAAATTGACGATACTCGCTAAAACAAGTAGCAACGGGAAATTGGGTATCGTTAATATCAAATTCGCTAAGGCATTTAACGCGCCATCTGTTCGCCCACCTGCCAGCGCCGCAATCGACCCCAGCGCAACGGCAACAACCGTCGATAGCATCCCTGCTTGCAACGAGGTGATAATAAGTACCTGCCCACCGTAAACAATATGCGACAGAATATCACGCCCTTGCCAATCTAGCCCGAGTGGGAACTCAGCTGAAGGGGAGGCGTAGAGTGAATTTGCGCCTTCTGCACGCCGATCCATCTGCGGACGCCCTTCGTAATCAACGAATAGGGGACCAAACACCGTCAGCACGATGAAAAAAACAATGCCCAAGAAGCCAATAAATCCGCCTTTGTTGCGAACGAGCATATGCCCTGTGCCACGAATCCACGTTCCTAAACCTGCCATCTGACGCTGAAAATACTGAAACTGTGTCTCATCAAAGCTCACATCATCCAGCGAGGTGGCACGGGTAACAAAAGGGTCTTGCTGATTGACATAGGTATAAGAAATGACCACAGCCAACGCAAGAAACGCCGTGACGATACCGCCTATCCAGCCAAACATGAAGCCACCTAACATGCTGGCAACCAATGTACCAACAGCTAAACCCATGCGCTGATTCTGGAATGCCCAAACTAAAGGAACAATGCCTGCGCCTAAGCCAACAAATAAGCCTACTCTCAAAATCTCAGACAACATATTACGTTCCTTCTTCCAAGCTCACACGCGGGTCTAGCCAGCCGAGCATCAAATCTGCCAAGATATTCGAGGCAATCACAGCAATCGTGATGACCAAAAACACACCTTGCATCGTCGTATAATCGCGGGTGGTGACAGCAATCGTCAGCGCACGCCCTAAACCAGGATATTCAAAGAAGCGTTCGACAATCACGCTACCACTCAGCACAAAACCAATGCTGATAGCCAATCGTGTGACTAACGGCAACATCGCATTACGCCCGACATAAGAAAATAAAATACGCCGTTCGGAGAGTCCGCGTGCTTTCGCAACATTGATATAATCTTCGCCGAGTGTGGAAATGGTGCTACTTTTCATACTCAACATCCATACACCGACAGTTGCTATCACATAGGTTGTCACGGGTAGTAGGGCATGTTGAATGACACTGCCAATATAGGCGAGCGTGAATCCGGCTGGAACATCAGGGTCAACACCACCGCGCATCTCGCCGACATTGAACCACTCTAATTGCACACCAAAAATGATGATAATTGCAATCGCATAAACATAATCGGGAATGCCGGAGAGGGCAGAGGCAATACCTGTCATCACATTATCGAACATCGATCCACGCCAATATGCCATCGCTGTGCCTAAGATGATGCCAACAATGAAGCTAATCAACAAAGCAGAGCCAACCGAAAGCAGTGTCCAAGGGAGGAAACGCAGAATAATTGCGCTCACTTCTGTCCCTGCAGATGAAATAGATTGCCCAAGATCGCCTTGTAGCAGATTGCTCATATACTGAAAATATTGTTGCCAGACTGGCACAGTTGGGTCATAGCGAAAAAGGGTCGCCGCAATATTCGCCGCTTCGTCAGCCGTATAGCCCTGTTGCATGAGTTGGTCGGTTTTGATGCTGATGGGGTCGCCTGGCAGTAAACGCACGAGAAAAAATGTGAAGGTCGTTGCCGCCCAAGCAGTCAGAACCCCTTGCCAGATAACGCGAAAGGCATAACTTTCTCGTATCTCGGCTAATCGGATGCGCCATGCTGATGTTGGCACGGGGGCGTCATCAACAGGGAAAGTCGTAGACATAAAGTTATCTCCAAAAAAATCTACTTATCAGCGAATTGCATTTTTCAACGAACAGAATAGATACATGCTAAAAATTAAAAACGTGTTCAAATCGCGGACGCACCAAGGCGCGTCCCTACACAGATGGTCGATTATATTGTCCTAGTGTTTATCGAACTAACGAATTGTAGGGACTGGGCTTGCCCTGTCCGTTTTTTACTACTCAGCATAATTCACTGTATAACAGACAGTAGGGGAGGTTTCCCTCTCCTACTATCACTATTGTTTAGAAACGATCCGTAAATTCATAGTTGTAGGGGCGTTGCTGTGTCTGCGCCCGTTCGGGACGACACACAGGTCGTCCTCTACATCTATTTTTCGGACAGATACTTAGCCTGCGGGTGCGAGGTCACCGTTGAGCAACATCCAGATAACGAAGTGGTCGCTACCAGCCGGATTGCTCAGGATGGGGTCGCCAGCTTCTGGCAAGCCAGCAATTAAGCTGGTGTTGAATGGTTCTGCACTGAGCATTTCGTTCAGTGGAATGAACAACATCTGCTCATTGAGGATAAGCGCGACTTCACCAGCACGTTCGGCATGTACGTCGGTATCCAAACCATTATTGACTTCGTTAATCAAGGTATCGAGGTCAACAACGCCATCTGCAGTTTCAATTTCAGTCAATGGCAGACCCAAACCAGGTTGTTCTGCTTCGAGTTCCGTATCCCAGCGTTGTACTGGATTGCGGAAGTGACGCGATGCCAAGATATTCGCCGCACCCCAACTCCATACGCTGAGGTCAAATGTACCTTCGCGGATGATAGGTGGCACTTCTTGCCATGGCAATGCACGTAGGCTGATATCGAAGCCGAATGCGTTCATTTGTGCAACCGCATCTTGCGTTGCGCCAGCGAAATCAACGAAATCTTGTGGGAATACCCATTCTGCGCTGATGGTATTACCGTCGGCATCTGCCCACAAACCATCATCATTACGGGTGAAGCCTGCGGTTTCCATCAAGCCTTCTGCACGTTCGAGGTCATATGCCCAAGGGTCAAGTTGGTCAATCACATCTTGGTTGAGCAAGGAGGGTGTCAGGCTATCGAGGATGCCGGACATATACACTGTACCAGCCGCGCCGAAGCCGTTGGTCAGGAATGCGTTTTGGTCACGGTCAATGACGAGTGCTACTGCTTGGCGCACTTCTAGGATGTTCCAAGGCGCACGGTCATAATTGAACAGCATCGCAGGACCATAGCCACGCGGAATCGTGACAATTTCGAGTCCTTCTGCAAGGAACGTATCGACAGTTGATGGTGGATATACGTTTGTCGCATGTGCGATTTCACCGCTCAGTACGAGTGGTGTTGTGGTTTCGGTTTCGCCAGCCCATAACTTGAGTTCACCAAAGTTAACGGTATCACTGAAGATACTATTTGGTTGCCAGCTAAGGGTCATGAACGCATCGCCAACATCATCAAGTGTGTAGGTGTAAGGACCCGTTGCAATCAATTCTTCTGGGCGAAATTCTTGGAGTTCGGTCAGCAGTGCGCCCCATTCTTCACTTTCGCTGTCTGCCTCGGTAGCGAATAGTTCAATAGCGCGTGCTGCAAATTCACCATAGGTATCGTCAGCGACGATGTAATCTTTGAGCAAGAGACGTTCTGCAACCAGTGATGGTTCGCCATCAATGAAGTTGAAGCGCACGGTGAAATCGTCTACTTTTTCAATGACATCAATGAAATTGAACTGTGTCCAACCAGCCAAACGACCAAGCTCATAGGTCGTGATGACATCATCTGCATCAAATGTAGAGCCATTGCTCCAGAGGGCATCTTGCCGGAAGGTGATTTCGTAGGCGCTGTTATCTTCTGTGAAGCCCCAGCTTTCTGCCAGAATGCCAACATATTCGTTGCTTGCCCACATATAGAAAGCGGGTGTCAGCTCTACCATGCCACGGAACTGATTACCAAGATTCTGGTTTGGACCACCAGAAGCATAAGCATTGAGGTGATGGTCTGGTGGGAGCGTGTAGGGCCATGTACCAAGCCATGTACCTTCAGGTGCTTCTTGCGCGAGGGTCGTCGAAAATACTGTACTCATGAGCAACAGTAAAACGACGATAGGCAAAAACAGTCTTCTCATTAGTGTCCTCCAAAAACAGATAAAAGTAGTTATACATACAACATACAGTGGCATAGTGTGGACTAGTCCACTTAAATTGTACTCTAACACAATTTTCATAATCGGGCAAGAAATTGATGAGAAGGGCAGGGTAATCGCATCAAAAATTATTCACCACGAAGACACAAAGAACACGAAGAAAAACAGTAAAAACACCTATTTTTGTACAAATTTTGTCTGTCAGCAGAGAGATTGGTACAACCACAAGATAGCGTGGTGATTATTTTTTCGGCGCGGACAACATAGATGTTGTCCCTACAGAACCATGATGAATCGTAGGGACGCGATCTATCGCGTCCGCATTTTACCAAATGACGCCATCCACCCACGATTTTCTGTGGTGCTACCGAGAGATTCGTATCGAACAAGTATTTTTATAAGAGCCTTTCTCTGTGGTGGTCTGTGATGGTTGTTTGTTTGATTGCAACGGCGTTGTTACAATCGTGTCTATTGTTCGTTTAAGAGCTGTATATGATTGCATCACCGTGACAAATCACGCTTCATGAAGCCTGTTCAGTTCACGTTTTAACTAAAATAGCGTTTATAAGGGGATAGTAGCTTATGGCAGAAAAACACTTAGATAAATTGGTCAATTGGCGTCTGATAGGTCCGTTTCGTGGGGGACGGGTGGTAACAGTTGCGGGGGACGTGAGCGAACCGAATGTGTTTTACTTCGGTGGATGTGCAGGCGGCGTGTGGAAAACTGAAGATGCTGGCACGTATTGGGAATGTGTGAGCGATGGCTTCTTCAATACATCGTCGGTGGGTGCGCTGGCAGTATCAGAAGCTGACCCAAATATCATTTATGCGGGGACAGGCGAGGCGACGATTCGTATTGATGTTTCGCATGGGGATGGCGTCTATAAATCGACAGACAAAGGGCGCACATGGGCGCACATCGGCTTAGAAAATACACGGCACATCGGCAAAATTGAGATTCATCCTGATAACCCTGATGTTGTTTTTGTGGCTGCACTCGGACATGCGTTTGGTACAAATGACGAGCGCGGTGTGTATCGTAGTCAAGATGGGGGCGCAACATGGGAGCGTGTGCTATTCAAGAGTGATAAAGCCGGCGCGATAGACATCAGTATAGACAAAAATAACCCGCGCATTATATATGCCACGATTTGGGAAGCCCGTCGTAAATTCTGGGATATTATCAGCGGTGGCGAGGATAGTAGTATCTGGCGCAGTATGGATGGTGGCGACACATGGGAAGACATCAGCCAGAACAAAGGCTTACCGGAGGGTGTGCTTGGCAAGATGGGCATTTCGGCATCGCCGGCGAAACAAGGGCGTGTTTGGGCGCTGATTGAAAATGACAAAGGCGGGATGTATCGCAGTGATGATTATGGCGAGACATGGGAATTTGTCGCAGATAACGAAAATCTCATCAGTCGCGCATGGTATTACATGCACGTCACGGCTGACCCCGTAGACGGCGATACGGTTTACGTCAATAATTTGAGCTTCTGGAAAAGCACCGATGGCGGACGCACTTACGAACAAATTACAACGCCACACGGCGATAATCATGATGTTTGGCTCGACCCCGCAAATCCTATGCGCATGGTACAGGGTAATGACGGTGGGGCATGTGTGTCGTTCAATGGTGGCGCGTCGTGGTCAACGCTGTATAACCAACCGACAGCGCAGTTTTATCACATCACGGCTGATACCCGTAACCCGTTCAACGTGTATGGCACACAGCAGGATAACAGTAGCCTCGCTGTCCCTAGCCGTAGCCCGAATGCTAGCATCACATGGACAGATTGCTATCTCGCAGGGACAGCCGAGAGTGGCTATATTCAGGTACGCCCAGATAACCCTGATATTGTGTATGTGGGTGCTATTGGTAGTTCGCCAGGTGGTGGTAATTCGCTACAACGTTATGACCATCGCACAAAACAAGTTCGCTTGATTACGAGTTATCCAGAAGCGACACGCGGTGAAGGTGCATCGGCGCAGAAAATACGCTTTGCGTGGACATACCCGATTCTAATTTCGCCACATAACCCTGATGTGCTGTACATCGGGGGTAGCCAAGTGTTGAAATCGACCAACGAAGGGCAAAGTTGGGAGAGCATCAGCCCTGATTTGACGGTAGCTGACCCCGATACGCTGACCCCAAGCGGGCGTCCGATTAACCGTGATGCAGTTGGTGCAGAAACCTATGCGACGGTATTTTCGCTGTGTGAATCTTTGCATGAAGCAGGGGTGCTATGGGCAGGGAGTGATGATGGTCTGGTGCATATTACGCGGGATGGGGGCGAGAACTGGGAGAATATCACACCATCCGATTTCCAAGATTGGACGATGGTCACGGTGCTAGAGCCTTCGCCATATGACCCCGCGACCTGCTATATGTCCGCGACGCGCTATAAAGAAGATGATTATACCCCGTACATCTATAAGACCAGTGATTTTGGCAAGACATGGACGCGCATTGACAGTGGCATTCGTGAGGATGATTTCGTGCGGGTAGTGCGCTGTGACCCTGAACGCGAGGGCTTACTTTATGCCGGTACAGAAACAGGGGTGTATATTTCTTACGATGATGGTGCGAATTGGCAAGCCTTCCAACTGAATCTGCCAGTGAGTCCCATTCATGATTTGATTGTCAAAGAGGCGAGTTTGATTGCTGGCACACATGGGCGGTCTATCTGGGTAATTGATAATTTGAACCTCATCCGTGACTTTGACGAGAATATGACACAGCAAGCATTCACACTCATGCAACCGCGACCAACACAGCGCATCGTGCCGAAGATATTCGAGGGGGCGTTCGGTGGTGCAAAAGGCAAAAATTATATGGCGACCTTGGGTATTGTCGCGGCATATACCGAAGAAAAAGACGAGAATAACCAGCTACAACGCCGTTTCTTAGATTCCGGCGATAATCCGACGAAAGGCGCAGTCATCACGTATTGGTTACAGGATGTACCAGACGATAATTTGAGCCTGATGGTCACGGATAGTGAAGGCGCGACGGTGCGGACATTCAGCATGAAAACAGAGGCTGATAAAAAAGCAGAACAAGAAAAGCCTGACCAGCCGAAGCCCGTTTATCTACCAGCGAAAGCAGGGTGGAATACCTTTGTGTGGGATTTGCGAGGTGAAGAAGCGACGCCGATTCATCATACTGATCCGCAAGCAGGGCATGTACGGGGCGCACTTGTGCCGTATGGTGAATACATGGTAACGCTTAGTTGTGGTGATGAACACCAATCGGCGACTGTAAAAGTTATCCCTGATGCTTTGGGCGATGGCGCGGTAGATGCGATTGAGGCACAGTCCGCATTGATGACGCAGGTGCGCGACTTGTTCGATTTGGCTGTTACAAGCACGTTGAAATTGCGTGATATACGCGCTCAACTCGATGGGTGGCTAAAACGTCTGGAAAATACTGACCACGAAGCACTCTATGAGCAAGCAAAAGCTGTTCGTGAGGCACTTTACGCAATCGAAACGAGCTTCATAGAACCTGACTTGAAAGCAGGCTGGCGCGGTATGCTGAATAAAGGCAGTCAGTTGTTGCCGAAAATTGCGAACGTGCCATCGGTAATTGAATGTGGGGATTACCGCCCAACTGACCAAACCTACGATGCGTACAATGAACTGAAAAGTTTGGTAGATGCGCAAGTTAGCGAGATGCACGCACTCATCGAAGGCGACTTAGCGGTATTCAATAAAGCGATTGGAGCAAGTGATATTGCGATTGTGGGGGCATGAAGGTCTCCGCAGACTTTGTAAAAATCACGCTGTCTGATTTTATCGTTCGGTCAGCGTATCAGATGGGCAAGACACCGCTTTTGCCCATCTTTGCCGCGTCTATTGGCGCGACAGATACATTTTTGGGGCTAATAGTCTCCGTATCGACTTTTACAGGGCTGGTGAGTAAACCACTTTTTGGCATCTTCAGTGACCGCTGGGGTAGGCGTGTCTGGCTACTGGTGGCGCTGGCTTTCTTTGTGGGTGTGCCGTTTTTGTACCCCTTTGTGCAGAAGCCGGAACAGCTTTTTGTCGTGCGCATTGTACATGGTTTTGCGACAGCGATTTTTGGACCTGTGACGCTGGCATATATCGCGGATATTATGTCAGATAATCTTGCGGAATCGCTGGGCTGGTTCGGCATGGCGCGTAGTGGGGGCTATATCATTGGTCCAGCATTCGCCGGCTGGTTGTTGCTGACGCTTGAGCCTGTGCAGGTCTTCACTGTGATTGGTTTCATCAGTGCGCTGGCAATTGTACCCACACTCATGCTAACGTCTCATGATGCACCCCTCGAAAAACGCAAACATAAGCCTCTTCGTCAGCAAATAATGACCACATTACAGCGTAGCGCCTTGACCCCCGCGCTGTGGCTATCGGGCGGACTGGAAGCATCGACTTTTATAGCACTCTATACTGTGAAAGCCTTCTTGCCTGTGTTCGCGCTCAATGACGGGCTTAGTGTTGTGATGGTTGGCTTGTTCTTTTCGGTGCAGGAAGCGGCACATGTGTTGGTGAAACCTTTCGGTGGACGGCTGGGGGATAGCATCGGACATTTGCTCAACATCACGCTGGGGATTGCGTTGTTGGCACTTGGCTTATTGCTATTGGTGTATTCCGATAGTGTTGGCTTGCTGTTGCCATCTTTGCTGACAGGGATAGCACAAGCGTTTATCTTTCCTTCGACTGTCGCGCTCGTTTCCCAACAAATTGCAGAGTCTCAGATTGGCGCGGGGATGGGCTTCATTGGTATGTGGCAGAACTTCGGCAAAGTTACAGGTCCTGTGTTGGGTGGTTTGCTGATTAGTCAGTTGGGTTTTGAAGCCGTGCTGATATTGCTGGCGTGTAGCTTGCTGATTGGGGCAGGGGGCTTGGTCGTTGTATTGCCTCGTGCGCGTGCCTTAAACGATTCATAAGGTCACAATTGTGAGACTGGAACGCGAAAGTTTACGTTCTTAGCAATGAAGTGACATACTCCCCGCAGCAAGCTACGGGGCATCTGAGGTCAGCAGGTCAGCCTCACACCGAAGCGGAGGACTTACGTAACCCTCTCTCAGTAGGCACTGATGACCCAGTGCGCAAAATATTCCGTGCCGCATTGTGGTCACGGTCAAGTTTAAGATTACATTTCTGACAGTCGAAGACACGCTCACTCAGACTAAGTTTTTGGCGGTGTCCGCACTGTGAACAAGTTTGACTCGTTGGCGCGAAGGGGTCAATCTTAGTGACCGTCTTGCCGAGTTTGATAGCGACTCGTTCTAGGATTTTGAGAAACTTGCTAAAACCCAAGTCACTCACTTT
>JBCBKJ010000076.1:0-27107 GCA_038522085.1 Chloroflexota bacterium
ATTCAATCAAGGCATAAATATAAATCTCATCAAAGTCGCTTGGTGAGGCAATATCTTCAAGATTGAGCTTTTGTCTCAAGCGAATAACTGATTCCTTACGCTTCAGTTTATTCCATCCAAACTCGACACTCATTTCAACAATTGCGCCAATGACCATATCAAGCGTTATCATAAATTGAACCTAGTACTTGAGATTGCGGATAGTTTTATTTACCTTAATTTGCCATAGATAAACTATAATAAGGTAAATTGATTTTACCGCATCTTCACCGCCCCGCCTACCTTTCGCAATCGTACAACACCTAACACCCCAAGCATTCACTCAGTCTACACTTAACATCCCCTGCTATACTGCATCGCATGAAATCATTTATGGCAATATTCCTTCAACTACTCCGTGACCGACCCACACGGCTAGATATTCTGGCGCTATTTCGCTTCCTCGCTGTTGTAGCGATTGTGATTGCTATCTATAGCATCATCTTTCACTACATCATGGAATATGAAGGGCGCACCTATAGCTGGATTACTGGCATCTATTGGACGCTCACAGTGATGTCTACACTGGGCTTTGGCGATATTACCTTTGAATCTGATTTGGGGCGTGCTTTTTCAGGGATTGTCTTGCTGAGTGGCATGATATTTTTGCTGATTCTCTTGCCCTTCACCTTCATTGAATTTTTCTATGCTCCATGGATGAAAGCCCAAGAAGCCGCCCGTGCGCCCCGCAAATTACCAGAGAAAACAACAGGACACGCCGTCCTAACACACTTCGACGCAGTGACAGATACGCTCATCACCAAGTTGATGCAGTACAAACATGAATACGTCTTACTGATAGATGACCTCACCGAAGCCTTACGCTTGCACGAATTGGGCTATCGTGTGATGTTAGGCGACCTCGATGACCCCGAAACGTATCGGCAAGCACGGGTTGAGCAAGCTATGTTCGTCGCCGCGACAGGCAATGACCAAACCAATACCAACGTCACCTTCACCGTGCGCGAAATTTCCGAAAGTGTGCCTATCATCGCGGTTGCGAATCGCCATGCATCAATAGATATTTTGCAATTAGCGGGAAGCTCACACGTCCTCGAACTCGGCAAGACAATGGGACAGGCATTATCGCGCCAAGTCACCAACAACACCTCCCGCGCCCAAGTCATCGGAGCATTCGGCGCGTTACACATCGCAGAGGCATCCGCACGCGGGACAGCACTCGTCGGAAAAACCGTACAAGCGAGCAACATCCACGAGCAAGCGGGCGCTCATGTCGTAGGCATCTGGGAACGTGGCGCATTCCAGCAAGCACAACCAGAGACACGCATCACAGCCGATACAATCTTGATTCTCGCTGGCACAGAAACCCAACTCAACGCCTATAATGAACACTTCTGCCATAATACGCTCGAAGATGCGCCTATTGTGGTCATCGGTGGCGGACGTGTTGGACGTGCGGTTGGGCAAACGCTGGCAAAGAAGGGGTTAGATTATCGCATCATCGAGAAAAACAGAGAGCGCATCCCACTAACCAATGCAAACCACTATATTGCAGGCGATGCCGCCGAACTCGAAAAATTGGAAGCAGCTGGCATCCGACAAGCACCCGCCGTCATCATCACCACACACGACGATGATATGAATGTCTATCTGACGATTTACTGCCGTCGCTTGCGTCCCGATGCCCAGATTATCAGCCGTGCCGTACAAGACCGCAACGTATCGACACTTCATCGTGCAGGGGCAGATTTTGTGCTGTCTTATGCGTCAACAGGCGCAAATGCCATTCTCAACTTGATGCGCGACGATGAAATTGTGATGGTCGATGAAGCCCTCGATATTTTTGAAGTGCCGATTCCCGAATCTCTTGCCGGACGCCCTATAGACGAATGCAATATCCGTGATAAAACAGGCTGTATCGTCGTTGCCATGCACGATGACCACACGCCCGAAATCATCCGCGACCAAGACCAAGCCTTGCTCTCATCAGGTCGCCTCATTCTCGTTGGCACACCCGACGCCGAAGAACGCTTCCTCAAGCTGTATAAGTAAGATGCTCTACGTAAAAAATAGTAGCAACACTGAGGTAGGAGTATCTAAGCAACTTTTACTTTAGTGTACACATTTAGACAATTTGTAGGATGAGGAGATTTGTATGGGAACAGATATATATGGGTGGATAGAAATACACGATTATCTATACCCAGGTAACTGGGCTGGTGTTGTCAAAGTTGACTCACCTTTAATTCTAAATAATAGAAATAAACAAATGTATACCTTCTTATTTTCAGTAGATTTTATTTATGAAAATGCGTTAGCTAAGAATCGTGGCATGCCTGAAAATGTATCAAGTGAATTTAAGGCGACCCAAAACGAGCTTGCGGGACATTCTGTAAGTTGGATTGAATGGGAAGAACTTAGCGGTATTAAGTGGCAAGAACGAGCTAGTAGGAATTTCGAAGGCACACAGACAAAGTACATTGTAGTAGATAATGACTTTGAGGTAATTTTAACGGGTGGCTGGGAACTAATATTTGACTTGATGCGGACATTATCTACATTTCATGGCAGTAAGAATGTTCGTTTAGTTGTAGGATTTCTTTGATATGCGCTGGATTGTGCTGGATTGTATGCAAGTTAAGAATTAAATACGGTGTTTGAATCGCGGACGCGCCAAAGCGACGTTCCTACAGCGTTGGGGATTTTTCGAGCTTGGGTGTTTGACAAACCAACAAAATGTAAGGATACGGGCTTGCCCTGTCCGTTTTTACCTTCCTCATCAATTAAACAACGTAATATGAGCAAATTCGTGATTCATTGATTTTGTCTCTTTTCTATTTAGCATACCCAACGCCGAAGAACGCTTCCTCAAGTTGTATAAGTAGCAGTAACGCAATTGTATCTAAGGCAGTCGTGCATTCTCAGCCATCCACTTTTCAGAGACAACATATCCGCGCGCATAATCATCAACCACAAGGATAAGCTGATGTTCGTGGTCACTGTACAGTACTTCGATATTCACACCTGCTTCTGCCATTCGGCGTGTCAATGCCCCTAATTGTCCTGGCACATCCTGACGCAATTTTTGAACCAACACCTGCTTACAAGCGATAACTTCAATGCCAGCACGCTCAAGCGCCTCTTTTGCACGCTCCCCATCTACGAACAGAAAATGTGCAATGCCCATCCCATCAACTGCGAATGCACCGCCCCCTTCAATGCTGACCCCAGCTTTGCCTAATGCCTCACCCATATCAGCAAGTGCGCCCGGTGTGTGTGGTAGTTTCATAGCAATATCGAACATATTATGCCTCCTCTATGTTTAAAGTGTGCAATGCATGAAAAACTTGACTATCGTGCGGCGCAGTATGACGTATATCCATACCATAATCGCGCTTTAGCGTTGCCATCCGTAAACGATAATCGGTAATCAGCCGTAGCCGACCTAACCGCTGTACCTGCCGATGCGCTGGATGATTGCGCCATTCTGACACAGCTTGCTCATCCCGAAAGACACCCAGAGCCAGCAATTTATCGGGGTCAGATTCGCTACGATAACGTTCTACCGACAAGAAACCATCAACCTCATTTACGAGGTCGCGCAAAATACCTGCGTGTTCACCATATTCAGCAAGATAATCAGGATGCAAAGTGTACTCAAATAGCATGATAATCATTGTTTGTCCTCGTTTTGTAAGCTATCGCTAGTGTAAAAGACAAACAGGCATTGATACTTCGGTATATACCGAAATGATGTTGTATGAAACATGCTAAAATGAACTATCGCAGGATGGTTTTTCACAGAGGACACACCATGACCCATGAACCTGATGTTGCATCCATCGCCGCATTAATCGGCGACCCCACACGCGCCAACATTCTTGCTAACTTGCTAGGGGGTATCGCGTTACCTGCTACAGAACTCGCCCATCGCGCTCATGTAACCCCCCAAACCATCAGCGGGCATCTTACAAAATTACGTGAAGGTGGCTTAGTGACGGTGCGTCGTAGTGGGCGTCATCGCTATTACATGCTGAAAAGTCCTGAAATCGCACAAATGCTAGAAACCTTGCAGACGATTGCGCCTCTCCCCGAAACGCCCATCCACACATCGAATGTGCCTGCACAATTGCGCTATGCACGTACTTGTTACGACCATTTAGCAGGTAAATTAGGGGTGGCTGTCACAGAAGCATGGGTACAACAAGAATACCTAATCGACACAGGCGAAACATTCACACTTAGCAACAAAGGCGAAATGTTATTAGCAAGCTGGGATATTGACGTACAAGCTCTACGAAAAAAACGTCGTAAATTTGCCTATCCCTGCCTCGATTGGAGTGAACGACGCTATCACTTGGCAGGTGCAGTAGGGGCATCCGTTGTGCAACATTTTTTGAAAGCGGATTGGGTACGGCGTCGCAAAGATAGCCGTGCGCTATTAGTGACGGGACACGGTGCAGTTGCATTATATGACCAATTCAATATCACGTTGCCCGTCAAAGACGCACAAGAAATATCTTAGTCATCACACAATCATACAACTTATTATCGGCAATCCCACCCTCCTCAGAATGGAATATGCACCGTCTCCCCTGTCGAGAGCGTGACCGCCACCGTGTCATGTGTCGATTGCGCTTTAGTTGCCTCCTCTTCGGCTGGGAAAGGGGTCGGCTGTCTCAATTCACGTTTATCAAGAGATGTTGTTACGGGTTTTGAGACAGTATTATTTTGCTTCTTGCTCTCTTGGCGTTCCCGACGCGCAACGATGGCTGTGCTGGCGAGTTCACGCATGCGGGTCAGGTGGTCGCGGTCAAGGCTATACACCCGCACCCGCTCGCCGTTCACCCGTTGTTGCTTGGATGTCAGCTTGAGTGCCACCCGTTTCAGCAAGCGACGCAACAGTGCTACAGGGTCGATGCTCAAGTCGGTGCGATGGTCGATGTACACCTGAATATCACGCAAGCACGCCGTCAGATACGGTACGAGCTTTTCTGCGATGTCCTCAGTCGTAAATGTCGCTTTGCTTAGATGCCAATCCACACCGAATACGGCTTGCAATGCCCCGGTGATGAGTTGTACATTGCGGGTGTAGTGTCCGCGTTGACTGAGTAAATGTTGATAATGCGCTTGGTCGCGGTCCCGTTGTTGTAAGTCGCCCAAGTTGCCTTGCATATCCACAAAGCGATTAAAATCCGCACGTAAACGCGCTGTCCGTAACAAGCCATACAATTCTTCATTGATAGCCTGCCCTGCTGTCTGTTCGATTTTCCAGCGCAAATTACCATAGTAACTCTCGCGTTTTACTTCACCTCGTTGCAACAAGTCATCAAATTGTTCATGGTCGATAGGGTCAAGACTGAGGGTTTTATCACGCGCATCAGCTTGTAGCTCACTGCGTAACTCTGACAAGCGTTCGCCCATGCGATGGTCACTAGTTTCGTCGTAAGCAATCGTGAAGCCTTCGTCTTTGGCATAGGCAACTGTGTAGCTGAACAGGTCATTGCGCTGAATCGCACGGGATGCTTTCTGGATGCTCTCGACTATCAAAATAGCGCGGTCTGTGGTGTCGATAGCCTGCGTGTTGAAATCCCCAAAATAGGCAAGTGAGGCTGTCCCGCGTGCGCGGTCAATATGCCGTTGATACCGTGCTTGCGGGTCGGTTTCTTCTGCACCAGCAAAAACAGGTTGTACATAAAGATGACGTTCGGCTGCATTACGAAAACGCATCATCTGTTGCATGATAGTCGTCGCACTGCCCCATGTATCGCGCCCGAAAATACCATACACACCCGCGACCTCTGCTTGAATATCAATACCCGTGCCAATAGTCGGTGAGCAGATGACAACTTGTTTGGTAGCAATTTGTGCGTCGATGGCTTGCAAGAAGAAACGGCGCGTCTTATGGCTACTATTCCAGCCGTTAATCACAAAGACATTGTTTTCACCGAGTTCACCTGCAAAGAGTACGCCGAGCAATTCCGTTTCCGCACGGCTATTCGCAGTGATGACAACAGGTTTATCCGCACGTTGCGCATGTGATAGTGCCTGACTGATGAGCGATGCTTTGTTACCGTAGAGTGTGAGCGCGTCCCAATCATGACGATAGGTATTCTCTATACTGAGCATGCCTTCTGCCCCACGCAAAGAGACGAGCCATTTTTTCAGATTGTCTGTTAGGTGGGCATCCGCAACAACAACCTGACCTGCCGAACGCAACACCGCACACAAGGTATCATATGCACGACGCGCTTGTGTGCCGTCCATTGTCCCGCCAGAAAGGTGCGCCATGTTCTGCTCAAATTCATCAATGAACACGAGGTCAAACTCACGGTCAGCGACATAATGCAAACTATCGTAGGTGATGGCAAGCTGTGGCATCAGGTCAATATAACGACGCGGGTCTTCGCCCATCGGCACATCTTGATAACTATGAATCCCCAGCCGTGCCGAAATATTATTAACCAACACTTGCGAATGCGTTTGCACGAGGACAGTCGGTTCGCGCCCATGTTCTTGCTGAAAGCGTTCGATGCTCCGTCCAATGAGGGCTGTCTTGCCGGTAGCTAAAGGGGATTTCACTCGCAGAGTACGCTTTGCAAGATATTCTGTAGCAAGCTCACTGATATAACGTAGGTTCACGCGCAAGTCAGCCGTGTAACTTGGCAAAGATACACTATCTGCCCAGTCGGACATTTTGCGCGTTTCGGTGCGCGGTTTGCTGACCGTCTCTTTTTGTGGATAGAACGCTCGCCAGTTGATACCCAGCGCATCGGCTATATCTGTGGGACTGTAATTTTCGCCAGTAGCAAAGTCTTTCCCAACACCATTATCGCGCCGAACACCGAAACTTGGTTTTTTATCTTCATGGAAAGGCGAAGATACATTGTACGACCAGCCGTTACTACGCCAGCGAACAATACCGAGTGCGCTTGCGTTAGCATCCAGCAGACCTTGTGGCGTGAGGTCAAAGCTATCAGCGCTTGGTTTCGTGTAGTCAGATAGGGGTTCGGGCGCAGGTAGAACTAACTCATGGGTCGCTGCTAACACTTCTGCGAAAGCAACACTATCAAAGGCGACCTGTATCCACATATCGTTAGCATCTGCTTTAGGCGGTGCCGCATCGCCCCATGAGAGCGGAACAAAATCGACCCCACTACCGCGTAAAGCATCTCGCCACTTGAGAGCAGATTTCTCCCCAGCCGAATCGTTATCCACCGGATACAACAGGCGTGAAACACCCAGCGTATGGAGAACGGTCAGCGCATTGGCGGGTACGCTGATTTCGCTCAGTGTTGTAGCGATGACGTTGTGAATGCCTGCGGCGTGGTATGCCAGCAATGCCGGTTCACCATTAGCGAGATAGCAAATACCATCTGTGGCGGCGATGGCATCAGCGGTTTGTGGCAAGATGTACCAATCGACTGCCTCATTTTTGGGCTTCGATGGAATCCAGCCGTATTTCATGTTGGTGGTTGCGGAGGGCGATGCTTTCCAGCGCGTGGTGATAACTGCGCCGGAAGCATAATCATAAACGGGATATGCCCAACCAGGTTGCCCGTAAAATGCGTGTTCTTGCCACTTGGCTTGTTGTGCTATCTGTGCGATACCCCGTTTGGCGAGTGAGGCTTGCCCATTTGTCTGTGTAATCTGTGTACTGTACATAAGTCAACTATCTTCGTATTAAGTTAATAACGCGGGAGGGGATAGTTGTGTACAGACAAAGAGAAGATGCTCAGGTGTGCCATATAGCAAACCTTAATACACCTAACCCGATGAAGGACTTGCATTCAACTCAAATGTACGTTATAGTATATGCAACGCACAACAGCCTACAGGACTTTTCTGGTCCCTGAGGTGAATATATTAATCCCCTTAGAGGGTTAGAGAAGTCTTCGAGAAATCCACCGCCACAGTGACTTTACGAAGGCTTTTCTGTTTTAATGTTGCGTTCTTTGAAAAATTCCTTTTTTTAAGACTAAGCTACTAGAATCTATCTTAACAGATTGTACTTTCCTACATTTAGTAGTACCTTCTACTCTACTCCATTAATGGTTATTCTGCAAACACATTTCTAATATCAGGGTTTGTCTGCATTGTACCTATCCGCTTTAATGTTTCTGTTTACCTTGCCCTACCCCCAAAACATTTGTTTTAATGCGAACGCGCCTAATGGTTAGAATCTTGTTATACGCCCTGACAAACCTCGTTGGCGGGGTTATCAGCCTCTGTTACAAAAACAGATTAGCACATTTGTTCACATAAATGTCGGTCATAGTATGAGAGTGTCGTTTGTAAAAGGATATAAGTTAGTTGAGAGTCATTGCTGGGGTCAGTTATTGGTTTCTACGTGGGTGCGTTTCTGTATATGACTACGCGAAATAGATGTGTATCTGTAACGCTGGACTAACATTTTCGGTATACTCATCAATAGAGATGTATGTAGGGGAGAATACGATGTACCGAAAAATGATTTGGCTGTTACTTGTATTCAGTGCATTCAGCGCGACAGCACAGACGGATACTGTGCTTGTGATTACCAACGGACAATTGATTGATGGCACAGGCGCAGAACCTATCGAAAATGGAACAGTGGTCATTGAGAATGAGCGTATCATCGCAGTTGGGGCATCTGATGAGATTGCGATACCTGAGGAAGCGACGCTCATTGATGCTGACGGTGGCACGATTTTGCCAGGTATCATCAATGCCCATACACACAGGGCGCGGGATCTGCGGATTCGCTACACCAATTTCACGCAACGTGGCGTGACGACCATTTGTGATATGGCATCGCCTATTAACGCACTCGAAGACCTTGCACAGACTACCCTACCCGATGGCACGCTGGGAGGACGTGCTGGGCGTTCGGGTCCTTTCATCACTGTTGAGGGTGGCTATCCGGGACCTGTTTTCAGCAATGACCTCAACTACACACTAGAAGAGGCAGGTAGTCCAGCCGACGCTGTGGCAACATTACGCGATGCTGGCGCGACGTATATCAAAGTTGGCATCGAACCCGCATTCGATAATTTGCCTCTGCTGACGGACGAACAATTGCAAGCGATAGTCAGTGCCGCTCATGAAAACGATATGCTAGTGCAAGCACATGTACAGAACGCGGACTATTTGGAGATGGCATTAGACGCCGATATTGATGTTCTACATCATGTGCCTGTGCCAGCGACAGCTATTGCCAGTTTAGCAGCAAACCGTGATGTCATGCTGTCTGATGCGTTTACTGAACAGCTAGAGCGTGCGATTGCGATGGGTGTGATACTCGTACCGACTCTCGATGTGTTTGTGCCAGCCGATGATGTGGATGTGAATCAATTACAGCGATGGTATGGCGAATTAGCTGTCATTGTGACCAGCGAATACATTGCATTGGGTGGGCAGGTAGCGCTGGGTAACGATTTCGGTAATCCAGGCGTGCAAAGCGGGATACCCATCCGTGAGATGCAACTCTTACAGGACGCTGGTTTGATGCCGATGGATGTTCTGGTTGCCTCAACATCTCATTCAGCACAGGTCTGTGATATGGCAGAGGATGTTGGCACGTTGGAGGTCGGTAAATTCGCAGACATCATTATAGTGAATGGCAATCCGTTAGACGATTTGAGCGTCATGAATGACCTTGCCTTTATCATCGCAAATGGAAGCGAAGTGCCTATCAATCGGCGCGGGAGTCGTTAAATCCTATCAATCGCGTGACAGACCGCACCAAATGTACTATGCTAAGAACACCTAAGGGGCGCGAAAATTTCGCGTAGGCTGGAAACGCACGGCTGGTTCGCTGGCTGTGCGTTTTGTATTTAATTGTGAATACTAGCGTTTGTCTTGTGGATTGTAAGATATCAAGTGAACATCTCTCATTGATCATTCGCGGTGAAGTATCTGGATGGGACAGACGCTAGTATTATTGTTTTACGGTATACTAGCATCGTTCTTAGATATTCAAGAGGTAAACGATGGTAAGCCGAAAAAAATACCGCGCAAGTGTTATGATAAGTAGTACAACAAAAGACCTTGCGAAACATCGTAAAGAAGCTATCAATGCTGTTTTGCGTGCTAGTATGTATCCTTTAATAATGGAGACATTAGGTGCTACAGGTGGCGATGCAATCAGCGATTCAATAAAGTTGGTTAATGAAGCTGACGTCTATATCGGTATTTTCGGTAGACGGTATGGTTACATCCCTCATGATTCAGATCGTAATCCTGATAAGATTTCGATTACCCATATGGAATACGAGCGTGCAATAGAACGTGGGATTCCTGTCCGTATTTTCGTAATGAGTGATTCACACGCTGCACCTACAGTCGGCGACTTAGACATGTTCATAGAACAAAGCGAGATAGGTAAGGAAAAGCATAAAGCCCTAATTGAGCATATCTCTACTGAGCATGTCGTCTACTTTTTCAGAGATGAGACCGATTTACGAGCAGCTATTATTCAAGCTTTAGCAACACTCAGGGATGAGCTACAAGACAAGGAACTACCAAGTAAGCACGATAATTCATTTTCTTCAAGAGAAACTAATAAGACGATAAAACAGCAAAAACGGCGACTTGAAGTTGCTATACCAGCATGCACAAAACAAAATACAAAATCACAATTGAAAGTAAAAATTTCATTACTCGATTCTGCAGGGTTACGCGATGAGTTACCAGAAGTGCTACCCTCTGGTGATGTTATACAGCAGGGCGATATACGCTCAACTAACTTCCCACTCAGGTTTCCAATTGATAGGCAAACAGGTAAACTCAAACTAGTACGAGTATGTATCACTATCACATCTGATTATTTTTCGATCCAACCAATTACACAAACTACAGACGACATATGTGCGTCTGACCAATTTAACTTGTCAGTTCCATCGGATGATGATTCACGTACTCTCAATTTTTCGCTAGAGCCAAAAACAAGTATATTCCCAGAAGTAGCAACTGTTAATGTGATTGTCTATCAAGATGACAATGTAATATGTGAGAATATGATTCAAACCCAGATTGTAAAATCACTTGATGATTCTCCACTTTGTGGTGATTGGCGATTACATATGAAGTCAGTCCTATCATCAGGACATGATGTTAATATACCTATTTCGCCACCACAAAGCGTAAACGCGAATACCATTCACGGCAATGTACAGGGGAATATCTTTAATGTTGGCGGGGCACGGAATCTTTATGCGCCCGTATCCTTTGGTGCATACCCCATCCAGTATGCCCCCCAGCCGGAGAGCAAGAAAATCTTCCTGTCCTATGCCCGCAAAGATGACCATGCCGATTACAACGACCCCACCAAGTCATTTATGCGTCGATTATACGATGCGCTGAAAGACGATTACGATGTCTGGTGGGATAGAGAATCCATGCCTTCACGCGGCAAGACCTTCACACAAGAGATTCGGGACGCCGTTGCAGATTCCAGTCGCCTGATTTTGATTGTGGGCGAAGGCATCCACGCATCCGAGTATGTGAAAGCAGAATGGCAATTCGCCCTCAGTCGTTGTATTCCGGTGATTCCGATTTTGCGTAAGGGCAATCGTCAGACAGTGCCAGACGTGTTGCGTCAAGTGCATACTCCCAAATTTCTTGATGATGATGCCTTTGATGAGCAAATTGCAGAGCTAAAGCGTATCCTGACGGATAACGATGCGCCACTCGGCACCTTGTATGGTGTGCCACCGTTGCCGGATAATTATATTCAGCGCGAGATTTTGGATGAGGTGCAGGCGAAACTACTTGTAGATACGACGAAACCGCTGGTGGTGACATCCGCAAAACAGCAAACCGTATCGGTGCATGGGGTCGGGGGCATTGGCAAGACGACACTTTCATGTGCGCTGGCGCGGTCTTGTGATGTACGACGTCATTTTCCTGATGGCGTGTTCTTCATTGAGGTAGGCAAAAAGCCGGATTTGCTGGCACGCATGGCGGCTATTGGCGCGATATTCGGCGATGACCGTCAGCAATATATCGACATGAATGCCGCCGCCCAACGCCTGAGCGCGATACTAGCAGATAAACATGCTTTGTTGGTGTTGGATGATGTATGGGAACACGGACATGCAAAAGTCTTTCAGGTAGCACACACCCGCTGTCGCTTATTGGTGACGACACGCATCAGAGGCTTGCTGACGACCCTGAATATGCAGAGTGCAGGATTATCTAACCTGACTGAATCTGAAGGCTTAGATTTGATTGCCAAGCGGGTATCTGATGAAGAACGGACGGTGACAGTCGCTGAATTGCCAGAGGAATGCAAAGCATTAATCTCGCTTGTTGAAGGGCATACATTAGCAGTCAGCCTCATTGCGGCGCGTCTGACGAAGCACGAGGGTGGGCTGGACTATGCCCCGCGTTTGTTGAGCCGTCTGGAAAAAGGCAAGTATTTCCGCACACTGCAACTAAATGAAACAGACAAAAATCATAATTTGGAATTGTGTTTGCGCCTGAGTTACGACGACCTTGGCGAAGATTTGCAACGCCGTTTTCGTGCATTGGGGGTGCTGGCAAGCGACGGCACATTCGATGAGGCATTGGCAATGGCACTCTGGGGTGATGAAGATGATGACGATACAGATGATGCGCTGACTAGATTTGTGCGGAAAGGCTTACTGCGCCGTGAAGACAAAAACCGTTACGGACAACATGGTTTACTACGTGCCTATGCGCTGGCATTACTGACTGAGGCTGATGAGCGTGATGATACTTTCCTGCGCTATGCAGAATATGTGACCGAAGTTGCGAAGAAATTTTATGAATTACCTCCTGAGAAGTGGTCACAACTGGATGATGATATTCCCTTCATTCAGCATGTAGGCGACCAACTGGCAGAGGCATACGAAGCCCGTGAGGATTGGCAGGATTTAGCATTGCAATTTGCCATCAACACGCGAAATTATGTTAACAGACGCCCCGAAATCCATCGCATACAGTGGCTGGAGATGGGTTTAGCTGTTAGTAAATTACAAACTAACCAAAGCCATGAAGCGTTGTTTGCTGTTGATTTAGGGTCGTATCACAATAATCGTGGTGATAAACAACAGGCACTTGCTTATTATGAGCAGGGGCTTTCTAGCTATCGTGAATTAGTTAATAAAAGTGCGGAGGCAGTGACGCTCAATAACATCGGGGAGGTGCACTCTGCATTGGGGGATAAGGAATTGGCACTGTCGTATTATAAGCAGGCGTTGCCGATACGTCGTGAGGTAGGAGACAGAGGTGGTGAGGCATCGACGCTCAACAACATCGGTGCGGTGTACAGGTCATTAGGAGATAAGGAGTCGGCACTGAGGTATTATGAGCAGGCGTTGCCTATTGTTAGAGAGGTAAGCGATAGAAGCGGTGAGGCGACGACGCTCAATAACATCGGGATGGTGTACGATAAGTTGGGCGATAAACAAGAGGCACTGCGCTATTATGAGCAGGCATTGCCCATTCGTCGAGAGGTGGGCGATAGAAGGGGGGAGGCGGTGACACTTAATAATATAGCAGCCATTTATTTTCATAATAGCCAGTGGGAACAAGCCATCAATATTTTTGAGCAAATCATCGAGATTGTGCATCAGATGGGTGCGGTTGCTGAGGAAGCCTCCTTTCGCTTGAATAAAGCAGTTGTACACCAAAAAATGGGTTATATTGATGAGGCGATTGCCCAAGTTAAACGCGGACGTGACATACTCATTCAAAATAATCTGCCTTACAATGCAGGCGGTGCTTCTGTTGCTGATTATGACCGCCTGTTGTCTCAATTACGCAGCGAAGATACCGTCAGCGAGCAAGAAAGATTTGTGCAAGCGATGGTACAAGCGTATCAAGAAGGTGGCGAAACAGGGTTGCGCGAAATGCTATCACAGGCAGGGGCAAACGATGAACAAATCGAAAGCCTTGTCGCGCAGATAAAGTCAGTTTTTGGTGATGATAGCTAACACAAAAGGACAGGCTCATCGAACACCCATCGCGCCCTGAATTTATATTACCCATTGCTGGCATCCCGCGCCCTTTCATCCCAATTAGTGACTTTCGGGTGGTGCATGGTTTGCCGTCTCAGTTTGGCGTGGCGCATTTTGAGCCGAAAGCATTTGCGGGCTTGGCATCGCTCGATAAAGCGGGGGCATCGTTGGGTCAGTTACGGGCGCGGGTGCTAGACGCTATCCCAGCCGAGCTTGCCTTAATGCGCGTCCCTGCCCTCTTCGATGACTTGCGGGCGCTCTTTCGGCGCGAGTTGACCGCTATCAATGACAACATCAAGCTCAAGCCTGCCGAACTCGATTTTGCGGTGGCTGGCTTCGGCGATGCGAATCAGGCATTTTTTTATGCGCTTGTCCGCAATCAAGCAACCCTCCCCACATGGAACACCACCAACACCCAAGCCATTTATCATCAGTGGGTCGCGGAATCCGCACGCTTATCACAGACCGTTCATGACTATGTTCACGACAGCGCGACCTGGCAGGTACAAATCGTCAACACGGTCTATGGTCGGATTGGCTTGCAGGTCACGCACTCTATTGAGGAAGTCAGCTATGTGTTAGATGGCGTGTATGCCTGCCCTGCCCGTGCCTACATGACCTCCCTCGCGCATGAGGTCATGAATACAGTCGTCACACGGCTATCTGACGACTAACAACAAAAAATCATATCAACGGGTATATGACCCACACCCCGCCCCTCAAATCTGCTACACTCCAATCAACAACGATTGTAGGAAAAATGCCTGTGTTGTCCCATAGGTGTCAAGTTAAGCAAAAATCATGCCTAAATAAGCTAAAACATCTTTGTGTAGGGGCGACGCAATGTTGTCGCCCATCGTTAAAAAGTGTGAACAGTGTGCATCCAAATAAGCCACGAATAGCTAAAAAAGTCCCTCCCTGACGCTTCGGGGAGGGATTCAGGGAGGGGGTCAGACAAGAAAATAGGATATGCCGTACGACCCTAATATGAACAAGCGGAACGTTATAAAAACCCAACCAACTTTTTAGTTTTATTGCGTAATTGCGCTATACCGCAACAAAACACCCCATTTCACACAAATCAGCGCCAAAATGCCATATTTTTACAAACTTTCTCAAACCAAATGTATAGTGCTGTACGTAAGTGTATTTCACACCACTTAAAAGCGATTGATGAGCAAATACGTGCCAGGTCTACGAACATAACCAAGTTTGAAGTTGATATGTAGCATCGCCTTATTTTCGCTGTCGTTGTCGGTGATGAGGACCGTCGCACCATTGGCTTTTGCGTAACATGCGCCAATAACTTTCAGTGCAAGCGCAATCCCGCGCCCGCGATAATCCGCATCCACCCCTGTATAGGCATTGTACGCATGTTGACCATCATCCGAAAAACCAATCGCCCCCAAGCCCACATACCGCTCGTCATCGACTGCGAGATGTTGTCCGTCCACACGAAACCAATCAGCGTTGAAAATGTTGGTCTGGAAGGTATCGAAGCTCATATCGAATGTGCCATCGCTAGACGGGTTATCTTCGGCTGTCGTTTTGTTTAGCTCAAATAATTTGCGTTGCGCCGTTTCTGTATTGCCTTCGTCAGCAAGCGTCGTGAAGCGAATGCCCTGCTCTTTGGCGTTGTCTATGTAGGCTTGCCACTTATCAGCATCAAATGTCGTGAGGTCAAGTTCAGTATCAAACAAATGGCGTCGTACAGAGAAACCGTGCTTTTCGGCAAAGCGTAAATCTGCTTCATCAGCATCTTTACAACTGCTGGAGAGTTCGGCTGGCGCGTAGCTCATCACGGTATCATGCAAAAAAGTATAGAGTTGTGTGCCGTAGCCTTGCTTACGATACGCGCTATCTATCGTCAACCACAGGAAGTAGCGGTCAATGACAGCCGATTTCGCTTTGTGAATAACACCGTAGCCGATGAGTGTATCTTCTACGAAGGCACTGTAACGCAACAACACAGCATCCTTGTTAGCGACATCCCATGTGCGGAGATTATCACTGGTGATGTTTTCATTGTCTGCCACATTGTAAAGATGCGCGAGACGTTCATAGTCAGTATCAGGATTCGCAAGTTTGATGTCTAGCATGGGGAGTGCCTTTGTGTATAAAACCAAGTTGAGTCATCATAACCGTTTTTGGCATTGCTTACAATAACATAAGCTATCTAAAAAGGTTATAAAGGGTCATATAGAATACGATGTATAGTAGATGACAACAACAGAATGAGATAAGGAGCGCATTATGCCAACCGATTATGAAAAACTGTATCAGGAACAACGACATGTATTAGGCAAGCCAACACAGGTATTTATAGATTTCTTTGATGGGTATACAAAAGAAAAAGCAGATGTCTTGGATTTGGGGTGCGGGCAAGGACGAGATGGCCTATTCATTGCACGCCTTGGACATCGGGTTGTCGGCGTAGATATTTCGGAGACGGGTATCGCGCAATTGCTAGAAGACGCCAAAACAGAAACATTGGCTATCGAAGGCGTGGTTGCTGATTTAACAGATTATGTTCCAGCAGGTGAATACGATGTGGTGGTACTGGATCGTACCTTGCATATGCTGGATGCGCCAATTCGTCTAGATGTATTGGCACGGGTCAGCCCTGTAGTGCGTGATGGTGGCTTTGTATTACTCGCTGACGAAAAATCGAACATGTCCGCTTTCAGAGATTTCTTCGCGCAAGATGCCCATGACTGGAAAATCACGCATGACAAAAAAAGCTATATTTGTGTGCAGAAAAATCCGATAACCGATAAATGAGTTTGCTTTCACTAAGATTAAGTTTTACTAACAATCTATACAAAATCCTAACGTCATGATGGTGGTGAGCATGATATAGTGCTGTAGAATTTCATTGAAATGCAAATTGTAATATACATAATCGAAAAGCACATGACCATTAACCGACATGGAGTCTTTGTCTATGCCATTCATCACCTCCCCACTTCGTCGCTGGCGCATAACTGCCTTATTGTTGCTTATATTGAGTGCTATAGTCGTTACACAAGTGACCGCACAGCAGGATAGTACCGTGTCTGATATTGTTGATTTTAATCCCGCCGATATAGATGCCGCTTGGCAAGATTGGCAAACGCGATATGTGTCTGCTGATGGCGCTGGCGACGCCCCTCGCGTGCGCGTGTACGGCGGTGTTAGCCCAAATTCCACCGTATCCGAAGGTCAAGCATACGGTATGCTGATGGCAGCTATCTTTGATGACCAAACGATGTTTGATGGCTTGTGGCTCTTTGCCGCCGACCACCTTGACCGTAACGGACTCATGGATTGGCATATTGGGCGTGGTGGCAATGCGCTTGGTACGGGTGGCGCAACCGATGGCGATGTCGATATGGCGCTTGCGCTAGTAATCGCCTGTGAAAAAGCACAGGACGGCAGATGGGACAGCAGTGAAAACGGTCTTGATTACTGTCAAACTGCGACAACCCTCATCAATGCTATCTGGGAACATGAAATTGATAAACCAGGTAATCAGCCAGCCGCAGGTCTAAATGATAATCAAGGGTACGAACTCATTCCGGGCGACCTGTTTAATTTGGAAGCCGATTTTCCAAATGGATTGGTGAACCTATCGTATTTTTCGCCAGCGCATTTCCGCGTCTTCGCACAATTTACAGATAATCCTGAATGGGATGAGGTGATTTCCCGTCAGTACGACCTTGCCGATGCCGCAGAGCAAATCCCTGGTAATTGTTCGTCGCTCGTGCCAAATTGGAGTACCTATGATGGTCAGGTACAAGAAGTGCCATGGCACGGGGCGACCTCTGCTTACTTCGGCTGGGATGGCGGGCGCTATGCCTGGCGTGTGGCGCTAGATAATTTCTGGTACGGTGATGAGCGTGCAGATGCTTCACTGAATAAAATCGGCGGTTTCTTTGCGAGTGTTGGTATTGGTAATGTACGTAGCCAATATCGACTGAACGGCACCCGTGTAGATAACTACCCAACCCCCTACTTTCTCTCAATGGCGACGGCTGCTATCTGGGGCGCTTCCGACCCGATTGCCTCTGATTGTGGCGATGCAAGGGGTACGTTGCTCACCACACCGCAACAAGCGTATGATACGATTGCTAACTTAGGTCACGAAAATTACTACAATGATTCGTGGCGCTTGCTCACCATGATGCTACTAACAGGTTACTTCCAAAATCCGCTCGCTGATGCCGAAACACCTGTTACACCGAGTCCATCAACACCAGAACCCACTGACCCGACACCGATACCGACGGATAGCGTCACTTCAACGACTGTGCCGACGAATGCGCCAACGTCTACACAAGCAAGTAACAATCCCCCTGTCTCTGGTTGTGATGTCAATGTGAGCTTGCAGAGCGAATGGAACGCCGGTTACACCGCACAAGTAAACATTCGTAATCGGGCTTCCACACCTATTTCTGGCTGGACACTCTCACTGGATCTTGCCCCGAATGTGACGCTGTCGAATGCGTGGAACGTCGAAACTTCGTCGCAATCAGGCACGGTATTGATTGTCGGCGCAGGTCAAAATCACTATAACGGGGTTATTCCAGCGCGTGGGGTCGTTTCGTTTGGCTTCCAAGTATCACATAGCGGTTCGTACAGTGTACCTATCGTTCTCAACATCAACGGGACATCCTGCTCTGGTACAGTCATCAATCCACCTACAGCCCAGCCGACAAGTGTTCAACCGACGACCATTCCTGTACAACCTACCACACAACCGAATACGCCTGTGCTGCCAGCAACCACAACCCCAGTAGCACCTGTTGTTACCGTTGGTTGTACGGTCACATTCTCGTTTTCAAATACATGGAATACAGGTTATACAGCCAGTGTTCTCGTGCGCAATGACGGCACAACACCTATCCGTGATTGGTCACTAAATTTCAATTTAGGAAGTGACGTAACCGTTTCAAATTCATGGGGAAGTGGTTTTCAAACACAATCTGGTTCGATTGTTACGATGCGTTCAACAGGTAATCACTACAACGCGGTTATCCAACCAGGTCAGCAAATTCAGTTAGGTTTCAACGCATCACACAACGGCAATTTCAGTCAGCCAACAGGCTTCGCGCTCAATAGTCAGACATGCTGAATTAACCTGTAAATTAGTGTGGGATACGGTTACGCGACTGTGTCCCACATTGCATAGAAGATGCCAAAGTAGATTACACGGTTGTCTATCCACAAGATAGAAAAAGCTGTATTTGCGTGCAGAAAAATGCTGGCTAGTGTCATAGCCCACAATTACTCATTTTGATGTACGCTATCTCTTTACGAATAAGATAGGCATTCTATGCGCTGAAATAGGCATGCAGGCGCGATTTGTGAGGATTTACGTTTAGGGTGTCATAGTGGCAGGGCTTAGCGTGTTTTTGGCGTGTTTTGCGTGATTTAGAAATTGTTGCTCATAGGTCGCTGATTTTTGTACCCGTCTTTACGTAAAGACGGGTAATTTTTCGGCATTGCTAATTTGCAATGAGTGCTTGTTTCGTGCGAGCAACCTGCTCTAGCATATCGCAGGCTTCATGGACGGTGTGCATAGCGTGCATGTCTTGCATAACACGGTCTGCATTATTGCTGTAAGTCTCGTCTTCTAAAATCACTTGGATCGCTTGCCTAACTGAGGTAACTGAAATGTCTGCGGGGAGAATCGTCTTGCCTACTTGTGAGGCTTGTACAAGGCGTCCATTCAGAAAATGATCAGCAGCGAGGGGTGTGACAACTGATGGCACACCGCCGTTTAGCATCGTCAATAAGGTTACGAATCCGCCGTGATGAACAGCAGCACTCAGCTTAGGCGTAAGGGCTGTAAACGGGATGTAGGAAGTGATGGTTACGTTGTCGGTATAAGCATTAGCATCGAGCGTTGTTTCTTCTCGACCAGTAGCAACGATGACGTTCACAGGCAAATCTTGTGCAGCTTTAATGAGTGTGTCGAGGTGCGCATCGTTTTCGTGCCAGACTGTACCAAGCATGATGAGAATCGTCTTATCATGAGGCAGTGTAGCGACCCATTCCGGTAGCACATCGCTGGCAACTTTAGGGAATTGGTTGAAGCGATGCGTAGTAGGCGTTTTGTAGTATGTTTCGGGGAGTAAGCTTTCAGGCGACATATCCAGCCGTAAATAGCGTGACAACGACGCTAACACATCAACATCTGGTAAGTTGTAGTGCTTGCGATGTTTGGTCAGAGGTGGAATGACCCGCTCGGAAAGCCACTCTGATGCCACTTGCCATCCCGCTGATATGTTGAGTGTTGCATGTGGAATCCCTGAGACTTCCCCAGCAAGATACCCACCAAATTCTAGTTGGTCACGGATAATTAAATCCGGCAAATTATCGCCAAAATATTCTTGGAGTGCCGTCAAGACAAGCGGTGGCAAGACATCAGCAAACATGACGCCAATATCGAAAGCGCCTTGTTCTGGTAGTGGGTAGCTATCACGTTTTGCCACTTGCTCAGGTGTCCAAGCATCGGCAACCGTGATGACCTCAAAGCCTTTGCTCTCAATAAATTCAATGATGTGTATGCTCGTCGCAAAAATGACATCATGCCCTCGCGCCCGTAGTTCATTCGCAACTGGACGCATAGGATTAAAATGTGAAATTGCTGATTGGATTGAGAATACAAAACGCATCATGAGTTCCCTTCGCCAGCAGGTGTTTCCTAACACAACTATACCCGTCTTTACGTAAAGACGCCTGTCTTTACAGAGCTAGTCAGGTATTTCTGTCAGTGCCACGATTTGCTCCCAATGTGAATTTTTTTCGTGGAGTGCCATGCGCCTCACCTGCCCAAAAACAGTAATCGGGCGCCCACCTGCGATGCCTGTACGTTGCCACTCGGTATCATCTAAATTTTGTAGCATGTTCAATAAGTCCAGTCGTGCGTGATGAAAGGCGCTCAAGGATTGTTGAAAAGGCTGTGAATGGTAGCGTATCATGGCTTGCCAATCATCGGGATGAATCTTAGGGAGTGTCGGATTTTCACTGGCGAGTAGCTGGTAAATCGTGCATGCCCACACATCTTGACAAGCGCGTATATGCGATAGCAAGTCATGTAACGACCATGCGCTATTTGCTGATACATTTGCCCTCTCATTGCTTATGAGTGTGCCTCGTTTTTGGAGACGCTGGTCAGTCTCGCGGAGCATATCTACGAAGTTGTTGGCAAGCTGTGGTGTGTATTCTGGCATCGTGTCATCCATGAAAAAGAGAGCGTAAATAGGTATGTGAAGTGTATATGGGGTGACACAGAAAACCAATTCCTAAGCGCATATATTTTAAACCTGATAAGTTAAAAATCTATCATTAATGATAAGTTACATCGTCAAATATGATAAATCTGCTGACTGACTTGCCCCTGCCCCGTTGGCGCAAAAATAGCAAAATGAGCGTGCGTCGGGCGTAGGGTGGGATGATGTGCGTGAGAGATTGTTTGGTAGGGCAGGTGGACTGGTTAAATCATCCTATGTTAGAGACGGTCAACTAACAATGAAATGAGTGTCAGGGGGTAGGTTTGGTCACTAAAAGTTTCACTACAAATGTCACGAAGAAGAAAAGTAAAAGCTATGGCTGATGTATGGTATTTGGGAAATAGTGGACGCCAAAAACGGCGTCCCTAAGAAAGGTCTTCTTTGAATCAGTCAACACTAAAAACTATCTACAAATGACTGATAACTCCCTACAATTGCCCACGAATTTCTTCTAGCCATTGCTCCACAGATGACAATTCAGATAGCACTTTTTCGCGGGCGTCGTCGTCGCCATTTTTGGCTTGCATGAACCATTTTTGCAATTTGGTACTGCGTAAATTTGGTACACGCTCCCGACTAAATGACCAGCCATCATCGACAATTTGCGCTTTTTTGCTGGCGTTGGCATCGTTTGCCAAAAAACGGATATGTTCACGTAAGGCACGCACGCTCATCTGCTGGTCAACGGCGACATTTAGGATGTCAGCTTCGCGCCCTATTAGGGATTCTGGTAAGCCAGCGACTTCTTTGTGATGGCTAAAGCGCAGGGCGTCTTTACGTAAAGACGGGTCTATCGCACGGCACACCCACGCATAATCGCGGAGGGTGTTACGTTCCATCTGGAAGTCTTCTGCGAGTTGACTGTAGACAGCGTTACGCTCATCGTCAGTTTGCGTGTCTTGGATATAGAGATTCGCCCAATCGCCAATCCAGAATTGAATTGAATCGGTTGTTTGGCTGAGCAAATCGCCAAGCAGATTTTTCTCTTCGTCGGTGACATCGGCTGGTACAACGAGTGCTGTAGATGTCAGCGTAAAACGTTGGAAGCGTTGCACGCCATTCTCTTGCACGACAAGAGCGCTTTCTAGTTGTTCGCGCAATTGCTCGTTTTCGTCCAGTAATTCGTCAATTTGCGCTTGCTCGGCTGCACCTGGAAGCATAGCATTGGTCAGGTCTGCAAGTGATGGTGAACTGCTGGTTTCTTCACCTGGCATGGCAAAGGGATTTGTATTGGCTAGGCGTTGTTTTCTGGTTGATTTTGCCATTGTTTCAAGCTCCTCTCTGTACTGTTGACGATACGCATGGCATCGGCGGCGGCGTTCGAATCGGGGGCAATCATGAATACAGGTTGGAAGAAATTACTTGCTTCTGTCCATATAGTACGAAGCGTCACAGGTTCCCACACAAGGTCGCCAAAAGTCTGGCGTAGGGCATCGACATTGCGCTGGTGAATGAGGGTTTTGTTGCGGAATTTGTTCGGCAGAATACCCAGAATGCGTGATTCACGGTTGAGGTATTTTTGTCGTTGTGCGCCGAAGCGTTTCATCTGCTCGAAGGCTTTACGCACACCTTGCATCGACATGGTTTCGCATTCTGTGACATAGACAAAGGCATCTGCTGCCAAGTAAATTGACCCATCGAAAAGGCTCAGTGACGGGTTGGTGTCGATGATGATGTAATCGAGTTTGCCACGTTCTGCAAATTCTTCCATTTTCTCCAAGAACAAAAATGACTCGTCTTGCTGGAGCATATACGGAATCTGATAGGTGCGTTCAGCAGAGGGAATGAGTAACAGTGTGCCACTCTCATCATTGGTGGTGTAGTTTTCACGCGGGACGAGGCGCACCACATCTTCCAGCGATTTTTTCTGAATGAGCAATTCAAACAGCGAATCTTCGGGACGCATACCGACCATCATGCCACCGTGTCCTTGACTATCGGTATCTATCAAGCCGATGTTGTAGCCTTTGTGTGCCAGACCCGCGGCGATATGACTGGACATGGTACTTTTGCCGACGCCACCTTTGCGGTTAGTAACGGCGATAATTTTTGCTCTCATGAGGCATCTCCTGTTTCTAGTTCTTGTTGTTTGCGTGGGACAACGAGGTCATCCAGCCGACACTCAAAATAGCGATTAAAGTAATTCAAAAAGGCAACGAGAATGTGTTTGTCTAAACGGGTGATTGTACCGTTGACCCATTTGCTTATCGTGCCTTGCGGGATACCGGTAGCATCTGAAATATCGAGTTGTGTGAGGCGCACCCCTGTTTGTAACTCCACCCGTTCGATGAGTGAAGCAATCGCAATCTCGACATCAACATAAGGCGGTGTCTCTCCGTGATGCGGGTCTGTGTAGTTAGTCGGTTGGGTCATGGCATAGATTTCTCGCTTGTTGATTTTGCAGAACAAAGTATTCGAATATCAGTTAATGTATGAAAACAGTATACCATCAATATCAGCAGAGGGCAATCATTTGTGGCGAATTTAGGGGGCAATTGTGATACGTATGTGGCGATAGGGAGTTGTATTCAACACAAGTGAACTTCGGCACGTAATCGTAATTAGGTGGTTGTTTTTCAGTCCCGCCAATGATTGAAATCATCGGCTAATAGAAGCCTATTTTGCGCTGATGCGGATTTAAATCCGCCCAGCGTATGGCAAAGATTTTATTAGACACGTAATTCATTGCGTGACGATAGACGCAAAGAAAGCTGTGTGTTAGTTTTTGAAACTTTCCGAAAGGTCTAACAAAAAAGCAGGTTGCCTCCATAAAAGAAACAACCTGCTTTTTGGCTAGTGTATATAGCGTGGATGTTACTCTGTACTACCGCCGAGTGCTTCTACAATCGTGGTGGTGTTGTAGCGCATATAGTCGAGGTAGGTGCTGGCTGGACCATCGGCATCGCTAAGTGTGCCACTGTACAGCACGAAGAAACCTGCATCGGCTTCGTCCGCAATAAGCTGAATGATAGTATCATCTACCGTGGTTTCACCAAAGAGTGCAGGTACGCCTTCTTCTTGTACCAGCTCAATGATGTCTGCAATGTCAGATGCGCTTGGGTCTGCAGTTGTACTGAAGCCTGGAATGACCGTTGTTACAACCTCGAAGCCAAAGGTATCCGCAAAGTAGCCGAGTGAATCATGGCTGGTGATGAGAACACGATTTTCTTCTGGCACGGTATCAACCAATGGCATGATGAAATCATGCATCAGGGCATCGAGTTCAAGCAGGTAAGCGCCCGCATTTGCTGTGTAGATGTCTGCGTTAGCTGGGTCAAGCTCAATCAATGTGTCACGGATGAGCATTGTCCAGTACATGACATTGTGCGGTTCCATCCATACATGTGGGTCACATGCGCCATGATCATGGTCGTGGTCGTCGCCTTCTTCGCCGTGGTCATCGCTGTGATCATCATCACTGTGGTCGTCTTCGCTATGGTCATCATCACTGTGATCGTCGCCGTGGTCATGTCCGTGACCTTCTGCTTCTGCACATTCAGACGCATAGTAAAGTCCGAGTGATTCAGCTTCGCCAGCGTGGTCGTGGTCATGGTCGTCACCTTCAGCGTGGTCATCATCACTGTGGTCGTCGTCCATTTCACTAGCTTCATGGAGGGCATTAAATTCTGCAATATGCGCAGCGCAGAGGGCTTCCATGTCACTATCTACCATGTGGTCATCGTCGCTATGATCGTCATCACTGTGGTCATCGTCGCTATGATCGTCATCACTGTGGTCATCATCGCTATGATCGTCATCACTATGGTCGTCGTCACTGTGGTCATCATCGCTGTGGTCATCATCACTGTGGTCGTCATCGCTATGATCGTCGTCACTGTGGTCGTCATCGCTATGGTCATCATCGCTATGGTCATCATCGCTATGGTCATCATCGCTATGGTCGTCGTCACTATGGTCATCATCGCTATGGTCGTCATCACTGTGGTCGTCATGACTATGCTCACCGAAGCCAATCATTTCGACACAGGAAGATACAGTAATCAGATTCATGTCTGCATCTGCATTTTCGATGACTTCAAGCAGACCTTCTTCAAAGAAACCACCATTGATGAAAACAACATCGGCTTCTGCAAGTTCTACAAGGTCACTTGGTACAGGTTCATAAGTATGGGGGTCTGCACCTACTGGCATGGTTGAGGTCACATTCGCGGCATCGCCTGCAACCACGCTGACAACATCACCGAGAATACTGTGTGAGGCAACAACATCCAATCTGTCATCTTGGGCAGTCGTTGAGAATGCGGAAACAACCAGCAATCCCAAAAGTAATAAACGTAATAGGTTTTTCACCATTTATCCCTTTTATCTACTTGTAATTGATACATCGTCTCAATTATACGGATAACAGATACAGATGCAAGCTAGATAATTGGTTGATGATACAATGACGCCATGAATGAATAACTAGGTAGCACCACAGAAAATCGTGGATGGCATCATTTGGTGAAATGCGGACGCGATAGATCACGTCCCTACGATTCATCATGATTCTGTAGGGACAACATCTATGTTGTCCGCGCCGAAAAAATAATCGCCACACTATCTTGTGGTTGTACCCATAACTGTCGCGTGATTTTATTAGGATTGTTTGATGTCGGTACGTTTAGAGGGTGTTGTGCATAGTTACGATGCCCCTATAAGTGAAGGACGTTCTATTATAGATATTGATAGCTGGGAGATACAGCCTGCTGACCAATATCTTCTGCGTGGGGTGAGTGGTAGCGGTAAGACAACACTCTTTAATATTATGACGGGTTTGTTGCGCCCGACTAAAGGCACAATTCGGTACGATGACATCAACTTATACAGCTTATCGGAAGCCAGCCGTGACCGTTTCCGTGCGCAAAATATCGGTTACGTTTTTCAGAATCACTTTTTGCTGAATACTCTGTCTGCAGTTGAAAATGTAGAGATGCCACTTGCTTTCTCGCGCATATTACCGCAATCACAATGGCGCAGTCGGGCAAGTGGGTTGCTGACACAAGTCGGGCTGGGAAATCGGTTACACTATCGCCCATCACAACTCAGCACAGGGCAACGCATGCGGGTTGCTGTGGCACGGGCGCTTGCCAACAATCCGAAAATCCTCTTTGCTGATGAACCGACAGCCTCACTTGATGAAACCGCCAGCGCGATGGTCATGGATTTGATACAGGAAACTTGCCGTGTGAACCGTGCCATGCTGATTGTTGCCAGCCATGACCCCGCACTCGTATCGCGTTTTTCAAAATTTGCTGATTTGCATGCTGGTCAGTTGACACTCAGCAACGCAGAAGGGCAAGTTACAGATGTATGATTTGAAGGTGGCATGGCGTAATTTGCGCAATCGTCCTATCGAGAGCAGTGTGCCGATTTTTGTCGTAGCGTTGGCGATTGCGCTCTCTGTGACGGTATTTGCGCTCTCTGATGGGGCAGAAGAAGGCATTGTACAAGCGAGCGACCCCTTCCAAATGTTGGTGGTTGGCGCTGCGGGTAGCGCACAAGACCTCGTTCTCAGTAGCGTGATGTTGCAGGGAAATCCGATTGGCAATATCCCGTATGAGGTATACGAAAACCTAGAAAGTGATACTGAGCGCGTGCAATTGGCTGTGCCATTGGCGATGGGTGATAGTGTTGGCAATGCGCGTATCATTGGCACGAATCACAATTTCTTCGAGATTCGGCGTACTCAAGTTGACCCACCGGCTTTTCAATTAGCAGAGGGGCGTCTATTTGCTGAGGCTATCAGCAACACTGGCGACATATTAGAAGCAGAAGCTGTATTTGGGTCGTTGGCAGCGCGTCGGCTGGGCTTAAATATGGGAGATACATTCTTAGGCACACACGGCATCGGTGTTGGCATTGC
>JBCBKJ010000077.1:0-26446 GCA_038522085.1 Chloroflexota bacterium
TACATTTTTTGCAAAATTCGTGTTTTTATATGAAGGTTTTCTCTGTGTCTCTGAGACTCTGTGGTTCACAGGCTTTTTTGTGTGTCATTTCAGTTTGGTGCAATTGCCCTAATACTAGAGGCAAGTTGCTAGTTTGTTTGGATGGCATGCGTTATAACACAGGTTGAATTATTTGATGACAAAAAAGGTTGTGATGATGAAAATGCGTGCGGCGTTGCTCACTGAGCCGAATGGTAAATTTTTGGTGGATACGGTTGAATTGGATGCACCCCAAAAAGGTGAAGTACAAATTAAGATGGTGGCGAGTGGGGTATGCCATAGTGATTGGCATGTGGCAACCGGGACGACACAGCATCCGATGCCTGTGATTACGGGGCATGAGGGCGCGGGTGTTGTCTCGGCAGTAGGGGAGGGTGTGACGCGCATACAGGTGGGCGACCATGTGGCGTTGAGTTGGACGCCGGATTGTGGGACGTGTTTTTACTGTCGGCGCAATCAACCGAATTTGTGTGAGACGTATACCGAACCTATTTGGGCGGGTGTGCAGTTGGATGGTACGTCACGGGTGCGCTGGAATGATGAGCAGGTGTATATCTATAGTGGTTTAGGCACGTTTGCGGAGTATGTGGTTGTGCCAGAGCAAAGTTGTGTGCCGATTGATAAGTCGATTCCTTTAGAGGCGGCGGCGTTGGTAGGATGTGCCGTAGCGACGGGGGTTGGTGCTGCGATGTATACAGCAGAAGTCAAGCCAGCCGATAGTGTGGTGGTGTATGGTGCAGGGGGTATCGGGCTGAATATTTTGCAGGGTGCGGCACTCGCTGGAGCAACGACGATTATTGCTGTGGATACTGCGCCGGAAAAAGAAGCTCTCGCACGGGAATTTGGGGCAACGCATGTGTTGATGGCAGGTGATAATACACTGGCAGAGATTCGCGCACTGACAAGTGGACGGGGTGCGGAACATGTTTTTGAAGCCGTTGGTGCGCCAGCGATTCAGGAAATGGCGCTGGATGCGGTGCGTCCCGGTGGTATGCTGACCTTGGTTGGCTTGAGTGCCAATGGCTCAGGGACGAATTTGCCAGGTGCGATTATCACACGCACGGAAAAGACGGTCAAAGGTAGTTACTATGGATCGGTCAGTCCGCAACGGGATTTCCCGCTATTTCTGGAGATGTATCAGCAAAAGCGGCTCAAGCTGGATGAACTCATCAGCCAGCGGTATACGCTCGACCAAATCAACGAAGCCTACGCAGAGATGCTAACTGGTAAAATTGGGCGTGGGGTGATTGTTTTCTGATAGTAATTTCGTGTAGTCAAGAAAAATATTTTTGTAGATTTAGTCGGAAGATAGCACCATATTGGTGCTATTCTATTTGTTTAAATATTTCGCATAGTCAATAAGCACTAATACTCTATATTTGTAATGTATCTGTGAGAAAAACATGGTGACGGGGTATAAGCATGGTCGTTGAGTAGCTTATGTGTGGAGACAGTGACATAGGCAATTCTATTTTCATGAGTGTCTGATAGCTTGCTACTACGAACAGCCTATGTCACTGAAAAAGACCATTCAAAACAAGCAGGTGAGGGCAGGGTATTGTTCTTAACAAATCGTAACATAAAAATAAAATCAATTAGCGTATACTTAATGCAATCATAAAAAGCTGACTAGGGAGTGGTGAGCTTTTTTAAAATTATGTAAGGAATGTTTTATGCTGACGGTACTATACATTGATGATGATGATGTGAACCGCGACCTTGTAAAACGCATTTTAGCGCGTGCGCCGTTTGAAGCGGAAATGCGAGAAGCTGATAATGGTGTTTTGGGTGTGGAGATGGCGATTGAAAATCCACCAGATTTGATTTTGATGGATTTCCATATGCCTGGAATAACAGGCACAGAAGCGACGAAACAGTTGTGCGACCATGAAGCGACAGCCAATGTACCGATTATCGCGCTGACGGCTGATATTTATGCGCGTGAACGTTTTCAGGATGTCGGCTGTGCTGAGTTTTTGACGAAGCCAATCCGCAAACGAGCCTTATTGCACACTATCCAAAAAGTGTTCCCTGAGCTTGTAACTGATGCTTAGTTGACTTTGCGTTCCACAAAGTCGTGTACATATGCCATCAGTGCTGCAATAATTTCTTCAAACGTCTTTTCCTGCGAAATGGTGTCTGGTGCTTGCATCATGGTCAACATGCCTTTGACGGGTTTTGTCAACTTAACTGTGACATCCAATGAGTAGAGTCAGATCGAGACAGTAATCAGTTAAATTTATGTGGCAAGATCGGTGAGGTAGCTCCATTGCTCATAGCGCTCGTCTCTCTGCGAGCGATAAGCCGATGCGGTACTCAGATGACGTTTTGGGCAGGTGAAATCTTGAATGAATTCGAAAGCGGACAAGAATCGTTGTGCGGATGCACGAGAAGGAAATTGCTGCATGAAGCGCTGTCGTTTGCGTGTCCGCCGATGCGAAGCTTCGATGCGGTTATTCAAGCCCTTATGTTGCCGATGTTCAACACCGCTGAAGATTGATCGCAGAGCCGCCTGATAGCTGCGAAGTTTGTCCGTGATGATCACACGTGGTCTTCGTTGATAAGTCGAACGTAGCTTCCTTAAGAAGCTTAACACTGCATCCCGATTACGCCGTCTTAGCAAGAGAATATCGAGTATGTTTCCGTATTGATCAATCGCACGATAAAGATAAGAGCGTTTGCCGCTGATTGTTACAAAGACTTCATCCAGATGCCACTTATCCCCGATCTGACCCCGATTGCGGCGAATGCGACGGGCATAAGGATGACCAAATTTGATGCACCACCGACGAATGGTCTCATAGCTGACGATCACGCCACGCTCGGCGAGCAAATCTTCGACATCACGATAGCTTAAGCAGAAGCGATGATACAACCAGACAGCGTAGGCGATGATTTCTTTCGGATAACGATGGCGAGCATATGTGGGTTGATGGTGTGAGTTCGACATGATTGCGAGTATCTCACACATTATCTCTCAGTTTCAACCCGTTACTCTGTTAAGTTGACAAAACCTATGGAACGTATTGCAGACATTCGGGAGCGGTTATGGCAGGGAATAGAGCGAGTTGTTAATTTGTTGTAGTAAAATATGCTGGTGATTTTTTCGTGAAGAAAGTAGATAACATATGAATTTACAACTGATTCGCAATGCGACGCTGGTGCTGGATTATGGGGGTGTGCGCTTTTTGATTGACCCTGATTTAGCACCCCAACATGAGCGCCCCTCGTTTACGGGGGCAGAGCGCAATCCGACGGTGGATTTGCCCATGAGTTTGGATGATGTGCTAATAGGGATTGATGCGGTGGTGGTATCGCATTTGCACGCTGACCATTTTGACACGGTAGCGAAAGATGTACTTCCAAAGTCGATTCCTTTGTTTTGTCAGGCAAGCGATAAAGAGCGTATTGAAGAATCGGGATTTAGCGCGGTGCAAGTCGTTGAGGATACGATTATCCACGCTGGCTTGACAATTGAGCGTATCGGTGGGCATCACGGCACAGGTGATGTCGAGCAGTTGATGGGGCAGGTATCTGGCTTTGTTTTCAGTGCCGATAACGAGCCAACGCTCTATTGGGCAGGTGATACGGTGATATGTGAAGAAGTTGAATCGGCTATTAAGACCTATCAGCCGGATGTGATTGTGACGCATAGTGGGGGCGCAATGTGGAAGAATCAAGCTGGCGAACCTGTGTATATCATCATGGATGCCCTGCAAACAGTAAACGTTGCTCAACAAGCACCGGATAGCACTGTTGTTGCCGTACACATGGAAGCACTCGACCATTGCACGACAACACGGCTGGCATTGCGTGACATAGCGACACAAGCAGGTATCTCTGCGGAACGGTTACTGATTCCGGTTGATGGCGATATGTTGACACTCTAACATTTGCATCAAATATATTTTATCTGCTATGACGGGTGGCAGACCTTCCACCCCTACACAGCTTGTAATGCTTTTGGCAGAATCATATGTTGTAGACGTCTAGAATGGCTTCCCTACATACACATTTTTTGAGATTGAGTCATCATAGATAGGTGTGATTAACATGCAAACAATGCCAGCGAATACTGCCTTACTCATCATTGACGTGCAAAATGGCTTTGATGCGCCTCAGTGGGGCAAACGCAATAATCCTAATGCAGAAGATAATATCGTCAAGCTACTCACAGCATGGCGCGAAGCAAAACGACCTATTTATCATGTACAGCATATGTCTGTCTTGCCGGATTCGCCTCTACGTCCCGGACAGATAGGCAATGATTTTAAGCCAGGCGCCGAGCCATTCAGACATGAACCGCAATTCCAGAAAACAGTGAATAGCGCGTTCATCGGCACAGATTTAGAAATTCGCTTGCGAGAAGATGAGATTACTGACCTCATTATCGTAGGCTTGACGACCAATCACTGTGTATCGACCTCGACACGTATGGCGGGCAACTTGGGTTTTAATGCATGGTTGGTGAGTGATGCGACAGCGACCTTTGAGCGTACTGCGCCGGATGGGACACATTATACGGCTGAGGTGTTGCATAATGTCACATTGGCGAATTTGCATGGCGAGTTTGCGACGGTTGTAGATACGCAATCTGTGTTGGGCGCTACATACGTCTGATAATAGAGCATCACAAATAGTAGATTCAGAAGCCACTGCCGATAGGGGAGTGGCTTTTTGTTACACGTTTGTTTGTGTGTACAAAATTGATGATTACGCTACGGAATGTATCCGTATTACGCATTATTGTGGTAGTATGGTAGAGGTTGTGTAATGAGTAAGTGACATTATGTATTCATATTATTTTGCGTATAGGTTGCAAGTAAACCAAGACGGCTAAAATTTCTATCTGAGTGTTATTCATGGGGAGACTATCTTACATGCTAAAAAGTGCGCGGTTGCGTATCATCACGGTTTTCATGAGCTTGACGATATTGTTGCTCATCGGGGTAGCGTATGTGAATGATATGCAAACGGATAATGCGGATTTGGTGGCATTGCCGACAGTGGCACAAATGCCAACCAATGTACCTGCTGATGATAGTTCAGTAGAGCGTGTCATCCCACCTGATATGCCTCGTACAGATGGCATTGTGGGTGTCTCTGATACCCAGCCGGCAGATTTTGTATTGCCCACCGACCATATAGAGCGTCTTGATTCGGCAAATAGTGAACCCCCTCAACCAAGTGTTATTGAACGTCCTGATTTATCACCAGAATTTATGATAGATAGCCAAGTTGACTCCGCGCCGATTGACAATCAGGTGATTGTGCGTTTTCGGGCAGATGCCAGTGAACAAGCACGTGCTGATTATGTAACCTCAATTGGTGGCACGGTGGTACAAACCATTGAAGCGCTCTCGTCAGTGGTTGTGACTATCCCTGAAGGCACAGCGATAGAGAGCTTGCCGACATCGGATGTGGTGATAGAACGTGAAGCAGAGCAATACGTGATGGCACTATCAGATGTGCGAGTGCCGACGAATGACCCGCATTATCCTGAGCAATGGGCATTTGATGTGCTGGCGATAGGGGAGGTGTGGGCGACTATGCCGAATAGCTTACCGCAGGTGACAGTTGCTACGATTGACAGTGGTGTTTGTCTAGCGCACCCTGATTTAGCCGGACGTATTGGCGCGGGTTACGATTTTGTTGATGGGGATACAACGCCGGAAGATGCGTACAATCATGGTTGTGGGGTCGCGGGGATTATTGTGGCACAGGCAGATAATGCGACGGGTATTGCGGGGATTGCGCCGAACGTAACTCTGATGCCGTTGCGGGTATTGGATGCTAATGGCGTTGGCACATATTCCGATGTAGCGCAGGCGATTATTTATGCAGTCGATAATGGCGCGGACATCATTAATTTGTCTTTGGGTGGGGTGAATCCTTCGTCGGTGCTGGCAGAGGCAGTGGCTTATGCTGAGGCGCGGGGTGTTCAGATGATTGCGGCGGCTGGTAATAACGGTTGGGGTGCGCCCCTATATCCGGCGGCATATGGTGGTGTTATCAGCGTGGGCGCAAATGATAGCGCAGGCAACCGAACAGCGTTCAGCAACCACAATGCTGACATGACGGCGCCCGGACAAGACATTATTACCTTATCTGCGGGTGGCACAGTAGCGACGCGCTCCGGCACGAGTTATGCGGCGGCACATATTACGGCGTTGTTAGCACTGGATAGTCTGACTATCGACGCGGAAACAATCGCAACAGCCGATACCAGCACGCAAACGGGTGATAATGCAGACGATGGCACAGTGACGGCAGCATCGGTAGTCGAAATTAGTCCGTGTGTGTATGAAGTGGGGGATGCGGGCGATGGCGCACAGACGGCGCTTGATGATGCACTCAGCGATGGTGATTCATTAGAGAGCGCGGCGCTGACTGTTGACTCTGTTCGAGGAACGTGCGCAACAGTTGAACTGATTTTGTTTGCGGGTGAACAGTATCTGGTGGATGAAGACCCCATAGGACTTGGGTCGATATTTGAAATAGCTGGTTCCACACCTTCATCAAGCATCGAAGTGACTGTGCGTACCAATGTTGCCGGAGGTGTACCAGCCATAATTGAGCGTGATAATTCTGCGCCGAATTTCCGCTTTTTCCGTGTTTACCAAAATTCTTCACTAATTTTGCAAGATTTGGAACTGAAAAATGGGCGGGTGAGTGGCACTGGTTTTGTATATGGTGGTGCGGTGCAGTCTGAAGGTAGCTTGACTTTAACATCAGTTGATTTCACCAATAATATAGCTACATCAACAGATTCAGATTCGTATGGGGGTGCTATTGGGGGTATAGATGGCACACTGACAATCATTGGAAGTCTGACAGCAGATAGTGTTTTCTCTGGTAATCAAGCAACAGCAGGGGGAGCGATTACATTTGAAGGTGATCAAGTAGCCATAAACAATGTGTTATTCGACAATAACACTGCTGAATTTGCGGGTGCGTTGAATGTATATACACCAGAAATTCTTGATATTGCATCGGTTGCAAATGGTACAGACCCTTTTGTAGAGATTCTGAATACTACATTCTCCAATAATACTGCTGTTGATGTTGGTGCTATGCACGTATCTGGCAATCTTTTATCGGATCAAGTAAAGATAGCAATCACAGATAGCACATTCACAGATAATGGCGTGACGGGTCTTGCGGGCGCACTCGCTGTTGTGGACATTGAGGGAACAATTGAGGGAACGACTTTTCAAGATAACAGTGCGACAACGCCTGCTGTAACAGGTAAAGGTGGTGCATTGTTGATTGCGAACAATCTTACTGATTCTCTGGTGACTATCAGCAACACACTTTTTGAGCGTAATACGGCTGATGTTGGTGGGGCGGTTGATATTCTTGGTTTAGCGCCTGTGCTGTTTGATACGGTGACCTTTCGTAATAATACAGCCAATGATGATGGTGGGGCGGTGCATGTCGTTTACAACGGAAGCAGTGACACAGGTAATACAGAATTTAGAAATTCAACATTTGAGGATAATACAGCTAGCAATGGTTTAGGTGGGGCAGTATATAGCGTTAATGAAAGTCTGCTCGTTACCCAAAATTCATTATTCACAGGCAATAGCGCCTTTAGTGGAGGTGGGGCAGTCTATTTTGTTATTGAAGATATATTTGATACAAATATTATCCGTGACCTCACGATTACTGATGCAACGTTTGAGAATAACCAGACGACAGCGGAAGGTGGGGCTTTGGTGGTGATCGATTTGAGGTGGCAATCCAATACAAATGTTGCTATTACAAGCACACTTTTTGAAGATAATACTGCTTCAAATGGTGGCGCTGTCGTGCTGGCGAATGTTGGCTTTCTTCTAGATGATGTTACATTTCGTGGAAACTCAGCATCTGAAGCTGGTGGTAGCGGTGCAGGGGCGTTACAAATTTTAGATTATGTCGATAATCTTGATAATGCGACTGTGCAAAATTCACTGTTTGAGAATAACACGGCTGACGTTGGTGGTGCGGTTGATATTATTAGTTATTCAACGGTGATATTTGACCAAGTAGATTTCCTGAATAACACCGCAAATTATGGTGCAGGGGCAGTACATATCACGCCAGCCGATACAAATTTTGTGATTGGGCGCACTGAATTTCGTGGTAGTACCTTTGAGGGCAATGTAGCCAATGCTGATGGCTCTGATTTTGATAGTTGGGGCGGGGCGATATTCAGTCGTGATGTTGATTTGGTTATTTCGGAATCAACATCGTTCACGAATAATACGGCTGTCGAACGCGGTGGGGCAATTTATTTCTGGGTGCAGGGGTCGGTAGATGCAGATAAAAGTCTGACAATCACTGATGCTAGTTTCACGGGTAATAGTACAACGGGTACAATTTTCGGTATGCAAGGTGGTGCGATTGATTTATATAGCTCATTTGATGGCAATGTAACTTCTACAATTACGGGCAGTACATTTACCAATAACGATTCTGATCGGGGTGGGGCTATCTCTGCGTTTGCCTTTGACGTGACGATTAGTGATAGTGTCTTTGATGGTAATAGTGCGATGTTTGGTGGGGCATTATTTTCTAGTGATACGGTTCTTAGTATGACGGACACTGACTTAACGAACAGTGTCGCCCTATCTGGTGGTGCAGTTGTTCTCACTGCACAACAAGCAACAGATAAAAACGCAGATTTTACCAATGTTACGTTTGAGGGTAACACAGCGAATAGAGATAACTTTACGTTTGGTGAGGGTGGGGCGGTTTATATCCAAGATGTGACGACTACGTTCACAGATACAGATTTCATCGACAACTCAGGCGAATATTTAGGGGGCGCAATCGCGTTGATGAACGTTAGCACGCTCAAAGGCATGACACTCACACGTACCACATTCACTGATAACTCTATATTGACGACTGATAATAGTGCCGGTGGGGCTATTTTTGCTGTGCCTGCAGATAGGTCTCTAGGATTAACATCTATACAAATCTCGGATTCTATATTTAGCGGTAATAGTGCGGTTATCGCAAGTGGGATTGGGGCAGTTTATGTGGATTTGCTCATCGACAATACAGATTTCATTGCCAATACAGGGAGTTTTGGGTTTGGCGCAAGTGCATTGGCTTTTCGTGATAGCAATGTTGTAGTAACGAATAGTCGTTTCCTCGATAATGTATCGTCCGAAGCTAGTGCATTAGCTAGTGCATTTGATGTACAAGATAGTACAGGTCGCTTCAACAACAATTGTGTTGTGGGTAATACTGATACAGCGGTAACAGTAGCCCTTGATAACCCGATACCAGCATTTGATGCGCGGTTCAATTGGTGGGGCGAGCCGGCTGGAGCGTCGAATGCGGGTACTGGTGTTTGGGCAGATAGCGTGGCTGGTGATATTAATGTCAGCAGCCCATTGACGAGCGCCCCGCTTGGTTGCCCAAGTGCGACAGTGCCAACTGATAATTATCTCACGGGGATTATCACAAATGAGAGTGGCACGCCCTTGTCGTCAATGCTGGTGACAGCGGTTGATTATAACGGGGGTGGGTATTTCGCGGAAACATGTACCAATCAGTCTGGGCGCTATGTGATTGAGGATTTACCAGCGAATACCGATATTGTGGTACATGCAGGGGGTGCATTGGTAAATCAAGCATGTGGTGGCTCGGATGCGTATATGTTGGAATACTACGCTGACGATACGATACCGGATGAGTCGGTTTACACGCCGTTCAATGCGACGATTCTACAATCGCAAGGTAATGTATTCTCTAATGTAGATATTGAATTGGGTATCGCTGGCATCATCACAGTGACAGTTGAAGATGAGGATGATTCGCAACCGATTCAATATATCAATGTGCGTAGTGAGTGGGGATCGCCGAGTTACAGTTCAGTGTCTTATTGTACAGACTTTAGGGGAGAGGTAGAGATTCGTGTACCCTTGGGTGTAGCTAGTACGGTAGATGCATCTGCGCGAATCGGAGCTTGTGGTGAGACACCTGACCCGTATGTTTGGGAATTTTACGCGGATGTAAATAACCCAAGAGGTGCAGAGACGATTACACTCACTGAAGCAACACCAACGGAAGCGATCACGATGCAGTTGGCGCTTGGGGGCATTATTACGGGTACAGTGGCAGATACCAATAGTCAGGGACTTGCCAATGTGAGCGTGAGCGTTAGTTCATTTGATAATACATTTCCTGAAATACCAATTGAATCTACTTATGGTGGTGGCTTAACAGACCCTACAGGTGCTTACACGGCATATGGTGTGCCATTTGATACGCCTATTATCTTACATACGCAGAGTGCTGAGTACGGCATTACATTCTGGCAAGACAGTGTGATGAGCATAGATGCTACGCCTGTTACGCTGACGAGTGGGACGCCTCAGCAGACTATCGACTTCATTCTAGAAGGGAGTGCTGGTACGATTTCTGGCACGGTTTACGATGCGGATGGTGTTACACCTCTCGCGGGTGTACCTGTGCGAATTGCTGGCGCGTCTTGGTATAGTGGACAAACATATTGTACAGATAGCAATGGAAGTTATGGATTGTTCAATGTCAATGTGGGCAGTGAGTATATCATCGCGGCGGGTGGCTTATACGATGGTAGTTGTGCGAATGAAAGTGAACCGCTCATTTACTACAACCAACAATTTGATTTTGCTACTGCGACACGTTTGACACTATCACAAGCGAACACGACAGGCATTGATTTTGTGCTAACAGCGGAATCATTTGGCACGACAGTCGATAATGCCAACATCAGCACGGATGAAGGCAGTGAAGCAACTAATAGTGGGACATACAATGATGTGTTGCCGAGCGAGTTGGCTATCAGCGCGTCGGTAGGGACGGCGGTCAATAATAACGATGGCACATGGTCATGGTCATATACACCTGATGATGGTCCAGCCGAGACGCAGACAGTGACACTCACCTTTGATGAAACCACGTCGTCACGGCAAGCGACAGCAGAATTTGACTTGGTGGTGAATAATGTTGCGCCAACGGGTTCGCTGACTTTTGCGCAGGGGTTGCAACCGAATACGCCTATAGACATCTTCTTTGAATCCGTGGCGGATGTGAGTAGTGCTGATGCTGGGCAACTCTCGAATTTCACTTACGATGTTGACTGTGATACGGACGGTAACTACGAAGCGACAAATGTCAGTTTAGCGAATCCGGCAGTGACGTGTACCTATGTGAGTGTCGGTTCGTATACAGTGACGGGTATTTTGCGCGATAAAGATGGTGGTGAACTCATAGATACGCTTGCTATCACTATTGCGGAGATAAGCCCACCGACTTTGTTATCCGCGACAGTGGGTGCTACGAATACCGATGTGACATTGTTGCTCGAAGGTGCGCCAAATGAAGTCTATGATGTTAATTTTTACAGCGTCGCTAGTTGTGATGGCATCACCCCGACAAGCACGCCGAGTTTGCTCACCAGCATATCTGTTGTCACGGATGGCAACGGCGTATTTGACAATACAGTGACACTATCGAGCATTACCCTCGCGCCGAGTGAGCGCATTTTGCTAGAAGCTGACCGTGTTGTGTCGTCGGATGTATCGGTATTGAGTGACTGTGGATTGGCAACCCCAACGAATCTGAGTGGCACAAGCACGCAAATCAGCTTTGATTTGACATGGCAGAACAGCGACAGCGACCAGACCAGCACCGAGTTAGAGGTATCTACAAATGGGGGTAGTACGTGGTCGCTGTTGCAGACACTTGGCAATGTTACAAGCGCAACTGTCGATAATTTGCAATGCGGTACTGCACTCAGTTTCCGTGTACGTGGGGTGAATGAGGTACAAAATCGGGTGTCGGCATACTCGAATGTATTTACTGGTAGCACGGTTGCTTGCCCGCCAAATGATGCGGTTGCGAGTGCGACAGTGTTCACTAGTTTGCCGTTCACAGATAGTCAATCGACGCTGGGTGCAATCAGTGAAATTGGCGACCCACAACCTACATGTGGAACAAATGTCGGTAATAGCATCTGGTACAGTTTTACGCCGGCTACTAGTGGCACGTATCAATTCAATACGATTGGTTCAGATTATGATGCTGTGCTGGCTATGTATACGGGTAATATCGGTAGCTTGAGCGAAATCGGGTGTGATAAAGATAGTGCGCCTGGCACGCAAGCGGTTCTCAATTTGTCACTGACGAGTGGTATTACCTATCGGATTTTGATGGGTGCGAATGAGGGACAGGGTGGTAATGCCGTCTTCACAGCGCGTAATTTGCTTGTTCCGACGGCTACCCCTGTGCCGACCAATACGCCTCTACCAACCCTTGCGCCTGACCCTGTGCTGACGACAGTCGGTTTATATGATGCTGAGTTGGGCTTGTGGCAATTCCGAGACAGTAACGCAAGCGGGTATGCTGATGTTGTATTCAATTGGGGTATGGACGGCGACGGCTGGGTTGGTGTTATTGGTGATTGGGATGGTGATGGTGTAGATGGTATTGGCATGTACCGTGATGGTTTGTGGCTCTTGCGGAATAGTGCGACGCTTGGCAATGCGAATATCGAAGTGCGCTTTGGTGAGGCAGGCTGGCAACCGATAGTCGGTGATTGGAATGGCGATGGTATAGACAATGTCGGGGTCTATCGGGATGGTCAGTTTATGCTGAATATGAATGGCACTGTTCAGATGTTCACGTTTGACCCACTAGGGCAGGGCGGTACGCCGATTGCAGGCGATTGGGATGGCATTAATGGTGATACGGTGGGGCTGTATAACGCGGGTGTTTGGGCATTGGCAGATAGCAATATGGCGAATGCGAGTGCGAATGTATTTAGCTATGGCGAACCGACTTGGTTGCCTGTCGTCGGGGATTGGAATGAAAATGGCATAGATACTATCGGTGGGTATCGTAATGGGCGCTGGTATTTGCGTAATCATAATAATGCGGGGTCATCGGATGTTGCTTTTGCCTTTGCTGGCGTGGGTGTACCACTGACGAGCTATCGGGGTGGCGCACCTGCTTTGACGATGCTCAGTGAGAATATGATTATCCAGCCGACAACACAACCAGCTACATCAACGGATAGCCCAATAGTCCTACCGAGTAGTAGCTCTATGCCAAGTTTGACGCCAACGAGCATGCCAGCAGCGACATCGACAGCAACGCCGGAAAATTCTCCTGAAGCAACAGAGGAAATTCCATGATACAATAAACGAAAGGTATTGTAATATAGCGATATACAATACAAATGAAGTGAGTGATTTCATTTAGCATCTGTCCGAAAAAATAGCTGTCGGGTATGACCTATGGGTCGTCCTGAGTGGGCGTAGAGGTAGCAACACCCCTACAAAAAGAATTTACGGATAGATTCTTAATTAACAGGCATTAAAGAACACAGACTTTGATAATAGCTAATCATAGGACAATGAAGGTTATGAAGAAAATACGCATCGTACAAGTTGGGATGATGCTGGTTATGATGCTCATGAGCATGGGTGTGGCGAGTGCGCAGGTCATCCCGAGCATGCGCTTGAACGTTGGTTTCACGCCGAACACGCAATTGACGAGCATCGTTGGTGATGACCGTTTTGTGGATATGACGATTAATTTGACAGGTAATGTTCAATTTTGGGCAGTGGAAATGACCTGTTCAGTCGGGGGAGGTACACAACTCACGTTCCAAGACATCACGTTCCCGGAAGGGCAGTGGGGCGTAGAGAATATTGACTATATTCGTATTCCTACTAACGCGAATGGACAGTATCAATCTGGTGGGACATTGAGCTTCACAATATCGCGTGCTGGTATCGACAATACACCATTGGGTATTAGTGGCGCGAGTTATAGTTTGCCTTTGGCATCGGTGCGCTATCAAGTAGCGAACCAGAACTTCAATACCACAGTAACGCCATTCTGCTTCATATCGCGTTTCTTAGACCGTGATGGTCGTATTATTGCGAATGGTATCGCTAGTAGTACACCATTGCGTATTTTGGTAGGCTATGAATTAGCGGGGAATATCAAACGGCAAGGTGCGACGAATCACAATAATATTGAAGTGCAATGTACGCACTATCCAACAGGTTTCAGCAATGTAGCTGGCACGGTTTATACGACGCGCACAAACTTTTTAGGTGATTTCCGTTTTGGTGGCGCGACTTCTTCAACTGCCACGAACTTGTTGCGTGATTTCGGTAATTATCGTTGTAGCTTTGAGAGCTTCAGCAACGGTACGGTCAATGATGAGCATTTCTTAGACCAGTCCATTGAGATAGATTTGCAGACGCCACAGTATCGTATTCCGCCCCAAGTTATTCGTCCTGGTAATTTTGACCGTGTTAGTGGTGATGTAAACGGTATAGACCTTGATGACACGTTAATATTGACGGGGAATATTGGTACGTTTGGGGCGGCGTTCCGTCCTGGTGATGCGAATGGTGATACTGCTATCAATGCGCGTGACTTGGCGGTTGTAACTAGTAATTTTAGTTTATCTCAACCGATTGCGCCGGGTAATGTCATCTATGGCGTTGGTATTGATTATGACCCACGCTATAGCTTCCCGAATAGCCGCGCTTATTATGGCAATACGATTGATGGTGGTACAACTCGCGTGAACAGTTTCTCGAATAACCGTGAGTTCTGGCCTCAGCTTTCCCCAGATGGTACGCAAATTGCATTCGTGCGCGAAAACACGTTCACAGGGCGTTACGACCTTGTAAAAACAAATACAAGCAACGGGTTCGCAAGCGCATTCTCGTTCCCATTTGGTACTAGCTTCAGTGCGTTTGCGCCTTCATGGTCGCCAGATCGCGCACAGATAGCGTTCATCTGCTCAGAAGAAGATGACAGTACAGGTTACTTGTTCAATGAGGGCAATATTTGTATCGTTAGCGCAGGTAGTACCTTTGTACAGAGCGTTCAAGTGGTTGCTACTGGCGCAGAGATTGCACCTCCTGCATGGTTAGAAGCGGATGATGGTAGTTACGTTCTGATGTATGGGCGGAGTAATTCGACAGAAATTGGGTACTATGACCTCGATGATGGGACGACGGGTGTCGTTAACATTGATGGCGATGATGTGAATGAAGTCGATAACCCTGTCGTCGTAAATTATCTGTATGATAGTACCGTCTATCTAGCGTATCGTTTCTCTGCGAATGGTACAGGCGACCCCTATATCAAGATGGGTACGATTAGCTATGATGGTACGGGTACTTTCAGCGGTGGTGTCACAGGTGTTGTAGATAATACAACCCATGAGGAATATTCAACTGAGACAACGGGTGTGGGCTACTTTGATGTGGCATCTAATCTGGACATCTTGTTTTATGTTGATGGACGTTTTGGTAGCAATACAAACTTCCAGTACCTTGACAATACGAACGCATCACCACCATTTGGTTTCAATGCGGCAAGTCCCATCCGTCCTGATGGTTTTGTAGGTATGCCAGAAGGGTTCTTGTTTGGTGGTGGCTTGTGGAATGGTGATGAAACACGGGCGACGCTGTTGCATATCCAACGGGCGACTTTCGATTTTGTCCCCTGATAGATAAGCATAGGTTGTAACTTTTGCGGGAGAGTGGCTCATGGGCTTCTCTCCCGTTGTGTTTGATGGGCTTGATTGATACGATTTGCAGAAAAAGAGAGCTTTAATAGGGATGCAGATTTTGAAACAATTATGGCGTCTATGGGTTGTATTGCTGGTTCTGGTGGGTGTGTCGGCTGGGGGCGTGCAGGCACAAGAGGAACAAGCTATTTTGTTTCTGAGTAGTGATACCACTGAGATGCAGACAGGTGAATTTTATACGATTGAGATTGCGGTGCGCGATGTGCCGGAATTTTGGGGGATGAGTGCGACAATTTCTTATGACCCTGAGCGGTTGTATATCGTTGGGACGGCATCTGGATCGCCTGTTGACTTAGCAGAAGACTTAGGTGATTTGCAAATTGGCTTGTTCAATCGTGTTGATGATGTGGCTGGTACGCTTGATTATGGTGTTTCGCTGATTAATCCGGCTGACCCTTTGGCAGGGGATTTTACACTGGGGCGTTTTCAGGTTGTGCCGTTGATGAGCGGGACAGTTGAGTTGGTGTTTTCATCGGCGAATGTGTCATCGCTCAATTTTGAAGTAGACGAGAATGGGCAGCGGACAGCAACGGATGTGATACCGCAAGCATTTTCACCTGCTTTGCTGAGTCTGACGATTACGGGCGACCCCGCGACCCCACCTCCAGAAGCAACAGCGACGCCTTTACCTACCAATACGCCGGAACAGGTTAATAGGACAGCAGAGCCGACTATCACTCCTGAACCGACATTGGTTAATATCACGCTTGCACCAGAAGCTGATGTAACAGCGACACCTGTGCCAACGGTTGTTACGGATGAACCGAGTGGGGGTGGTTTATCGCCTTTGCTGATTGGGGCGATTTTGGCAGTGCTGATTGGGGCAGGGGGCTTGGTTGGGCTGTTCGTTGCACGCGGGCGGGCATCGGGTTCATAGATGTCGGTCTGTTTAGATAGTCCGCTTTAGAAACAGTGGGAGGCAGGTCTGGTACAAGCACAAGATAGCGTGGTCGTAAATCTTAGGTGGCGGACAATGCAGGCATTGTCCGTACAGACCCTCTATGCTTATTAGAGACGTGATTGTATCGTATCCGCTATAAAAGCCATTGTACGTTTTTCTGTGATGCTACCGTACAAAATATCGTTATTTTTGGTGTGATTTGCTAAAGACCAAGCATGTCATCTCTACATAAATTTCTATTCCTGCCTAATGACCGTCAGTACAAGTTGTTGGTTCGGTGTTATGCCATTAAGTTCAATTTGCCTTTCACCTCTATAGACAATTTGCAAGTCCACAGATGTTTGTATATCACCTAAGCCAAAGTGTAGACGCGGGTCTTCTGATGCGAGATAACTACTGCCTGTGTGCCATTCACGCACAAGTTCTGTGCCATCTGGCAAGGTCACAATCGCAACAGTGCCAGGTGCAAAGTCCTCTAATTGAATTTGTAGCCAATTACCTGCCGGATTCGTATTTTCGAGCAGAACAGCGCGTCCACCAATGACATTGATTGCTATGTCTAAATCGCCATCGTTATCATAATCTGCAACGGCACTCCCACGCGCTAACAGTGTGCCGACAGCCTCCAAACCAACTTGTTCTGTGAACTCAAAATAGTGTGGTCGCCCCGACTGTACCAGACGGTTGTTGTAATAGCGCACCAATTCGGGGTCGGTTGTGAAATTAGAGATTGGTACACGCCCATTGACCGTTACGAGGTCTATATCGGTGTCATGGTCAAAATCTGCCCACGTTGTACCCCAGCCGGTCATATCGTTGCCAAGTCCCATCATGCCAATGCGGTAGGTGCTATAGCGGAATTGAATATCACCTATTTCTTCGGTTTCGTTGCGATAGAGCGCGTTGAGTTCGGCTTCCCAATTCGTGACAAACAAATCGAAGAAACCATCGCCATCGTAATCGGCACTTGTTACCCCCATGCCACTGCCTGCATCACCCACCTGTGCGCTATCGGTCAAATCGAGGAAGCGTACCCCATGCGGACTATCTGTATCAGGCACATTTTCGTAGAGGCGATTGGGCTGTCCATCGTTAGCGACATACAAATCTAAATCGCCATCGCGGTCAACATCTGTGAAAATCGCGCCGAGTGTGCGTTCTTCGCGCACGATCCCCACGTCGAGCGTTGCTTCTACGAACGAGATATTTCCATTTTCATCTATGCCCTGATGAATATAGAGCCTATCGGGGATGCCATAATAATCTTGTGGAAACGCGCCGAAGGGATTCGGGATTTTGTTTTCGAGGTCGATATAGCCACCTACAAACAAATCCGGCAAGCCATCGCCATTCACATCGGCAACGGCGGCGGCACTGTTCCATTCTAGCGCGACAATGCCAGAGGTCGGTGTGATGTCTCGGAATGTGCCATCGGTATTATTGAGTAGCAACACATCATCGCCATCAGCCGTGATGTATAAGTCGTACCAGCCATCGAGATTGAAATCTCCCGCAACACAGCCATTACCGCGTAATGCAAGGTCTGTGCCTGTATTTTGCATTTGCACAAAACCATCAGCCGTGTTGCGATAGAGCGCATTGGTCGGCGAGCCACCATTTGCGTTCCAATAATCGGCTTCTTCTTCGGCATGGCTATTGACCAGATACAAATCGAGGCGGTTATCGTTGTCATAATCTATCCAACACAGACCGCCACCCATCATCGCAATCGGGTCGTCATAGATACCAAGCTCAAAGGCTTGATGCTCAAAATCCAGCCCAACGTCGTCAGTCACATCCACAAATTGCCAACCGAGTGTATTTTCGATGTCGGCGCTGGTATCGGCAGTTATGACAGTATCGGATGGGTTTGCCTGTGGGGCAATCGTTGCGCCGACAGTATCCGGTAGCGGGTCTAATGCCAAGCCACTCGGCACTGATTCTGGCGTAATATACATCAGGTCAGTGGCGGCGGGGTCAGTGAGGCTTTCCAAGAAGGCAACTAAATCAGCTACATCTTGGTCACTAAGCGGCATGCCATCCGCTAAAAGAGGGGAAACAGTTGTTTGTTGTGATGCCAAATTGAAGGGACGCACACTGCTATAAAATGACTGGGGCAAATTCGCTGAGGGGTCATAATATGCGGCGTTTGCCCAAATATTCGTGTGATGGACGATAGCTGATTCTAGTGTTGGGTATGCGCCCGTATGGAAATAAGGTGCGGTCAGTGTCACATTACGCAGTGATGGTGTACGGAACATGAAGCGGTCTTGCCAATCAAACGTGACATTTGCCCGCCCCCAATCTTCGCGCCCACTGATGCCATTGCCTTTGCCAGGACCCAACTGTGGCGACAAAATATTGTGGAATTGCTGGTCGGTGAATAAATCGCCACTATGGCACACAGCACAATTGACGTCTTCATTGAGTGCGCCAAAGAATAAGAGAGCGCCACGCTGTTGCTGTTCTGTCAGTGCTGTTTCATCGCCTGCGAGGTACGCATCCCAAGGGGCATTTGTAAAAATGAGTTGGCGTTCAAAGGCGGCGAGTGCTTCTGCCATCTGTACAGGTGTGATGGTATCCGCGCCAAACACATTTGAAAATCGTTGCGCATAAATAGGGTTATTTTGTAGGCGGTCTACGATGAGATTACGAATGATAGGGGGTTCGGCATTGCCAAAGGTTGCCCCACCCATTTCTGCCCGCGAAATCGTAGGGAAGAGTGCCTGTGCAACCAGTGAATCGGTGATGCCAAAGTTGGTTACATTTGCCTCAAGCGTGGTCACCGCTTGCCCAAGCTGGTAATTTTGCACACGCCCATCCCAAAATTGGGTCGTTAGTAGGGCGGCATTAATAATCGTCGGGCTATTACGTGGCACAAATTGACCGTGAGCCGGATTTGGCACGACTTGTCCGGCTTCGTCACCAATGTATTCTTCACTCAGGCGAATATGCGTGCGCCAAGTACGCTCACTGCCTAAGCCTTCGCCCCCAGAGCCAATTGGCAAGACTCGCGCATCTGCCATCGCCAGCGCGGGATGGTGACAACTCGCGCAAGAGATATTCATATCACCAGACAAGATAGGGTCGAAGAATAAATCGCGCCCTAGTTCTGCGAGTTCGGTGTCGCCTTCTATAAATTCTATACCTGGATTTGGCTGTAAGTTGTTTTCTTCGATGACGGTTTGTAAAGCATCATTTGTATCTGTGATTGAGAGATAAGTAGGTTCGCCAAGCGCGATGTCTGGTAATGTGTAGGAACTTGCATCCTCGTCGGCAGTCACTCCGAATGTGATTTGGAGCAATTCGCCATCAAAAATTTCTGACACAACCAGCGTGCCATCTGGCATCGGCTGGACGGCACCTGGAAAGTTGAGATTATCGACAACCGTCTGCAACGTGCTATCTGGCAACAAGCGACTTAGGCGACCTGTATCCGGCAAATACCCCATACCACTAAAGCAAGACCCATCCTCAGCAAAACGCGCAAACTCCAGTACCCAAATAGTGCCATTGTCATCTTGCTGAACATCAATCGGCATATTGAGATTATCGACTACGGTGCGTTGATTGCGTTCTTCATCAATAGCAACCAGTTCGCCACTTTGCGTAGGGTAGGGGCAACCCCCTGTGAGTGTGACGTAGTATTCATCGCCAATGCGGTCAATACCAGTCGGAACAGGGGAGATGACGAGTTCTTCGTCAATTGGGTTGGTGAGAAAATCGAAGCGGTGGAAAAATTGTACACGCCCATCTTCTAATTGCCGTGCAACACCATCTTGCGAGGCATCTGCCACGATAGGCATATCATTGTCATCAAAGGTGATGTCAAAAGGATTCGTCAGCGTGACGCGATTAAACGCTTCCATTGTTATGCCGAGGTCATCTGGCATGAAGGGCGTTTCTGGCACACTAGCAAATCCATCTTCAGGAATCGGCAATGTCCAAAGATGCCCCTCTGCAAAATTGCCTGCATAGAGCGTGCGCCCATCGGGTGAAACGCCAACTAAGGCAACGCCGGATAAATCACCGGAATCACGCCCACTACGAATCCCACTGATAAGGCGTCCGATACTGCCATCTGGCAATAAAATACTGACGCCCGCACTGGTATCATCGTTACCTGTGCCTTCTTCGGCAATGAACACTGTGCCATCTTGTGCGACAGCCAAGCCTAGCGGATTACGTAATCCCTCTACGAGAACGCTGACGGTGACATTCTCTATATTCACTTCTGATGTGGCATCCTCTTGAGCGTGCGCGAGCATCCAACCAAAAATGAATATACCAATGACAGTAATGGGGAATAACTTGAGCATGTTTTTCATGAAGTGACATGAACCCTTATAGATGACATCTGCATTTAGCGTGTGATTTGTATCATAAAAGGGGATACGCCCATTAGCATATCCCCCTATATTGTGAAATGAGCGACGACGTGTGTTAACTCACGCGACGCTTAGGTCATCGGCTTACTCAAAGAATGCGTTGTAGTCTTCGAGTTCTTGGTTCGCACGTTCTGCGGCTTCGTCGAGTGCTTCTTGTACGCTCAGACCGTCATCAAGAACACGGCTGTATGCGTCAACAACAATCGAACGGATAGCAGGCGCTGGACCTGCACGTCCACCGAGTACCGCATAATTTGGCGTGCCATCTTCATTGACGGTATTGGTATCAGCAAGTTGTTCGATTGCAGTCAAAAAGTTCGGGCTGGTTCCCCAGAATGCAGCAAGTTCTTCATTTTCTTGCAAGCTAGTACGTACTGGGAAGTAACCTGTGCCAGTGTGCCAGGTAACTTGTTGTGCTTCTTCGGACATGAAGCGCATGAATTCCCAAGCAGCGAGGTTTGTTGCTTCGTCGCCACTATCGAGTAACCAGAGGGCAGCACCACCGATAACAACACCGTTACGTTCTGTGCTGTCTGCGTGTGGAATGTAGGTAGTATCTACTTCAAAGTCTGCGCCTTCTTGCAGACCAGCAGCGCCAGCCGTGCTATCAAAAATCATAGCAGCTTGACCAGCCAAGAAGGTGGTATCGGTGTCTGTCCAAGTGTTGCCGAGGTTTGGCGCGTAGCCATTTGCGTAAAGACCTGTGAGAAATTCAAAGACTTCTACGCCGATAGCATCATTGAACATAACTTCGCTTGCGCGACCTGTACGACCATTGTCGTTGTTGTAGTACAAACCACCGCTATTAGCGAGGATTTGCTCGAAGTACCAACCAACCTGACCGAGTGTGATGCAGTATTCAGCATCGGTGTTTGCTTGGATAGCATCACAGATTTCGAGCAGTTCGCTGAAGCTGAGGCTGTCGTTATCTGGGAGTTCAACGCCTGCTTCTGCAATGAGTTCAGCGTTGTAGTAGAGGATTGGCGTGCTGCTGTTGAATGCCATTGCAACCATACCATTTTCGTCACTGTAGTAATCACGTACAGCAGGTACGAATACGTCAGCATCGAAGTCGGTTGCTTCCATCAGTTCGTATGCTGGCACGAGACGACCCGTATCGAGCATGGTCTGTGAAGCAAGGTCGAAGTTCTGAATAACATTTGGTGATGTATCGGTATCAAAGGATGCGAGAAGTGCGTTGTAGGTATCATCATAGCTACCTTGGAAGGTTGCTGTCACGACGATGCCATCTTGGCTTTCGTTGAAGCGGTCTACGAGAAGTTGGGTCTGTTCGCCAAGACCACCACCCATAGCGTGCCAAAATTCGAGTTCAATAGGTTCATCTTGTGCGGTAACGGTACTCAGCACGAATGCGAGAGCAACCATAACGACGAGTGCGGAAACTTTCTTGAGCATTTGTCCTCCTAAGAACGGAACATTGTGTGATTTCCCACCAGCCCGTGCTGGCGTTTTACAAAATTGCTTAAACAGACACAGTGCCTGTGAAAAGCCAAAGTTGGGTTAGCCCTTGAGTCCGGTCATGGCGATACCACGTACCAGTTGACGTTGGGCTATCAAAAAGATGATGAGCGTCGGCAAGAGTGCAATCACAGCCGTCGCCATAATGCCACCCCAATCTGCACCGCGCTCTTGGTCGAACAAGAAGAAGCGAATCCCAATTTGGATGGTACGCATCGACTGTTCGTTAGTAATGACGAGAGGCCACAAATACTGACTCCATGCACCCAAAAACGCGAATATACCAAAGGCACTAATCGCACCTTTGCTGAGTGGGACGACAATTTGCCACAGATACAGCCAATTACTCGCACCATCTATGCGGGCGGCATCATGAAGTTCTGGTGGCAGAGATAAGAAAAATTGGCGCAATAAAAAGACGCCAAATGCACTCGCTAAGAAAGGAATCGTCAGACCTGCATAGGTATTCGCTAAACCTAATTCGCTGACGAGGATGAAATTTGGAATAAAGGTAAGTTGGAACGGCACCATCAAGCTACCGAGAATGAGATAAAACATCAGGTCGCGTCCTGGGAATTGCAAAATGCTGAACGCATAGGCTGCCAAAATGCTAAAGAGCAGTTGAAAAGCAACGATGATCCCTGTTTGAATAATGCTATTCAGGAAATAACGTGCGAACGGTTGCGATGTCCAGGCAGTCTCATAATTCTCGAAGGTGAAGGCAATGCGGGTGATAGGTATCAGTTCAGAGCGTGTGACTTCATACACTGTATCAGGATTGTCTGGGTCAACTAAGAAGACAAGCCCATCTGCACGCTCTGTTTCAGCAAGGCGCAATATTTCACCATCAATATCAACATCATAAACACGTAATGGTTCTTCAAACCCATCGACATCTACCCGCACATTTTGGCGTGGCAAGAGGGTAGGGGGATAGTTGGTGATATCTTCTGGCACTTTGAAGCTCGTAAATATCGCAATGATAATCGGAAACGATACGATGAATCCGATGCTGAACAAAATAATTTGCAAAATAATTTCACTGCGGATGTCCATCGGTGTTTCTTTATTGTCGCGTGCGCCTTGCGGACGGGGTGGTGTGTTGTTCATTGGTAATAGACCCTCCGGTTAGCGATACGGAATTGAATAATTGAGAGAATAATGATGAGTACAAACAAGATGAACGATTGTGCGGATGCGATACCGCGCTGTGGTGTGCCACGAAATGCGAAATCGTAAATGGAATAGAGTAGGGTACTTGTCCCTGTCTCACCACGCGTTAGTACATCAATTTCACCAAATACTTGTAAGCTCGTAATGGTATTGATGATAAAGAGGAAAAATAAAGTAGGAGACATGAGTGGGATGGTGATATTTACGATTCTATCCCACAGACTCGCGCCATCCACTTTAGCCGCCTCATAATATGTACTATCAATATTTTGTAAGCCAGCCAGCGCGATAATTACATTGAAACCAAGTTGTCGCCAGATGACAGCTATCATGATAGCGATTAGCGCCCAATCAGGGTCAGAAAGCCAATTAGGACCGTCAATCCCAACGAGACTCAGCATATAGTTGATATAGCCGACGACAGGATGATAAATCCAGCGGAATAACACCCCCGTCACGGCACTACTGATAACAATCGGCACGAAAATCAATAAACGGTGTAGCCACGAAAAACGACGTACAGGCAATGATAGTAAAATGGCTAACATGACCGATAAAATGATGCCTGGAATTACTGTTCCAACAGTAAATACAAGGGAAATCCAAATAGTTTCTTGTTGCACGGGGTCAGTTAACAACCGCTCGTAATTTTCAAAGCCAACGTAGATAGTCTGGTTGCCAAAAGGTGCGGCGCGGTTCAAGCTAAGTTGGAACGACGAGATAATAGGGATGAATACAAATACTAACAGGATAATCAGTGTGGGTGCGAGATAAAGATAGCCTTCTACAGCTTCTAGTACCTTACGGCGGAAGCGACCCTGCTGGGATGCTTCGTTCTTGCGTTTCGTCTCTTCCATGTATACCCACAATATTTTTCGTATGATTTCCCGCGTGATACTTTACTGCGAGTTTGTTCAAGAAATCATTGTATTGTGTTAACACTTGTTGTTATCTGATTTAAATCAGCATTAATTGGCTTTTTCCATTTAGCCTATGAAAACATTTATTTACATAAGCTATTTATTTGTACAAAAAAAGCGTCCCGATGGTGGGGACGCTTCGAGTAACCCATTTTATGTAGGGCTTGCCTAGCTATTGTTTTTGCTCTCTCTTCTTTAAGGTAGCTTCAAATTCAGGATGCGAAGGATTAGTAAAACGTCCCATATCAGTATCTTGTGTCCACTTAGTTCCATCTGGAAGCTTCGCTTCCCTCAAGGAAGCGCCTTCTAGATTCGCATCACCCAAGTTAGCACCTTCTAGATTCGCTCCCCTCAAGTCAGCGCCTTCTAGATTCACATCACCCAAGTTAGCGCCTTCTAGCTTCGCTTTCAACAAGTCAGCGCCTTCCAGATTCGCTCCAGTCAAGAAAGCGCCTTCTAGCTTCGCTTTCAACAAGTCAGCGCCTTCCAGATTCGCATCACCCAAGTTAGCACCTTCTAGATTCGCTCCCCTCAAGTCAGCGCCTTCTAGCTTCGCATCACCCAAGAAAGCGCCTTCTAGATTCGCATCACCCAAGAAAGCGCCTTCTAGATTCGCTCCAGTCAAGAAAGCGCCTTCTAGATTCGCTCCAGTCAAGTTAGCGCCTTCTAGATTCGCTCCAGTCAAGTTAGCGCCTTCTAGATTCGCTCCAATCAAGCCAGCGCCTTCTAGATTCGCTCCAGTCAAGTTAGCGCCTTTCAACGAACCATCTTTCAACCAACCTTTTGCATCTAACTCCGCAATCGCTATCTTCGCAACTACCGCTTCATTACTGTTGAGTAAGGCTTTCAACCGTCGTAAATCTCCCTCATCCTGCCGACGATTATATAAGCCATCCAGTACGACTATCGTGATAACAATACTCAGCAACTCAGAACTCACATTGGCATAGAAATCACCTAACCAGTTACTCACCGTCCACGCCGAGCCATGTTGATCGGTAAACCCCCACACCGCAAAAAACACTGCCACGATCGCCATCACCCAACCAATACCTCTTAAAGTCAGAATCTGACCGAGAAGCTCGCGCGCCTTTTTTTGCTCTTGTGTCTTTTGTTCCATAACAGACATATTTACACTTCCCTTATGCTGAATCTAATCTCCTATACTATATCCCTGTTAAATTAAAAAATCCCCTAGCATATGGGGGTGGCATAAACTCCCTTATCGTAAGAGAGTTTTTGACATATTTATAAAAAAGTGACAGAAAACCCCATAGCTTGCTGTGGGGATGAATGGCACGCAATAAGTAGCGAGAAGAAACCAAAATTGCTATACTAATAACATCATGACAAAAAAAGTACCAATACGCCATACATACAAATATCGTTTGCATCGCTGTGACAAGCGCGATAAGTATCTGCACCAGATGATTGATATTGCAGGTATCATCTGGAATCACTGCTTGGCATTGCAAAAACGGTACTATCGGCGTTTCGGTAAGTATGTGTCGCAATCGCGTCTGAAAAGTCATATTGCTTATCTACGTGGTAAGACTGAGAAATATGCGTACTGGGAGAAAGTCGGTTCGCAAGCAGTACAGGATGTGATTGAACGGCTTGACCGTGCCTACAAACGTTTCTTCAAGAAAAAAGCGGGGCTTCCACGTTTCAAGAAAGTGAAAAAGTATAGTTCTTTCACGCTCAAGCAAACAGCGGGTTGGCAACTGCTTCCTGACCCCAAAGTGCCGAATGCCGAGCAGAAAAAACGGGGTGTGGGACAAGTCACGATTAGCAACAGACGCTACAAGTTCATCAAACATCGGGAACTCAAAGGCGATATCAAGACGGTCACGATAAAACGGGATGCCTGTGGTCGCTTATGGATTTGCTTCAGTGTGGTGGAAGAAATAGCCTTGCCAAAGAAAGTCAGCACGGGTAAAAGCGG
>JBCBKJ010000078.1:0-26398 GCA_038522085.1 Chloroflexota bacterium
GTCCCAATTACTATATATGATCCGCCGCACTTCACCAAAACTAGGTGTATACAATTCTTGGATAGCAATTCTATTTTCTGTTGAAAGGTGTTGCTTCAGCTTACTCATACTACTCGGGTAACAACGTCAGTATTTCAGCGCCTGATTCAGTGATATGCACCGTATGTTCAAAATGCGCACACAGCGAGCCATCTTTGGTGACGACTGTCCACTCATCATCAAGTTCGTAGAGTTCATTACGTCCGGCAATCAACATCGGTTCGATAGCAAAGGTCATACCTGGCTTCAGCGGATAATCCATCCAGAACGGTTGTCCCGGACGTGGTTTTTTGCGAGGCCACCAATTCGGGACTTGAGGCGGTTCGTGCATGGCTTGCCCTACCCCATGTCCGGTATATTCCATAGCAACACTATAACCTTTTGACGCCGCGTATTTTTGGGTCGCACGCGCAACATCACTGACTTTATTGCCCACCACTGAAGCATCTATCGCCGCATAAAGAGCCGCTTCACATGATTCCAGCAAGCGACGAATCCCCGCACCAATTTCACCGACAGCATAAGTATACGCCGCATCCCCAACATAGCCCTGATGGAAGCATGCTGTATCAAGACTGATGATGTCGCCTTCTTGCAAAACACGCTCATCACTGGGAATGCCATGTACGAGTTCTTCGTTGATACTAGCCGTGATAGTCGCCGGAAATGGCGGTTTACCACCAGGACCATAATCCAAAAATGCAGGTATCGCGCCGTAATCACGGATGACCGTTTCTGCAATCGTATCGAGTTCTTTAGTGGTCACACCGGGCGCAACTGCCTCTGCCATTGCCGCGTGTGCTTCTGCGACGATACGCCCTGCTTGACGCATAATTTCGATTTCGTCTGCGGTTTTGTAGGTGATGCTTGCCATTGGGTGTGCCTCCGATGTTGATTGTAGTGTTAAGAGGAAGAAATAGGACGCACACAAAAGTACGTCCCTACATGAATGTCAGGATTTGACGCTATCAATAGCATCTTTGATTGCCTTACTGACCTCAGCAATAGATTGGTCAGCGTCAATTTTTTGCACAACACCTTTGCTGTCAAAATATTCAACCACAGGCATCGTCTGATCGAGATACGTATCAATCCGGTTGATAACAGACATTGCATCCGCATCATCACCACGACGCTTGAGTTCACGTCCATCGCGGGTAGCGACAAGGCGCGGTGGGTATACACCATCAGCATCTTTTTCAACTTCAAAGTTGACGTCGCCTTGTTTGTAATAGTAATTGAAGCTATCGCCTGTCTCTTTATCTGTTACACGACCAAATGCCCGCTTGAATGCCGTGAACAGATTCAGGTCAAGCAAGATAACCGCGTTGACCTGCTCGCCTTTTTCTTGCAAATAATTCGTCAGAAATTCAGCTTGTACTTCGTTGCGTGGATAGCCATCGAGAATCACGCCGTTTTCTGCGTCCGGTTCATTGAGGCGGTCAGCGACGAGTTCATTGGTTGTCGCATCGTCTACGAGGTCGCCAGCCGCGAGAATAGCTTTTACCCGTTGCGCGAGTTCATCGGTGCGGTCTTGTAAACCACGAAAAATATCACCAGTCGAAACGTGCGGAATGCCATAGGTTTCGTTGATAAAGCCAGCTTGCATACCTTTGCCTGCGCCCTGCACGCCCATCAAGATGATGTAAAGTCCCATTATGTGTTGCTCCGTTATTGATAAATCTGATGTTGATAAAAGTAAGATTCCGCACAAGTACACTCATGCAGATTTGTTGACATAAAAAGTCATCGTAAAAAATTAAATTGGCGTGTTTTGTTGCTCAGACGTGGTTGCCAATAATGCGCGGTTTCTGCGTGGGTCAATGAGCGGACAAACACAAAAATAGAGGTGGCTTAGTCACCACCTCTATTATCATACCATGTGGATACTGCTTTAGCGCATGAAGCCTTCGTAATTACGCATGACAAGTTGGGCTTCAAGCTGACGCAAGAAGTCAATCACCACGCCAACGACGATAATCAAACCTGCACCCGTGAGGATGGCGGCTGGGTTATTCGCTGGGTTGTAGGCACTCGTGGTTTCAAATGGGAAGATGACGCCGTTCAGTGCTTGGACAAGCCCCGGCACAACCGCAATCAGACCCAAGAAGACCGCGCCCACAAGTGTGATACGCCGTGTGACAGTGACGATGTAATCTTCTGTGCGTTGTCCAGGACGAATACCCGGAATGAAGCCACCCTGCCGTTGCAAGGTTTCTGCGAGGCGATAGTTACCCACCATCACATCCGCATAGAAGAAAGTGAAGCCCACCGTCATCAAGAAGAACGTAAACCAGTAGATGAAGCCCTGCTGATTACCGAACTGCGCTTGTAACTGTCCCCAGAACGAACCAGGGTCTGGTGAGAACAAGCCGATGATAATCGCGGGGAACGTGATAATCGCTTGTGCGAAGATGAGCGGAATCATGCCAACAGGGTTCACGCGCAATGGTACGTAGTTACCGCGACCTTGCACCTGTTTATTACCGCGTACACGTTTACCGTATTGTACAGGGATACGGCGCACACCCTCTTGGATGTAGATGATGCCGACCACACTCACGAGTACGATAATCACGAAGAGCATCACGTTGTATGCCAGACGCGCACCTTCATTCGCAATCAGCATCTGGTAGATGTTGCTTGGAACGAGTGCCACGATACCAGCGAAGATGATGATGGAGATACCGTTACCGATACCATCTTCGGTGATGAGTTCACCCAACCAGCAAGCGAACATACAACCAGCCGTCATCGTGACGATAACCGTCACCGTCAGCAATATCTCCGTACCGAAGCCCGGAATAATACTGCCTGTACCGGATAGCTGAGAGAAAATTGCAATCTGGGAAATAGATTGCAGAACAGCCATCGGAATCGTTGCGAAATAAGTATAACGTTGGATTTTTTCTTGACCACCCGGCTCACGCTGAATTGCTTGTAGCTGTGGCACAATCGGGATCAATAACTGGAAAATAATGGATGCAGTAATGTAAGGGTACACGCCGTTCGCTAAAATGCTGAACTGCGCGACTGCACCACCGGAAAGCAGATTGAGGACGTTTGCGAAACCTGCCCCCGCTCCACTAAACACATTTTGAAGTGCCTCTCTATCGACACCAATCACCGGAATGTGTGCTGCAAACTGGTAAACCACGAGAATAAAAACCGTGAAAAGCAGTTTATTACGCACATCCGGCAAGCGCCACGTATTGCGTATAGCCTGAATCATCGAGCTTGCCTTTTTACTTCTATCTACAACTTACGTCTGTCTGATGTTGAGCGCATTATAGCTTATGCGCTGGCAGTGCTAACATATACGTTTTATATGAATTTTTTCTTACCTATGTTGCGTTGGCATAGATACAAAATAGTGCGGTCATGATTTTTTCATTGTATATAACATACTGCGGTTTAAGAAACTAAGACGGAAATAACGGATAGAACAACCCACTGTCCCTACATTTTGCAGGTTTATCGAACATGTAAACTCGAAAAATTACCCAACTGTGTAGGGACGATGCCTGCATCGTCCGCATTATAAACCCCGTATTTATTTCTTAACTTGCACAATGTTATCCCTACAACGTCCACAATTTTCGTAGTGCTACCGTATACAACACTTGTCAGTCTGCCTATAAGAGAACAGGCACTGAGCAATTGCCCATGTGCCTGTGAGATTGCTCAGTTGCCAAATTTTTCTTGGCGAATTTTTTCGACCTGATCTTTTGAAGGTTTCCGTATGGTGGCGAAAACACCTTCCAATAACAGTTCGAGTTTTTCGTAAGAGCCACCAGCGCCTTCGATAGCTTCCTGTGCGCTCTTGCTGATGCGGTGCGCTTTGACAGTCAGGCTTTTGCCCTCATCTAGCTCACCACGTCCGAGTACCACAATTGGAATATCGGCATCGCGGAGCAACCCAGCTTCAACGAGTGTTTCTGGGTTTACCTCAGCGCCACTCTCAAAACGAGCGTTAAGCATATCAAGATTCACTTCCTGATATTCAATGCGCGATACGTTCGTGAAACCACGTTTGAAAGGCAAACGGCGCACCAATGGCAACTGACCACCTTCAAAATATGGTTTTTTCTTACGGCGACCACGCGCACCCTGCCCTTTGATACCACGTCCAGCGTATGTACCACCGCCAGCCGCTTTACCACGACCAACGCGGGTCTTTTTCTTCTTCGAGCCTTTATCCGGCTTGAGGTCTTGAAGTTTCATAATTATCCTCTCGTCCTCTGACGTGTCACTCGACGTCTTCTACAGCGAGCAGATGACTAACTTTGTTAATCATGCCCTGCATGTGGGGTGTCAGTGTCACTTCACGACTTGCGTTGATACGGAGTAAACCGAGTGCGCGAACCGTGTCTTTTTGCTTTTTGTTATAACCAATCGCACTCTTAACAAGTGTGATGCGTACTTTCTTCGGGTCTGCCATGATTAGTCATCCTCTTCTGCATTGTCTGCGTCTGCAGGAACAGGTGTCGCATCATTCGCGCCATCAACTGGCATCCCACGACGCGCCCACACAGGGGTGACTTCGCGTTTTGGTTTGCCACGCATATCTGCCAACAGGGATGGGCTTTTCAGTTGTTGCAATGCGTCCACGGTTGCGAATGCCACGTTGAGCAAATTCGCACTACCCTGACTTTTCGACAGGATATTGTTCACGCCTGCAACTTCGAGTACCGCACGCACACCACCACCTGCGATAACACCGGTACCAGGAGCGGCTGGCTTGAGCAATACTTGCGCACCAGCAACACGTCCGGTCACTTCGTATGGAATCGTCACATTACCAGCATTGTCTTTTTGCAAAGCAACGCTTGCGAGATTCGCACGGGCTTTTTCATTCGCTTTACGGATGCTATCTGGTACAGCGCGGGCTTTACCGACACCAATACCAACACGTCCTTTATTATCGCCAACAACCACTACGGTACGGAACGCAAAGCGGCGACCACCTTTAATCACCTTCGCCACACGGCGAATATCGACTACGCGCTCGTCGAGTTCTTCACGGTTGTCGTTACGACGTCTGCCTCTTCTTGCCATTATTTTCTCTCCAACCTTAGAATTTCAGTCCAGCTTCACGCGCACCGTCTGCCAGTGCCGCGACGCGCCCTGTATACTGGAAGCCACCACGGTCAAACACAACCGTTTCAACGCCAGCATTCTTAGCACGATTCGCCAGAACTTCCCCGACGACTTTTGCAGCTTCGCTTTTGGTTTTATCGCTAATATCTGGTGCGATTTCTTTGTCGATGGTCGATGCCGATGCGAGCGTTACACCCTCTTCATCGTTGATGACCTGCGCGAAAATATTTTCGTTACTGCGGAAAATGCTCAAACGCGGACGTTCAGCCGTTCCGTGTATGGTAGCACGCACACGACGCTGACGGCGTTTGCGAGCCTGATATTTCTTTCTGCCCTTGTTACTTGCCATTCAGCACCTCGTTTATTTCTTACCAGCTTTACCAGCTTTGCGGCGGATGTATTCACCTTGATAGCGGATACCTTTGCCTTTGTACGGCTCTGGTGGACGCCAACCGCGAATTTCCGCGGCAATCTGTCCAACGACTTCATTATTAATGCCATCAATATGAATCACGCGACCACGCGAATCTTTTGGCACTTCAAACGTTGTATCACTATCCGGCGGGTTGATGATAACCTCGTGCGACAAACCAACGCGCAATTCGAGGTTATTGCCCTGCATAATTGCCTGATAACCCACACCCTCAATTTCGAGGGTCTTACGGAAGCCTTCGCTCACGCCCGTTACCATATTGGCAAGCAAGGCACGGGTAAGCCCATGCAATGCTTTGTGATGGCGCAAGTCAGATGGACGTTCGACAACGAGCGTGCCATCTTCCACTTTGATATCCATATCTGGGTTGAAAGTACGGGTCAATTCGCCTTTAGGTCCTTTGACCGTCACTTCATTCACATTGATTTTGACCTCTACCTTTGCTGGCAGGTCAATCGGTTTCTTTCCAATACGTGACATGTTGGTATCTCCCTCGTTTCTTAGTAGACGTAGCAGAGAACTTCGCCACCGACACCTGCAACACGCGCTTTTTGCGCAGTCATAACGCCACGAGGCGTGGTGATGATGGCAATGCCCGTGCCGGAAAGCACAATTGGCAATTCGGAACGTTTGCGATACACGCGACGACCAGGTTTGCTGATACGAGTAATTTTCGTAATCACAGGGCGACGTTCACGGCGCGAGCCATAGTATTTGAGCGTGATGTTAATCATCGGCACAGGGGTTTCATCGCCCACTGTGTAATCGCTGATGTAACCCTCTTCTTTGAGGATACGAGCGATTTCGACTTTGATATTTGACCGCGGTACGGGAACCGTGCGGTGACGCGCTACCAGCGCATTACGGATGCGGGTCAACATATCCGCTATTGGGTCATTGGTCACATTTGACATGCTTGTTCCTCTCCTACCAGCTCGATTTCACAACGCCGGGGATTTCACCCGCCAGTGCCATTTCGCGGAAGCAAATGCGGCACAAGCCGAAGCGACGAATGTAACTGCGCGAACGCCCGCATTTTTTACAACGATTGCGCACGCGAACCTCGTATTTGCGATTTTTCTCGCGTGCAATCATACTTTTCTTAGCCATAGTGTCTCCTTAGCTTGTCTGATGTCTATCTAATTCAGACTTAATTTTCACGGAAAGGCATGCCGAGCAATTTGAGCAAACGGCGTCCTTCTTCATCGGTTTCAGCAGTGGTGACGATGGTAATTTCCATACCACGCACTTTGTCGATACTATCGAAATCAATTTCCGGGAAAATCAGTTGCTCTGTAAGACCTACCGTGTAATTACCACGCCCATCTAGCTTGGCTGGCACACCGCGAAAATCGCGGATACGCGGGAGGGCTACATTCATCAGACGATCCAGCAAAGCCCACATGCGAGTACTGCGCAAAGTCACTTTGCAACCAATCGGACGACCTTCACGTACCTTGAACCCTGCCACACTTTTCTTGGCGCGGGTAATAATGGGCTGTTGCCCTGTAATAGTACGTAGGGTATCGACCGCATAATCCATGGTCTTAGGATCATCGTTTGCTTCACCCATACCGATGTTAACAACTACTTTGCTAATGCGTGGAACTTCCATCACATTGCTGTAGTTGAACTCTTCCATAAGGGTTTGCACAACTTCTTCCCGGTAACGTTGTTCGAGAACTGGAATGATTCGTTCAGTCATTGCCTACGCTCCGGTTAATCAATATCTTCGTTACATTTTTTGCATACGCGGGTTTTATAACCATCGTCACCGATGCTATAGCCCACACGGCTTGCTTCGTCGCAACTTGGGCAGACGAGCATAACATTGCTCAGGTGTAGTGGCGCTTCAAATTCAGCAATCTGCGCTGGAATCTGTTGGTTGCCCACCTGACGCGCACGTTCGTGACGTTTTGCGATGTTAATACCGTTGACCGTAACGCGGTTGGTCTTGTTATTCACGGTAATCACTTCGCCACGAAAGCCTTTGTCTTTTCCTGCGATGACTTCTACTGTGTCACCTTTTTTGATGCGTTTCATGGTGCCTCCTAGAGTGTCTCTGGCGCGAGCGACACAATCTTCATGAAGCCTTTGTCGCGCAATTCACGAGCGACAGGACCGAAGACACGGGTGCCACGCGGGTTTTCCATATCGTCTGCCAGTACAACGCCAGCATTTTCGTCGAATTTGATGTACGAACCATCGTTACGACGATATTCTTTTGCTGTACGGACGATAACAGCACGAACGATTTGACCTTTGCGGATGTTGCCATTTGTACTAGCACTTTTCACTGTGCCGACGACAATATCGCCCACGTAACCGTAACGCACTTTACTACCACCCAAAATACGGATGACAAGAATTTCTTGTGCGCCACTATTATCTGTGATTTTGATGCGAGACTCTGTCTGAATCATGATTCATCGTCCCCTTCATCAGTTTCGTAGCCTTCGTACTCGTTGCCCATCTGTTGTTCAAGGACAGCTTGTTCGGCTTCGCTAGTGCTTTCTAGAACTTTTTCCACGACCCAGCGTTTCGTTTTGCTGAGTGGACGGCTCTCTACGATTTGGACGAGCGCCCCGAGTGGAACTTCATTATTTTCGTCGTGTGCCTTCACCTTTTTCGTTTGGGTGATGACTTTGCGGTACAGGCGGTGCATAGTGCGTTGTTCGATGGCAACCGTGACGGTCTTATCCATCTTATCGCTCACCACACGCCCTACCAGACGTTTACTCGGCATGGTTTACGCTTCCTCTTCTGCTTCTTCTTCAGCAATCATGGTCGCCAGTTCGCGCTCACGCAAAATCGTGAGTACCCGCGCCATTGACCGCTTCGTTTTGCGAAATTCGGTTGTGTCTACGAGTTCCCCTGTACTGCGATTAATACGCAGAATATAGAGTTCTTCTTTGATGTCCTCGTAGATATCGAGCAATTCTTCATCTGATTTGGTACGCAATTCGCGTACAAGCATATTCGCCATTAGTTCACCTCACGACCACTGATTGGGTCAATACGTTTGACGAATTTGGTTTTGATTGGCAACTTGCCGGCTGCGAGGCGCAACGCTTCGCGGGCGACATCTTCTGGCACACCAGCCATCTCAAACAAGATACGACCTGGTTTGACCACTGCCACATAATATTCAACGCTACCCTTACCTTTACCCATGCGCGTTTCCGCTGGTTTTTGGGTGTATGGTTTATCTGGGAAAACGCGAATCCACACCTTACCACGACGGCGGATGAAACGCACAATCGCACGACGCGCTGCCTCAATCTGGCGACTAGTCATCCACACGGGTTCCAGTGCTTGCAGACCATAATCACCGAATGCGACAGTCGAGCCTTTGTATGCTTTGCCCTTCATGCGTCCGCGGTGTTGCTTCCGAAATTTGGTGCGCTTTGGCATCAACATAGTTCACAACTCCTCATGTGTTCTGAGCGGCACTCAGTTATTATTATCCTGATCGTTGCCGCGTACTTCAACTTCCAACACATCGCCTTTATAGACCCAGACTTTGCAACCGATTTGACCAAATGTGGTCAATGCTTCTGCGAAGCCATAGTCGATAGCGGCGCGTAAGGTATTGCGCGGTACACGTCCATCAGACATCCACTCGCGGCGGCTCATATCTGCCCCGTTCAAGCGTCCACTGACTTCAATACGGATACCTTCTGCCCCTTGGCGCATCGCTTGGGTCATCGCACGTTTCATCGCACGGCTATGACCGATACGGCGTACCAATTGGTCGGCAATGTTTTCGGCAATCAGTTGTGCGTCAGTATCAGGTTTATCAACTTCGGATACTTCGACACGCACTGTTTTACCAGTCATATTTTCGAGGTCAGAGCGCAATTGCTTCACAGTTTCACCTTTACGCCCGATAATCAAACCGGGGCGCACAGTGTGTACAGTGATACTAAGCTGGCTTGGCTGACGTTCGATTTCGATGCGGGAAACACCCGCCCGTTCCGTCTCTTTTTTCACGAAGTTACGCACTTTGCGGTCTTCATGCAAAAGTTCTACGTATTTGTCGCCTTCGGCATACCAGCGCGATTCCCAATCTCGATTGATCTTCAGGCGCATGCCTACTGGATTTACTTTACGTCCCATTTTCCTCAGTCCTCTCGCTCTGCAATCGTGACCCACAGATGCGACTGACGACGCACACGCGGTTTATAGCGACCACGCGCCCCTGCTTTATAGCGTTTGAGGCTGGGTCCTTCACCTACCCAAATTTCGCTCACGATCATATCGCGTGTATCGAGGTCGAAATTATTTTGAGCATTTGCGATTGCGCTTTGCAATGTTTTGCGCACAAATTCTGCGCCTTTTTGTGGCATGAACTCAAGAAGCACAACCGCTTCTTCAGCATCCATCCCACGCACTTGATCGCATACGAGCGCCAGTTTCTGAGAGGAAATGGGCAAGTATTTTGTTTTTGCCTTTACGTCCATGATGCCCTCTCAGTTAACGTTTCTTCTTAGCTTCTACAAGATGCCCACGGAATGTACGTGTGGGTGCAAATTCGCCTAATTTGTGACCGACCATATTTTCAGTGATATAAATCGGCACATGCTGGCGACCATTATGAATGGCGATTGTGTGTCCCACCATCTGCGGGAAGATCGTGCTAGCACGACTCCACGTTCTGATGACGACTTTCTTGTTGGACTCGTTAAGTGCCTCAACTTTTTTCATGAGGGATGCACTAACGTAAGGTCCTTTTTTCAATGAACGACTCATCGCTGTTGTCTCCTTTTGCCTTCGTTATTCAACGACTAACGACGTTTACCACGACGACGCACGATGAATACGTCTGTACGCTTGTTGCTACGGGTACGCACGCCGAGCGCAGGCAAACCCCAAGGTGTTTTTGGTGCTGGCATACCAATACCGGTACGACCTTCACCACCACCATGCGGATGGCTTGCAGGGTCTTGTGCAGTACCACGCACACCAGGACGCCAGCCGAGCCAACGGGCGCGACCTGCTTTACCGATTTTCACGTTACCGTGTTCGGCATTGCCCACTTGACCAATGGTTGCCATGCAGTTTTCATGAATCTTGCGCATCTCGTTACTTGGCAAACGCAAAGTTGCGTAGTTACCTTCTTTAGCAACGATTTGTGCAGATACACCCGCGGAACGAGCAATCTGCCCACCCTTACCAGGACGCAATTCGATGTTATGTACAACCGTACCCACAGGGATACTTTTCAGTTGCATCGCGTGTCCAGGGCGCAGTTCTGCCAACTCGCCACTAGCGATACGCGCACCTACCGTCACACCCAAAGGTGCAATGATATAACGACGTTCGCCATCTTCGTATTCCAGCAGTGCAATCCGCGCACTACGGTTCGGGTCGTACTCAATCGCAATCACTTCAGCCGCGCAATCACTTTTGTTACGCTTGAAGTCGATAATGCGGTAACGACGTTTGTGACCACCACCACGATGACGCACCGTGACACGACCCTGATTGTTACGACCACCACGTTTACGAAGGGGTTCAGTCAGAGAGCGTTCTGGTTTGCTCTTGGTGATTTCTTCAAATGTATAACCGGTCATATTACGGCGACCAGCCGAAGTTGGTTTATAGACTTTAATCGGCATTGTTCGCTCCTTTAGACGTTAAAGATGTCGATGGATACACCATCGGCAAGCGAGACAATGGCTTTTTTCCACTGACGGCTGCGGATATACATCTTGCGTCCGCGACGCCCGCGTTTCGCAGGCATAACCATTGTCCGTACTTTCAGTATATCGTCTGGGTCAATGTCGAAAATAAGCTCAACCGCTTCCATAATCTGGAATTTATTGGCATTACTTGCGACTTCAAACACGTACTGGTTCAACTCATCTTGCATAATGGTTGATTTTTCCGTGATGACCGGACGACGGATCACATCATAGGGATGTAACTCTGGCATGGTTACGCCTCCTCGCCCCAAATCTCGGTGATTACGTCGAGTGCTTCCAGCGTAATCACAACTTTATCGTACGATAGCAAATCGCGGATATTGAGGTAGTTAGCGAGAATGACATGCGCTTTTGGCAGATTGTGTACACTGCGCGTTACGTTGTCATCTTTACTGCCGACTACAACCAGTGCTTTCTCACTGCCTGCGACTGCTCCCAAAACTTCTTTCATGCGTTTGGTCTTTGGTTCTTCAAACACCAACTCGTCTACGAACACCAATTGATCATCACGCATCAAGCCGCTGAGTGCGCAACGAATCGCTTTGCGACGCATCTTCTTTGGCATTTTCTTGGTGTAATCACGCGGACGTGGCGGATGCGCACGACCACCACCGACGAAGATAGGCGCTGTACGCGCACCATGACGCGCCCGACCCGTACCTTTTTGACGGTAGATTTTTGCGGTACTACCGCGCACTTCGCTACGGCGTTTCGCTTTGTGATTACCCTGACGCGCATTTGCCATCTGACGCACAAATGCTTGGTGCATCAAACCCGTGTTCACGTCTTCTTCAAAGATGTAGGACTGGACATCAACAGTTTTGACATCTTTGCCCTGTGCATTGACTACTTGAATTTCCATTCTGTCTTCTCCTCGCGCCCTTATTTCACAGCCGGACGAATCATGACGATGCCACCTTTGCTACCAGGCACCGATCCTTTGACCGCGAGTAGATTTTTCTCGGCGTCAATGACTACAACTTCAAGATTTTGCATCGTCACGCGGTCATTACCCATGCGACCACTCATACGCATACCCTTAAAAGTACGCCCAGGTGCCGCACACATCCCGATAGAACCAGGTGCGCGTTCACGATCCGACTGACCATGTGTTTTCGGCTGACGATTAAAATTATGACGCTTAATCGTACCAGCGAAACCACGACCTTTTGAGATACCGATAACATCGACACGTTCGCCTTTTTCAAAGACATCGACCTTAATTTCGGCACCTTCTTCTACTTCTGCTGCCCCGTCGCCCTTCACGCGAAATTCACGCAAATATTTGAGCGCGGGCAGGTTGTTCTTTTGCAAATGTCCGAGTTGACCTTTCGTCAGACGAGACGGTTTGGTTTCGCCGTAACCGAGTTGGACAGCTACATAGCCGTCGCGGTCTGCAGTACGCACTTGCGTGACGTAGCAGGGACCAGCTTCAATCACGGTAACAGGTACGACGTTACCATCTTCGTCAAAAATTTGGGTCATCCCAACTTTTTTGCCAATCATGCCCTTCATGACTCAGCCTCCAGAGGGGGGTTAGCGCATTCCTGCGGGACTAGTTCCCCTCCCAATACTACTTACAATATATCTGATGATGTCCGGTCTGCACCGAACAGGAAATGTGTTCACAACATTCGTTATGCCACTAGATTTTGATTTCGATATCCACGCCAGCGGGCAGATTCAGGCGCATCAAGGTGTCGATAGTTTTACTATCGGGGTCGAGTACGTCAATCAGACGTTTGTGGGTACGAATTTCAAAATGTTCCTGACTATTCTTATGGACGAAGCTCGAACGAATTACGGTAAAACGTTCTAACCGCGTCGGAAGCGGAACGGGACCCACGACTCTTGCACCTGTGCGCTCAGCAGTTTCTACGATCCGTTGTGCGGATTGATCTAGCACCCGATGGTCATATGCCTTCAAGCGGATGCGGATTTTGTTTTTTACTGCCATATCGCAACCTTTACAGTCTGTTAATCAGACTATCAATTTTGTTAACTTGCTTTTGGCGGAAAAAATACCGGCGTAGCGTGTACGCCGGTACAAGAAATTTCCGTTATGTATTTCGCTTATTCCATGATTTCCGTGATGATGCCTGCACCTACGGTCAGACCACCTTCACGAATAGCGAATTTCGAGCCTTTTTCAACAGCAACTGGTGTAATCAGCTCAACTTCGAGATTCACATTGTCGCCAGGCATAACCATTTCCACGCCGTCTGGCAGGGTGATGGTGCCGGTTACATCCATAGTACGGATGTAGAATTGTGGGCGATAGCCACTGAAGAATGCTTTGTGACGTCCACCTTCGTCCTTCTTGAGGATGTAGGCTTCACACTTGAACTTGGTGTGTGGGGTGATGCTACCTTTAGCAGCCAAAACCATACCACGTTCAACTTCGTCACGGGTTTTACCACGAATCAAGATACCAGCGTTGTCGCCAGCTTCTGCGCTATCGAGTTCTTTGTGGAACATTTCGATACCGGTAACGGTGGTTGTTTGGATAGCGTCACGCAGACCAACGATGTCAATTTCAGTACCTTTGGTCAGTGTACCACGTTCTACACGACCCGTTACAACCGTACCACGCCCCTTGATGGAGAAGACATCTTCCACTGGCATCAAGAATGGTTTGTCGGTTTCACGTTCTGGCGTTGGAATCCAGTCATCAACAGCTTGCATCAGGTCAATGATTGGTTGATATTCTGGTGCGCTGGAGTCGGTGCTATCGCTTTCGGTAGCAGCCAGTGCGGAACCCTTGATGATTGGGGTTTCTTCACTGAAGTCGTAGCTATCGAGCAATTCACCCAATTCCATTTCGACGAGTTCGATGAGTTCTGGGTCATCCATCTGGTCGGTTTTGTTAAGGAACACAACCATCGCTGGTACTTCTACCTGACGAGCAAGCAGTACGTGTTCGCGGGTTTGTGGCATAGGACCATCAGGTGCGCTTACCACGAGGATAGCGCCGTCCATCTGTGCTGCACCGGTAATCATGTTTTTAATATAATCACGGTGACCTGGGCAGTCTACGTGTGCGTAGTGACGGTTGTCTGTTTCATATTCAACGTGACGAATCGAGATGGTGATACCGCGTTGACGTTCTTCTGGCGCGTTATCAATATCTTCGTAGTTCATTTTAAGATTGGTATCCTGAACCAAGTTCATCACTTTGGTGATAGCAGCAGTCAGGGTTGTTTTACCATGATCAACGTGACCAATAGTACCAATATTGACGTGTGGCTTGTTACGCTCGAACTTAGCTTTTGCCATGTGACTTATTTTCCTCTGTTTATCTTGTGTGAATAGATAGACTTACGTTTACAACACTATCGTACAAAAGACGACGAATGATGCGTGCCAGCCGTGCGTTGACTAACCGGCACGCATCCCAACTCTTAGCGTTTGCCTTCGATCACTTCTTCCGCGATGTTATTTGGTGCCACGGTGTATTGATCAAATTCCATCGTGAAGTTACCACGACCCTGCGTCATGTTACGGATTTCAGTTGCATAACCGAACATTTCCGACAACGGTACTTGCGCACGAATCGTTGTGATGCCTTCGCCGCGTGGCTCCATACCTTCAACCGTACCGCGACGTGAACTAAGGTCGCCAACGAGTGTACCGGTGTAATCATCTGGTGCGACCACTTCCACTTTCATGGAAGGTTCTAAGATGACAGGCGAACCAGCGCGGATACCTTCACGCAAGGACATAGATCCAGCAACCTTAAACGCAATTTCGCTAGAATCGACATCGTGCATACCACCATCAACCATGCTCGCTTTGAGCTTCACGATTGGGTAGCCAGCAATGATGCCACCTTCCATCGCTTCGCGGATACCTTTTTCAGTTGCACGGATGAACTCTTTCGTCACCGCACCACCACTAATGCTATCCTCGAAAATTAGGTTGTCTTTGGTTTCTTCCGCTTCTTCTGCTGTCATCGGTCCATACTCGATAACAACTTTCGCATACTGACCGCTACCACCAGACTGACGTTTGAAAATGGTATCTACAGTGTGCGTGCGGGTGATGGTTTCGCGGTATGCTACACGCGGGCGACCCACAGTTGCATCCACGTTAAATTCACGACGCAAACGGTCTACGAGAACCTCAAGGTGCAACTCACCCATCCCACGAATCTTGGTCTGACCCAAGTTTGAGTCCACTTCCACTTGGAAAGTAGGGTCTTCATTGGACAAGCTCGCAAGTCCTTTAGACAATTTGTCTTGGTCTTCTTTACTTGCTGGTTCAATTGCTACTTCAATAACAGGGTCAGGGAACTTGATGTTCTCCAAAATGACCTGATTATCTTGGTCGCAGATGGTATCGCCCGTGAAAGTATCTTTCATACCAATCACAGCCGCAATATCGCCAGCGCGTACTTCATCCACATCTTCACGGTCAGCCGCGAACATGCGAACAATACGCCCAACACGCTCCACTTTGCCTTTAACCGGATTGTAAACACGTACACCCTGTTTCAGGATGCCGGAATACACACGGGTAAATGCCAGCGTACCGAAGCGGTCAGACACAATCTTGAAGACCAATGCAGACATTGGCTCACTGTCATCAGCATTACGGATGATTTCCACTTCTGAATCTTTAGGGTCTGTCCCTTTAACCGGTGGAATATCAAGCGGTGATGGCAAATAAGCAACAACAGCGTCGAGCAGTGGTTGAACACCTTTGTTCATCAATGCAGAACCACACAGCACGGGCTGAATTTTATTCGCAATTGTGCCAGCACGTAGCGCCTGAATGATTTCTTCGTCAGTGATTTCTTCTTCCATCAGGAATTTTTCTGTCAGGAAATCATCACTTTCAACGATTTTTTCAATCATTTCGGCACGACGGGTTTCTGCTTCTTCGCGGTGGCTTTCTGGAATCGGATGACGTTCAATGACTTCACCCAAATCACCACTAGAGAATACGAGTTCCATTGCCATCAAGTCGATAACGCCGCCGAAATCTCTACCACTGCCGTATGGCATCTGAATAGGTACAGGATTGCCATGCAAGCGATCAATGATGCTTTGCACTGCTTTATCGAAATTTGCACCAACACGATCCATTTTATTGATGAAACACATGCGCGGCACGCTATAATCATTTGCCTGACGCCACACGGTCTCAGACTGAGGTTCTACACCGGATACAGCATCAAATACTGCGACACCACCATCGAGAACACGCAATGAACGTTGTACCTCTGCTGTAAAGTCAACGTGACCTGGCGTGTCGATCACGTTAATTTGGTGACCGAGCCAACTCGTGGTGACTGCTGCAGACGTAATCGTAATACCACGTTCTTTCTCTTGATCCATATAGTCAGTTACAGACGCACCATCGTGTGTTTCACCGATTTTATGCACCATACCGCTATAGAACAAAACACGTTCTGTCGTTGTGGTTTTCCCAGCATCAATATGTGCGATGATACCGATGTTGCGAACCTTACTGAGGTCGAACTGTTGTTTTTTCGCCATTTTGACCTTTTACACCTTAACCTTTTACCCTGTATGGGTTGTTTTTACTTAACGGAAGTGTGCAAACGCACGGTTGGCTTCCGCCATCTTATGTACTTCGTCCTTCTTACGAACAGAAGCACCCTGCCCTTGCGATGCATCCATGAGTTCATTAGCGAGCTTATCCGCCATGCTACGTCCACCACGAGCGCGTGAATTTGCCAACAACCAGCGCATAGCAAGTGCAATTGCGCGGGATGGCTTCACTTCGGTTGGTACCTGATAGGTAGACCCGCCGACGCGACGTGCTTTAACTTCGATGGCTGGACGCACATTGCTAAGTGCGCTCTCGAAAACTTCCACGGGGTCTGTCCCCATGCGACGCTCAATAATGTCCAGTGCGTTGTACATGATTTTGAAAGCAGTGCTTTTCTTACCACCGTACATCATACGGTTGACGAACATCGTGAGATGTACATTACCGTATTTTGAATCTGGACGTACCTCGCGCTTATCGGGTGTTTTTCTACGCATTACATCTATCCTTCTTAGCTATTGATAGCTATTGACTACGCCGGACGTTTAGCCCTTTTTCGTACCGTACTTACTACGACCTTGCTGACGACCTTCGACGCCACCGGTGTCGAGCGTACCGCGCACGATATGATACCGTACACCCGGTAAGTCCTTCACACGTCCGCCACGCACAAGTACTACACTGTGTTCTTGCAGACGATGCCCTTCACCACCAATATAGGCAGTGACTTCCATACCGTTCGACAAACGCACACGCGCTACCTTACGCAACGCCGAATTTGGTTTCTTCGGTGTTGTCGTATATACACGGGTGCATACGCCACGTTTTTGCGGTGCGCCTTTTTTCTGGCGTGTACGACGATTGCCCTTGAGCGCATTGACGGTATATTGCAATGCAGGTGCTTTTGTCTTTTTCTTCTTTAGCTTACGCCCATTGCGCACCAACTGATTAATTGTTGGCATGTATTACTCCGCTCTTCGTTTAACAGACAGTCTTTTTTAACTTGACGCTAGTGATTCTCTAGGCGTGCAAACGGGCGTATCTATGATATATAGATCGCCCGTATCTGTCTAAAGTCACAACGAGATACTCCACGCATGGCGTAAAGCACTATCGTCATCTTGCTCAATTCAACATAGCCAGCGCCTATTTATAAGGTATGCACTATGCCGTACTAGCATTGTGTATATTATCAGTATGAAAATTGACTGTCAAGGGAAGTCGCTAATTCCGCCTAAGGCTCATCAAACCGTTAACTAGCTTGCTTGACGAAATTCTTTAACACAGCCATGATTTTGTCCACGCTCAGTGGTTTAGCAACAATGTCCGTTACACCACCAGACATCGCTTTATTTTCGTAGAAGCCACCTGTATTAGCACTCGCCGCAACAATAGGCACATCAGAATTATGCTGTTGGCGCACATAGCTCACAAAGTCAAGCGCGTTATCTTCTTCCAGCATCAATTCCATAAAAATGCCATCAACACCTTCGTTATCCCAGTAACTGACTGCCTCAGCCGTGCGATGAGCAACCAGAACGCGGAAACCTGCCCGAACAGCGACCATACGTACCACAGCACATACAGCTTGGTTGTCATCTATAATGAGAACCGTTTCTTTATTGCCGATAGTCGGAACATTTACAGTATTGCCCATACCGTGCATAGTATCTTCATTAGAAAACGGTTGCATCAAGAAATTCACTTGGACTGTTAGCCCACCAAATTTAATTTCATCGCCACTATGTACCCGAATTGGATTACGCACGCGGATGTGTTTCCCGTTGAGGAATGTACCGTTGGAACTCCCCAAATCTTCTAGGGTTAACCGATTGTCCATCATAGTGAAACGGGCGTGCTTGCGCGATACACCCAGCATTTTGGCATTGTAAGGTGTAAGATCCACCTCTGGAAAGATATTATGGTCGCGGTCTTTGCGCCCGATAGTCAATTTTTCACCTGTTGGCACGCGAATGAGGTCAGGCGTCCCGACAACACGTAACTCGATAACCCAAGGGACAATCGCATCTTCCAGTGCATCATACCCGTCACGTTGTTCTGCAAGTTCAAGCTCTTCGAGCATGTCATCTATGCGAACCGTGCCTTTATCTTCTGGTGATGGTGGCTGTGTCATACTGTGTTCTTTCTATTTATGCCGATGTAGATGATATACCGTGATAATTGCAAATGATGAGATGAGCTGCATAACGATATTATGAATACAGTGTATCATCAAGTTCTCAGTCAGTGCATAGACGTTAGTCCTACTATATTGTTCAGGCAACAAAAAAGGCAGGTCAATGAAATGACCTACCTTGATTTACTGCACTAATTTAATTTCAGGCGCACCGATGCTTTCTAAAAAATCAGGGCGGGGTAAAACTAGCACCCGACTACCTGAAAAGGGCTTTTAAAGTCCCCTCTCCGCCAGCGAAGCGTAGGGGGAAGGGGATTTAGGGGAGGGGTTAAGAGCAAAGTGGCAATATCGTCCGAATCCCCATGATTGATTCTTACCTGTTACCAGTACATCCTAAAAACAGTGTTCTCTAACGGAAAAGCTCACGCACAACAACATTGCGCAGAATCTCGCTTGTGCCTTCGTAAATCTGGAAGACTTTGCAATCACGCATCAATTTTTCAACAGGGTATTCACGGATATACCCGTAGCCACCAAATACTTGCACCGCTTCGGTAGTCGCTTTCATAGCAGCATCAGCGGCAAAGGTTTTTGCAATCGCACTGAGTTTGGCATCGCTACCACCCTCTTCTACAACCCATGCGCTGCGCCATACCAGCAAGCGTGCCGCTTCATAATCGATTGCCATGTTTGCAATTTTGTGTCCGACAGCTTGGTGTTTGTAAATTTGCTGACCAAAGGTTTCACGTTCTTGGGCATACTGGATGCTTTCTTCCATTGCACGACGCAACAGCCCCACAGCCGATGCACCCACACCTGGACGGCTGTAGTCAAAGACTTTCATACCAATCAGGAAACCCTGCCCTTCTTGCCCAAGCAGATTTTCTTCTGGCACTTCGACATTTTCAAACACAACTTCGGCAGTATCACTGGCGCGTTGTCCAAGTTTGTCGAATTTCTTACTGACACTGACACCAGGGGTATCGCGGTCTACAATGAAACATGACATACCACGATGTCCGGCTGAGGGGTCGGTTTTTGCAAAGACAGTGTAGAAATTAGCGTAGCTGGCATTCGTGATGAACGTTTTGCTACCATTGAGGATATACTTTGCGCCTTTTTTCTCAGCGCGGGTTTGGATACCAACAACATTCGAGCCGGCGGCTGGTTCAGTCATGCAATAGCTGACGAGTTCGCCGTTATCGACAAGGCGTTCACCCAGCCAGTGTGCTTTTTGCGCTTCATTACCCGCAATCACAATCGGCAAATCGCCTAAGCCATTCGTGCTAACACTGGTGCTGATGCCTGTACAACCGTAGCCAAGTTCTTCTGCAACAATGACTTCTTCCATTAGAGACGCGCCCATACCACCGTATTCTTCTGGCACGTTCATATTAGCAAGACCAATTTCACGGGCTTTATCAAAAATATCTTGGGGGAAAGTCGCATGTTCATCATATTCAGCAGCAACAGGGATAATTTCGCGTGCCGTAAAGTCACGCGCCATCTTTTGCAACATCTCTTGTTCTTCGGTGAGCGCGAAGCTAACACCATCCATCTTCATTGTGCTGACCATAAGTCAAAATCTCCTTATATCTATTAAAAACAATTTATTTAAATGAGCATTAGATTAATTGTAGCACGCTTTCGCTCTTTACGACAAACGAGTTTGTCTATTTGCGTAGATCACAATAGAACATATTCACACGCATCACGATATATAATATTTTGTAATGGCATAAATATATGCATCAGTATAAAATCAACGATATGTGAGCTTAATGTTTGGTAATTTATATTATGCCGATTGATGTTAGCTGGTACACAGAAAATAAGATTATTATTTGCCATTGCTATGGGGATTTGAGTGACCTCGGCTTGCTCAGGCAGACACAATCGGCAATTAACCAGCTCGTCGCAGATACTGGTACTGAGGATGGTATCGTGCATCAAATTTTTGTCTTCAAGAACCTTACTAAAACAATATCGCTCGGAGAAATAAGCGCGGCTACTGATGGTGTAAAGCCTCATAAGCGCACCGGATGGACACTCTTGGTTGGCATCGAAGACAGATTACAGCGTGTTATCGCCAAAGTAGCAGTTAATGTTACAACCAGCCAAGTTAGGCTGATAGATAGTCTCGAAGAAGCCATTACGTTCTTGGATGAAATAGATAGCTCGCGCAACAATGAAGAGTAACAAGTAAACCTTACCGCCATCTTTACTGATTTTTATTACATAATATAACGAATTGGTGTATAATCCTTTTAATATCGTTCTCATCTTCGAGAAAAGACAGATTGCAAAATATCAAGGGATTATCACCATGGTCAAACATTTTATTACTAGCATGATTATTGGCACACTTTTCTTTTTCTTCGCGCCATTATCATCTGTTCAAGCAATTAGCTCAGGATGTACAGCTATCAATGGTACATCCGCAACTGGAGGCACACCGTATACCTTCAACGGTGGCTCTTTTTCTGCAGGCGAAATCATCACAGTAACCTTATTAGGCACAGGTACATTTGACATTAGCGTCAATGGGATTGGTGTCGTCGCCAATGTAACAGCCCCCAACGTTTTTCAGTACGCTGTCCCCCTAGATATCGCAATATCTGTCAGTGTGACGGTCACAGGTGGCAGTACGGATACAAGTATGAACATTTCTTGTGTTGAGCCAGCAATAAGTACGCCTTCAACAGGCGACGTTATACCGGATGTTTTCACCGCAGAAGATGGTACAATTTGTCACTATCCACCGAATAACCCAGCCGCGGCCCAAACCCTCACGGTTTCAGAAGCGGATTTACCAGCATATCTCGCAGAAGGGGCTACCAGAGGCGCTTGTCCAGAAGGTGTAGAAACCCGCAATGATATTCCAGGTGCGAATGTCACTATCTTCATCTTATATGAAACTGACACCATTCAAGTCTATGGCAATTGTGATACAGCCTGTGAAGAAGTCACCAGTACGCCCATCACCTTACTTGTTGACCTCGATAGCGTTGTGCTAAACGACGGCGATGATAGTAATAATGACAACGATGGCACGTTCATCGAAATCAACAACCCGGAGGACTTCGGTTTCCAAACAGGCGAGACAACAGTCAGCGGTTTACGCACCGTCATTTACTACCTGCATCCCGATCCTACAAATCCAGGTGTAGGCGTCTTCCAGATAAATATTTACCAGAACGACACCCTCATCAGCGATAGCACCCTTGTATTTTTAACCACAGGTGGCGACATCGTGTTGTGGTCAGACCAGAAGTATTGGGACTGAACACGGTAGAGAAAGCTAAGAATGTGAAGAGCCATCTTCTTGCAAGATGGCTCTTTTGGTTTATATCAGTTAGACGTGGCAACGGCAGTGAGCAAATCCACAATAACCGTTGCTGTTTGGGCAATTTGTTGGTCGTGGGCGATAGTTGCCGGATTATCACCACTTTGTTCGCCGTAGTAACCAAATTGGGCATGATTTCCGCCTGCAATCGGCACAAACAGCGTATCGGTTGGTAAGTCATCACGCGAGGCATCAATTTCATCAAGTGTGGCAATGCCATCTTCTGTGCCATAGATAGACGCAATCTCGATGTCATTATCGAGTAAGCTATCATTGGGTGGATATGCCGCCAACAAAACAACGCCTTCAACTTCTTCAGGACGATTTTCCGCATAAATAGCCGCGACTGCCCCACCCATAGAATGCCCACCAACAACCCAGCGTTGCACTGCCGAAAAATGTTCGATGACAGGGGCAGCTTGCGTTGTATTCAAAATAGACAAATTAATCGGTGGTTTGACGATGACAACGAGATAGCCCTGACTGGCGATTTGTTGCGCGAGTGGCGTGTATGCCTGTGCTGGAACTCTTGCCCCCGGATAAAAAATAAAGCCCGTTGTGGGTGGCGCACTAGTCGGCATGAACGAAATCCATGCTGAATCAGTCACAGTCACAGTATCAGTACTCTGCAAATTTTGTTGGGTGATAGCTGGCAAATCAACACCTGGATTAATCGCCCACACCACAAAGCCACTGATAAAAATCGCCAAGACAGCTACAATACCTGTTGGTATCCACAGCCATAAACGGCGTTTTGGTTTTTCTTTAGTTGCAGTATCCACGACACGCAATTCGGACATTAAAGATTTCCCTCGTCATTGTCTTATCAGGTCAAAACGTGACTAGCATAATATGGAATTAGTCAATCTGCGATGAACAGATAATGAACAGTCCTAAAGATTATAGGGCGATAGCGCGTTTGCCTGCTTCTAAGCCGGAAAGAAACGCTCCTTCCACACGCGCACGCCCACCGAAGGCATCCCCTGCACAAATCAAAGGTAAGTTACTTGCCTGCAAAACATCGTCTGGGTGCATGGTCTGTGGGATGCTATAGCGCCATTTCTTGAGTTGTTCTTCAGTGATGCTTGCCCCATCTGCCAAGTATTTTTCGAGTTCCGCCCGAAAGACAGCTAAATTTTCTTCTGGCGGGGCATCATAATTAGTACGGCTGAAATCCGCATCCGCATGAAGTGTGATAATACGTTCGTCAGGCGAGATACCTTTGGCTTTGTTGTCTGCAATCCAGTAAACGGTATCCTCAAAATTTTGGCGTGCGCCTGGCTCTGGCAAATTGACCTCTCCCTCGACAACAAACAAACCACATAAACATGGTCCATAATCAATTTTTTGGAGGGCGGTACGGTCTTCTTCTGTAAGCGGGACATTTTCTAGCAAGACGAGTGTCTGTGGCACAGGCGCAGTCATGATGAGGACATCGCTAGAGAGTGATTGTCCGTCCGTGTCGGTGAGTTGCCAGCTATCATCCTGCCATTGAATGCTTGCAATGCGAGTACTGACCCTAATATCTGGCACATTTTCGGCAAGGTCACGAGCGAGGTAGTTCATGCCCTGTCGGGTCGCATAGCGAGGGTATCCGTCTGGTTTATTTTTTTGTAGACTGCCATCGCTCCAACCACGTCCCCAGACATAAACGAGGTCTTTAGCGAGCCATTTATCAACCTGTGATTGAAAGGCGTCTGTACGTACGGTGAAGAATTGTGCGCCGTGGTCCGCTCTACCATTTTGAATACGGCGCGTCGCCAGCCGTCCGCCGACACTACGGCCCTTATCCACAACAATCACTGATTTACCCGCGTCCAAAAGCTGATGCGCAGCAACCAAGCCACTCAGCCCTGCGCCAACGATGATGACATCTGCATCCATGTATGTATTATCACTTTCGTAAAGATGAGCAAATTTGCCCGATAATACATAAACGGCATGAGTGCGTGCTTAACTCATGCCGTTGAAATGCTATGTATAGTGTTGAAACGCTAGAATTATACGATGTCGTAGTCGTCGTTTTTGCGTTTGCGCTTGTCTTGTTCGTTTTTCTGCCAACCGAGCAACATGCTAATACCAATCAGCACAAAGACGATACCCCATGACAAATTGAGCCAGAAAATCAGCCCTAAGCCAATCATCCAGACTGCCCCTTGTGCGGTGTACCATGGTTTACCAGCGACCAATGCCCCTGCAATAGCGGATGCCGCAATCACAAAGAGCATACCAGGAAACCACCAGCCAGTGATGAAGAGCAAACCAAAGCCAATTAAGAAGACTGCGCCGGATGCTTGTTCTGAGTTGAGTTGGACATTATTCATTGTGTGTTATCTCCCCGATTTATTGTTTGAGCTTTTCATATATCTATACGGGGATATGGTCTTATAGGTTGCAAACAACCTATAAAAAGTTATAAATTTAAAACCAAACATTATGATTTTGTATGGTAGCGGTACAGTACAATTCATTTCAGATGAGTGCTTACTCATCTCTCACTTTACCCAAGCTAATAGAGGAGACACAGCGAACAATGAGTTACACAGCAAAACAAATGGAATCCCCAGAGCAACTTGAAATTGCAGGTATTGTCATCAATCAATTCAAAAACAACCTTGCACAAGAAATCACCAACCCTATCATGAAAGAATACGACCTCACCGATATTGATGATGAAGCATTTTATCCATCCTCTGTCGTTGATAAGCTATACAAAGCCGTGTACAAAGACGGTAACGGACAACAAGCACTGGTCGCAATGGGCAAGGCATCAGCTACTACCACACTGGATTTTATCCAGCCAGAAACGCCGAAAGATGTCCTCGATAACATTCATAACGTGTTCACAGCATATTTGCGCAACATGCCTGAAGGTTTCGGTATCATCGTCACAGAATTAGATGATAATAAGTTCAAAGTTTGGAACAATACGCAAGTGCCAAACGACTTGATTTACGGTTTTCTCTGGGAATGTGTCCGCATGACACGCGGCGATAAAAAACGCTTCGCTGTGATGCCACTCGAAGGCTATGACCGCAAAAGCGAACACGGCGCAAAATTTGAAGTCAGTTGGGACGCATAAGCACGTTTCTGACACACTTCTGTGATAACCGTCGCTTAACATTCATTGTTAGCTATGGTAAAATAATAATCTAGGCAGAGGAATCTGCTGTCATGGGAGCGCAATTAGACTCGACAGCGGGGGCTGATGCCGCATGGCAAGTCGGAGTGAGCCACCTCCGTTATCAAGACTCAGACACCAATAGGTGCAAACGATAACACTTTTGCCTACGCAGCGTAACAACTGACGTAAGGTAGCTAGTCCAAAAGTGGCTAGCCGTCCGCAATCGTATTTCCTTATCGGTACGGTTCGGGCGTCATATTAGATAAGGTGCCACCCCATTGACGCCGATACGGTGGGGCAAAGGCTTTATCGGCTAGTAATGGGTGTACCACGCCAACCGGGACTACCCTGCGCGAAATTGTACGGATGGCTAAACTTGTAGAGGTGCGAGCATCGAATCTGTTGGACGGCGGTGCAATTCCGCCCGCTTCCACAAATTTCAGAAACGGCGTTGTCAGACTAGGACAATGTCGTTTTTGTTTAAACAGATAGCGATAATTTCAGTTAAGGCGTTTCCATGGAGATATTGGGAGTATCAATCTCATTTGTGAGTGCAAGTGTTTTAGCATTGTGAACAAGGAGTTTATCATCTTGTGCAAATACCAAAAACTTGCCATCTGGAGAAAGTGACCACCGTATAGATGGCGCATCAAATTCGTGAAGTAATTGCAAATTTCTCAAATCAATAACTAAGCACTTCGGTCTAGAAAGATTACGATATTCACCAACAAGCACAAGTATATTTTCCATCTATTGATATCTTTGCATTGTATGTACGCCATTCTAGATTGGGCGTATCAATAGCACCAAATGTTGTACCTGTGGCAAGGTGAACAACATACAAATAATCAACACATAACAGCACATATTTTTCATTCGGCAATCTAAGGGTACTGACATCTTGGTAGCCTGCATCGCCATATTCGGGCAACAATTTCCACTCCTTTAGATAAAGCAAATCATGCAATAGCTTTCTTTCCTGAAAATCCCATAG
>JBCBKJ010000079.1:0-26390 GCA_038522085.1 Chloroflexota bacterium
GTGTAAATGTTAAACAGACTGTCCATTTTTTCACCGGATGTTATATCACAGATGGGTATTTCTGTTTTAAGATGACAGTGCAACAACACGAATACCCTGTTTGACGTATAGATACATAGATAGCACTTTTGGGCTATCTATCGCAACGTAAGCACGTTCACGCGGTTAATGACTATACATATTGAAAACTGATTACTGACGACGAATAACTGATAACACAAACTAAGGACAACACACACATTATGTCCACAACAGGCAAACATCGTAAACAACATCACTCTTGGCAACGTATCGTCGGCGTATTGCTGACGGCGTGTCTGTTATTTGTGCTGGCTGGGTGCGCGGAACAAACACCCGACGAAAACCTATCACCGGAAGATACCCGCGAAATTTTGCAAGGCTCTGTCGATAACTTGCGTGATTTGCGCTCTTTCCGGTTGGATGTGACGCAGGGGGGCGACCCCTACGAATTTATCTTCCAATTGGGTCCGGCAGGCTTTGAATTTGTTACTGCGATGAGCCGTGCAGAAGGGGCATTTATCGCGCCGGATAACCTCTATGCGAATGCCCGTATTAGCTTTCAGGGCGTATTGGTCAATGTGGGCTTGTTCGCTAACAGCGTCGGACAGTGGTTACGTCCGCTACAGAGTAATTGGGTGCCATACGAATACGCGCCTGGCTTCGACCCGCAAGATATGATGGAAGATGGCTCTGGCTTTAATTATGCGATTGGTAGCCTGACCGAGCTTGAATTTGTTGGCATCGAACAACGGGCTGGCACAGAAGTCTGGCATATTCGCGGCAACGCAACCAGTGAAGTGGTCAATTCGCTCTTATTTGGCTTGCTCTATATCATCGAAGACCGTGCGATTGTGGACGTCTTCATTGATAGGTCGCTGGATGTGCCGACAGAGATTTTGCTCACGTTGCCGGATACCGCGACAGAAACTGACCCTGATACATTCTGGCAAATTGAAATTTACGATACCAACGCGGATGCCATCGACATTGACACACCGGATGGTGTAGAAGCGAGTGTTATACCTGCCGCTGAACCTGACCTCATCACGGCTGTGCCGGATTGGGTGACGCCTGTGCTGTGGATACTCGGATTGAGTTCGATATTGGGTGCCGTGATTACGCCGTTTGTGTATCAGCGCAAAAATCGGAGTGCTGCGAATGCGATTGTCATTGGTGGCGTTGTCGGCGGGTTAGGTAGTCTCGTATTGTTGATTCCGTTATGGCTTTTTGTCCCGCGCCTTGAGCAACCACTCGAACCTACTAGCAAGCAAAAAGGTGTCACTATCGACATCGGCAATGTGAATCCTTGGGTAGTGATGGGCTTTATTGCGATTCCTGTGTTTGTCGGCTCGCTGGATTTGACAGTCGTCAGTGCGTTTTTGCCGGAACTCGTCTCGGAGCTTGGCTTGCCTTTTGATACGGGCTTAGACGATGCTTCGTGGGTCGTAACGGCGTATCTGCTGGCGTATACCATCAGCCTCACGTTTACGGGACGCTTGAGCGATTTGCTGGGTCGCCGTGTGGTGTATGTGGCGAGTTTGCTGGTATTCATTGTTGGCTCAATGTGGGTGGCAGTTGCGCTTTCTTTCCCGACAGACTGGCTACTGAGCATCTACTATGCGTTTGACCAACGCCCTGACCCCGCCTATATCAGTTTGCAAGCTATCATTATCGGGCGCACCATACAAGCACTTGGCGCAGGGGCGCTTGTGCCGGTCAGTCTCGCGCTCGTAGGGGATATTTTCCCGCCAGAGAAACGAGCGCGTCCGTTGGGCTTCGTCGCCGCGATGGATACGCTCGGCTGGGTACTGGGTCCTGTTTACGGTGGCTTATTCATGCAGATTATGTCGTGGCAAGGCTTGTTCTGGATGAACGTTCCGCTGACTTTCTTGGCGTTATTCTGTGTGCTATACGCGCTCCGCAATATCCAGATGATGAAGACAACGGGCATCTTTGATTTACTTGGTACAGCTTTGATTGTGGGCGCACTCGCCGCTATGAGCATCGGACTGGGAGCAAATATCGACCCCGCAGGTGGGAGTGTACGCCTTGAGGATTTACAGCCTCTGCCGGATTATGCGCTTCCGTTATTGATAACGGCGGGTGTGTTGTTGGTGCTATTCGTGATTGCCGAATCACGGGTGAAAGACCCCTTGCTGAACCTCGATATGTTCAAGCGCAAAAATCTCGCGGCGGCATCGCTGGTGAATTTGCTGGTGGGTTATGTGTTGTTTATTGGCTTAGTGAGCGTGCCAATTCTCGTTAACTTGCGCCAAGAGAGCATCGCAGAATTAAGCCAAGCCGCGTTACAGGTCGGTGCATTGCTCTCTACACTCACGCTACCGATGGCATTTGCGGCGGTACCCGGTGGCTGGCTCAGTGACCGCATCGGCGTCCGACAGACCATTTTGCTTGGTTTGGGATTGGCTGTAGTGGGCTTTCTCTTCGTGTGGCAGACATGGACAATCGACATCAGCAATATCACGCTTGGTTTGCAGATGGCACTCGTCGGGACAGGCATCGGCTTGACTTTCTCGCCCGTCAGCACCGCGATTATCAACAGTGCGCGGGATGAAGAACGCGGGGTAGCAGGCGCAATCGTGCTGATTTTACGCTTGGTCGGCATGACGGTTAGCATCAGCACGCTTAGTAGTGTTATGTTCTATCGCCTCAGTTCCTTAGCGGCGCAAGCGACAGCAGGCACAGAAACACTCGATGCGCAGTTGCTTTACACCGCCTATACCGACGCCGCCGTGCAAATCTTAGGCGAGATGGGACTCATCGGTGCAGTACTCTCTGCCATAGCGATAGTGCCTGCGCTGTTCATCAACAAAACTATCGACATTACGCAGGCTGATAATTGAGTGACCGTCAGATAATCGTTGGGACGTGCTTCGGCGCGTCCTTTATAGTTAATGTGAACTGTACATAGACAACTATCTCTACAGGTATCCCATGACCAAACATCTCACACGCCTTTTTGCATTGCTTGCTTGTATCCTCGCCAGTACGCACCTCATCGCGCAGGAATCTGACATGGGCTTCGCAGTCATTACACCGGAAAATGTCGCAGACCTTGAATTGGGCTATGCGATACCTGGATGGTGTGATGGTTATGATTCATCAGGTACATATCTCTACATCTCAAATAATGGCATGTACGATTTAGCAACAGGCGAACAGATCCTTAAAGAAGGCACGTTATCAGCAGATGGCAATGTTTTGTTAAATGCCAGTGGTGTTTACAGGTATCCATCGGAGGAGTTGATATTTGCCACCGAAGGAGTAGGAAATACATTTATTCGAGATGAGCGTTATGTTCTGTCTCTATTTGATGGTGTTTATGATTTTGCTACTGGGGAACGTATATTTCAAATCTCTGCTATCGCACGCCCTAGCTCTACAGGCGAGTACTTGTATCTAGATGAAGAAGGAGTATATGAAACCAGCACGGGCGATCTTGTCATGCCTGACCCTGTAAATAGGCAGTCTAGCTACGACTATTATAGATTCAGCCCCGATGACCGCTATTTCATTAACGAGTTAGAACTTACAATTTTTGACTTGGAAAATCGGGAATACATACTCGATATTGAACCATCTGAGCCAACGATGTCGACGGCATTCAGCCCAGATTCAAGCTATTTGGCGGTAGCTGGTAAAGGCGTTTACTCGCTACCTGATGGGGAGCAAGTTTTGGTATCAGAGGGTAACAGAACAAGTTTTAGCCCTGATGGCACGCTGGTAGCCTTCAACGGGGATGCTGTTTATGAAGTAGATTCATGGCAAGAAGTGATAACAATTGAAGAGGGCGATGGATCACCCCAATTCACAGCTGATAATCAATATCTGCATATCTTCAGTTGGGGAGCATACCATATCCCAACAGGTGATTTCTTTGAAATAGAAAATCGTGGTAGCTTTACGCGCCTGAGTCCCAATGGTGATTTACTCATCGACGTATCAAATGGTATCTATGATTTAGAAACAGCTGAACAGCGTCTCACATTCGATTTCGCGGAATCTTTCATACTCGGGTCTGTACCAATACCCTTCAATGCATCACAGACGATTTTGGCACGCTCCTACAATAACTTTACATACACGCAAGGCTTGTATGCGATGTGCTTGGTATATGGTGTCGCGGGGTCAGATTGGGCATACCGTAGTGGGCTGGTCACTACCGAAAATGCTATTCCTGTTTATGATGCCCCAAACGGAGAAGAAATAACTGAAATTTCTGAAATATTGCTTGTCTTCTCGCAAACAGCAGATGGCGCATGGTATCGTATCAGCCCTGCTGGTGGGATAAATTTTGATCGTGAATTCGTACCTCTTTGGATACGCGCCGAAGATGTAATGCCTATCAGTATGCCGGAAGGTATCCCCATTGAAGACCCGAATGCTTAGGAGAACTCGCCCTATGCCCAAATATCTCACACGGCTGTTTGCATTGCTCGTTTGTATTTTCACCAGTACGCATCTCATCGCGCAGGAATCTGACATGGGCTTCGCAGTCATCACACCGGAAAATGTCGCTGACCTTGAATTGGGCTATGCCTTGCCGGGCTTATGTGGTGGCTATGACCCTACGGGTCAATATATCCTTACCTTTGGGAATGGAATCTACGATATCTATACAGGGGAAGAAGTATTCTCGTTAGAGGAGGCTTTTTCGGGCATATTTTCACCTGATGGCGATATGTTCATTACCGTAAATGGCGATGTCTATGACTTTCCATCAGGCGATTTGCGCTTTAGCCCAGATATTTCTGATGGAGACTTCTCACTATCGCCTGATGGGCGTTATCTGATGGTGTTGAACCAGACTGATAATTACAATATTGATGTGTATGACTTAGTGACACAAGAACGCTTATATACACTTGATAGTAGTGCGATTTTCAGTTCAACAGGCGCATATATGATGGTAGATGCCCAAGGTAATCTGTCTGATAGGCGCGGGGTCATTGAAACCAGCACAGGGGAAACTATCATCGAGAGTGATGCGTTTCTGAAACCAGAATACCAATTTTATTTTAGCCCTGATGATCGTTATTTCATTGATAGTCGTGAGTTTACTGTTTTTGACCTTGAAGCAGAAACCTATCTTTTTAAAGTACAGCCTTCTGACAGATACTACACAACTATCGCGTTCAGTCCTGATTCACAATATATTGCTGTGGCGGATGACGGTATTTTTACCTTACCAGAGGGAGAGCGTGTATTGACAACCGATGGTGCATTTCCCTCTTTTAGCTCTGATGGCACTCTAGTAGCTCTCTCTGATGATAGTGTTTATGAGGTTGGTACATGGGAACAAGTTCTTGATTTGTCTGACATAACCGGAGTAGTTGAATTTACTAATGACAATAATTATCTCCATTTTTACTCCCGCCGTGTTATGCATATCACAACAGGTGAAGCTCTGGAACTAGAGGTTGGTGATACAACCAGACTAAGCCCGAATCAGGATTTGCTCATCTCTTTAGATAGGGGCATCTACGATTTAGAGAGCTTTGAACAGCTTGTTACATTCGATTTTGAAGAACCCTATACACGTTTTGTATCTATTCCATTCAATCCTCAGCAAACAGTGATGGCACGTTCATTTAACTTTGTATCTAATGCTTTTTTCTACGATTTATGTTTGGTTTACGGCGTTGCAGGTACAGATTGGGCATACCGTAGCGGCTTGGTCACTGCTGAAAATGCTATTCCTGTTTACAATGCCCCGAATGGAGAAGAAATAACAGACATTTCTGATATGTTGGTTGTCTTCTCACAAACAGAAGATGGTGCATGGTATCGCGTTAGTGTAGACGGAGCAGTGGATTTGGATTTAGAACCTCCACCTCTCTGGATAAGCGCCGACGATGTGACACCTATCAGCATGCCCGAAGGTATCCCCATTGAAGACCCGAATGCTTAGGAGAACTCGCCCTATGACTACACATCTCACGCGCCTGTTTGCATTGCTTGTCTGTATTCTCGCCAGTATGCACCTCATCGCACAAGAGGACACGGCTGGCTTTCCAGTTATCACACCGGAAAATGTAACTGACCTTGAGTTGGGCTATGCCTTGCCGGGTGGATGTGCTGGATTTGACCCGACAGGACAGTATGTAATCACTGGTTACAATGGAGTACATGATATTCTGACAGGTGAGATACATCTTCCCGTAACAGGCTTTACAGGTGTTTTTTCACCTGATGGTAATACTTACATTGATTCTGATGCAGATACCGTGTATGCCTTCCCTTCAGGAGAGTTTCGATTCACAACAGAGGGCTCTGGGAATATCTTCACGCGCGATGGTCGCTACATTATAAGCTCACAAGATGGTGTATATGATGCTACCAGTGGAGAATTTTTGTATGAAATATCAGGGTATGTAGCGTCAAGCAACACAGGTACTTACTTTTTTGAGCGTGGCACAGGGATTCGTGAAACCGACACAGGAAATATTTTGTTCCCGTATGATGATAGTGTGTTTAACATTGTTTTTAGTCCAGATGATCGTTACTTTGTAGAGGAAGGTGCTTTTGTCTATGATTTAGAGAGCAATCAGCAATTGTTTGAGATAGACGATAATGGCTATGATTTTCCAGCTCAGGTTAGTTTTAGCCCTGATTCAATGTACCTTGCTGTCGAACAAGATGGAATTTACACACTTCCCGATGGCGAAAAGGTTTTTACAACAACTGATGGTTGGACTGCTAACTTTAGTTCTGATGGTACGGTGGTTGGTTTTGCGGATGATGGTATATATGAAGTAGGGACATGGGAGAAGCTGTTTAATATAGAAGGTGGATTACAAGGACCATATTTTACACTAGATAGTGAGTATGTTTTTGTAAATGAGTGGGGTGTGTACCAGGTTGAAACAGGTGAACTATTAGAAATACCGTATCGCTATTTTCAAGTCAGTCCAAACAATGATTTGTTCATTTCTAGCTACGATGGAATTTATGAATTAGATACATGGAACAAGCTAGTTACTTTTGAAACACTCAGTCCATCACCTCCATTTGCGTCTTATAATGCCGAGCAAACAGTTATTGCTTACCAATATATCAATCGTGAGTTTGAGGACAGCCTAAATTCTGCTTGTTTGCTGTATGGTGTTGCAGGTGCAAATTGGGCATACCGGAGCGGGCTTGTTCAATCTGATAGCCTCATCTCTGCATATAATGTTCCAGATGGTAATGAAATGAATCAAATATCTGGATTTATAGTTGTTTATGCTCAAACACAGGATAATACATGGTATAAGGTGACGATGGGCAATAGCTTTGAGGGTGAACTCACACCAATCTGGATACGTGCCGACGACGTGACACCTATCAGCATGCCTGAAGGTATCCCGATTGAATCTCCCTGACGCTTAATATACGCACGCTATACAATACACCAAAACCCGTTATCCTGTGTGATAATCGCCGTACCAACCTTATCCGCAAACAGAGAGATTATCATACATGATGCAATTCGCTATTAACTGGTCACCGGAAGCAGCCACACTCTATGATGAAGGCACAATCGACTTTGATATGTACAAATGCTCAGATTGGGAACGCCTTGTCGAACCTGCGCAAAAACAACGTCCGAGTTACGTGCATTTCCCACTCACGATTGGGCGCGGACAATACCCTGAGTGGGATTTTGACGATATTTATAGCTGGCTTGACCGCACGACTACCCAATTTGTGAATTGTCATATTGTGCCGGATAGGGCGCAATTCGACAGTGAAATCTCTGTGCGGGAACTCGCGCCTCTGCTGGCAAAAGAGGTGCAATTGCTCGTGGATGAATTTGGAGCAGAGCGCGTCATCATAGAGAATTGCCCTTATTTTGCGGGCAATGCCTTCAAAAACGAAAAACTCCAGCAAGGCATTGAACCTTATCTGCTTCATCATATCGTTGATGTGACAGACTGTGGTTTTCTACTCGATATTGCCCACGCCAAAATGACCTGTGATTTTCTTGGCAAAGACCTTGACCGTTATTTTGCTTCATTGCCTTATAATCGTATCCGTGAATTGCATGTGACAGGCATCGGTACACGCAAAAATGGCACACATGGCGACCACATGCCCATGACTGACGCAGATTGGCAACTGCTCGAAACGTGTGCTGAGAAAATTATTGCTGGTAAATGGGCGACCCCAGCCGTGATGACCTTTGAGTATGGAGGTATCGAATATCTGCGTGATTTGTGTGGTAGTGAGCGTGAGGCTATTCAGCGTGATGTCCCGCGCTTCATGGACATTACTCAGCGTATTAACGCTACACGTTCACAAGCTGAATCTGCATGAAAACCTGCAAGCTAAACGGTGTCAAATAGCATCAATTCTTCTGTTCTTGATGAAAAAATATCCGTATCTGCCCTTTGCTGTGTAACAGTGTGCAACCCACATAGCTAAATTCGCGTTAAAATAGATACACAAAAAATCATTATAACGAAAAAGGATGAGCGTGATGGTGTTAACAGGTAAAGCGGCATTGGTGACGGGTGGTAGCAGTGGCATTGGGCGGGCAGCCGCGATTGCGCTGGCACGCGAAGGCGCGTTGGTACTGGTATCGGATGTGGATGGTGGTGGGGGCGCGGATACCGTTCAAATGATTGAGGAAGCGGGGGGCATCGCTTCGTATATCACAGCGGATGTGAGCAATGCGGCAGAAGTGAAAACCATGATGGACGCGATTGTAGAGCGGTACGGCAAAATTGATATTGCGGTCAATAATGCGGGCGTTGGTGGCGAGATGAACCCGCTCCCTTTGCAGAGCGAAGAGACCTTTGACCAAGTGATGTCGGTCAACGTAAAGGGTGTTTGGCTGTGTATGCAAGCAGAAATCCCGTTGATGCAACAAAATGAATTTGGTGGTTCAATTGTCAACATTGCGTCAGTAGCAGGCTTGATTGGGGCGCCGGGTTTATCTATCTATTCAGCGAGTAAACATGCCGTCATTGGGCTGACGAAAACAGCGGCGATTGAATTTGCCAGCAAAGGCGTTCGTGTGAATGCTGTTTGTCCGTCATTTATCAATACGCCGATGGTGAGCGCGATGATAGAAGACCAGCCACGCCTTGCAGACAGACTGCCTGTTGCCAGCCCCATGCGCCGTTTAGGCACACCGGAAGAAGTTGCAGAGGCGATTGTATGGTTAGCATCAAGTAGTGCCTCGTTTGTGAATGGGGTGGCGTTAGCGGCAGATGGTGGTTTGACAGCGATGTAGGTCAGTTATCAGTTTTTAGTTGTCAGTATGAACCGTTCACAATAAGCACTAGAATCAAAAAGTCCCCATCTTGCGATGAGGACTTTTTTGTTGCTGATAGGTCTACTGCACCTTAGTTAACAGTACAAGTTTGACCATTCACTCGGAAGTTGCTAGGTGTACTGTATGTACCGCTATGGCTTGCTTGGAAGCCCAAAGTTACAGAGCCACCTGCTGTGACGTCACTATTCCAGCCTCTATCAGTCGCAGTCACATTTGCGCCACTTTGGCTATAGTTAGCAGTGAAGAAGTTATTGACTGTTTCACCATCGTTAAAGGTAAATTCCAGTGTCCAGCCATCTACGCTACTTGTGTCTACGTTATTGATTATCACTTGGCCATTGTAACCACTACCCCATGCGTTTGTGATATTGAAGTCAATTTCACAAGCGAACGGCTCACCACCATCGTAGTTGATTTGGATAGTAGTCTGGTTGTTTGCACCGCTATCATAGACGATATCAACGCTGTCTGAACCATCATTGTCGCTGAGTGTGGTAATCTCAAAGGTCACTTCAGTAAGCGCACTGCCACCTGTACGTCGCAGTTGGTCACTACGGATTTGACAGAAGCCTGTCCCTGTGAAATCTGTACCCGTTACAGGGTCAGTTTCACCTGTGACACAGGTTAGGTCTGCTGCCCCACCATTTGCCGCTGATTCTTGGAATGCACCTGTCACCAAAACACCGTCAACAGGATCACCACTTGCATCCACTACATATACCTGAGCAATGGCTATCCACCGACTACCTGTCGGTTCTGATATTGACCTATCGAGACGGTCTACATGCACATCAACATTTACAGTAACAGGACCTGGATCGGTTGCTGTCGCACTGTCCGACGTACTGCCTGTCGCACCGAAGGTATCGGTCACGGTCAAGGTGACTGTGTACGTACCAGCCGCTGCATAAGTACGCGATGGGGTCGCACCACTACCTAAGGCACCACCATCACCGAAGTTCCATGAGTAACTGGCGATAGAATCACCTGCATCAGGGTCGCTAGAGCCGGACGCATCGAAGTTACAGGTCAAATCTGTACAGTTGACGGTGAAGCTCGCAGTTGGTGCGGAGTTCGCTGTCACTGTGACGTTCTGAGTGTCTGTACCTGTTGCGCTATCGTTATCGGTCACCGTCAGCTCAACACTATACGTACCAGCCGCTGCAAAGGTATGTGATGTAGTTGAACCCGTATCTGTGTTGGTATCACCAAAGTCCCAAGCATAGCTTGTAATCGTACCATCAGAGTCGCTCGAACCTGTGCCATCGAAGGTACAGTCTAAGCCGTTACAGTTGAACGTGAAGCTCGCAGATGGCGCGGTATTACCGATACTTACTGTAACACTGCGGGTACGTGCGCCTGTTGCGCTATCATCATCGGTCACGGTTAGCTCAACATCATATGTGCCAGCCGCTGCAAAGGTATGTGATGGTGTCTGACCACCTGCTGTCGTCGTATCGCCAAAGTCCCATGCATAACTATTAATCGTACCATCAGAGTCGCTAGAGCTAGAGCCATCGAAGTTACACGTCAGGTCTGAACATAGGAATGTGAAATCCGCTGTTGGTGGGGTATTGCCACCACCGCCCGAGCCAACGATTACAGTTCGTGTCGCTGTGCCAATACCACCACTATTATCTGTTACAGATAGTGTGACGGTAACTGTTGAAGCACTGCTATAGGTATGGGTTGGGTTGACGCCTGTACCAGGAGTGCCATCGCCAAAGTTCCACGCATAGGTCGCAATCGTACCATCATTATCGACAGAACCTGTCGCATCGAAGGTACAACTTAGTCCTGTACAATTCACTTGAGAGATAACAGCAATCGGTTCTTGGTTCACACCACCACCTTGTCCTGAACGATAAATCGAAATCAGGTTGGTGCTGGCAGTCTCTAAGAGTTGGACAATTGCTGATGGTGCGATAAATGCCGTGATGACATCATCGGTAGAGCCAGGTACGTTTGCAGGCTCGGTGGTGGTTGCTTGCCCACTTGCGGATACGAAACTACCACAGACACTGGCAATGAATGCACCACTATCGGTACTAGCTGGACCACATGCCGTTAGTAGGGCAGAACCGAGCAAGCCAGTGTCACTACGACGGATTTGAACTTCCACACGCCCGTCGAGACGTTCATTCAAGAAGCCAGCCGCTGTCACGGTATCGCCACCAGTTGCGAAGGTCACTGCCTGACGCAGGGTGGTATCAATGATTTTGTCAGTGAGTGACACCTGACCTGTAGCATCAAACGGATTCGAGTTGTTATTGCATTCATAGAAATCCGATAGACTATCCCCATCCGTATCATCCAAGATAGGATTGAGCGGTTGCCCAGGAATGAATGGCGCACTCAGCGGGTTGCTAGAAAGATAGGCACAGCTACCACTATTGCCTTGGAATGTACCAGAGAATCCAGCACCTGTTTCCAAGACTGAGGTATCCGCATAGAAAAGCTCGAAGCCATCTGCCAAACCATCATTATCACTATCGTAGCCATCGGTATAGCCGAAGGGGTTATTACCCTGATTCGCGTTACCTTCTGTATTCACAGTTGTCGTGACGGTCTCGTAGATGAGGCTGTTGCTACTCGATTCGTAGCGCACGACATAGTAGGTGATGCTGATTTGGTCGAATTCGACTTTATCGTTGATACCATCATCATCAGTATCACGGTCTGTATCGCTAGTATTGAAGGTTGCTTCGTCTGCGACAACCAGTCCGTCACCATCTTGGTCATTGTTATCAACCGAATCCGTGACAATTGGATTCGTACCGAACAGCCCACCGCCGTTGATTTCTTGCGAATCGGTAAAGCCATCCCCATCTGTATCCGTATTGAGTGGATCTGTGAGATAGTCGTTACCGGGTCCGGTTGTCATCTCGAAACCATCACTCAGACCATCCCCATCCGTATCGGAATTGAGCGGGTTCATCCTGAACGCACTATTGGGTTGTAGTGGATCATATCCGGGCAGTGTTATTGCAACAGGTGCGGTATCGACTGTGATGTTATAAACGTTGAGTTGCATCACACCTGTTGGTGGTGCGGGTTCGCCAGGGTTGGTACCTTGCGTCGTCCACACTTCTTGCCAATCTGTTAAGCCGTCGCCATCGCTATCATTGCTGGTAGCGAATGTGCCGTAACCATCAAGCCCAGTTGTATAGCTGTTGTCACGCTCACCGACTTCGGTGTAGTCCGTGACACCATCATTGTTGGTATCAATATTCACGGTACCATCAATCAGACCATCACCATCGGTATCGCGGTTAGTCGGGTCGGTACGGTTACGGATACCAGAGAAGATTTCCGCAAAATCGCTCAGACCATCGTTATCCGTATCAATAGAGGCTGGGTTCAAACGGCGCACAATACCCGCTTGGGTCACACCGTTTATTTCAAGGTCGAATTGGATACCACCACCACGAGTTATTTCTAGACCATCGCGGATACCATCACCATCCGTATCGTTGCTGACTGGATTTGTGACAACAGGGGGTTCGCTTGCGTCCCACACAATGCCTGTGACTTCTTCAAAGTCAAGTAGGAGGTCAAAATCGCTATCGGTGAGTAAGGGATCGGATGGATAGCAAACACGGTTGGTTGCATCTGATACGTCAAAGGTCGGATTACCTACGGCGACTGCCCCCGTATTCGTAGGGTCTACACAGATGAACGTGCCTGGGTTGGCTGGGTCTTCTACAGCACCTTCAACACCATCAGGCAAACCATCACCATCGGTATCTGCTACATTCGGATTCGTACCGACTTCAAAGCCATCACGGATACCATCGTCATCGCTATCAGGGTCGCCTGGGTCACTACGGCGCGAGAATTCACAGAGCAAATCACAGTTATCTGCATCAAGGTCAGAATCTGCATCTTGCGATAAATCGCCTACATTGTCGATTTCCCACGCATCAGGGATACCATCGTTATCGCTATCAATGGAGAAATCTTCGCCACCACAGGTCGTATCGAAGCCAGCAGGCTCTGGTATTGCCGGATCCATACAGGTACGGGCGAGTTCAAAGACATCTGACCAACCGTCGATATCAGTGTCGAAGGCATAGGGGTCAATACCGAGCGCAAATTCTTCACAATCGGTTGGGTTATCGACAAGACCTAACCCATCTACAGCATCGGTTGAGGCTTCATCTGAGTTCAAGTCAAGCGCATTGAAGAATGCATCGCCATCTGGGTTTGTCAGACGGTTGATCATCTCGAAACCATCATCTAAGAAGAACGGATTGCCTTGCAAATCCACACAGACATTCGGTGCTTCGTCGTCATCATCCGAGTTCACATCATCTGCCCGAGTGCCAAATGCTCTTTGTTCTTGTCCATCATCGAGCAAGTCACCGTCGGTATCTGATTGCACGGGATTGACATCGACAGTTGCACCATCACAAATATCGACGAATGTGCCTTCGATGTCTGTTTGCAGACCTGTCCCTAGTCCATCACCATCGCAAACACCATCGCCATCGGTGTCGGCGTTGGCTGGGTTCGTGACGACATCGCGGAGTATGCCATCAATATTATTGGTGAAGGTAATCCCATTGACCTCTTCACCATCCAGCAGACCATCACCATCAAAGTCGTCATTGGTTGGGTCGAGATTGACAAGGATACCGCCTTGCCCGATGCCGTTGATGACCAAGCCAATCAGGCGTACGCCGTTCACTTCCGCGCCGTCATCTACACCGTCGCCGTCGGTATCACCATTGCTAGGGGAGAGGACTAAGCCACCCGTGTTGTAGCCTAAACCATCAATTTCTTGTCCATCAGTCAGACCATCGTTATCGGTATCGGGGCTAAGGGGGTTCGTGCCGTAGCAGGTATTGGTCGCACAGAATATCTGGCAATCAGGACCATCACTTGCTGTACCTGTACACAATTCGGCGGCATCACTGATACCATCACCATCGGTATCGGTAAGACCGTTAGTTGTCCCTGCACCTACTTCAGTCAAATCCCACAGACCATCACCATCGGTATCTAAGCCACTACGATTTTCAATATCAATTGGCTCTGTACCGCGTGCCGCTTCTGCCGCATTCGATAGACCATCATCATCGGGGTCAGAAACAGAGGTGAAGAGTTCGAGTGCTGGTACGATACAGCCATTAATCAGGTCATCGCCATCCGTATCAGCCGGAATCGATGGGCTTTCAGTACATTGATAGTGGGCATATTCGTTGGGGTCGCCAACAAGGGAGTCTAATGTACCATCACCATTGCTATCTACATAGAAGGTAGAGACCGGCACATTCTCACGCGCACAATTGCCAGTATAGCTTGCACGCAGACCGGCAGCTTTACTACCTGCATCTGTTGGCGTTGCGCCCGGTGTCCAACCAGGTGCTACCCAAATGACGCTATTACCATCGGAAGCAATCAACGAACCGTCTGGCTGGATACCAACAAGTGGATTAACTGGATCGCCACTGCCATCCGCATATGCACAACCGAAGAATTCCGCTTCCCATCTATCTGGCAAGCCATCCCCATCGCGGTCAAGCGCGGAGGTTACCAAACTGAGGTTGGTGACGACGGTACGTTGCCCGCGGAATTGGAAATCGAAGCCAGGCACGAAACTACTCATAATCGGCGTCAAAAATTCCACCCGTACTTCCATCACAACCACCATAAGGTCGCCTGTAGTGATGTCTGTTGTAGTGTCATCAATATCAGGAATACCGGCTGTCGTCCCACAATCGTAATCTGCAGTAGCAAGTGTTGATACATCACCAGCCGTCGCGTTTTCGATAGCCGTTTCATAAGCGGGTGCTGCCGCGATTGTCAGTGCTTGGTCACCTTTGAGTGTGTCGTAATACAAAATATGGAAAGATTGAATCTGACCAAACAGGATATCCTGAGCGTCGTCAGTAATCTGCGTACACGCACGATAGCGTTCAACGCCACCAACGGTACCCACAAGGGTCGCATTACGCGAGCCATCACGGATGCTATTTGCGACATCGGAGAAAATAAAGAGAACACGTCCGTAGTCAATAATGCCAAAAATGACGAGAAGCAGAATCGGTAGAATAAGCGAAAATTCTACAAGACCCTGTCCGCGTTCTTTTTTCTGGCGAGTTTGTGACCTAGACGCCGTCACTGGCTGATTTTTCATGGGTAGTTAATCCTCCACATCCATCTTCTGCTTATTCGTCGAGTTCAAAAACGATAATTTGTGATGCTTGTACTTCTAATTCAATGCCATCATCACCGACGAAGTTTTGAATAATCGGTGTGAAGAGTGGGAAATCGTAGCGCAATTGTACGATGACCGTACAACCGATGGCGGTACAGTTACTATCTGGTGTGCCAGCCGCGTTTTGTGCGAAGGGGCTACGGAAACCGTCTGCGGCTGACGCACCATCATAAGGGATGTTCCATGTTGTGAGGTCAAAATCAAATTCATCGTTGCCCGATGTCCGTGCGCGGTAGAGCGCGTTATTGGGGTTGATGCACTCTGGACCTGCATCAGCATCTGGGCAATCGGGGTCAATTGCTAAGAAAAGGGCAGCTTCTGCGGCGGCTTCTTCAAGCGCAATATACGTGAAATATGCCCGCCCCAAGTCTAGCAAGCCCGTAAGAAGTAAAAGCAAAAAGGGTAAGGTCAAAGTGAGTTCGACCAAACTTTGCCCTTTTTGTCCTTCCTTTGGTGCAAGTTGCTTCTTGAAGAATCTCATTGTCCTAGCATCCTTCTGAATTAGTGTTAGAAGTTGATAATTTTTTACAGTACGTAAATACTATACCAGACGCTTGTGTAGAGGAATGTTTGGAGATGTTTACGTGTTGTTATGATAAAGACTAGATGTGTCAGGCGATTGTTAACGCTTGTCAAAAACCCATCAATAATTACGATACATTACGCATAAGTCGTGTGTTTTTCTACATTTTCATTCCCCTACTATCATGATATGACGATTTTGTGATTTTGGCACATTAATGAGGGACAATTATTGATTTTATTATTACGATAGCCACGTCATAGGGTCGTTCTACTGTTTTCGAGATATGACCTGCCAAAACTCCCCCTTGCAAAATCATTCCGCTTTGCTATACTCACGAAGCATCAAATATGCGAGTGTAGCTCAGTTGGTAGAGCGACTGCTTGCCATGCAGTAGGCCACGGGTTCGAGTCCCGTCACTCGCTTACAATCCCGCAACTAGCGGGATTTTTTTGTTTAATGGCTATGGTATGCGTAAAAATACCGACTAGACATTGTGTTTTTGCGGTGGACAATTTAAGTATCTATCCGTAAATTGTACAACCTTGGTTCGGGCGCACTATAGTACGCCCCTACAGAAATTATTTTACAGATAGGTTGTTAAAACCGACGGTCTTCTACGAATTTAATCGCCGCAATCAGTTTATCCAGCGCACTCATGGGTGTCTCTTCCGTATGTAAGCGAATGACACGTCGCTTGTGCTTCTGTAGCGTCTGTACATCGCCTAGCATCTGTGCTTCGTTCAAGATACCAAAGCTATAGGGTGTTTCTGGAATGTCGATGTCTTCGCTGTGCGGTGTCGTCACGTAGAAGAAGATGCCATTGTTGCGTCCGCCTTTGTGTAACTGACCCGTGCTGTGCAGATAGCGTGGACCATAGCCAACCGTGACAGCGCGTTTGGTTACGCTCCGTAAGCGTCCGCGAATCTCGTGTAATTTGGCTTCTTCTTCTGGGGTAGGGGTGAAATACACCAGCAAACCAAAATAATCACCCGCATGTGTACCTGCCATCTGGGCCGCCAGCACCTCGGTACGGCTATTTGGGTCATACCCGTGTGCGCGACATAATTCACGTAAGGGGGTAGCGGTGTGTTCATCGAGATAAATTTCTGTATGTTCACCACTGATAATGGGTGTCTTGGGTGGGAGTTTACCAGCGCGTGTGTAGTGTTCTAGCATAGCATTGGTCGCCGCTTTCGCTTCCGATACATGCGGTTCATCAAAGGGATTAATACCCTTGCAATGTCCGGCGACGGCTGTGCCAAACTCCCAGCGGAAAAATTCTGCCGCGACGGCGTATTTATTCGGTACACGCATCGTCAAACGAGGATGACCTGCTTCGCGCACGGTACGGATTTTGGTATCCATTTCGTCGATATCGTCGTCGTCATCCAGGCGCAAATATAAAAATAGGCGGTCTGTGCTGTATTCAGAGGGGGGCGCAACATCACTGCCTGATACCGGAATGATGCCAATCCCTTCTTTACCGAGACTTTCGCCAATCAGTTGCTCTGCCCAATCTCCGAAAGCGTGCAAAGATTTTGTGCTATGAATCGTGACTTTGTCGCGTCCTTCTTGTGCCAGTGTAGCCATCACGACACCGAGCGATACACCTGGATGATATTGTCCTGGGATGTGTTCGTGCGAGGCGTCTATCATGTGCTTTGCGGATGCCCACAGCGCATCTAAATCTAGTCCCATGACTGCCGCTGGTATCATACCGAAGTAACTCAGCGCACTGTAACGCCCGCCAATATCCGCCGGATTGAGATAACTATCGCGGAAATTGTTTTCTTGTGCCAGCGTCGCCAACGCCGTATCGGGGTCGGTAATAGCGAGGAATTGCGCTCCGTTATTGCCTGTTTTCTCGTAGAAATAGCGATAAAAAGACAGTGTTTCAATGGTTATGCCGGATTTACTGGCAACGATGAACAGTGTCTTATCGAGTGTGATGCTGTCTTCGACTTGTCGGATGCGGATTGGGTTGGTGCTATCAAGTACGGTGAAGGCTGGGAAATCGGCTTGCTGACCAAAAATGCGCCATAGTACATCCGCGACCAAACTACTGCCACCCATCCCCAATAGCACAACATCGCTGATGTCACTTTGCTTGATGTCTGCTTGAAGGGTTTTTAGGCGCTTAATATCAATCGTTTCTAGGACATCGAGCCAACCTAGCCGTCGCTCAATTTTGATAATATCGGGATTGAAACTTGTCCATAAGCTACCATCTTTGCTCCAGATGCGCTCATTGACGAAATCTTTATCGACTTTGGCGATTGCTTTATTGACGTTTGCCGCGTATATACCGAGCGCGAGTTTTTGCCTATCCATAACACCCGTGCGCAATACGGTCAGCTTTGCCTCTACTTGCTGGATGAGGGTCTCGAAATCATCACGAAAAGCATCCACGCCATCGACTTGCAGGCGTGCGGTAATCATATCCATATCAATGCCGAGTTCGCTCAGTTTTTGCATAACGACATCGGGTGGCATGAAGTTGTCAATATCACGAGTGAGTGTCTCTTCGACTGTGCCGTGATTGATGAACGCCATCAGCGTTTTTGGTGGGACAGTATTGACGGTATCTTGCCCGATGATAGCATCGACATAGCGTGTATCGCTATATGCGGGGTCTTTTGTGCTGGTACTTGCCCATAAGGGACGTTGTACCATCGCACCTGCTTGGGCTAATTTTTTGAAGCGTGTCCCTTTGAATAAGCGTTGAAAGGACTGATAGGCGAGTTTGGCATTGGCAACGGCTGCCTGACCGAGTAGCTTACGATTGGCACTGATGAGTGCTGTGCGGTGGTGGACTTGTGCCGAACGAATATTATTTTTCAGAATGCGGTCCACAGCTGTGTCGATACGACTGAGAAAGAAACTCGCGACTGATGCAATGTTGCTCACATCTTCGCCTGCTTCGAGGCGTCGTTCTAGCCCCTTGATGTATGCCTCTGCGACCTGTTCGTAATTCGCTACCGAAAATAGTAGGGTGATATTGACGTTGATACCGGTTGCAATCGCTTCTTCAATCGCGGGGATGCCTTCTTCTGTACCTGGAATTTTTATCATCACATTCGGGCGATTGACCTCTGCAAAGAGCCGTTTGGCTTCTGCGAGTGTGCCGTCCGTATCGCGTGCTAGTTCTGGTGATACTTCGAGGCTTACATAGCCATCTTGCCCGTCAGATGCATCGTAAATCGGGCGCAACATATCCGCCGCTTTTTGAATGTCGGCAATCGCTAATGCTTCATAGACTTGCATCGGCGCTAGGTCGAGCAGGGCGCTCATTGCTTCATCGTAAGTATCGCTATCGCCCATCGCCGCCCGAAATATAGACGGATTAGAAGTTACGCCTCGTATCCCATCTTCATCCAACCGACGCTGAAATTCGCCACTCTCTAATTCCGCACGATGGATATAATCCAACCAGAGGCTTTGCCCATGTGCCTGCACCTCAATCGCCGGATGGCTCATAATCCTATGTCTCCTGTGTCCAAAAGTCCCATAAAGAAAAGTGTCTTACGTGTGTGCATGTGTGTTATGGGCTAATCATAACATAGAACCACGCTCGCATAGCGTATGCTTAACCTAGCTGTCATGACCGTTGGGTTAGTGGCTTTCCATATTATATTTTTCTATGACCTGAAGCGCTTCATCTGTCCCGATACTCTTCAAAACTGCCATCACGAGTTCTGTATGTCGCTCTCGAATGGGTTTATAAGTAGTCCATTGGACACCACCCTCGAAGAAATAATCCAAAATGGGAATGGTTTTGGGTGTATTCATTTTTTGAAAGACGAATAAAACAGCTCGCCATCCATAAAAGGTGAGATTAGTGCGTGGTCCTGCACGCAATAAAGGTATAAGACTTGTGATGACTTGCTCAGTCTTCAGATTGCTAAAATCAAATGCAGCGAGTTGTCGCTTAAACAGAAGTTCACGTTTTCGTCTGTGGTCAACATGAATCGGATGTTCAGCAAAGCTGATGATACCCTCATACCAGTTTTCAGAGTTGAGCAAAATTTTTAATACATCACTTTGCTTAATGCCATTAAGCCATGCATTAGAGAAAACTGGGCTAAGGCGCTTACGGCTCCTGCGGTGCATGTCCAATTTCATGCGTCTTAACCACAAGCGACGTTTTTCACCCGCCATCATCCCATCAGCATACGCATGTAAGCAATACGCATTAACCTGTACACGCGGTACATCGCTATCGCGTTTTTCCTCGATAATCGCCCAGAAATCATCTGTCGCAATACGGCACATCGTCTGGCACATATGCTTAAATTCGCGTGACATCGGACGCGCAAGATATTGTAAAGCGGCTTGCTCTAAACGTTGTATATCAGCATCTTGTAAGTCATACCGTCGGATGTAGCGCCAGATGTCCACTTTTCTGTATCCAGAACCGAATGTGTACGGGTCATCTTCTAAATAGATGAGGGCAGGCTCAAAAAATTTGGGGTCAGCGCGTTTGATAGCTCGTCGTAAGTCGCGTCGTGAATGTTGCTCTACAAAATAGCTTTTCATATCTGCACTCACTGGTGAATAGGGCGCATTCAAGTTTGGAGAAGCGTTTGTAAATTGGGTATGAAGAAAGTGATCGTGTATGTCTGTTATGGGCTAATGATAACATAGAACCACGCTTGCACAGCGTATGCTTAACCTAGCTGTCATGACCGTATAGCAAACATTATTCAGTGTTGTTCAAAAAATTGTGAAATCGCCTCTTTGTAACCTACGAAAGTACAATTGTCTTTTTACATCTTGTAACCACAAACGACGTTCTTCACCCGCCGTTATCCCATCAGCATAGGCGTTTAAACAATAGGCATTGATTTGTACCTGTGGCACATCACTGTGCAGCCTTTTTTCGACTTTTTCCCAGAAAGTATCTGTCGCAATACGACACATTGTCTGGCACATAGGCTTAAATTCCCGTTCCATCGGGCGCTCAAGATAGGGTAAAGCGGCTTGCTCTAAACGCCGGATATGCTTTTTCTTTAAATCGTAGCGCCGGATGTAGCGCCAGATGTCCACTTTTCTGTATCCAGAACCGAATGTGTACGGGTCATCTTCTAAATAGACGAGGGCAGGCTCAAAAAATTTGGGGTCAGCGCGTTTGATGGCTCGTCGTAAGTCACGTCGTGAATGTTGCTCCACAAAATAGGGTTTCATAATTTATGCTCACTTCTGGGTTGTATTCGTGTGCAGGTTGCATACTAATTTGGTATGCTGGTGTTATCATAATCGAGAAATATAATGAGGGATGTAGATGGGCGTTGTAGTAATTACTTTTTTATGAGTTTTTGGCAGTTTTTGAAGAGGACACTCAGATGATAGATACGACAACCGACAAAGGCGCAATCGTGAATACTTATACAGGTGATATACGTCCTGCTGTGTGGGTCATCGGTGTGATTGTCGTCATTCATATTATCGTGGTATCCTTGGCTGGGATTGAATTTGACACTGCGTTCTGGATACTGAATATCTCCTTGTTTCTTTTATATGCGTTCTTCTTCAGTATTATGGCATTCCAAGCAACGCGCATTACGATTACGGTCTATGAAAACGGTATCGACTGGCGACGCAATAGTTCCCATGCCTTCACTACATGGGATAACATCGCAAAAATTGGGCGTAGAAACGAAGGTGATGCCACCACCTACGGTATCTTTCTATACCAGCCAATACAACCAACCGTGAATAGTGCGCTTGATAAACGCCTTTTCTCCGCACCTGTGACGTATATTTCTCTCACCCCAACCCTCAGAGTACCAACCACATTCGCAGGCATGGATGGCAATCTGATTAATTGGGATGCCTTCGCAAAAATTGACTTCGGACAAGATATTGTTCGCTACGCCCCGCACTTGCTAGAAAAAGAAGGCTAGTAGGGACACACCCCTGCGTTGTCCGCTATGTATCGGAGGAGATATTATTTCTCGGCAAGCCGATTAACAACGCCACCGGACCCGCCAGCAAACACCACATCGCGGCTTCTAAGCTATACACTTGTGCAATTGCACCCAATGCAACAGGCAACAATGCCCCAAAAATCCCTGCGACATTCCCCACAACCAGCACCGCGCCACTCTGTTCGCCCAGCGTGTCGTAAGATTTAGCGACCAAAATCGCATACCAACCCGCGTTGAATAAACCAATCGCGCCTAGTAAAACCAACTTCGCGCCGTAACCATCTATCAGCAAAAAGGCGGGATATAAAAACAATTGTACGACGACGCTCACGCGCAGATAGCGTATGCCGTCCACGCGCTCTAAGAAGGGAATTAGCAACAAATCGCCCAGCAGACCAAAGCCATTCCACACAATAATCGCAATACCAGCTTGTGCTTGCGTCACACCGACGGCATCGACCATGTACAATGCCAACAGCGAAAATAGCACATCCAGCAACAAATCGCTGAACTGTAGCAAAATCAACCAGCGCCATACATACCCCCGACGTAGTAACGCCCCCACAGTTTGTAGACGTTCACGGAAAGTCATGTTTGCGAGGGCATCGTCTTCTTCACTGTCATCATCATCACTCTCGCCGTGTGCGCTCAAAGCAGGATTGCTTGGCAACAGCCACACACATAGCGCCAGCACAATCGCTACCACACCCGACCCGATGAAAAAGAGTCGCCATCCACTGCCTAACGCGACCATCAGCGAGAGTAGGGCTGGTCCTAATACAACTGCCAGCGACCCACTCAATGCCCAAAGTGCCATGCGATTCTCCCGTCGGTTGGGCGCATCATCGCCTAGTGATGCCTGTGCTAAATTGACGAATACCCCGTTTGCGGGCGCCATGACGACCAAGCCCAGCATGAACAGCGTGAAGCTCTGCGCAAAACCCTGTATCAGTAAACCGATGCCGAATAGCACACCGCCGACGACAATCTGCAAACGCCGATTTTGCCTATCAGCGTATAAGCCGACAATTGGCTCAATGAATGTTGCGACCAATATAGGCACTGTTGTAATCAGACCAACTTGTATATAGGTCAGCCCAAATTCATCCCGAAACAAGGGACGCGCTACCTCAATCCCGCTATAGGTAAACTCGTCCATAAACTCAATCAGCAACATCAACAATACAAACAAGCTCACACGCCACCAAGCGCGTTTGATCGGCTTCGTAGGCTCAGATGGAACAGTCATGTATATATCTCCTTGTGTGAAAAAATAGGGGAACGCAAAAATGCCACGCCGAAAAACGGTGCGGATAGATACGCGCAAGGCAGGTATAGAATTATGGGGCGATTAAATTAACAGCTACCGCGACAGTGTAACATGGGTTGTGCCTTCATGTGCATTTTGCGATAGGTTTAGTATAGTCCTTTTTGTGATGCTGGCAATCGAACAAGTAATGAATCCGCAGTAGGGTGGGCGTCAGATAGAAAACACAACTTCCTAAATACCTCCTTGCGACCTACACTATGCGCCTATTTATCTTAGCTCGCAGGATATGCTATATGACCCGCCTCGCTTTGCTCTCTGATATTCATGGTAATTTACCCGCGCTAGAAGCCGTCATTGCAGAGATGGCACAGTTCGCGCCTGACCATGTGGTGGTTGCTGGTGATAATGTGAACTTGGGACCGTTTTCTGCGGAGGTGCTACAAGTCATTCATGAGCATCGCTGGACGCATATTCGAGGCAATAACGAATACTATGTCATCAATGCCTATCCGCCACGCAAGCCGGAGACGTGGGCGCATTTCACCATGTTAGAATTTTTACACGACCAACTCACAGACTGGCATCATTATATCGCGGGTATGCCAGATGACTTGCTATTGCGCTATCCCGATGCGCCGGATGTGCATCTGTGTCATGCGATTCCTGACTATTGCTGGACAGGCATCTATAGCAAAAAGCACATGAGCGATGAACAAGTCACGAACTATCTCGCGGGTGCGCGTGCCAAAACGATTTTCTGTGGACATACACACCTGCCACTGGATAGGCGTGTCGGTGATTTCCATATCATCAATCCAGGCTCTGTCGGTCAGCCATTGATGGGCGAACCTGTTATCAGCTACATGATAGTCGATGGAAATAGCGATGGCTGGCAAGTAACGCATCATCGACAGTTACCCATGGAGACAGACCGTCTTTTTCCTAAGTGGGAATCCCAAAATTTTGTCGGACGCTGTGGCGTCACTGCGCGTATCGTGATGGAAGAATTTAAGCAAACACGCCTGATGCTTCATACGTTCAACGTATGGATGGCAGACCAGCATCCTGATGAAATTGCTACGCATGCACACGGCGATGCCTTCTTAGCGATGACCCCAGCCGAACGTGCGCCCTATGTGCATCCTTGCTATCGGCTAGATAATTAACCTCAATTTCGGATAAGAGAATGCTGATTTTGTGAACCATTCTGAGCCATAGAACCCTCGTAGGGACAACATATATGTTGTCCGCTGAGTAGAAATTTTGCTTTCTGATACCAATCACACAAGATTCTATGCTTAAACGAAACTCAGGTTAATTAAGCGAGTTGCTCTTGGACGTATGCCATTGCTTGGTGCATACAATCAAACATCATTGCTTGAGTCGAACCATATTGTTCTTGCTTCATGCTCTCGGATGCCATTTTGACGAGAGCATCTTCACCAACGAGAACCCCATTAATGCGTGTGTCCGTCATTGAGCCAGGTACATCGCGTGTTGCAATGAAAATGCCTTCTACAAAGCTATTCCAGTCCATGCCTGCTTCACTCAGATCATCAATACGGAACATATTATGCTGTCCGTGGTCATCAAGCAATTTTGCAATCTGTTCTTGTGCGGCACTAATGTCTTCTTGTGGACGAAACGGCGCTTGGTAACGGACAATGATGATTGGTTGGTCGTCCAATTTTGTCACGCTTGCTAACATGCTATGTAGCTCCTGATATGCTCACATTATTGATTATTTATATGTAAGTCGATAAAAATAACGGAGAAATTACATGTAGCTTAATAAATATAGACACCAACTGGCAACAAAAAGACATGCTCATGCATGCCTACAAATTTTGTATGATGTGATAGATGCTATTTGAGTTGCTTCTCTACCAAACGCCGTACCTTATCCACTGATACGTTTTGCGCTTGTAATAGGGCAACTGTTTTCTCGTTGAGCGTCATCGCCAGCAAAATATGGTCTGCGCCTAAATAGTGACTGCCGAATTTTTCTGCTTGATTAATCGCTTCTGTTAGTACATCTTCGAGGCTCACTAAACCCTGTCGTTTAGCTACCACACCGTCTACGGTATCCATATCCAAGCCACTTTGCTTTAAAAACGTAGAGGTGCTACCGCGCCGTTCGCGTGCGAGGGCAACCAACAAATGCCCGATACCAATCACTGGATGGTCGAGCTTGATGGCTAACTGTTCGGCTGCATTCAGAACCCGCCGCGACAATTCACTCAACCGTGCATTTGCCCGCACTGTTTCCAAGCTCCATTCCGCCTGTCCATCACTGATAACATGCCGTAAGCGTCGGCGCAATTGTTCGGGGGTCATATCCACCAGTTTGAGCAAATCAATCGCATTGCCCAAATTCGTGCGCGTGATGCCAAGTAGAAAATGTTCCGTGCCAATATAATGACTGCCTAGCGAACTCGCCTCATCTGCCGCAATATCGAGGGCTTTTTCGAGTGATTCTGTCATTGGTGGGCGACGAGGTGGTGTTTCAACGGCAGGTTGCAGGCGCTTCAGATACACTTGCGCGACAGGAATCGGAATATCGTAAATTTCCAATACCTGCGCCCCTAAGCTACCAGCAGACATCAACACACCCACCAGCAGATGTGCTGTATCTTGGGTGGCATGACCGAACTCAGCAGTAAGTTGGGAGGTATGGTGCAGTGCGCGGCGTGCGTGATGGCTGTAGCGGTGTTGCTTTGCCATAAGGGATGCTGTCTCGTCCCAATCAGTCGGATACAATGACCTCTATTATGGCACAGTACGCGATAGTGGGGCAAGCATATTTCAATAGGTCACGTACGCAAACCCCGTCACTCTTTGCCCTCAATCTCCGAAGGTGGACGCTTTAGCTGGAAGAAATCGGTGATATGCGCGTAATTCGGACCCGCCAAACGACCAATCGGTTTCAAGGCTTCCGTGTTGATATAATTACCTTCCTGATACACAGCGTCCGCAAAGTGCATCGCTACCACTTCGCCGATCACAATATGCCCATCGCCCGCTTCTACAATCTGATGTAACGTACACTCAAAATGTATCGGACTCTCTTGCACACGCGGGACACTGATTTTCTCGCTTGCCAACGGTGTCACCCCTGCACGCTCAAATTCGTCTATCTC
>JBCBKJ010000080.1:0-25385 GCA_038522085.1 Chloroflexota bacterium
CTATATGTATGTACAAAAGTTTATGAGTATTACAGTTCACTGAGAACCTGTATCTAAACCGTGTCCTGATACATATAGTTTCTCATCTTGCTTTCATCTTTATCCCAAACGACATATACTATAAAAAGAATAAGATTTATTTTTCAAAGGTATTGTTGTTATGTCTGTTTGGTCGTTACTAGAATCCACTTTTCCTATCCTCCTCGAACACATGCACCGCGCTCATCGTACTTTGCCTAGCTTGCCTATCAATGACCCTGTTACATGGGAACGGCTCGAAGATTTTTATTTATTTGACCATACGCCAATCAATGGGGCGCGTGTGACAGATGAATTTAGCCGACGACGCTATATGTCCGCAGATTATTTAGATAGTTGTTATGAGCAGTTGGTTGAAGAAGGCTATGCGACACAAAAGGGTGATATGTTTTCGCTTGCGCCGTGTGGACGAGCGTTGTATCAGCAGATGCTAGATACTAAAGCGAAAGCCTATGCATCTGTGGATTTACTATGTGAAGAAAAGTTTGCTAATTTGGTGCGATTTTTGCAAAAAGGCTATGCTGCCGCACTCAAAACGGACTTCTTGCATCACAAGCCAAGCCTATCGCATGGGTATCGCTATTATATGAACTTTGAGGGTGGGCAATTGGGTGATTTGTGGCGCTATATCAACTTATTTGAGTTGTATCGAGATGATGTACATTTTGCCTCATGGAAAATGATGGGCTTTTCGGCTATCGAAATAGAGACACTCACCTATCTGTGGCGCGAAGGCGAACAGACGGCTGGCACATTGGCAGAGATGTTGGCACATAGAGGTTATGATGCTGATGATTATGCTTTCACTTTAGATGAATTACGCTGGTTAGGCTATGTGATGCCATCAGGCGACCTTTCGTATGTTCTGACGCTGGATGGTCGGCATGTGCGTTCGGGAATAGAAGCGGAGACGGATATTCAGTTTGAGCGTTTTTGTTGTGCGACTTTCTCAGATGAAGATATGGTCAACTTCTCGGAGGCGGTGCATGCCTTGCGCTTGAACCCATCGACGCTGACGCAGGAATGATAACAGGCGTTCTATTGCGATATTGATAATGATAGACAGTAACAAAATTGATAATCATGGTTGATTCTGCTACTCTAACCAGACGAATCGTTCAAGATAAGTTTAGTAAGTTATAATTTCGCTTTCATATGGCAGACAGAATAATGCAAGTTAAGAATTAAATACGGAGATTAGAGCAATAGTGGTATTTCACTCTTAACCCCTCCCCTAAATCCCCTCCCCCCGCGCTTCGCTTGCGGAGAGGGGACTATGAAAGCTCTTTCTTAGATAGGTTTGGGAGTTAATTTATTTCCGTTCTAATTTTTAAACAGCATATGTAGAGTCCTAGAAATTTTTAAATTGTAAGGATATAGCTTTGTCACTGTCCGAGCGGGCGCAGACACAGCAACGCCCCTACGAAATTTTATTTATTTTCCAGACTCTACAATAATACTGTCCCTCAGCTAGACTAAATTCACTTGTCAGGACACGAGCTATGGCATCCGATATTCTACTCGTGGCGCGAAGGAAAAGTTGTAATTTACTAAGATTATACAATTGTGTAGCAGTTGAAAGGTAGTTAGATGAGTTTTCCGCGTATTGTGGTAACGGGAATGGGCATCGTGAGTCCGGTAGGGATGAACGTTGCAGAGTCTTGGGATAATATTAAAAATGGGCGTAGTGGCATTGACTGGATTCAGCGATTCAGCACTGATGATATTAACGTCAAGATTGCGGGGGAAGTCCCGAATTTTGAGATTGATGAACTATTTGACCGCAAGATAGCCAAGCGTACCGACCTCGCACAAAAATTTGCTATTTTGGCGGCAAAAGAGGCACTGGAAGATAGTGGTGTCGAAGTCACTGAAGAGAATATGTACGATATTGGCGTGTCGGTTGGGACGGGCATTGGTGGCATCGGCACAACAACTGACGCCGTGCGCAATTTCGGCAAGATGGGTCCGCGTGGGGTGCGTGCGCATATGGTTGCGCCGATTTTGAGCGACCAAATCAGTGCGCAAGTGAGCATGGAATTTAATTTGCGGGGTCCAAATTATACGATTATCAATGCGTGTTCAACGGGCAATAATGCGATTGGTGATGCGGCAGATATGTTGCGTTTGGGACGTGCCAAAATGATGTTGGCTGGGGGTAGTGAAGCCTGTGTGCTGGATGTGGTGCTTTCTGGCTTAGATAATATCAAAGCACTCGGGCATCCCCCTGAAGGTAAAGACCCTGCTTGGGTATCACGTCCATTTGATTTAGAACGTCCGGGCTTTGTCGCTGGTGAAGGTGCGGGTGTATTGATGCTAGAACGGTTGGAAGATGCGAAAGCGCGTGGTGCGAAAATTTATGCTGAAATCACGGGCTATGGTCATACAGCCGATGCGTTCCATGTGACGGCACCACGTTCAGATGGGGGTGCGGCAGCGAAAGCGATGGAACGTGCGCTGGCAGAAGCGAAACTGAACACGAGTGATGTTGATTATATCAATGCGCATGGTACAGGTACGCCTCTGAATGACAAAACCGAAACGAAAGCGGTCAAGTTAGCGCTGGGCGAGGATGCTTATAGCACGCCTGTCAGCAGTACAAAATCCATGACAGGGCATTTGCTGGGCGCGGCTGGTGCAGCAGAAGCGGTTTTCTGCATTATGGCGATGCAAGAGAACACGATGCCACCCACGATTAATCTGGATACGCCTGACCCTGAATGTGACCTTGATTATGTGCCAAAAGAAGCGCGTGAAGCTCCGATTGAGCATGTGATGAGTAATGCATTTGGCTTTGGTGGACACAATGCGACGCTGATTATGAGTCGGTATCACGGCGATTAAGGTATCATCAGACAAAAGAAAAACAATAGAACGTCGGCAATTGTGTCGGCGTTTTTTGTTTGGGATGTAATAAATTTTGCGTTATCACGACTACTTATATAGAGATGCATCTACTGACTTTGATTGACGAAAATATAGGAGCTTACATGTGCGATTATCACTCTCTATCAGACAAGCCTATCGTGATACAACAGCACGCGAATCTGTGAAAGCAAAACGTAACGCGACATTTACTGTCCACTATGAAGCGCACCGCGAACAAGTGTATCGCTATTTGTATGGGCGCACAGGTAACAAAGAAGATGCGCATGATTTAACGGCACAGACCTTTCTTGCGGCTTACAAGAATTACACACAGTACAACGCTGATGCACCCTTTCTGCATTGGGTGATGGGCATTGCACATAATAAGTGTGTCGATTTCTATCGGCAGAAGCGTGAAGTCGTCGCACTAGATACGATTGCCCCACCGACGCACCCAGCGCCGTTACTGGAAGACGCTGTGGATAAGCAAATGCAATTGGAGCAAGTAGCACATGCTTTGCAGACACTCAGCGAAGCGCGACAGGAAGTGATTGCTTTGCGTTTGTTCGCAGGTATGAGCAACTCCGAAATTGCTGACATCATGAACAAGACACCGCAAGCAGTTGCCGTACTTGTGCATCGCGCTCTGCAAGATTTGAAAGCTCAGTTATCTGAAGGAGGTAACATATAATGACATTACATTCCAAACCAGAACAAGACTTATCAGATTTCATTGATGCGCGTCTGAATGGGGACATTGTGCCCGCAGAAACCGACCTCAATCGCTTTGCAGATGACTTGATGACACTAACAGAGGATGCCCGTATGGATGATGCTTTTGCGGATGACTTGAAAGCACAGTTTGAAGGGACGCCTCGTAAGTTGATTACATTTCCTGATTGGGGTGTATCGCGCATGGTGGCTGGTATCCTGTTGGCTTTGTGTGGGACGCTGTTGCTGAGTGCATTCACGCCACAAGGACGTGCCTTTGCTGCCGAGGTGATGGCATTGCTATTCCCGCGTGAAGCAGAAGAGACACGCACGATTACCTATGTAGATTACGATGAGACGGACATTACGGAGTACAACACCATCGCAAGTTTTAATGCCCGTGTGAATTTCGATTTACGTGAGCCAAGCTATCTACCGTCTTATATGCAATTCAATCGCTTGGATTACCTCGCATCGCGTAACGTGACATCAATGTGGTACGATGGCAATGGCTTTGGGCTACGTGTGTTGCAACAGCCTCTTGCGGATACAGAGCGTGGGTTGCTGTGGCATGCTTTTGAACCGTATAGCATTGGTTATGAAACTGAACTGATTGATGTTTCGCTTACGGATAACATCACAGGGCAATACGTACAGGGCATGTGGGCTGGTAGTGAGGAAGATGGCTATACATGGAATCCACGTTCCAATATCTTTCATTTACGCTGGCAGGATGATGCCCATATTTATGAGTTGCGGTTTACGGGTGGCACGCCTGATGCCGATAGGAAGACATTACTCACACGCATTGCGGAGAGCATGATAGATAGCGAGTGATACACACTTTCATCAAGTTAAGCGGATGGGCATTTATGTTCATCCGCTTTTTGTTTAAGCGTTCTCTTATGCACGTTCGGTATAATTTGTGAAAATGTGAACAATAAAGCAACATGCTAGGCACACATTTGAATGAAATAGGCAGATTAGAGGAGGATACGACGTAGCATTTTACCCCTCCCCTAAATCCTCTCCCCCCGCGCTTCGCTTGTGGAGAGGGGACTTGAAAAGTACAAAACCGTACATTCACGACACCATGAAAGCCTGTTTCAGTCTTGCTTAGTCTTCTCTTTCAAGTGTGTTCAGCGTGTAGTGATAAATAAGATGGGATGGTAGATGAGTAATAAATGGGCTTTGATTGTTAGTGGTGTGGTGATTGTAGCGATTGCTGTATTAGGCGTTTCGCTGGTGAGCGTTGGTGGTGGCGATGAGTTAGGGGCGACAACGGCGTTGGCTGTCGCTGAGGTCGATTATGATGCGTATGCACAGGCAGATGCGCCGTATGATTGGGAATTTCCAGCAGATTTTGGGGCGCATCCTGATTATTTGACTGAGTGGTGGTATTACACAGGGAATGTTGCTACGGAAGATGGGCGACGGTTTGGCTACCAATTCACGATTTTTCGGCGGGCAATTCAGCCAGAAGGCGTTGGCTCTGAAAGTGAATTTCGCACGAATCAGGTATATCTAGCACATTTTACAGTGAGTGACATCGCAGATAATGCGTTTTATCACGAAGAGCGGTTCAGTCGTGAGGGCGCGGGTTTAGCTGGTGCAACGGTTGACCCATTGTATCGTGTGTGGGTAGAAGATTGGGAAATTCTCGCGCAGAATGACGATGCCTCGCTGGTAGAAATCAATGCGGAAACAGATGATTTTGCGATTGCGATGACGCTGGAGCAGATGAAAGCACCCGCCCTGCAAGGTGAGGATGGTTTATCTGCAAAGAGTGGTGAAGAAGGCAATGCGAGTTACTACTACACGCTCTCGCGCTTAGAGACGACAGGCACGATTACGATTGGTAATGAGACATTCGCTGTTACGGGCAACACATGGAAAGACCATGAGTTTAGCACGAGTGCGCTGGGAGACGGTGCGCAAGGTTGGGATTGGTTCGGGCTGATTTTCGATGATAATACCGAGTTGATGGTCGGGCAGATTCGCTTAACAGACGGTGGTGTTGAGCCTGCGTTTGGTGGTTTGATGATTTATCCTGATGGAAGCACAGAATATTTGCCGTCGGAGAGCTTCACGATAGAGGCGACGGATACATGGACGAGTCCGCATACAGACGCGACCTATCCGGCTGGCTGGGAAATTACAGTCACGACATCCGAAGGTACGTTTACGATACAGGTTGACCCATTGATGGCAGACCAAGAACTTGCAGATACTGACCCTGTGTATTGGGAAGGCGCGGTTGCTGTTTCTGGTGATAAAACAGGGTACGGGTATGCAGAATTGACAGGTTATGTGGGTACGATGCAGAATCGTTTCTAAAGCATCACAAAATATAGATATAACGCAAAAGCGGACATGGCAAGTTACCATGTCCGTTTGTTTTTTACGTGTCGCGGCTGGTTAGGTGTTAGTCTTCTTTACGGGCAACGGTACGCACGCCACGCGATACCACGATAATGCCGACTAGACCAAATGCTGCTAAAACGATGGTCATTGGGTTGCCACCGAATACATCATCAAAGAGACCTGTATCTGGCAGTTCACCACCGCCACCTGTACCGAGGTCAACAGGCGGTGTGGTTGCTTCGCCATCGGGGTCGCCACCACCACCTGTACCAGGGTCTTCGGTTGGTTGTGCTTCAGTATCTGGTGTTGGGGTTGCGGCAAAGAGCGTTTCGAGTGCTTGTGCTGTTAATTGCACAGCTGGCACGTCTACGGGCGGTTGTACGGTTGGTACGCCACCTGCTTCATCGACTGCTTGTGCTGTACCCTCAATTTGTGCGAGAAGCTCTTCTTCATCTACCACAGCTTCAGGGTCAACGGCTTGTGTACCAGCAATTGCTGTTTGCAGTACATCAGCACTATTCGGGTCTGAATCAGCCGGTACTTGGGTTGGAATCAGATCAGGGTCAACGGTTGGTTCAGGTGGATTGAGGGTTTGCTCAATCGCAATCGCTGTTTGTGTTTCGCCTGCTGAGAATGCGTCCTCAGCCGTGTTGGTTGCTTCTTGGGCGGCGGCTTCGGCACTGGCGGTTGCTTCAGCAATTTGTGCTTCGGCTACTGCGGTTGCTTCTTGTGCTTCTTCTTCAATCGCTGTCGCTGTCGCAGCCGCATTTTCGGTTGCCATATCAATCGCCTCTGCGGTTGAGGTGCTATTCGCCTCTGCTGTCGCGGTCATGGCTTCCACCGCTGCTGTTTCTGACAGGGCAATGCCTGTTTCTACAGCGACATTGGTTGCTACGCGCACAGTTGCTGTTGCGTTGAAAGCAACTTGGGTTGCTTGGGTCGCTTGGTTGCCTTGGAAAATGAGGAAACCGACTGCCCCTAAGCCACCGAGTAATAAAATAATGAAGACAGCCGCTATGGCAATGAATGTGCCACTGGGTCCGCTACTTTGTTGTTCGGTGCCAGCAAATTCGTCTTCTTCGCCACCAAATTCATCATCATCGTCGCCATCAATGAAACCTAAGTCGAGGTCTGCGCCGAAGTCGTCATCATCGAACGATGTATTGTTATCGAAGTCGTCAAAATCATCGAAACCAAAATCATCGCCACCGTCGTCGCCAATGACATTATTATTATCAAAATCATCGAAATCGCCGAAGCCATCATCGTCGTCGTCGAAATCATCAAAGAGATCATCTGCGTTAAAATCGAAATCGTCGGACATAAGGTGTCCCTTCCCTCCTAAGTAAAGCCGCGCAAGTCTGCTTCTAAAGTGACTATAACACGTCTAATATATAGCGAAACTGGATTATATGCCAGCAAGTTCAAGATTTGCTAACGGGACTGGAACGATTTCGTCCACCCCGATTTCTACATATGCCCCGCGCACACGCAAGCCATTTTCGAGGCGCACGAGTTGCGAGGGTAATTCGACTATCTCACCACCGCGCCCGGCATAGGGGTCGCTGGTGATGCGGACAAACAAGCCAACTTCTAACGGAATACCGTATGCGGTTGGTATTTCTTCACGGGTATGCTGATGAAAGACCAATTCTGCACGGCGGTCATCGAAGCGTTGCGGGAGTGCGGCATCGAGGGCTGCTTGGTAATTTTCGTATGCTTCTAGCACGTTCATAGCATTGCGCCGAATACGGAAATCACCAAAACCTGTTGTGAGCATGATTGCCATCTTGCTGTTGAGCGCACGCGGAATGAGCGAGGCATCCATGCTAGGGGCTATCAAGCCAGCGAATGCTTGTCCGGCGGCAATGCGCAATTTTCTTGCTGTGAGTGGTGTTTTCGTCACCACAATATCGCCACGATAGGTTGTATCAAGGTCGTCGGCTGATAGACTTTCTAAGCCATCAAGCGGTTCAAAGCGCACAGATGCAATTACGGTACGGTCATTGCCCCACACGCCTTGCACAACGCCCCCTGTTGCTTCGATGGCGACGCCTCTATTACCGAGTACCTGCACGACTTGCCCACGCACGCCGGCTTCGAGTTCGATAATTTCGGGAGTTTCTTGCATGATGATACGCCCTTCCCCAACATAGACGACGATACCTTCCATTGGCGCGAGTATGCGTTTGCCTCTGTCGGGTTCTTTGCCTGCTATGGCTTTACCTTCGCTGACGAGGGTACGTAAGCGTACAAGCATCAGTTCGTTGAGTTCGGCAGGGTCGCGCAAGCCGAGTTCTTTTGTAGCATCAATGATGATGTTACGTGCTGGGACACGTCCGCTTGCGATTGTCTCGCGCACATCAACGATACTACCGAGTTCGGCATCCACTGAGCCGATGGCGTATTCTGGTAACATCGCACGACGACGGAATTTTAGCATTTCAGCGATAGGACGTTGTTCAGGATAGTACATTGGCGCCTCCCTGTAGGCGTAGTATATTTCATCAGTTTCTGGCGGACGATGCAGACATCATCCCTATACAGTTGGCAGATTTTTTGAGCAATGAATTTTCGATACACCCAAGATATGGTCTGCACCTATACGGAATGACACACAGGTCATCCCCTACAATGGTGTAGGCTACATGTTGCGTAGCGAATCGAAGTCATCATCATCGTCATCGTCGTCTTCTAGCAAGCTAGAGAAAATGTCGTCAGTGCGCCCGTCCCCCTCTTGGGTAAACACGTTATCGAGGGCTTCGTCGTCATCCATTGCGCCGTAAATCTGATCCATAGATTCGTTCGATGTGGCGGCGGGGCTATTATCTTCGATACCATCATCCATGAGACTTGATGTAGCCTCTGGTGATAGCGCCCATTCTTCTGGCAATGCAACAGGTTCTTCAAAGGTTGCCCCACTCACCCATGCTGGCAAAAGGCGCATACGGTCTTCGACAGTCGCAGGTGGTACGAGATTACGCCCACGTACATCAATGAGGAGTAATTCGCTTCTATCACCAGCCACTTCGATGGTGACTTTACTTTTGCCACCGATGCTATAGCCCGTTTTACAACGAATTGTCAGGCTAACATCTACGTTGTAGTCATCGAGGGCAACAGGATACACTTTGCCTGCTTTGAGTGGGATGCTTTGAGAATCTCCCTCAGCGGAAATGGTTAGTTTTGCAATGTCTCTATCACGGCGCATATCGCCTTCGATGCTCAAGAGTGTGCCGATGTGATGTAAGGCGTTACCATCTAGCAGTTGTACACCTGCTGTTGGTTCACGGCGGGCAATAGCACTGAGGGCGGGAATGATGCCTGTATCATCGACTTTCACTTGTGTGACGCCTGTTGGTTGTAGGCATTCGGCGAGCAGTAAGAGATTGTAGGCGTAATCACCTGTGCCATTTAATGGACTGCCCCCAACGATAATGGTTCCGATGGGTGGGAGTTTGCCGGCTGGGGCAACGCCATTCCATAAAGTACGGGATTCTGTGACCATTTGGCGAAGGGCTGTGCGCATCATGGCTTGTTCGAGGTACATATGGCGTAAGCTCATGGGAATGGATGCCGGACGTGCCAATTTATTGAGCGCATAATTACGGATTTCACCTGCTTCAGGATAGAACGGCAACCATTGCGCGATGGCATCTTCGCCTACATCGTCAATGAGTGTGGACGCGCTGTGTCCTAAGCCTTTGGTTGTGCTGATGCGGGTGGTTGTTTTACCACCGAAAACGCCGACAAGCACGCTGGTTGTACTGCCCATATCAACTGCGAGGACATTACCACCGCTTGTTTGAGCATAATATTCAGCGACCACACCGTAGCTCTGTGCAGTAGGGAGCAAGCCGGTACTGCTCATATCACCAACGTCTGTGAACGCATCGCCTATGGCTTCGCGGTGACGGTCATAAACTTGACCGAGATTAATATTCACCGATTCAAACTGCTCTTGGTTGACTTTCGGGCGGATGTTATCGCTAATGAGCAAGTCTGTGAGTTCACCGAAGGTATCCGTGACAACAGATTGGAGCGCGGTATTGCCTGCGTAAACGATTGGCGGACGGTCTGTACGGGCGGTCATTTTGAGTGCAACAGCGATGATGTCAAACATATTTTCGAGTGCTTGGGTTGCGCCGTTATCTGTACCGCCTGCGATAAAAATTAAGTCGGGACGCCCTATCAAAATGCGATTGAGACGGTCTTCGTCACTCAGCCCATCGCGGAGATGGAATTGTGCGAGTAGTTCGACGTATGTGCCGGAAATTGCACGCATGGCACTATCAATGCTGACTTCTGGTACTAAGCCGACGACGATAGCACGTAATGGACGCCCTGCACTGGCTGTCGTCACAAAGTAATCGACACCACTACCATCACGGCTTTCGGGTGTTTTGACGTGCGCTTCGGCATTATAAAATTCGCGCCCTGTGAGATTCGTAATATTTTCGAGCAGGCGTTCTAAGCCGATTCCCAAATCATCATCGGGATAGCCGAGCGTGGTTCTGCCCATTTCGTGCGTCACAATCTGGTAGGTGCCATCAATGATGTCTACTAGCACCACGCGGGTGTGTGCGCTACCAAAATCGGCGGTGAGGATGGAACTCACACGGGTTGTTTCTGCCATAACGTTACGCGCATCCTTTCATAGCGAGTCTGCACTCGGCTCAACTACCGAATAGCATGTCCAATTGTCCGGTGAGAATGGTGAGGCTGGTGAGGATTGCCGCGCCATAGAGCGCCCCCAATGTGACCACGATGAAGCCCTGCCCAATAGGTGCGATGACCGACATAATGCGTCCACGCTCAATTTCACCCTCTTCTGTCTGACGGGCGCTGTAGTTGAAATACAAAAGCGAGGTTGCGACGCCTATCACGAGTACCACACGGCTGAAAAGCGTGAGGGGGTCGTCGGAGAGGCTAATTTGTGCTGTATCGGCAACCAAGGGAATGAGTGTCCCACGCACTGCCCCAACGACGGCGGCGGCTGTCCCGACAGCTATCAGGAAGCCGAGCGCGATATTAGTGAGTATGCGTAATTGTCGGATGGGCTTGAGAAAGAGCAAGAGTGCTAAGACGACAGCCGGCATCAAGAAGATGAAGATGAGTGTAGCATCTTCAAGGAGGGGCAAAATGATACTCTGTGTCGTCACGGTTGTTGTAAAAGCGGCGACTAAGCCCACAAAGATAGACACGGCTAAACGATAGAGCATGTTATCACCGAGTAGATAGCTAAATACAGCGAGTGTCAGCGTTAAGCTAATCCAAAAACCTATATTATCGAGTGTCATGCCTCACCTCGTCTTAGTGCGCGGAATACCCAAAATAGATTGCCGAAAGCGATGATGCTGATAGCGACAATCAAGCCAAATGCTTGTGAACTTGCCCGCACGGTTTGGTCGGTTGCTGGTGGCGCGGGGGTTAGTTGTGGCACGAACATCGTCGGGCTAGGTGTTAGGGTTGGTGTCGATGTCAATGTTGCCGTTGGCGTGACGGTAGGTGTTGGGGTTGCGGTTGGTACGAAATCGACGCTATCGGCTGGGACGTCTTCGATGCGCAAGAGGCGTGTTTCGACATAGCCTTGTGCAGTTGTTTCGAGTTGCACAAAGGACGCCTCTTCATCAGGTAATTCGTCCAATACCAAGACCTGTTCAAGGGCGGCAACCGTCCCAATTTCGGTGGTTAGTTCGACATCGGCATATAGTGGGATAGCAAAGCCAGCGACGTTCGTACCAATGGTTACGGTTGGTACATCGGCGTCGTCATCTTGGCTTACAGTTTGTCCACGACTGAAATAGATAGGGAAGAATCCCTCACGGCTTGCGCCGTCCCATTCAGTAGCTGGGCGTTCTTCAATGATGGTGAGGAAACTAGCGACCCAACCTTCTACCTCGTTTGGCAAAATCACATTGACCCATGCACCATCGTCACTTTCGCCTATCACACGCACTTCTGAACCAACATCTAGTCCGGCGATGCTCTCGAAGGTTTCGCCGGGTCCAGAGCGCACGTTGACGCGCCCTTCACCGACAATCGTAGCGATGCGCACAGTATCATCTTCGGCACGTTGCGCTTCGAGTTCAGTATCTTCGATTTCTACGATTTCTACTAAGAAACTCGCAACCCAGCCTTCTGTGCCATCGAGCAACTGGATGTTAATCCAATCATCTTGGAGCGTATTAGCGTTATTGAGTGGCAGATAATCGCCTGGTTCGGCACTGCCGATGAGTGCAAAATTCGAGCCTGCCCCTGCGCGTATGTTGACGGTATCTGCTGCTACGACCTGCGCTACGATAATCGTATTGGGTGTTGGCGATGGCGATGGCATCGGTGTCGCTGTCGGTTCTTCGGTTGCTGTTGGTTCTTCTGTTGGTGTCGCTGTCGGTTCTTCGGTTGGTGTTGGCGCTTCTGTTTCTTCCTCAGCTTCGTCTACAGCCTCGTCGTCATCAGCGTCATCATCTGCGGCGGCGGCATTTGCCTCTGATTCTTCTTCGTCAGCTTCATCAGCATCGTCGGCTGGTTCTTCGGTTGGTTCGGGTGTATCCGACGGTGCAGGGGTATCGGTTGGTGCATCTGTCGCTGTTGGTTCGGGTGTATTGGTTGCTGTTGGCACGGGTGTATCGCTTGATGCGGGGGTCGGGGACGGATTGTATGCGCCCAAGACCATTTGCTGATAGGTGAAGCTATCATCATACCCTGCCAGTAAGGCGACGGCGTTATCAACTGAACTGACATATGGCAAAGCAAGCGGACGGGCGGCTTGTCCTGTGACGACTACGATACTGGTATCGGTTGAGGGCGCGACTTGCTCCATCCAATTACGGACTATCTCGCCACTTTCAGAAATTAGGACGATTGCGCTGAAATCTTCTAAAGAATCGAGCGCCAAGCCTGTTGGCTGTCCGCGCACATCAGTTGCTAAAACAGATGAGGCATTTAACACGAAATCGCGCAAGCCAATCGTGCCAGCCGGCAAGAAACCGCCGACATAGTAATCATCATTGGCGCTCTTTTCACCGAGTAAATCGACAGCGATGTTTTCAGCACGGAGGATACCGATTGCGTTACTGCTGACGATGACGGGTGTGCCGCCATTGGTGATGATATGTTCCATGAAGGTACGGGTTGCTGTATCAAGTTCACGTGCGCCTGTTGCGCCATATTCGGCGGCAATCAAGACGAAATCTTCGGGTTCTGTATCATCTATGAGGGCGAAAGCGGCAAATTCTGGGCTTTCAGTTGCAAAATCATTCGGTGGTAAGGAGCCGATGGTGCTAAATGCCGGATATACAAAGGGCGATAGCACTGCCGCCAGTAGCATGAGCGCAATAATTACACGGTCAAGGCGTGTGTAGAAAAATTGGAATATGCCTTGTGGGGTGCTGGTTACTTCTGCTTGGGCTTCTGTGGTGACAGATGAGCCAACTAGATTTTGCAGGAGCGCGACCCGTTCTGCTTGTTCTGGCGATAGAATCGGGTCTGTGACGAGGGTTGTTTGTCCTGGTGTCACAGCGGCTGGCGTGAGTACATCGTCAATATTGGGAACGATTTTGGCAAGGCGCTCTTTATCCGCCGCAGATTGTGTTGTCTGTGGGGTGAGTTCTAAGCCTTGTTGGTGTAAATTGAGCAGACGGTCATCAAGGTCGTCTAGTGAGCGGTCATTGCGCGACCTGATGACGGCAACGGCTGAATCGGCATCGGTCTGGGTCGCAATTTCGCGTAACCACTCCGGTAATTCATCGGCGTTCAAGTCATCTGGTAATTGACTACGTTGTTCTTCGTCTAATTGTGCAAGGACAGCATTCAAGTTAACAGCCGACGCCGTAGCTGGGTCTAATTCGCCCTCTTCATCACCAAATGAATCAATGAGCGCATCAACATCCACCCCTTGCATTTCGTTTGTTTGACGAGCGGCTTCTTTGAGCGTGTCGGTATCAATACCGCTGATTTCGTCTAACCAATCGGGTGCATCATCAATGGATGCTGCTAAGAGGGCGCTGTCTTCTTGGTCAGCTTCGGTTATGACATTATCTGCGTCGAAGTCTTCATTGAACCAACCTTCGGCTGTTTCATCTTGTGGCGCATCGAAATCCCCGAATAGGTCGTCGTCAAGGTCAACATCATCGGTTTGGAAATCGGCAAAGAAGTCTTCTTCTGCGTCATCAGCGTCTTGGGTGGTGTCGGCATCGGGTTGTGTGCCTGCGAGTTCTGCTAAGAAATCGAGTTCTTCATCTTCAGCACGGTCAAAACCACCCTGTTTGCGGTATCCAACCTCGTCTTCAAGGTCAAGGTCGTCCATGAAATCGAGGTCGCCAGTTGAGATGCCAGACGCAGACGCAATCCGACGATATTCTTCATCAGAGAGGTCTCGAATATCTGATAATTCTTTATCTTCTGGGCGCTCGACATCACTCATAAATTCGAGTTCGCCTGTATCTGTTTTGCTCAGTTCGTTGAGGCGTGCAAATTCATCATCAATTTCTGCTAAGTCGTCGGCGGCGTTACCGATGTCTGCCATGAAATCAAGGTCAGCGGTATCCATATTACTGAGGCGATTTAGTTCTTCAAATTCCTCGTCAATTTCACCTACGATGTCATCATCACTGGCGCGGGTAACGCCCTCCATAAAATCAAGGTCGCCGGTGCGCGTCTGGCTGAGGCGGTTTAGCTCCGCGAGTTCTTCATCAATTTCGCCTTCGCTATCGTCGGTGCTGGCACGAGTGACGCCTTCCATAAAATCAAGGTCGCTGGTGCGCGTCTGACTGAGGCGGTTTAGCTCCGCGAGTTCTTCGTCAATTTCGCCTTCGCTATCGTCGGTGCTGGCACGGGTGACGCCTTCCATGAAATCAAGGTCACTGGTACTCATTTGGCTAAGGCGATTTAGCTCCGCGAGTTCTTCATCATCAATGGCAAGCGATTCACTTGCGGCAGGGGTATCGTCATCAAGCAAGCCGAGCAAATCATCTAACTCAGTATCATCCGTATCCTCTGATCCTGTATCGAGTTGGCTCAAAAGATCATCAAGGTTGCCGTCGGCTTCGTCGCTTGTATCAAGTTCTGCTAGTAAATCATCTAAATCAGCACTATCGGAGGCGGATGTACTTGCGCTTGCCAGTAAATTTTCTAGGGCATCGTTATTCAGTGTGTCATCGTCAATAGCACGCAGTTCGCCGGTATCGAGGTTGGCGATGAGGCTATCAAATTCGTCTACACCCTCTTCGTCATCACTGACGGCGTAGGTTTCGCCTGTATCAAGCGATGCAAAGAGGTTATCAAATTCAGCGTCTTCATCAGGGGGCAGTGCAGACTCGGCATTGGCTAACCAAGCAGGTGTTGGCACGCTCTCATCATCATCGGATTCTTCTGGGAAGAGCGCATCGAGTCCATCATTGTAGGCAATATCGTCATCGGCATCATCGAAGTCAAAATCGTCGGCATCATCACTGGCAACTAATTCGCCCCAACCATCGAGTTCATCGGCTTCTGTGGTGTCGTCGGCACTATCGTCTCCGCCGAGCCAACTGAGCTCTTCATCGTCAGCATCACTATCATCGGCATCACTGCCTAAGAACGCGGCAAAATCATCAGCATCATCGCTATCATCGGCATCCGGCATGAAGGCGGCAAAATCGTCGGCATCGTCAGCATCACTGCCTAAGAAAGCGGCGAAGTCATCAGCATCGTCGCTATCATCATCGACAGACTCGCCAGACAGCCAACCGAGCGCGTCTTCGCCTACCCCATCGTCATCGCTGTCGTCGGTATCGAAAACGCCCCAGCCGTCATCGTCGCTGGTGGTATCTTCAGTGTCATCGCTGGATGATATTCCCCAAATATCATCACTATCGGCATCATCAAAGCCAACATCGCCCCAGCCAGTATCATCGGCGCTATCGGCATCATCAAAGCTGGAAGCACCCCAAACATCAGCATCGTCATCTGCTTCATCTTCACCAGACACATCAGCACGAGCGGCGGCAATTTCTTCATCGGAAGCATCCGGCAAATCCATACCAGAGAGCCAATCAGGAAGGTCTACCCCGCCTGCATCCTCTGCTGGCGGTTCTGCGGGTGGTTCGGTATCGAACAATTCTTCATCACTATCGGATGACACCCAATCGAGCATTTCATCGGTATCCCCAAAATCGGCGGCTTCGGCATCTTCCATTTGGGAAGCGATGGTGCGTTCGGCGCGGTCAGTACGGGGCATTTGCCATTCAGCAGGCGCATCGTCGGCTTCATCTGCGAACAAGTCGAAATCATCGTCAGGGTTGTTGTCGCCATCTTCGGCAAACAAGCCAAAATCATCAGCATCATCGGATGCTTGCCAATCGAAGTCATCGCTATCGGCATCACTGTCGTCAGCAAACAAGTCGAAATCATCAGCGTCGTCTGCTTGCCAACTGAGGTCATCGGATGTGCCAACAACATCATCGGACGCGGCGTTGTTATCGAGCCAGTCGAGGTCGTCATCGTCACCATCGAGCCAGCTCAAGTCGTCGTTATCATCGTCATCAGACGGTAAATTATTGAGGTTATCCCAATCATTCATATGTTATTCACCATAGGTACGGTCTTGTCCAATCAAGACGCGCAACCCCGTTATGAGGGTTGCCAGCGCAATGCCGAGCAGAATGCCCCGCGCTCCTGCGTTCACAGGCACATTGATGAGCCATTCTGTGAAGGCACGCACTGGTGCGAATTGTGCTGCCGGTAAAGCGCCAATGAGTACAATTTCAATTGTGAGTACAAATAACATGCCATTGATAGTCACTTTGCGCCGTAACATGCGGAATGCACCGTATACGAGGGCAAAGAACACGAGTGCGGCGAGCGCACTTTCGATGGTCGTTTGTACATTTTCTAGCAAAAAGTCGCTTAATACGGGATAGGTCAGTGGAGTGAGAATACCTAGCATGAACGCAAGGAGTACTACGGCACTATTGAGTTTTGCGGTGTTGGTACGTCCATAAATTATGCGTTGGGTATTGACTGAAATGAGGTTGGCAACGCCGACCAAAATCAGAAATGCAACGGTGGTCACAGCCAAACGGAGCGCAACACGGGCTATTTCACCAGCCGGAAGGTCTCCGGCTTGCCCACCAATGACAGGGATGCCCGTTGGAATCGTGTAGGTAAAATTGCCGAATACCAAACCCAGAAGGGTAAAAATCCCTACAATAATAACAGTGGTCGCTGTTATGGCGACAACAAAGCGTGTGGCGAGGCTTCTGCTCTCTGGCATAGTTTAGCCTCCCTGAAATAAGTTGAATACGAATAAGCCAAGTATGGTTGCAACGACGATGCCACGCAGTAAGTCGATAGCGAGATTACGCCGTTGTAAGCGCGTGCCAGAATGGAGATAGGCAGATGCTGTAAATATTTCTTCGCCAATGAGCGAATGGTCGCTCATGCCGAAAGCAATTGCTTGCCCGTCGAGTTGTTCGCTGGTGGCGATGGATGGACGCCCATTGCGATAGGCGGCATCTAGTACCAACGCGATTTCAATGCCATGACGCCCGACTAGAATATTACCTGTCACCTCATCATCTTGCTGGAGTGTGGTGAGTGCGGCGGCAAAGGCAAGTGAGCGTTGTCCGGCGGGATACCAACGCAAGCTGAGTAATTGTTTACTCAAGGGATTGTATGAGTTGAGTGCAGAGAGACGGCTTTCGTAGGTATAGGCACGCCGCAGGGTATCGGTGGCGATAGGCAAGGTGGCACTATCGGACATCGTGAATAGCGGTGGTGTATCTCCAACAGCGACTTGGCGCGTGATGTAGTAAAGAAATTCGTTACTGAGCAAGGTCAGCACGGTACTATCATCACCAAGTGATGCGCTCCCTACGCTAATGTGTAGCGGACGGCTACTTTCAACACTCGTCCCTGTCATCACCGGTAAGGCATCCATCGCAGATAAGGGACGCATGGGTTTACGTTCGGTAACACGCGCCACTGCATTGATGATAAATGCTAATAAGATGATGCTGAACGTCAGCAACGCCGGATTTTGCGTGATATTAGTGAATAATTCTTGAAACGAATCCACGCTGGATTCTCCCTCGTTGGGTGTAAATCACGAACACACATATCAATGTGACTAGTCAGGACACTGAGGCGGATGGGCTATCTTCGGTATCGTTCTCTGGTGATTCTGCCAGTTGTGCTTGTAGATATGCCACGCCTTCGGCTGTTTCTAGCAGGTTCGCCAGCGCATGAATCGAATTTTGTGCGCCGATGATACGTCCGGCTGGCTGGGCTATCCACAAGAGTTGCGATACCAATGGCGCAAGGGGTTCTAAGACATCTAGCACTGTCCGCGCTGTGCCTTGCCACCCCCGCGCTTTAATCGCGTTTACCATTGCCTGTGTGTCTTCATTTTTGACCATGATTCAGAGTATAACACAGCCCTACCTTGCACGAAACTAGATTAGCGACCAACTGGTGAGCCGATTGTCATATAGGGGTTAGGAGGGTGTTGGAATTAGATTGATTTGGTGTGGTAGTAGGATTATTTTCCTACGTGGCAACTGTGAAGTGGTTCTGTAAATAATAATTATTCTACAAGTATGTTTGGGTATTGACCTCTCCCCCAGCCTCTTTTCAGGGGTAGGTATGGCGATAAAATCTGCGAATGATGACCATTTGGCGGACGTGTTTGGGGCGTTTACCCCTATCCCCCCGCCCTTTCCCCCGCGTTCGTTCCTCACTTCGGAGAAAGGGAGCTTACGAATTGCTTATGCACACGTCTTTGACGTATGACAACGTCCTTTTCTTTTACTTAGTTCGGGCGACTGTAGTTCGCCCCTACAATTGCTGGCTCATTCAAGTAGGGCAGAAAAATAATAGACATGCCCTATCAGTTGAAATCGCACACACCATCCGTACACAATGTAGGATATTGATATTAATCACAGGCGTAGTGCCATCCATTCAATGTCGTAATCACGTTCGCCGACGCGGATATAGGCAGGGTCAACGCCCCATGTGGCAAATCCGACACTGCGATAGAGAGTACGGGCGGGGGTATTACCGACGGTGACAGCAAGAATAACCATTTCGACACCTTCGCGCTCACGGATGTGTGTTAACGCGGTATCGAGTAATTGACGCCCCAAGCCTTGCCCACGATTTTCTGATGCGACGTACATGCCCCCAAGATGGCAACGATGACGACGTTTTTCGTGTTGTTCAAAGCCAATACCGAGCATCCCGCACATCTTACCTTCTATGAATGCGCCCAATGATACGCGATAGGGATAGCCTTCATCTATGCGTGTGGCGATGTCTGTAATTGGGATGTCTTTTTCATCATTGTAAGAGCGTCCAAAGGATTCGGGATGTTCTTGTAAGGCACGCAAGCGCAGGGCTTGGTAAAATGAAGCATCTACCCCTGTTAGGCGACGTATTATCATGTAAACCTCTTATTTTGACCTTTTGTGACTACTTATGAATTTTAATCACACTCATTTAACCACAGATAAACCATGAATAGCAAGCGTTTCGGTAATAATCGGGATGAGATTAAGACTGTAGACAGCTATTTCGCAGTACAATGATTTAGGTACGGAAGTTGTTTAAAATGCGGACGATACAGGCATCGTCCTGACAGAGTAAGGCTATTTTTGTCGCTGTGAGTGACCGTTTGATGCGATTTGAAAAATTGATATAGCTATCGTTTTTTCGTCACCCCCTCCGACGCTGACGCGCCACCTCCCCCGAATCCAAGGGAGGATAGATGCAACTATTGTGAATTTGATTCTTAGCTTACATGAAAACGTGCATGATTTTGTGAGCAGCATCCTGTGAGATTTCACTGAGAATTAACATGGTCGTGTAGTAGTGCCTGTAAAACGGCGGACAACATAGATGTTGTCCCTACAAAGGGGCGTAGCGAAAGATAGTTTTGAGTATAAAATGGCGTCCCTGCAAGCTCTTTGTAATCGACATCATTGTTTAAAAACTTGAGGATTCATGTCACAGAAAATTCGTATGAAGCTATCGCGTAGTTCAATTATCTTTGCCATCGTTGCGCTGATTGCGGCGAGCATTTTGGTGTACAGCACGGGCAATGCACCAGATTTTTTTGATGCCTATTATCATTATCATGTGGCGGAGAATTTGGCGACAGGTGATGGCTTCACGGAAGATTTTGTGTGGGTGTATATCAATCCGCCGGAACGCTTGCCTGCACCTGCGTATCGCTATTGGATGCCTGCGACTTCATGGATTGCGGCGGCAGGGATGGCAATTTTTGGCGCACAGTTTTGGGCGGCGCAACTGGGATTTGTGCTGTGTACATGGGGCATGATGCTCTTGACCTATGGCTTGGGCAAACATTTCGGGGGTACTGAGCGTCTCGGCTGGGTAGCGGGATTTTGCGCCCTGCTTTATAGCAATCATCTGGTGTATTGGGGGCAGATTGATACGTCTTCACCGTATGCGCTAGTGGGTGGCGGGGCATTATTACTGATTGGTATGGGTGTTAGTGCATCATCGCGTCAGCTTTATTACTGGATAGGCGCGGGTGTGCTGGTTGGGTTTGGGCATTTATTACGCAATGATGGCTTGCTCTTGTTGTTCACTGGCTGGGCAGTGCTGTTATATCCCTTTGACCGCGAGAATTATCTAAAGCGCATCGGCTACTTCGTTATATTCACGGGTGTATATGCGCTGACGATGACGCCTTGGTTTTTGCGCAGTCTGGATGTGATTGGTACGCCTCTTGCAAGTGATGGTTTGCTGACCGTGACGATGCTCGAATATGTGCAGATTTTTTCGTATCCGGCAGAAGCTAGTGAAGTCACGCTCTCGGAATTGTTGGCTGTGCGCTGGGATGCATTTCGGGAAGATTTGATTTTTCGGATATTGTTGTTCAATGGCTTGTTGCTGTTGACTGTACCCCTGATTATTGCGTTTCTGAAACGCTGGCAAGATAGGCTGGTGCGTCCGGTGTGGATATTCATATTGGGAATGCACGCAGCATTTTTGCTAATTTTTCCTTTGCCGGCGGTGCATGGCACGTACATGCACGGACACGCGGCGCTTGTTCCGATGTTGGCTGTATTTGGTGTGCTGGGCGTTGAGGACATCATCAGCTGGGTTGGCAAACGGCGTAAAAATTGGAATATCAACACAGCAAAGGCAATTTTCTCTACTTTTTTTGCGCTGTTGTTCATGCTGGGGAGTATCGCGCTGGCGAATCGTCCTGCGCCAGACATTGCTTTTGTAGACGACCTCGTTGCGCTCACGGATGAGACAGACACGATTATGAGCGTTGACCCGGGCGCGGTCTATTATCACACAGAGCGCGTAAGCATCCTGACGCCTTATGCTGATTTGGATACGATTTACGAGGTTGCGTCCCTGTATGAGATGGATTATCTGCTGACCCGTACTAATACCAATTATCCCGCACTGGATTTTGGGGACATGCCACCTGAGTTTTTAGAAGAGATTGCGTGGTCTGTGGAGACGTATCGGCTGTTTCGGTTTGTGTATGAGTGACCTCTCCCCCAGCCCCTCTCCCGCACTCGTTCCTCGCTTCGGAGAGGGGAGCTTCATGGATAATTGTGCGTATTTCGTAAAAGATAATAGTCATAGCACACCACTGTTTCTACAGGATTTCTATTGAGATGAAACGATTAATGTCATGGGTCATATATGACAGATGATTCTACCGTCTGTGTATACGATAGCGTACACTATAGACAAGTAAGGAGAGGAGGACGATAGTCTAATATATGGACGACATATTTATCTCACTTACCCTCTCTAGCATAGGGATGATGACAATTGGTTGATACGCTATGACGGAGCAAATGAGGGAGCGCACAACGCTTACAAGACAAACAGGCTCGACAGGAATAGCACAGACAAATCGACCATCCGCAATCAAACCTATCCAGAAGTCACCGCAGACGTGAGACCACGGCATACTTGCGGTGACTTTTGTATTTAATGCGCATAGGTTTTCGGTTGCTTGTTTCACCCTCACCCCAACCCCTCTCCCTCAGGGCGAGGGGCTTTTGTAGCATTTAAACACGCATTGACGTATTTAAACGCTCAGGCTTAGAAACGGCGGGAGGCAGACCTGCCTCCCCTACAAAATGGCACTATTTGAGACTTATTTTGCTAAACTTGACACCTACGGGGCGCTGTGTACAAAGCCCCTACATCTGTTTGTTAGTTGATAAACGGCGGAGGCGTAGCCAGCGTGGTAGCGTCAGGCAGGTGATGACGAGCATGGTGCTTATTTGGAAGAGCGTGTTAGTGTTGGTCATCGTATCTTCGGCGGCGCGTTCGTAGAGGGGCGTCGGTGTGAAGGTCAGGATGAAGATGAGGAGCGCGATGAATGCCACATATTTACGGACTGGGTTGAGGGGCGTAATCGTATCTACTGGGACGGCATAGTAACGCCCGACCATAAAAATAAGCACTAGAAAGATAATCCATGTGAATTGCATGGTTACAATCGAAATACCTATCAGAATGGCAATCGCAGGATAAAAGAGTAAGCGAGCGCGTTCGCCAAAGAGCGCGTACATCACATGCCCGCCGTCTAATTGCCCCAATGGAATCATATTCAGTGCTGTAACGAATAGTCCTGTCCAGCCAGCGAAGGCGATTTGATTGAGTAACACGTCAGCTTCGGCTGTGGGGTACATCTGCCCTAGCGCGACGATTTTGGCAAAGGCATAGATAAGCGAGTTGCCTTCCATAATGACATTTTCGCTCATATCGAGAGGAATGACACTAGACGTATACAAGCCGTAAATCACCAATGGCACAGCAACGATGAAACCAGCAATCGGTCCCGCCGCGCCAACGTCTAGTAGCGCCCGACGATTGCGCAGGGGTTCATGCAGGGCAATGGCTGCGCCGAATGTCCCGAATGGGCTGATGAGCCATGCTGGGATAAAATATGGCAGGGTTGCGACTACCCCATGCCGACGCATCATGATGTAATGTGCCATTTCGTGCGGGATGAGAATTGCCATAATGGACACGGCATAGGGAATCCCGCGCCAGATATTTTGGGTGACAGCTGGGATGCTGAAGCCGATTGCCTCTGCCATTGCGGGGTCTGTTAAGCTGATTTCCGCTATCGCTATTTGTGCGCCTGTATAAAGCACGCTAAAGACAGTCAGCAAAAAGAGGATGATATTTTTCCAATAAGAAGGCGCGTCGGGTTTAGATTTGATGCCTTCGATAATCAAGATGCGATGCGGGGCAGATTGGTCGCCCTCGGGATTCATGCGTAACAAGGGAAAGCGGTGTTGTTCTACGAGTGCTTTCTCTAAAGCCGTGTAGACACGCGATGCTTCTTGCTTGAGATGCCCAATGAAAATATAGCTGAGGTCGCCATTTTCGCGTTCGATGATGGTTTGGTCTTCAATGCTCAGAGCGCGTAGGTCAGACGTGGTGTGGTCGTCAGGCGTGGTTATCGTAATGATGTCAAAATAGGGGGTGAGTAGTGCCTGCAATTGCGCAAGGTCGGCATCTGCTTCTGCCATGTCGTCTAAAGGCGTGGATGTTGTATCGCTGTCAATGGATGATGGCGACGGGGGCAGATAATCAGATGATGATGCAGGTTCTCTCAGCATAGTGCAATGCTCCAATGGGCAGACATAACTATCAGGATAGCAAAGAATTTTAACGATTGCATGAGCAGTTTACCTTTGCAACGTGATTAGGCACTATGCTATGCTCAACATACTTACACATACGTTACAGATGGTGGAAATATTTAATGGTCAGATGGGTTTTTGGTGTCGTATTGATAGCCTGTTTATCGCTGGTGGTCACGGCACAAGAGAATGTATTGGTAGATACTGAAACAGATACTGAATATGTTGTGGAACAGTTCACAGTAGCGAATTTTCCTGTGGGCATGGTTTTCACACCGGATGGTAGGTTATTTTACAACGAGAAAACGACGGGTAATGTACGTGTTATTACGGCGGATGGTGAAACACAGTTAGAACCTGTCATCAATTTGGATACGTCGGCTTTGCAAGAGCGCGGGATGCTAGGCATTGCGTTATCGCCCCAATGGGAAGATGACAATACGCTGTATGTTGTGCATACGCTGAACAGTGATGGGCGTAACTTCCCGACGAATCGTTTGGTGCGCTTTGAAGTAGGCGAGGATAATATCGCAATCGAAGATAGCCTCGAAGAATTGCTGAGTTTGCCTATCGAAAGTGGTTTTCTGATTCATAACGGTGGCAATGTACATTTTGATGATGAGGGCTATTTATTCCTGAGTGTCGGGGATTATGGTGTACCAGCCAATTCGCAAGACCTCGAAACACCACAGGGGGCGATTCATCGCTTTGAGCTGACAGACGACGGCTTGGGCATTCCCGATGACAATCCTTTTGAGGGCAATAGCATTTATAGCTATGGTTTCCGTAATCCTTTTGATTTCACGATTGACCCGTTGAGTGAGCATCTTTTTGTTGCGGATGTGGGTCCGAGTTGTGATGATGAAATCAATGCGTCGGAAGCAGGTGATAATCACGGCTGGGATGACAATTATGACTGTCTCGGTACGGATGGCAAGCCTAGTGATATTGATGGCTACATACCGCCGATGCTATCTTATGGTGCGCCTGTGATTGCGCCGACGGGTATTGTCGTCTACGATGGGGATGCGTTCCCTGAATGGCAAGGTGATTTATTCTTCTGCAATTGGAGCTTCGGCAATTTGCGGCGTGTTGAATTAGACGAAACCCGCACAGAAGCAATTGCTGTGCATGATATTGATTTGGGTGGCGAAACGTGCAAGCTCGACCTTGTCATTGCGCCGGATGGTAGTTTGTATTTTGGGACATTGGGTAGTGGGGATAGCCGAATTATTCGTTTACGCCCGCCAACAGATAACTAAATATCTATATTACTGTCATTTCTACAATGCTATAACGATAGGTTAGCGCATTACAAACCTAAACTGGTACTAGAGTACTGTTATGCAAATTGATATATTTCGGTTACTATTAAGATAGGTTAGGTTGATGCCCTTCTGAGTACCCCTACCCCCACACACTTTTTAGGGTGAGACCTCCCACTTGAACATGTGCTAGATGAAGACTGCCGACGGCGGTCTTTATCGCTCTTAATGGGGTAGTCTTTCGCGGACGATGCAGGTATTTTTCCACTACTACGGTTTTCGCCACACACTAAGTAAAGTTGAAAAAGTTCTGAGGACTGAGTGCTGAGTTGTGAAGCTCAAAAGTAGATTCTATATCCCAACGAACTAATTCGTTTGCACTTAAATGCATCATCCGGTAAATTGTCATGAATTTTTTGTATATTTCGGGCGCAGACACAGCAACGCCCCTACAAAAAGACTTATCGAACAAGGCACTTATGGTATCGCAAAAAAGCAT
>JBCBKJ010000081.1:0-25092 GCA_038522085.1 Chloroflexota bacterium
ATATGCACGATGGGGTATTGCGCCTATTTATTCGACACTATAATTCAACCTGTATCAGTCAACATTAGACCACTACCTGTATTTAGTGGCAGAAACTATCCCGACAGTAGATTATTAAGGTTTATCCTAACAAGTATTCTTATAATGATTATACGATTAGCAATGCGGTGAATAGGATGAAGCAATGACAGCAGAACATGATTGGCTGACAGACGAGCAAAAAGTAATGGTCGTGACCTTTGCAGATGCGTGGGATTGGACAGATTATGTTGTCACGGTGGATGCAGCCCATGAAACGATTGCGTCAGTATCTCATGATGTAAATCTCATTATGCACTTTAAGAGCGAAATACCAAAAGGCAACCCGCTTCCGCATCTGAAGCGTTCTGGTGCGACACAGCCGAAAAATACACGACATACGGCTTTCGTGACAACGGGGACACGCTTCATCAAGGTGATGACCGAAATTATTGTGAACAACAAAAATTGGGTCGGTCCTAAATATGTGCGGACGATAGAGGAGGCGTTGGCACATTTTGAGGCATTAGCTCAAGAGGAACAGGAGACGCCGTCATCTAGTTCAGAGTGATAATACATTCAGGCACAGACACAGCAGTACAACCACAAGATAGCGTGGTCGTAGGTTTTAGGCGACGGACAATGCCTAAAAACCTGACCGTTCTGTATAAATCACCTACATTATCAAAACTAACATATTATTTGGAAGCGTTTTTCGGGCGGGCACATCGGCACCGCCCCTACATTCTGGTTGCTTTTGGGTACTCTGTATCAGAGTGTAAGGGATAGGGCTGTATCTTTGTGCGAGTGGGCGCAGATGCAACAACTCTCCTACGAAATTTCATTTATTGTCCAGACAATACATTGGTCTTCAGAACTTTTTTCAAGTATGCTTAGTGCTTCATGCGATAAATAATCATAAAACTTTTTTGTGCGTTTCGGGCGCAGACGCAACAACGCCCCTACAAAAGGACTTATCAAACAAGGCACTTACAGATGCGTTATCGGGATACGTAAGACAAATGATGACATCCCCTCTACGACCTGATATTGAATATCCCCCTGATAAGCACGCATGATAATACCGCTCATATACAAGCCAATACCACGTCCGCCACCGTCGCGCTTGATAACACGGTGCGTCAGTAAGGGGCGCAGAGCTTCTGGTACGAGCTGCCCTGGATTGGTGATGCGTATGCTGACACTATCTGCCCCCTCGATAGCAACGTGCATCTGAATCACACGCTCAGTCGGGTTGTAGCCTGCTTCTTTTATCGCACGGAGCGCATTATCCAGCACAATTTTAATGACCTCACGCAACCAGTATTTCGGGATAATGCCTATCACAGCATCTGTAATTGAGCGGTCTAACTGTAGCCGAATATATTTTGGCGTGTGATAGGTATTCCAGAGCCACTCGCGCAGGGGTAAGCGCGTTGTCTCACCGAGTTCGGGTAATTTAGTCTCTTGCTCTGTTAGGTCACGGTAAGCCGTATCTATAATCGCAAGCGGTTCTTGTGTGTTATCGGCGAGTGCTTCTACAATATCAAATAATAGGGAATCGTTGATTTGCTTTAGAATTGGCTCTTTGTGTGTCCAGAGTGCGTTGATATGGCTACGCAATGCCGGATAATTCAGGTTGTATGCCGAGCGGAAATTACTGACATGATGCGAGGCAATCATCTGGTGCATAGCAGCATGGGTCAGTTCCCAGAGTGATTCGCGTTGTGCGGTTTGGGCGTCAATCTCTTGTGCGCGACGAATCGCAACAGCAGCAAATTTCGCCAAGAGCATCATGAAATCGCGGTCATTTTCGTCAAATTGCCCCTGTGACGTATGTCCGAGACTAATCACGCCGACTGCCGGTTGGTCTTCAGTCAAGTTTGGGATAGGCACAGCAAGAATAGATACCACACTCGCTTGTGAATCTGCATCTTGGAAAGCCATTTGTTCATCGCGCACATCATCCACTAGCTGAGGTGTGTTGGTAAGCATCGCCGTCGCACTCACGCCTACAGGTTTAGTGTGTAAATCAACTGTGCGATGCCCCGATGCGTCAATGCGCTGGAGCGTATCATGCGGATAGCCAGCATGGAAAATGAGTGTCTCCCCTTCGCGCAAACCGATGTAGGCTTGATGGTCTTCTACACCGCGTTTAACAGCTAGTACCGCGTGTGTCTGACGGGCGATTGCCTGCAAGACGGCTTGTAAATCGCGTCCGGTGCTGATGGCACGACTGGCTTCAAAGAGTGCCGCCCGCATGCGCTGTTGCTGACGATTGCGTAGCACTTGCCCAACGAAACTCGCCAGCACTTCGAGCGTCGCTTGGTCGTACCATGCAAAACGATTCGGATGCGCATTCTCCACACTAACCACTGCCATAATCTCATCACCGACCCAGATTGGCACGGCAATTTGTGACCCACTTTTCTCTGTAGTGAGCAGGGGTAGAAAATTATCTTGCTGACTCGCATCCGTAATCATGATGGGTTCGCCTGTCCGCACGACATCCGCAACGAGACAGGCATCCTCACCATGCAAATCTAAGCGTCCATCCGGCGGGAGGGCATCCACCAGTAAATCATACACATCCTCATCGTTATGTTGTGGCAAAAATACGAGTGTGCTATCGCGTACCACTGTCCCGATATGGCTGATACAGCGCGTTGAGCCATCCCTACTCATCACCAATCGTTGCGCAATATGCATCGTCTGGCGCAAAATTGCATCGGTATTGCTGGCGGCATGGATGAGGTGATGGGCATCTGCCAGAATTTTGAGCGCGTGTTGTAAGCGTTCCTGTTCGATGTCGTACATCTTGGTCAAGAAAGCGATATTGGCAAACGACTGAAACGCCGATAGCTGAACGTCGGTCACATAGCGGGGTTCGCGGAAACTGAGCCACATGACGCCAATTGTCTTTTCGCCAGATGTGAGAGGCAAACCAATACGCGCTTTCCACACATCTTGCCAGCGCGGATTAATTGGGATACCCCCATAGCGTGCGGGGTCGTAAGCATCCACATCGCTGATGATGACGGGTTCGTTGGTATCGACAATGTGCTGGCTATGCCCACCTGGACGAATCGTCCAATTTTCGTCGGCATCTTCTTCGCTACGTGGATAGACAGCAAGCGCCGCGACATGGTCATCTTGTACTAGCCGTATCGTCACGCGGTCTGCACCACTGACTTCGCTGGCACGGTTGGCAATTTCATTCAGGATGGCTTCTCTATCTTGCTGATTCAGATTGCGCTCAACATCAATCACTTTGACGAGCGAACTGAGTTGCTCACGTTGCTCAATGGCTTGGCGACGTTCTTCAAACAGGCGGGCATTGAGGAGTGCCATACTGAGATGACGTTGGAATCGCTCGATAGCCGCGTAATCGTAGTCGGTAAATTCGTGTTGTTGACGGTAGTTGATGAACAAAATCCCCACTGTCTCTTTGGCATGATGCAAAGATAGTATCAGCACAGAAGCCACCGATTCGCGTTCACAGAAAGGACTATTTGCAAATAATGCGTGTTGCCTTGCATCAGGGATGAAAAGAGGCGTCCGTGCCTCAGTGAGCAGGGCATAAGGCAAATGCTCTTTACTCAGCGGGTGCGGACGGTCATGATATGTGCCTGTTTTGTCATGGATGCCCCCTAAATCGAGTTTGTCTTGCGCGGGATGATAGACATCAAGCGTCAGCACATCACAGGCAAGCGTGTTGTGGATACGCTCAAGCATCGCTCGTACTACATCGCGCAGGGGGGCATCTGCATCGGCTATATCGAAAAGGGCGTCGCTTGCCCTTTGCCATTGATTATTCGTTATATCATTTATTGTCATTTCTACACCCAACTTTACAAATAACCTGAGTTTCGTTTAAAAATAGAATCTTGTGTGATTGGTATCAGGAAGCAAAATTCTACTCAGTGGACAACATAGATATTGTCCCATGCTTATCAATTTAAGAGGTTGTTTAGGTAATGAGCTAGGTAAATAATATGTTCTCGGTTGCTCATTACCCTCACCCCAACCCCTCTCCCACATACTCGTTCCTCCCGGGGAGAGGGGCTTTTGTAGCTGTTAAAGGCTTATTGACGTACTTAGGTGGTCAGATTTAGAAACAGCGGGAGGCAGACCTGCCTCCCCTACAATATTTGTTATTTAGAGGCGTATTTTGCTAAAGTTTACAGCTATAGGGCACACTTGCGTTGCCCCTACAAGACGACTTAGGGGCGTCCGTCGTCTCAAATATAAGCACACAACCTTCTATGCCCACTATACCCTCTTATTCGCCATCCACCATATGCCTGTAAGCCAGCTATCCATACCGTAAGCCGATTGCAACCTGCCAGCAGTAAAATCGGACTTGATATAACATATACTTATAGCGACCCGCGCTGTGTTTTACACACATGCTACCCAAATACGGTTTTTTATACAGAGGATGCCTTATGACCCAGCCTATTCCTACATGGCAGATGCCACATAACCCTGCACGTTATCGCATTCTCTTCGTTGATGACCAATTGTACGCGGTTCGGAGTGTACGCAAGATTCTGGAACGCGCTGGCTACACAGTTTTCACTGCCAGTACGTATCAGGATGCGCGTGCTATTATCGACACAGAACACATTCACCTAGGCATTTTTGATATTAATCTAGCACGGAGTGCCGATGGTGTGGATGATACCGAGCCTGAAAATCGTGAGGGGTTATCCTTGGCGGCATTGCCCCAATTTCCCCATTTGCGCATCATTTACAGCGGATTCACCAATCATCGGCTGGTCGTCGAAGCGATGGAACATCCACAAGCGGTTGATTACATCCGCAAAGGCGAAGATAGCGAAGACGAGTTGCTATCGAAGGTCGAACGTGCCTTGAGTGACCGTTTGCCATTGAACCAAGATGCGAATTTGCAATGGGAAAATACGTCGCTCCAGCGCATTATCCAGCACTTGCACCCCAATAGCTCGCTCACACGCCAGATGGAACGCATGCGCGAACTGGATGATTTATTTCGGATGCAATTTTTCAGTGCCAGTAACGAACGCTTTGAGGATGTATTACTAACGCAGATGCCAGTGAACAAAGTCGGGCGCGTGTGGCTGAAAGTACAAGGCTATACAACGAGTGGCAAACGCTATGATTATTTGTTCCTGTGTGGTGAACGAGAGCGCGTGCTTGCCGAAGCAGAACAATGGGACGCTCATGCGCGTAATGCCGCCCAGATGCGCATTGTCCCGCGTGCAGAAACGGTGCATTACGCTATCAATGCTTATGAAGTGTACGATAACACGCTCCATCATATTCAACCCCTGTATAGCTATCTCACCGTTGATAGCACAGCCGATGTGAGCGAGATGCTGTCATTTTTGCATGACGAACGTTTCCCACGTCGCTATCGCCACAGTATCTCGAAAGAGGCGGGTAATTTGTATCAGCTTGCGCTAGGGGCAACGCATCCGCTAGGGTGGGAATCCGCAGATGCTTTATTCAGTATTGCTAATCATATCGCGGCATCGTGGCAAAATTGTGTGCCGGATGTGCATCTGGATGTGAGCCAGCAAGATATGGTTTACGATTATGGACATGGCACAGAACAACGCTATCCGAACCCCATATTTTACCTAGATACACTCAGCCGACTAGAAACAACGCGCCCTGTCGGCACTGTACATGGTGATTTGCGTGTCGAAACCGTTTTTGCGAATCTCAAAGTAAGCGAGTGGTATCTCGTAGATTATGCTGATGTGCGTCCGGCGTCGGTGTTACGCGATTATGTGACGCTCGAACGTTCAATTCACACAGCGATTATCAGCCAACATTGGACAGGCGATTATGGTCAACTGGCGGATTTACTCGCTGTACACAGTGGCGACCTGTCGAATTTGTCACCGACCCTCGCAACAGCCATGCAACACATTCGCTATATTCGCAAATTGGCACGTCAGCAGACGGGTTGCTCGGTGCTAGATTATCTACAAGATTTATACATTGATCTGGTCACGAATCTGCGGACAGCACCTACCAGCCGTGTATTGGGATACCAGACCTTGCGCCCCTATGTGCATACCCTCTTGTTCGCGGGGGCAGTCTGCGCGAGTTTGCAAACGCAGGGTGTGCCGCTTGCACCCGATGAAAACACAGCCGACGGCGTCCTCGTAGACGAAGCACACAATCGTATTCGGGTTCTTGGCAACTCAGTACGCCTCTCTGACCGTCCATTCGGGATTTTCCGTTTGCTGTATGAGCATCTCGACCAAGAATGCACCTATGCTGACATCATTGAGCAGGGCTTGGGCGTTGACCTCGCGTATACAGACATCGAAATCGAGAAACCGCGCATCCAAACCGCGATTAGTCGCTTACGGGGCGACCTGAAACCATTCGGCTTCAAAATTGACCCGTGGAAGGATGGGTATATCATGCACCGCAGTGAGCCAGAGATAGACTAAAGGAGAGACCAACATGCACATACTCGAAGCCACAATCGACATTGACGCCCCTATTGCGCAGGTTTGGCAACACCTGACTGACTTTGCTAATTATCCAGCGTGGAATCCCTATATTTTGACAGCGACAGGTGAGTTGAAACGTGGGGCAATGATTACCTTCACAGTTGCAGGGGGCTTGCCACTCCCATTGAACGCACCGATTACGGCTCTGACACCTGAACGTGAATTGACGTGGGAAGCGCGTGTGCCAATTCCGGGTTTTCAACCTCGCTACATCCGTCGGCTGGAGGCGTTGTCTGATGCGCGTACCCGTTTTATCAATCGTGAGGAATTTGAGGGATACACGGCTGGGATAGCGAAGCCTGTGTTGAATGCGATGCTTGCGCCGGATTTTCCGCAAACGTGCCAAGCGTTGAAAGATTACGTAGAAGGGCAATAACAAGCAAAATATATAAATTGCATCAGATGAGCGCGAAATAAATACTGGGACTATCTAATTTCTGTAAAGCTGTTACGCTTAATGAGCAGTACGGTATTCAAGTTGGTGATGACACCAAGCCGTACCGGATGCAGTGGTTAGGCATCCCAATACCTTGAAGAAGAGAAAACAAGAGCAGTGATATATACTTTCAACCCCCACAAGTGGTTTCCAGTATGTTCATGCAATAGTGTGATTCTCCCAACATACGGCTGAATAAGCTGATATGACAGTAGGTTAGCGCAAGACCCAATCTCAATATAAGGAGAAACATAACATGGCAGAACGTACACAAGGTACCGTAAAATGGTTCAACGGCGACAAAGGTTTTGGTTTCATCGAACAACCCAATGGTGACGACCTCTTTGTCCACTATTCCGAAATTCAAAGCACCGGCTACCGCACCCTTGATGAAGGCGCAACCGTCGAATTTGAAATTACACAAGGTCGTAAAGGCTTGCAGGCGAGCGCAGTAACGGTCGTCAAGTAAGCATCTCGACATCTCGGCTATAAAATACAAAGTGGATGACAATCGTCATCCGCTTTTTTGTTTTCTATGCGTCAGTATCCTGAAAATATTATCCCAACGCACCAATACCATACTTGGCATACTCAATATCTTCGGTTTCTGGCAAGCCACTGACGCCGACTGCCCCAACAACTGCGCCATCCACGATAATCGGTATGCCACCACCCCATGATACATAACGCAATTCGCCGAAATTGGTCATCGGGAAACCTTCTTCGCTTGAGCGTTCGCCGAGTGTTTTGCTGTCGATTTGTTCGCGGGCGGCGGTGTATGCTTTGTTCTGCGCAATGGTGATAGACGGTAATTTACAGCCATCGGTGCGCAAAAAGGCGATGAGTGCGCCGTGTGTATCAACGACGGCTACGGCGAGTCCGGCATTGTTTGCTTCTGCGCGTTCGCGGATAGCATTGATAATCATCATGGCGTCGCTGTGTGATAATTCGGTGATGGTGCGCATTGTTGCTCCTAAGAATATGGTGGAAACGGACGGGGCAAGCCCGCGTCCCTACAAAATTATGGTGTGCTGATACCGATGCTACGCAAGGTGGCGTCTTCTGGTAGTTGCACGCCTAGCCGACCTGTTGGCACATCGCTGAGATTCGCTGTCAGCAAGCTATCGTCTTGGACACGCAAGCGCACTTGGTCGCCTTCGATAATAACCATGAATTGCGTTTGCTCCGTCAGCACCGTTGATGCATCGCGCAAGCGCAAAACAGTAACATCGTCGCGTGAGAGCGCACCATCCTCTAATTGAGCAAGCTCGAATCTGAATAAGCCCACTTGGGTAATCGTCAGGGCTTCGGCATGGAAATAGGCGGCAAGTCCTTCTGTATCATCCATAGCAAATAGCACCCAGTAATCCCCTGCAAAGCCTGTCGCTGGACGCACATCCACGTTAATTGTGTAATTTGTGCTGGCACTCACACTATCTGCAATGCGTACCGTGCTTTCAAGCGCCCATGCACCATCGCGCTGTGCAATCCAGCCCGTTGAATCAGTTTGCCAATCAGCCGTATCACTGACACGCCATTGCTCTGTGTTGATGTCTACTCCGCGTGTATCGAATGTGAAACGGGGCAGAGGTGTTGTCGTTGCGGGTAGCGTCTGGGCTTGTGCTTCTGATGTCGGCGGTGCGCTAGTCGGTTCAATGCCAAGTGCCGCTTGTGTATTGCGGAAATCCAGTGCAATGTCTGTAGCATTGGCATTCAACGCCGCTTGTGTGCTATCGAAGTCGTTAGCTATTTGTGTTTGACGTTCAATACTCTCGACAGCTTCAGCCGTGCTAGTAGCGATGATATTGCGTGCGGACTGCGTTTCAGTTTGGTCAATTAAGCTGGCACGGTTACTGAGCAACACTTCTGTCGCAACTTGGTCAAGTGCGAAGGCTGTCCCAGCCGTATCTAGCTCATCTTCCCGAAAATCGAGGTCAGCATCGGTAGCAGCTAAGACAATCGCTTCTTCATAGAGCGCCGTCGCTGTCAAATCAAAGCCTAGCAATTGAGGTGCAACGAAAATTGCCGCTAATAAACCCATCGCCCCACCAATCCCAAGCATGAATATCGCCAGTAGGCATCCCCATTGATTGACAATCACGCGCAAGGGCGAGGTATTTTTACGTTTGATATTAGGGTCAGGTGGTTGCATTCAATTCCCCTTCTTTTTCTTGGGAGGTAGTTAAATCACCTGCTTCGATGACCGGAATCTCGCCTGTGATGAGTTTCAGTTGCTGGGGATAGCTGGTAGACAAATCATCGAGCATAGAGGCTTCGCTGACTTCGGGTTCGCCAGCAATCGTATAAATCATCACGCCGAAAGAAGAAACCGTCAGGGAAGCAATTGTGCCGATGCCTTGCAAGCCACCGAAGAAAATATCGCTAGTTTCTGTACGCACATGGGAGCCAAAGCCGAGAATATCACTCAGTCCGGCGATGGCAGCGAATAATAAACCTGTCAGCATCAAGCGCATACCAATTTGCTGAACCAGTGTCGATTGTTGTGTCGCGTAAAATGTGAACTTGGCGTAAATCAAGCCCCCAAAGTTCATCATGGCATAGCCCATCAGCAACATGAAAACCTGCACCACGCCAATGCCGACGGTATCATCTACACCCGTCACGCCTGGAAACAAGCCCATAATCACTATCATGATGCCTAGCATACCGAAGGCAATGCCAACCTGTCCAAAGCGACTCATTTTTGCTCCCTAAGTTCGCTGTATTCTCTGCATTGTAGCATGCTATCAGTAGCTATTGAACACGGTCACTCGGCTCACGTAGCCCAATCAAGCGCAATACTTGGTCAACCAGTCGTTGAATGTAAACGCCTACGATTTTCTGGAACAACATATTTGTCATTGTTGTGCTATCCAGCGCATCGTAGAGCGTGCGGGATGCCATGAAATGGTCAAGCGCCTCATCAAAATTTTTCTGTGCTAGATAGCAGTCGCCAAGTGCGCGTTCGGTTTGTGCTTCTTGGAACGGATTTTTTGTTTGCTTGGTGATGAGCAAGGTCTGTTCAAAGTTAGCAATCGCATCGTCGTAATGCTCACGTATTTGTGCTAACACCCCTAGCGCATAGAACGCTGCCCCTTCATAAGATTGCGCCCGCCATTCTTGCGCCCGTTCCAGTGCCAACCCAAAGTACTGTGCAGCACGGTCATAAGCCTGTTGGCGCTGGTAAGTGATACCTAATCGGCGTAGTGCTGCGAACTCATGTGGGACGCTACGGAAGTCCTTCGCCATCGCTAATCCTTTTTCCAGCATCAACTGACCATCATCAGCATACCGTTCTTCTGCGGAGAGCAACGCGCCGATACTCCCGACCAGAGCCACTTCTAGTAAGCGAAAATTATTTTGCTGGGCAATTTCCATGGCGTCTTCAAAGGCTTGCAAGGCTTTCTCTGGTTCGTTGAGCGAGGCAGCTTCCCCGACAAAGTAGAGTGCCTTGCCCATTTGATAACGGTCTCCGATGCCCCGCGCCACTTCAAAGCCTTGTCGTGCATAGCGTTGAGCGCGTCCGTGCGTTCCCATCTGCAAATAAGCACGGCTGAGTCCGTTCAGTGCTTCGGCAACGAGACGTAATTCGCCATAATCATCGGCAATGCGCAGGGCAACACGAAAGTCTTGTTCTGCTTCATAGGGCTGGTATGCCGCCCGCACAAAAATCGTCCCACTGACGATGAGCGCCATTGTCTCTAATTCAGCGTCGCCTGCTTGTCGTGCAAAATCGAGTGCGCCATCAATCAGCACCCGCGCTTCTTTGAATTTGCCAATGTACTCATGCACCTGTGCCAAGCCAATTAGGGCAAGGATTTCGCTAGGGCGGTCTCCCCGTTCGCGGGCGTCACGCAATGCCATCCGGCATGTATCTAACAGGGCATCGAATTGGGCTGTCTGGATAAAGGTATCAATTGTCTCGCGCAATTGTTGGCTCGTTTCGTTCATAAAGGGTATGACCCATATCTATTCATGTCTCAAAGTGCTTTATATAGTAAGTCTAACCCTGAATGTTTACAAGCAACCTACAATGAGCATCTTCTGATAGGGGCATATCAATCATTATGGTCAATGCGATTTTTTCACCACAAAGACACAGAGAACACGAAGAAAAACAGTAAAAGCACCTATTTTTTGTACAAATTTTGTCTGTCAGCAGAGAGATTCTGTAGAGTCCTAGAAATTTTTTTAAATTGTAGGGATAGGGCTATGTCCCTGTCTGAGCGGGCGCAGACGCAGCAACGCCCCTACGAAATTTCATTTATTTTCCAGACTCTACATTCGTATCGAACAGGTATTTTTTATGAAGGATTTCTCTGAGTTTCTCTAATTCTAAGAGCCTTTTTCTGTTACTTCAGTTTGGCACGATTGCCCTAGTATAGGATGTTGCATACTTGAATTGAGATGCTAGTCTATTTTACGAGGCAGGTTTGCTATGGCACTGAGTAATCCACAACCCTAAACGCAACGCATGACAGTGAGTGATTATCTTGCTTTGGATGCAGAGAGTAACATCAAACACGAGTATGCGCGTGGGCGTGTATATGCGATGGCAGAGGTGTCTGTCAAGCATAACATCATCAACAACAACGTCAGCACGATTTTTAACAATCAGCTATTCGATACCGCTTGTATTGTGATATCGAGTGATGTGCGCTTAAAAGTAGATTCTGCAGATGTATCGTATCGCTATCCTGATACCGTGATTATCTGCGATGAGGTAAAACTATCAGAAGATACCGTGCAAACGATAACCAACCCGACTGTCATTGTAGAGGTCTTATCCCCCTCAACAGCACTCAGGGACTATAACGAAAAGTTAGCCGAATACACTCAGCTAGATAGCCTACAACATTATCTGCTTATCTCACAACACACACCTAAAGTAGAAGTTTTCTCCCGTGATGAGGTAGGAGGGTGGGGTGATGCCCTGTTTACAGGCTTAGACACAAGCATCAATCTCGATTCTGTAGATGTCAATCTTTCGCTGGCGCGGATATATAATAAAGTCGATTTTGATACAGAGGATGATGCCTAATGTCGCTTGCTACCAACAAAAACGGACACCAACTACTATCGTTTTTGCAATCTTCTGAACCTATTCCAAGCGTAGCCGACGCTCATATTCCGATACCGTTTGCGCTGGTTGTGGCAACTTACAAAGGCAAAGCATTGGTTATCTACAATACATGGCGCGAGGTGTGGGAATTGCCATGAGGCATGATAGACAAATGTGAAAGTCTAGCCGATGCCGCCAAGCGTGAACTCCGTGAAGAAACTGCCCAAATTGCAGAGACGCTGGCTTTTGTTGGATTAGCAAAAATGAAACTCAAGCCGGATGACCGCCTAGAATTTGGGGCGATTTATGCCTGCGAGTTAGAACGTGTTCAGCCTTTTGTCGCTAATAATGAAGCCAGTAAGCTGATGTGGTGGGATGTTAGCAGTGAGCTAGAAGAACATATCACAGCGATTGACCGCAAGCTCATTGAGATGACGGTGGGGTATCTGGCAATATAGGAAGGTACAAGCCGATGTCAACAATAACATTTCGGACGCCAAAAATAGCGTCCCACTCCTGTAAACTTAAGGTGCTTCTGGATAGGTAGAACGGTAAATTCTATGTGTTGCTTGCTCATTTCCCCTCACCCTAACCCTCTCCCACATGCTCGTTCCTCGCGGGGAGAGGGGATTTTTGTAGCTAGTGATGCGTTTGTATCCTCTTGATTTAAGATATTTTCAAACGGCGGGAGGCAGACCTGCCTCCCCTACAAAATGTTAGCATTTAGATCATTTTTTGCTAAAGTTTACAGCTATGGAACACGCAGAAGCGTGTCCCTACTGTTCCGATTTGTTTGTGAGGCAAACCAAGCAGTGTGTGACAAATAACTTATCACCCCCGCCCATCACGCAACATTTGGGCGAAGGCGTCTGGCATACCCTCGGCGGCTTCGATTGCGGAGGCAGCCGTTTCAACATCGTATGGCACACGGATGAAATCGACGCTCAGTTGGTCGCCCTCCGCAGTCAGTGTGATGTAGCACGCATCGGGGTTATTATCTTTTGGCTTGCCGACACTCCCTGCGTTCACAATCTGGCGTCCACTCGGAAGCACTTTATGATAGGGCAAATGTGTATGACCACAGACAAGGACATCGGCATCTGTGCCATCTAGCACGCGCTCTAGGCTTTTATCGCCTCTGTCTTCGTAGAGATACTCGTTAATTTTGCGCGGACTGCCATGCACCAGCAAAATTTTGAGGTCGCCTAACTGCACAGGAATCTCTTTGTGTAAGCCACGCAAATAGGCTTTGCGCTCGTCATTTACAACCTTGTTTGTCCATGCGATGGATAGCTCACCATTGCGCCGTGCAGTATCTGTCGAATAAGCGCAACCGCAATCATCACTACTGCGCCCGACACCATCATCGTAATTGCCCATGATTGTTGGGATGTCGCGTTCGCGTACCTTGTCGATAATCTCGTTGGGGGATGTGCCGTAGCCGACTAAATCGCCCAAACAATACCAGTTGTTATCTAAACCACGTTCTTTCATATCAGCAAAGACAGCGGTTAGGGCAGGTAAATTTCCGTGAATATCGCTAAAAATGGTGATGCGTTCCATGTTTGTGTCTTTCGTCTTGTGTTAGAGTGAATTTAGAAAATGCTCTATGCGAGATTCGAGACGCGAAGCAATATCTTCAAAGGCTTCTCCACGCTCTGTACTGTCTGTTATTTTTGCTGGGTCTGCGAACCCCCAATGTAAGCGAACTTCCCCACCTCTAAAATCAGGGCAGACCTCTCGTGCAATATCACAGACGGTGATGACATAATCAAAAGCGTCATTTTCATATTCCAGCATGGAGGTAGCGCGGTGCGAACTGGCATCAATGCCCATGCTAGTAAGGGTACGGATAGCTTCGGGATGCACAGCTGTCGGTTGGCTACCTGCGCTGAATACTTGTATAGATATATCTTTTTGTTGTGCTTTGTAGCGCATGATACCTTCTGCTAATTGTGAGCGGGCGGCATTGTGTGTACACACAAATAGCACACGGGTTTCTGCGCCTTCGTTGTTCGCTTTGGGCAAAGGAAGTTCCTTCAGATTGAGCAGTGCAGAGGTTTCTTCAAACTGGGTTTGTAGATAAGGAAGGTTCAGGCTGTAGTACACATCACGCCCATCGGCATCGCTACGACGCATGTATACAAGGTCAGCATCGCGCAATTTTTTGAGATGATAAGAGAGCAAATTCATCTTCTCACCGAGCAAATCTACCAATTCACTGACGCGCATATCACTCTGCCCAAGTGCCACGAGCATTTTCCAGCGAATATCGTGTGCGACCAATTTAAGGAACTCTGGCAAGTCTGTTAACACTACAGCAGAAGACATATGCAACACCTGTCCTTTATCTTTTATCAGTATATTACGAATGCACAATTACATCAATATGTACTGAATTAAATTTTGTTTAAGTTTAATCCACTTTGAAATATTTTAAGGCAAAAATAGCTAGTCGTAAACATTTACATCTGAGACTGAGTGTAAAGATTTGGCACTTTTTGATATAGGGAACGCAATCATGTTAAAATTTTGTCACCATCAAGGCACAAAAAACGCGAAGAAATACAACAAAACCTCACTATTTTTTACGATAGCTCGTTTTGAAAGATACATTTTTTGCGAAATTCGTGTTTTCATTATGATGATTATCTCTATGTCTCTGAGAAAAGGCTTTTTGGTATGTCATTTCAGTTTGATGCGATTGCCCTGACGAACTACTATGACCCTTTGACAATACTTATGATTTTTATTATACTGTCAGCAATCGTCGTTATCCCACAAATAAGTGACATGACAGAGCGTTTACGGATTTCCAACTAAGTACCTGCTGATACGCACGTTTTGATGATGGCGTACTCAGCACTGCACTATGCCAAATGCGCATAGTGTCGTCTTCAGTTACGTACACCTCAAAACAAGGAAATCCGAACATGTCATATAAAAAATCGCCTGCTTCTGGCTGGGATGATGTTGCGTCTTGGTATGATGGCTGGGTTGGCAAACGCGGTAGCGACCATCACCAAAAATTAGCGATACCCGCCCTTCTCGATAACCTTACCCTCACTGATAAAACAACTCTGCTCGATATTGGCTGTGGTACAGGTGTGCTTGCGCCTTATGTTCATAAGACGGGTGCAACCTACACAGGCATCGACATTGCCCCACGACTCATCAAAACAGCAAAGCAGTATCATGGTGCGTCTGGCAAATTTCACATTGGAGATGCCCGTAATCTCGTCAGGCACGTTGCGCTATCTTCGTTTGATGTCTGTACATTTTTGCTCAGTATCCAAGATATGAATCCGCTTGCGCCCATTTTTGAAGGGGTGAGCAAGATACTCAAGCCCGATGGTAGCGTTGTGTTGTTACTCGTGCATCCGTGTTTTCGCATTCCGCGCCAATCCGGCTGGGGCTACGAAAAAGACCGTAAGCTACAGTATCGGCGTATTGACCGCTATCTCAGTCCACTCAAAATCCCCATGAAGCAACATAAGCGTGGGACAACCATCAGCTTCCATCGTCCACTAAGTGAATACATCAACACGCTGGGACGTTATGGTCTGTTAGTGGATAAGCTCGATGAAATCACGACTTATGAAGATGGCAAAAACAAAGCCGAGCGTCGTGCCAATGATGAGATTCCCTTATTCATGTTGATACGGGCGCGGAAAGGGTAGATGATTGATGCAAGTTAAGAGTTAAATACGGAGATTAGAGCTGTATTGTCATTTTGCTCTTGACCCCTCCCCTAAATTCCCTCCCCTCGCGCTTCGCTTGCGGAGAGGGGACTTTAGACGCTCTTTTCAAGTCGGTTTGGGAGGTCATTTTATTTCCCGAATTTAGGGCAACGGACGTCAAGAATGGCGTCCCTACATTTCCAAACGATTGTGGGACGAACTAGTTGGTGCGGGGTAACCAAGCCTTCTCGCTATGTATCCCTGCTGTCTTATGGATGACTGGTGTAGAATACGTTTATCATATAGTGAGGTCATCATAAGGAAGGTTGTGGATGCAAGAAATTTTTCCGGGTTTATACGCTATCAGTCGGGCAGGGACACTGTGCTATCTTTTGGAGAGCGCCCCTGATGAACTGACTGTCATTGATACAGGCATGCCTGGCACAACCAGCGCGATACTGAAAGCGGTGCGTAGCTTGGGCAAACAAGCGAGCGACATCAAACACATTCTCATCACGCATGCAGATATTGACCATGTGGGCAGTTTGGCAGGTTTAGCAAAGGCAACGGGCGCGACGGTCTATGCTAGTGAAGAGTCTAAGCCATATATCGAGGCTGCCAAACCGCCTCCGCATCTCCCAGCCGTGATGCAAATTTTCACGCCGATGATGGGGCTGATGCAGAAAAAAGTGACAGTCAACACCACCTTCAGCGATAATGAGACACTCGATATTGCCGATGGTATCCTTGCCTTACATACCCCCGGACACACACCAGAGAATTATAATTTCTATTGGCGACGTGAAAAAACGCTCTTTGCAGCCGATTTGTTTTTCGCGTTTGGGAGTAGCCTCACCCTGACGCCATCGCGGATTTCGTGGTCGCCGGAACGCGCCCGTGAAAGTGCGATTAAGGTACTAGATTTAGCGCCAACGTATATTTGTCCTGGACATGGGCGCATCGTCAACCTTGAGCGTGAGCCAGAGGTATTGGTGGCACTAGAGCGTAAATTGGAGGGCAGTGCGTCGTTGGCGGCGACGTAGTTTTCAGTAGACAGTTTTCGGTGGTCGATAATTCATTTTTACACGTTGTTTGCTGATTCAATCATTTTGTCTATCTTTCCGATCCAAGTGTTTTATCAACTTTGGGGTGACTGACGCCAAGAATGGCGTCCCTACAAAGTCTATTGATATAAGAATTGCTATCAGTTAAAGATTACGAGGGACTGTATGTGGCGTTGGATGAGTTTATTGTGGTTAGGCTGTTTATTAGTAGGTGTACCGCCTGCACAGGCACAAACGAGTGCGATGCCTTGTGTGGCAATTATGGGGGATTCCTTGCCAGCAGGGGCATTCGTAGCACAGATTCCAGGAACGGGTGTGACTGTGCTGGAGAGCAAACCGATTGTCGATGTGCTAGATACCGCATTTGCTGGACGCGATTGGTATCATATTGGAATTTATGATTTGAGCGTGGCGGCGAGTGCGCTCACCCATCCTGAAATCATTGTCTATCCGACGACGGCACAATTCAATTTAGGCGCGTCACTGAATTGCCAAGCGGTTGTGATTTTCCCGTTCATGAACGACCTGTATATCAGTGACGATACGCTAATGGGGGTCGCAGATTACGGCAGTGCATTAAATACGATGCTCGATACTATCCGTGCCGATAGCCCCAATAGTGACATCATCTTGCTGAGTTTTTTCCATACGACACTCGGTGGCTTGGGTGGCGCGACCTATGGCGATGATGTGACGGTTGCGCATGTACGTGCGATGAATACCCATCATGATATTGCGTGCAGTGCAGATGTACAGATTACCTGTATATCGCTGTTAGAGTTGTTCCAACCTGTAGAAAATTTCGTCGTGGGGGCAATCACACCAGAGGCATATGCTGAACGGCGTTACAGCCCACAAAATCCGGCTGACCAAACGATGCTTGATGCGTATTGGGCGTCAAATCCGGCTGGGTCGTTGTTGGGAGACAATTTGCACTTGAGTCCCGAAGGCAAAACGACCATCGTTGCAACGCTCATGCGCGAGTTTACCATCCTTGACCCTGTAAATTTTGCACCCTTGTCGTTTGGGGAGTGAGTGTCAGTGCTTCTAAAAATACTTGGCGTGATATTTGGAATCTATGTACTGATTATGGGCATCAACAGCATACGTCGTAGAACAGTCAAAACATTTACTGGCATTACGGCAGAGCGTATTGTGTTTCAAGGCATAACAGCGATAGTCTGGGGGATTTGCCTTGTTGGATTATCAATCGTTATCATAGGTAAAGCCTTTCTGCCTAATGGCTTTATGGATCCGCTGTTGTCGTTCTCTACTGTGCTATTTACCTACGTTGGCGTGTTTGTCTTTTGCTGTGTAATGCAAATTATTGAAGACAGATTTTTCAATAATGCAGACGAGAAAACATAAGCCCCCACTCCGAAGTGAGGCACTAACAAAGATAGAAGAGGTAAACAGTAAGTAGCCTCAGTTATGGCTAACCCAAACGGTACTCTCTCGCCACACCATAAGCAGTCTTAACGATAGCTTTTAAGTATCTCAGTGTTTCAGATGGTCAGCAAGAACCCATCGCTTTTGCTGACAGGCTGACTAGCTGACGGCTGACCAGCTTAGGGTAGCTCGTTTAGAATGTTTATAAGCACATAAATAGTTATCCAGATTTCAGGTTAAGTACATATTTGCGAACAATCCTATTCAGCGATACATTCAGTGAAACAAGATTATTAGGAGCGAACAATGATTTTTCAAATTGTAGAACTACAGATTCAGCCAGATAAGATGGACGCGACGATGGCGTTGCTTGAAAATTTGGTCGCAGGGTCACGCGCAGAAGAAGGCATCAGCTATTATATGCCGACGGTCAGCACCGAAGATCCCAACAGGCTCATCATGCTAGAAGAATATGCGGACGAAGCCGCCATGACTGCCCATCGGGATACCAGCCATCTCAAAGCGGCACTAGGCGAAATTGGCGCTTATCTCGCTGGCAAACCGAGTTACCGCGTGTATCAAGTCGCTGAAGTTGAAGTGAAGTAGCCTTACGATATTTCATTCGCTTTCTTGACCTACTGTGAACTCTTGTAATAGGCAGAGGCTTGACTAAATTGGGGAAATGCTATATCTTATGGACGGTGTTTATGGAATGCCGATACCCGCAAAAAACGATGTTATCCATAAGGGATATCTTCCCCAAAATCACATAGCTCTTTTTCATGCCTGAGTGGTGGGTAAACAGGTAATACACATGAAGGAGTGTACTATGTCGCAGTTATCTGATTTTCCGCACCCTGCGCTTGAGGAATACAAAACCCAAGCCTCCATTTTGTTGAAACAAGTTTATTCTGATGATGTTGCTACTGTAGAAAATGCTGTTGCACGTTTTCGGCAGTTACCCTATCTGCGCGATAAGTCTCTGCGAACGCTGACACAAAACAACCCTGTGAAGCACAAAGATGCCTTGCACGTTATCGCACTAGAAAATGGCTATTCATCGTGGGCAATGTTTAAGCAATGGCTCGACCAGCATACGAAGCAAGCAACGAAAGCGCCTTACTTCACAGATGTGTATCCACGCCGATGTATGCGCTATACGTTAGAATGGCACACTAATTATGAGATTGCTAGTCAATCGCTAGGCACAGAAGGTGGATACTTGTTCCCATATAAAAATCAGTATTTCATTTGTTCTGCAACATACATCACGGAGCTTGGGCTTGACCCTAGTGACCCTGATTGGGCGCGGATTGGCTACAATTGGGTGCAACCAGACGATGAACGTGCATGGGGTAGGTTAAACACCCAGTTGCAACGTATATCTGTTCGCTGAGTATATTTTACTGATTTGTAGGCAAAAAAGAGCGTATCCGATAATGGATACGCTCTTTTATTTGCATAGTTATTTTTAGTACGTCACGCGATGGCACGCAGCGAAGTGACCTGGCTCATGCTCGATGAGGGGCGGGTCTGGTTCCATGCGGCACAAATCAAACGCAACTGGGCAACGGGTGTTGAAGTTACACCCCGTCGGTGGATTCGCTGGTGACGGCAAATCACCACGAATGATGATACGACGACGGCTGGATTCTTTCGCGGGGTCGGGTTCTGGCACAGCCGAGAGCAATGCCTGTGTATACGGATGCAGTGGGTTATCGTACACGGCATCGGTTGGACCCATTTCCACGATTTTACCAAGATACATCACCGCAACACGGTCACAGATATGGCGCACCATCGACAAATCATGCGCGATGAAGAGATAGGTCAGACCAAGTTCTTCCTGTAATTCTTCCAGCAAGTTAACAACCTGCGCCTGAATCGACACATCCAGCGCGGAAATCGGTTCATCTGCTACGATGAAACTGGGTTCGAGAGCCAACGCACGCGCAATACCAATACGCTGACGTTGCCCACCAGAAAATTCATGCGGATAGCGGTTGATGAAATAGGGGTTCAAGCCTACCCGTTCGAGCAAGTTTTCTACATATTCTTGTCGCTCTGCTTTGTTCGGGTACAGATTGTGAATTTGTAGTGGCTCAGACACAATCGAACCAACTGTCATACGCGGGTTCAAGCTCGCAAACGGATCTTGGAAGATAATTTGCATCTGGCGACGAATGAGGCGCATCTGGCTATTGGGCAAATCAGTGAGTTCTTGCCCTTCAAACTTCACGCTACCAGCCGTTGGTTCGTAAAGTTGCAGAATCGTACGTCCTGTGGTGGATTTACCACAACCGGATTCGCCCACAAGACCGAGCGTTTCACCACGCATCACATCAAAGCTGATACCATCCACCGCACGCACAGCCCCTACCTGACGTTGAATCAGGAAGCCAGCGTTAATTGGAAAGTGTTTTTTGAGTTCGGTCACGCTCAGGATGACATCATCCCCAGAGCCTTTATTCCGTTTTGGTTTTGCTTGTAGTTGTGCTTCGGACATTAGAATGCTTACTCCTTAACAGTCAATATTAGGTACGGATTATTCGCCGTTATTTTTTCTGGTTTCGCGTAGGTCATACCACGCGGCGGCGAGGTGTTCAGGATGTCCGCCCTCGACTGGTTTCAGCGGTGGTACTTCTTCAAAACAACGTTCGGTTGCATACGGATTACGCGGTGCAAAGGGGTCGCCAAGTGGTGGGCGACGCATATCAGGCGGTGAGCCTTCGATGCTCACGAGTTTCTGATTGCTACCGTCCAAACGGGGGAGCGAATCGAGCAAGCCTTGTGTGTAGGCGCTACGGGTATCTTGGAAGACTTCTTTCGTTGGACCAATTTCCATAATACGCCCGCCGTACATCACCGACACACGGTCAGCAACCCCTGCGACCACGCCCAAATCGTGCGTAATCCAGACGATAGCCATATTAAATTCTTGTTTCAGTTGTTTCACGAGTTCGATAATTTGTGCCTGAATGGTCACATCAAGCGCCGTTGTCGGTTCATCTGCAATCAGCAATTTAGGATTACATGACAAGCCCATCGCAATCATCACGCGCTGACGCATCCCACCGGAGAATTGGTGTGGATAGTCGTCTAGACGTTTACTCGCATCAGGGATACCCACCAAATCCAGCAATTCTGCCGCACGGCGACGCGCTTGGTTGTTGGTCATACCGAGATGCAATTTGAGTGATTCGGTGATTTGCGTGCCGATTTTCAGCACAGGGTTGAGGGATGTCATCGGGTCTTGGAAAATCATAGCGATTTCTTTACCGCGCACCAAACGCATTTGTTCCGGTGGCAGGCTGAGTAAATCGCGCCCTTCAAAAAGGACTTCGCCAGATTCGACCTTACCAGGTGGGGTAGGGATAAGCCCCATAATTGCCAGCGAGTGTACACTTTTACCACTGCCGGATTCACCGACGACGCCCAGTGTCTCGCCTTCATTCAGTTTGTAACTTACGCCATTAACCGCGTATACGGTTCCTTCTTGCGTGTAAAACCTCACTACAAGGTCTTTCACTTCCATTAGCACGCCCAAGAGGTTGCCTCCTCAAATAGTAGTTTTCTTATTTCGTTGGGTTCGGGAAGAATGGGTGATAATTTTTAGTACCCTAAACGATGGTTGAGTTTGCCGGATAATGTACGCCTTGTCAAGCAATACAAGTACCACACAAATATGGGGGTTCTTTGTGCATTGCGGACAATTGCGCTTACAGAAGCTATCGCAGAGGATACATTTTCACTTGCCTTCTGTATATTAACGGGTCTTTATGAATAAGTTGTGAAGGTGTGGGGTGTTTAGTGCTGAGGACTGTGTGATGAGTGGCGGTAGTGTATCCTTTTCGATAGAACACTGTCCCTACGAAGATGTCTATTTTAGGCGTGTTTTGCCTCTAAAATAGTTTTTCGCGCTTAACTTGATGCGTATGTTGCGTTCGTTAAAACAGAAAAGTTGCCTTAAACTATGGCAATCTAGAGACAGTAGCTTGCTCTCATCCCATAAATATAAATAGCTATACAAAAATGCCTCTGTACCAGCAAAATGTGATACAGAGACATGTAACGACCAAATTTTGGTTTTAGATTAGCAACAACTTGAGCCTGAAGCCTTGCTACCTACTGAAATATCGAGCAACTGAATTGTGCCGACTGGTTCAACGGCTACTTCACTCGTTGTACCACAGCATGCCGCACCGCCATCTACAAAATCGGTACTGCACACGCCTGTTTCTGGCAAATTGAGTTGGACATCTTTTGCGGCTTCATAATCGCCTGTCAGATAAGCAGCAACTGAGCGCACTTGCTCATAGCCTGTCGCCAGCAAGAACGATGGCGCACGTCCGTAGCTTTTCATACCGACCATGTAGAAATTTTCTTCTGGGTGACGCAGTTCAGCTTCCCCATGCGGAGGTACTGTCCCGCAACTATGAATATTGGGGTCAATGAGTGGCGCAAGCGTGCGCGTGCTTTCTAACGAGCTATCCAAATCGAGGCGTAATTCGCGCAACATCGCCAAATCAGGACGTGCGCCTGTTGTGCCGATGATGCGGTCAACCAGAACTTGTTTGCCATTGTCGCTTTCTACACACAAGCCACCCTCGGCATCCTGAATGCGGGTTACATAGAAGGGACTCACAATCTGAACATGACCATTATCGACCAAAGCCTTCACCCGTGTACCGAGTGCGCCACGCGCTGGCAACTGGTCATCATCACCCCCACCATATACCTGTGCGAGATTCACACTGCGCATTGCCCAGTAGATTTCTGTGTCGGGATATGTTTCTTGTAGGCTTGCTAAATCTAGTATCGCATTGATAGCTGAGTGTCCGCTACCGACAACCATCACGCGCTGATTGGCATAGGTATCCGCATCTTTGTCTTTAATATCAGGGATGCCATAAGTAATCGCATCACGGTTTTTATTTTCACCACTGGCGGCGATACCATGTGCGCCAATCGGATTTGGATTGCTCCATGTACCAGAGGCATCAATGACTGCTTTCGCATTGACGATGTGCATGTCACCATCAGCTGTTTCAATATGCAAGATGAAGGATTGCTGACTACGATTGGCATCTTTCATCTTATCGGTGTGTTGACGACTGACACCCACCACACGGCTGTTGAGTTGGATACGCCCTTGCATGGTGTCTAATTCTGCGAAAGGCGTCATGTAGCGGTCAACGAGGGCATCGCCTGTTGGTAGTTCATCAAGCGGAGGCATCGTCCAGCCATCGGCTTCTAGCAAACGCACTGTTGCGCTATCTACCGTATATTCCCAAGGCGAGAACATGCGTACATGTCCCCAATTCCGCACATTCTGCCCCACACTCGCGCCGGCTTCAAACAGAATTGGGTTCTCACCACGTTCGATGAGATGGGCAGCCGCCGCCAAGCCAACAGGTCCTGCACCGATAATCGCAATGGGTAAATTTTTGTCTGTCATGATAATGTTCTTTCATATTGATTTTTGTCGATATGATTTTATTGTATTGATATTTGTCGATATGTCAAGTTTTTGGTGAATTTTGCAACCTATTTGCTTCAACGTTCGTAATACAAAATAGCATATGTCAATATTGACATAATGTAGCAAAGAAATGATTTTCACTCATCGCACATTAACTTGACACTGTATATTAAACATTGTTTATTAAACAGTGTAAATATAAATCAAGGAGCTTATACAACATGGCAACACTCACTACTACACAACCTAGGCAAACAACAAATCCGATGCACTATTTGGCACAAGCATGGCAAACCAACCGTCCATTGACTTTTCTCGGCGTTTCAATGTTGATAACACTCGTTGTCACGTTTATTGGTCTAATCGTTGACCCGCGTGTTATCACCGGACAGCCTGCATGGCTCAAACCAATGAAATTTGCTGTGTCGATTAGTATCTACTCATTCACTTTGCTGTGGATGCTGACCTATATTAAAAATCGCCCACGTGTCGTTGGCTTCATCTCTTGGGTGACGCTGATAGGCTTCGTGATAGAGATGGTCGCTATTATCGGGCAGGTACTTCGGGGTACAACCAGTCATTTCAACCGTGCAACACCATTTGACGCCTTTGTATTCACATGGATGGGCAATGCTGTAGTCGCTATCTGGCTGTGTTGTCTGATAGTTGGCATCTATCTCATGTTCCAGAATTTAGGTGATAGTGCCTTTGGTTGGTCATTGCGTTTGGGCGTGCTGATTGGTTTCATCGGTATGGGTTTAGCCTTCTTGATGGTCATCCCAACCGAAGAACAACTCGCACTCGCAGAACAGACAGGCGAATTACCTATCAGTGGCGCACATGCCGTCAGCGCACCAGATGATGCGCCAGGCTTACCGATAGTCGGCTGGAGTACCGAGGGTGGGGATTTACGTATCGGGCATTTCATTGGCTTACATGGTATGCAAGTGCTTCCGGTGATTGGCTTACTGCTGGCAACTCCCGCAATGGTGGGGCGCTATACACTCAACGGACGCCGTTTACTTGTGTTCATCGCTGGCTTCGCTTATCTAGGCATCACACTTCTGCTGACGTGGCAGGCACTACGCGGACAATCCATCATCGCGCCAGATATGGTTACACTCGGCGCACTAGCGATACTCACGGCGGTTACGGGCATTGCGACTTACGTCACCCTCAAAATCTTCAAGATGCCAACAGCATCAAACTCAGGCAACTAATTATAGATGTAAGGGCGTACCACAGTGCATACGCATTATGTTAAGCCCGAAAAACGGTTTTAAAAGCAAGACGCTCAAAAACAGACAATTTCGTAGGGACACCTTTCTGGGTGTCCCATGCCTGTCAATTTAAAGGATTTTTTAGTAAATGAGGACAGTATAGACAATTTTCTTGCCTGACCCCCTCCGTCGCTGACGCGACACCTCCCCGAAGCGTCAGGGAGGG
>JBCBKJ010000082.1:0-25042 GCA_038522085.1 Chloroflexota bacterium
ATATGCACGATGGGGTATTGCGCCTATTTATTCGACACTATAATTCAACCTGTATCAGTCAACATTAGACCACTACCCAAAGATTGCCCGCCTATGATAAAAATTTGCATGTGGGTAATAGTTGGGATTGGCAACCTTCGCAAAAATACGATTACGTGCGTACAGAACTGGTCTATGTGCCAATACCGTTTGGTCAGCAGTACATAGATCGTTTACTGACAAATGTTGTTAGTCCTAATGGCACACTCATCATTGCGCACTACCGTAGCAGAACAGAAGACCTCACCATCGGCTGGATGGACGAATTATTAGCAGAATGGGGCTATAGCATCACTGGAATCACACACGGATTCAATGGAGAAGGGCTTGAACAGTCGCGCTTTGTTGCCCTCCGTAATGCATAGGCGCCTTAAATGTCGTGGCTAATTTTTAAGATGTCATCGTCTTGTCTTCTGAATGCGTCACATTTGCAATGAGTTTTTCGATTCCCCAAATGATGATCTTGATTTGAGTGTCGCTATCAATTTGTAGGTCACTGGGTTGCAAGGTAGAGATAACTTTGTTGATAGCAGGATATTGTTCGGTTGATAAAGTCTGCAAGTGTGCCAACAACCCGTCATCGTCTAGGTGTTCAGTGCCATCTTCAATCATGTAACTGGGTAAAAAACTGACGAATAACTCAACTACTTGCAAAATGTAACGCTCCGGGAGACGGGTTCTGGCGAGAATCTCCACAACGGGTTCCATCAAATCAAATGCGGCAGGCATTGTACCATCTAACCGTAACATCATAGGAACAATATTAGGGTGTGTTTCTGCTAGTTTAGAGTAGGTATGCGCTAATGCTGTCAGTTCCTCCTGCCATGTTGCTAAACCTACATCGGGTACTTGCAATTCTTGAATGGCGTATTTTAGCGTGGCATTGAGCAAGCTATTCTTGTTTGGATAGTAATAGTAAATAGCTTTTGCATCCACATTGAGCGCCTTACCTAAGCGGCGCATCGAAAAAGCCTCGCCTTCGCTATCTAAAAGTGCCAAAGTAACTTCTAGTATTTTATCTCTCGTGATTTGAGCCATACTTTAGTCCTATTGTTTATTTCCACAGTGTGGAATAAGCTACACGTATTCCACACTGTGGAATATTTGCTCTGTGAGGATACTACCCACAACGTCAAATGACCTCTTGTTGGATTGTACCAAGTATTGTCAGTGATGGTTTGTATAGAAACCCGTCGTCTTACCATACCAATCAAGAAAGCCCATAAATATAGATTGTATTGCTGGAAGCTACGAAAGGCTATGAGGGAATTAGTATGAAAGAATATGACATCATCGTAATTGGTGCTGGTATGTCTGGTCTTGCCGCCGCATCCGAGATTTATAAATCCAATAAGAACATTATCGTCTTAGAAGCAAGAGATCGAATTGGTGGTCGTTTATCATCTGAAATACTGCCTGATGGGGTGCTGTTTGAACGTGGCGGTGAATTAATTCATGGCACGGTGAATCCAATGTATCGCTTGGTAAAAGAGCTTGGTATCAAAATAAGAGAAATGAAAAAAGAGCCGACAGAACTAAGTATGATAGATACCATTCAGATGTTTTTCGTTTTCATGTTGCTTCGTATCGGTATATACCCAAAACCACAGATAGACGAAAATGTCATGGACTATGTAAATCGACTGAAATTTCTCCCCAAGTCCTTGCATGCGTTACTTGACCATGCAGGAAAAGATTTAGAGATACTCGATAAAATATCAGCTATGTTCATTGTTGACCGTATACGTCAAGAGCTTCTGACAGGTGAAATGTACAGCGAACATGATTTCGTTATACAAGACGGCTATATTACACTGCTAAATCACCTAGCAGATGAGTTACCAATCGCATTAAGCCATGAAGTTCGCAAAGTTACATGGCAAAAGGGGCAAGTCGTTATCACAACTAATCAAGGGACATTTCGTGCACCAAAAGTTGTGCTAACCTTGCCGATTCCAATCCTCAAAAAGATGGATTTTGAGCCGGCACTCCCGAAAGAAAAACAAGTGGCATTGTCTGCACATGTTGCAGCCGACATCATCAAATTTCTGGTTCCTGTACAGAAGAAAGCCTTCAAAACAGACCAAGACCAAGGTCAAATTGCGGATGCAAAATTAGTACCTATATGGTGGCGACGCAATACCCCATGTGATAAACCTGACGATAGACAAATGCTTGTGGGGTGGATAACAGGACCTTATGCGCGTCATTATTTGAGCCAAGCACCTGAAAATGCGCTCGAATCGACCTTGAGTGAACTCGAAGCAATTGTTGATACAGACCTTATCAATCGAAATGACATCATTGTTCAGAACTGGATGGAAGATACTTTCAGCGCAGGAACATATTGCTACATCAAACCTGGCTTTGCCCTCCATGTAGTCGATGACTTAGCTAGCGTGTTGGACAATACCTTGTATTTTGCTGGAACTGCTACTTCATCTGCTGTGGCACGCGGAACGGCTCACGGTGCCTATGGGAGTGGATTGCGTGTTGCAAAAGAGGTACTTGGGGCATGAATAGCTGTCAGAAGATAAGAATGCGAAAGTATCATGCCTAAGATATCCTACAAACACTATTGGTCATAGCTGGAAATACATGGTGTACAGATAGTTGCTTATGCTCATGGATAGTCAATCGTTACTAGACAAAGGGCAAGATATGAGTTTTATGTCTATCCGCATGGCAACTATCGAAGATGTCGCTATCATTACCCATCATCGAAATGCCATGTTCAAAGATATGGGACACGGCACAGACCAATCGCGTGTGGAGATGGATAAGCACTTTACAGACTGGTTTCATCGTCATTTTACAGATGGTAGTTACTTAGGCTGGCTCGCTTGTGATGGAGATGATGTTGTAGCAGGGCTTGGACTATGGTTGATGGATTGGGTATCACCTGTTAGTCGCTATGACGGACGCTTGCCCTATATCCTGAATGTATATACAGAGCCAACGTACCGCAAGCAGGGCATCGCCAAGCGCCTCGTGAATGATTGTATCGCCTACTGTCGCGCTGAAGGTTACGAGCAAATCCGTTTGCATTATAGCGATGCCGGACGCCCGATATATGAAAAATTAGGCTTTATCCAAAACAATGAGATGGTTCTGCGACTGAAATGAATCTCGATAATCAATATTGTGTGAGCAGGAAAATTCACCTCTGCTGTGTCACGCATGATCTATCGAGTACAATCACAAAACGACTATTCATATAACCCAAGTGAACACCCATGCCCATCCAACTCTTCAAACTTGAACGCTATTTCGCACGCTATGAATTTGCTGTCCAGCACTTGCTTAGTTCATCCGATAGTGAAACGATTCCTATGTCCGAATTACTCGCCCACGCCTCAGATGAACGTCGCCAGCAGTGGGAAAATCTCACGCTCGGCTACACGGAATCACAGGGACACCCCGACTTACTAACCGCTATCAGCGAGTTATACGATACCATCACGCCTCAGCAAATTATCAGTGTCATTCCCGAAGAGGGCATTTTCATCGCTATGAATACCCTCGTGCAAGCTGGCGACCATATGATTTGTATGTTTCCAGGCTACCAATCGCTGTATGAAATTGCACGTAGTCGAGGCGTTGACGTGACCTACTGGCAACCTGACGAAAATCACGCTTTTGATGTATCACAATTGCCAGATTTGCTTCAAGCGAATACACGTTTGCTCGTGGTCAACACCCCTCATAACCCAACGGGCTACCATTTTTCACAGGCTGATTGGCAGACGATTATTGCCTTTGCCCGTGATAATGACCTCTGGCTATTTTCAGACGAGATGTATCGTCTCAGTGAGCATGACCCCGCAGACCGTCTCATCTCTGCTAGCGATGCGTATGCGAAAAGTGTGTCGCTCAGTGGCTTGTCCAAGTCATTTGGCTTGCCCGGATTGCGCGTCGGCTGGCTTGCGACCCAATCAGAAACTGCCATGCAATCCTTTGTCGCCTTCAAAGACTACACGACCATCTGTGGCAGTGCGCCTAGTGAAATACTCGCTATTATCGCCCTCGAAGCACACCAACCACTTATCAAGCGTAATTTAGACATCGTGGCGCATAACCTCGCTCTGCTAGATGAATTTTTCGCTAGTTACAGTCATCTTATGCGCTGGCAACGTCCGCGTGCAGGCACTATCGGCTTAGTGGAATGGCTAGGCGATGAATCAGTTGATGCTCTCGCTGAAAATCTGGTCACATCGCATGGGGTCATGATTTTGCCTGCTAGTGTCTATGACTACGCAGGTGATTATTTCCGTATTGGCTTCGGCAGAAAAACTATGCCAGCCGCCCTCGAACAATTATCGTCTTTTCTGGATGAACGTTTCTAGGAGCATCTACTATGACTGACCGCAAGAATATTAGCTCAGGCTCACCCTTTGAACCCGACATTGGCTTTTCGCGTGCCGTGCGTATCGGGAACATGATTGCTGTTGCTGGTACAGCACCGATAGCAGACGATGGCTCAGTATCTTCGATTGGAGATATTTACGGACAAACACACCGTTGCCTGATGATTATGCAACACGCTATCGAAGCGGCAGGGGGAACGCTAGAAAATGTCATCCGCACCCGCATCATGCTCACTGACATAGAAACATGGCAGGCAGCCGCTCGTGCGCATGGTGAATTTTTCGGAGATATTCGCCCAGCTTGTACATTCGTTGAAGTCAGTCGTTTCATCAATCCGCAATGGTTAGTAGAAACAGAAGCAGATTGCGTTCTCACGTAAAAAACGCTGGTCTTGTACTAGCACAACACGTATCATGGTCTTGCTTGATTTATGACTATGTTTTTACACGAGCCTACACAAAGCTGACCACTGATAACTAAAAACTGATAATTGGAAAACGACCCATGTCCAAAATCGTCTTTGATTTCGATGTAGAAGGCGCACTCCATGCCGACCCCTACCTCGACCAAGTAACTCTGAATTACCTCTTTGCCCAAACCAAAGAATCTATCGGTAAAGGCATCGAACGCAAACTGAGCAATCTCACTTGCGCTGAACATGGCGAAGAACCTACCATTACCATCACAGGTACATATAGCGGGAGCGCCGAACAACTCGACATCAGTTATCATATAGATACCTGTTGCCAAATCTTCATGGCACAAGTCATTAAAACGCTGAATGCCATAAATTAATTGACTGCTTATCGCTATTGCAAAGCTCAATGTGCAGGAACGTCATTAATCGTGTACAATTTTTGAGTATCGTATTGACCAAAACAACGATTATTTTTAAATCGTTTTGCAAACGAAGGAGAGTACGCTGTGGCATCTCGTACAGAAATGTTGATGGAAAAACTGCGTGATTTACAAGCAAGCTCCGGCGATGTCGAAGCCGCCGCAATCGTAAGTGTGGATGGTCTGAGTATGGCATCGGCGTTGCCTCCTGGCATCGAAGAAGACCGTGTGAGCGCGATGTCTGCTGCGATGCTGTCGCTTGGGGAACGTATCGCCAGTGAATTAGATCGTGGTGAACTCGACCAAGTGAACGTCAAAGGGGAAAATGGCTACGTTATCCTCACCGCTATTGGTGAAGAAGCCGTTCTGACCGTCATCGCCCGTAAAGATGCGAAACTGGGTCTGATTCTGCTCGACGTCACCCGTGCTGTAGATGCACTGACCGAAATTGTTTAAGTCCAACCGGATAACTTATTACATGCCGTCGCATATCGTTTTTGCAAGTGACGGCATTCATGAAACGAACGATTCACCGAAGGTAAAGCGGCGTGCAAGGGCGTAGTGAACTCTACTATCCAAATCGTATTGCCCGTGCCATTTTCATGGCAATGGATGATGTGATGGGCGCACATGGCTTGCAATCTCTCTTGAGCCTTGCCCGTATGGAACAATACGCGGATAGCTTACCACCCGATGATATGTCTCGCGCAGTTGATTTCTCGTCAATTGCGGCGCTCAATATTGCCCTAGAAGAACTCTATGGCGCGAATGGTGGGCGTGGTATGGCATTGCGTATTGGACAACGCGCCTTTGTTGGTGGTTTAAAGAACTTCGGCGCAATGCGGGCTGCCAATGATGCGGCATTTCGTAATTTGCCCGTTCATAAACGCACCGAATACGGCTTGCAAGGTTTAGCACTCATTTTAACTAACTTTAGCGACCAGAAATCTAGCGTGGTTGTCAAAGAAGATAGCCTAGAATTTATTTCAGAGGTGAGTCCCTATGCGTGGGGACGTAACACCAACAAACCCGTTTGCCACATGATGGTCGGTATCATCATGGAATGCTTGCGCTGGTCAACCAATGGCTATAAATTTTATGTGCGTGAAATAGAATGTACGGCAACTGGTGCAGAACGCTGTGTATTCCGCATCAATAAGCAAGCAATCGGTGAACAATAATTGACATCACACATACATGTGTACATGATGACATCATATCAGGTAGACGTGACCAACCACACCTAAGGGGGTTGAATACATATGGTAGACAAGCCACACATCCTCATTGTTGAAGACGATCTCGACCTCTCCGATATGGTGAGTTCGTATTTCCGCGTTCAAAATTATGACGTGGATACCGCAGCATGGGGAGAAGAGGCGCTCAAAATTGCAAGCGAACATGACCTTGACCTCATTATGCTCGATATTCGCCTGCCTGATATTGATGGCTTTGAACTCTGCCGTCGCTTACGCAATAAACGCCGTACCCAAGATACGCCTATCATCTTCCTGACCGAAAAACGGGACAGAGTAGATAAACTGCAAGGCTTAGAACTCGGCGTGGTCGATTACATCACCAAACCTTTCGACATTCAGGAACTGCGATTGCGTGTACGTAACGCTATCAACCGCTCCCAAACACCCGCTACCAATAACCCAGTCACAGATTTACCAGAAGGCGAACTTGTCCAAGAAAAATTAGGTATCTTGCTAGATTCCAGTAACTGGGCAGTTCTACAAGTGAGTATCAATAACCTCAGTACCTTCCGCGAACGCTATGGCTTTGTGGCGGCTGATGATGTACTGCGTGCTGTAACGCTCATGATTCGTAATGCAGTGCGTGAATACGGCGAGGATGGTGATTTTATTGGGCATTTAGCGCAAGAGTCCTTCGTTATCATCAGCAATCCTGATGTTATTGAAGATATACAAGACCGTATCGAACGGCGCATCGCCCAATCCCGCGAGTATTTCTTCCCTTTGCGTGACCGTGTGCGCTCGCAAGAGGCAATGGCAGAAGATAACCTCAAAATTGAAAGTGGCGTCCTCACAAACGACGATGCCCCCTTTGCAGACCTTGCCGCGCTCAAAGAGGCGCTCGAAGAAGCATCCGAAGTCGTGGATTAACCAAAACGCGAACGAAATCAAAAAGCCTATCCACACGGACGGGCTTTTTTAATGCCTCAGCCAAATAAACTGATAACTGACGACTGTTAGTTATACGCACATTCCAAATTGTACTCAATTTCTGAACCAACACCATCTTCTGCTACTCGTACAATGCGTTGGATGGTTGCTACCTGTGGACCCAGCGCCGCATTCGGGTCGGCTACGTTATAGCGTCCTTCTACTAACTCAGCACGATAATCACGGAACCATTCTTCAACATCGCCTTCAGCATCCGGCGTATAGTAGACTTGCTCCGTTAAACCCGAAGCACGCGGGCGAATGAACCCACTCCGCGTTTCGTCAACCAATTCGGCACCTGGATAGATAGGCGCCCATATATCAATATCGCTCCGGCAATACACGTCCATTGCACCAAACGCACCCACAGAGCAGACAACCACCCCTATCATGATAAAAAATAGCCCCATCACTGTGCGCCCAATTGACCCTTTACCTTGTCGTCTCATATGTGCCATTTAACACTGTCTCCCAAATCTCACTGACATGAAAAAGCCTATCCAAGCAGACAGGCGTAATTTCTGTATTTTTCATTATCGTATCAGACAACAATTGGCAGACAACTATTAGCTGACTCCTGATAATCGAAGATTAATTATATGCGCATTCCAAATCATAAATAATCAACGCGCCATTACCATCATCTGCTTCGACCACATAGCGTCGTATGGTTGCAATCTGTGGACCAAGCGCCGCATCAGGGTTGGCTGTGTTATAGCGACCCTCAGTTAGCTCATTACGATAATCACGAAACCACTTACGAACATCACTGGCATCATCAGCTGAATAATACACTTGGTCAGTCAGCCCAGACGCACGCGCCCGCACGAATCCACCAGCCGTTTCGTCTACTAACTCTGAATCTGGGTACAACGGCGCCCATGTATTGATGTCATTATTACAGGCAACATCGACTGCCCCAAACGTAACTACAGAACAGACAACCACACTAAACATGATTGTAATCATACTCAGAATAGAGCGCCCAATCGAACCTTTGCGTTTCCGTCTCATATGTGCCATTTAACAATCTCCAAAAATCTCGTGTCTCAGATGTGTTGTGGTGGCACGTCTGCCAGCTCATTCACATTTGCGCGCAGAAAACTCCCTTTGCCACTATCGCACAAAGACGAGTCTCATTATCTAATACGAAAAGCATGCACCGATGGTTCAAAATTGCGTCCGAATTATAGTCTGTCTGATAGAAACCTAATTCTTATGAAGAAATCATGGAGAAATGGTGTAATTGCTTCATTGAATATGATTTGTGAATAACTGTACGTTCGTACAACGTAAGCATTTGCGTCCCCAAAGCTCGTCTTTTTTTGGCTTACCACGTCGTAGTTGAAGCACATAGTTTGGCGTGTATCTATTTGTCTCTGTCATCACCAGAGGAAAGGGTGCAACAGCGACAACTGCTCCCCACTCGTATTCATCATGCCCACATACCGGACATGTCAAATGATGAGGAACATGCTTTTCCTGTTCGTCCGATGGCTGTTGTTCATCGCTCATCTGTCGGTTACTCCTGTAAGCTCATGATATAAGTTATCTAATTGTATACCGACATCCTGCCATGTATGCGATAACGCCTTCTCACGTCCGGCAATGCCCATCTTCTGGGCTAAGTCGCGGTCTGTCAGCAAGCGCACCAATGTAACCGGTAATTCGTCTGCGATATGTGTCTGTGAAACCAGCAAACCCGTTACGTTATGGTCAATCGCATCTTCCGCGCCACAATCCCGCGTGCCAATCACAGGGATACCCGCTGCACTTGCTTCGAGTGTTGATAAGCCGAAGCCCTCAAATTTCCAGCCAACATTCAGCGATGGCAAGGCAAAAACGTGTGCTTTCGCATACCAATCACGCAAAGTCGCCGCATCTATGAAACCTGTTAGCTGAACGGTGTTTTCTAGTCCGTGCCGTGTAATCGCATCTTGAACCTGTGCTGTATACGCTGGCTCGACTGTCGTTGACCCCATGATGATACACTGTACATCAGCGATTTGTTCGCGCACGACTGCCATCGCTTCGACCAGCGCCAATGTGCCTTTACGCGCTTTCACACCCCCCAACGTGACAACGGTTGGGCGCTCCGCTGGTTGGCGCTTAATATCCGCAAAAATATCGGTGTCAATCGCATTCGGAATGACAGAGATACGCGCTTGTGGGGCAACCTGTTTAGCGACTTTTGCTGTATATTCACTGACGCATACCAGCGCCGACTGATTGTATGCCTGCCGATACAGCCAAGATACCGGAAAACGCCGAAAATCAGGGTAGCGCACATAACTCCCATGTCCTGTGACGACTACCGGACGCTCGCCTGCGATCCAGTGGGCAAGGGGCGCATACAATTCTACCGTCGCATGAATCAGGTCACACTCGGCGCTCAATTGGCGAATCTTACGTGTCCGCGCCAGCATCTTCGGCACAAAAAAGCGCGTTAGGGGGTGCATATTAGGTAAAACGCGATGGGTAGTGAAATCAGGGTGACGCTCGCTATTATCAGGAACAAAAAGCGTGAAGGTGTGTCCTAATTCCGCAAGCGATGCAATCACATTGACGCTGTACGACCCCCAGCCGTGTGTGGTCGTTACGTCGGACATGAGGATGCCTATGTGCATAGATAATCAGTATCTCGTTCAGTGTGTAAAATGCTGGCGTAGCATACGCGACTTCCCAAAATCAAAACAGGGCGATTTCATAATCACCCTGTTGGCATATCTATATGAGAAATCATTGTAGGGGATGACCTGTGTATCATCCCGCATGAGCTATATTAGCCATATATCTTCAGTGCGTGGCGAAAAACGAATTAGCTATCAATACTCGCTTCTGTATCGCCTTCAACCGATGCCAAGCTAAAGCTCTCAGCGTGAATACCTGTCGCGCCATCTGGGCGCACACCCTGCGTTTCGGTAGGTTGTAACAGTGGGTCACTCTGACCTTCTGGCGCGGCTTCAAAGGCACGCACTTCGACTGTATGGTCGCCTTCTTCAAACGCCCAATCATAGCGCCAAATGGTCCATGCACGCTCACTCAATGCCTCGCGCAATTCACAATTTTGCCACTCGCCACCGTCAATGCTCACCTGTACACTCACAATCGGACGATCACCTGCCCATGCCATACCACCCATCGGTACGCGCATGATACCGTTTTCATCCTCGAATATATCATCTGTTGCAACCGTATCAATCACCGAAACAGCATTCACAATTGCTTGTTCTGACCAGCTACGACGTACCCAATAACCAGGTTCCCAAGCATCTACAAATTCAATGCTACGAATCCATTTGGGTTGCTTCATGCCATAGCGATTCGGGATATGGATACGCAGTGGGAAACCGTTGCGCAAAGGCAGTGGTGCATCGTCAAAGTGATAAGCCAGCATAATGCGGTCATCGTTGCGAATCATGTCTAATTCGAGGTACTCATCGAAATTATCATACCCAATGATTTTGAGTGCCATTGCTTCTTCAGTTGGCTCAACACGGTCTAAGATTTCTTGGAAGCTCACACCTGTCCATTTAACCGTACTAATCAGCGAACCAGCGATACGGTTAGAAATACAACTCATGGTGAGGATTTCCGATTGGCTTGGCATATCCATGATTTCTTCCAATGACCATGCGACTTCGTTAGCGACCAAACCCGTAATCGGCAAAGTATAGTCATCAGGGATGCTTGGCAAGCCACTGGACAAAATATCAATGCGGTAGTGGTCACGCACGGGGGTTATTTCTGGACGTGTACCAGGTGCAGGCATAAGCCCTGAGTCCGTATTCGGTACATCGGCAACGGATTCTGTGGCAGAGTCACTATCAGCACTGATATCCGTTTCTGGGGCATCGGCAACGGTTGTAGAGCTACTCGTATTACCCAATAAGCCACCCAGACCAGCACCTACAACAGTCAGGGTTGCGCTTGCCCCACCGACTTTCACAATAAATTCACGACGGTCAATCGTATTTGTGCTGACTTCGCCTGTATTGGCTTTAACAGTAGTATCCCCGAAGCTCATCATGTTATACGCCCAGCCGATAGCCACGCCATAGCCCAAGAACAACAAGCCAGACCATACAACTTTCAGCCACAGTGGCGCAGGCGAGGTGATGCTAATCGGAATCGCCAGTGCCATCAACGGAATACCAAATGCTAACCCATAAATCGCGCCTGGTGTATAACTGACTTCATCCCAATCAATCTGATTTAGAATCAAGAAGAAGACTGCAGCCGTCACCACACCTAAAGTCCAGAATAAACCGACACCCATCACGCGCTCGGCAAGTTTTGCGGCATCGTCTAGGTTATCGCCTGCGCCAACGGCAATGATGAGTTCAACCATCGTATCAATACCAAAGGTGATGAGTTCACCTGGTAAGGCACGCGCAATCCAATCGAAAAAATTTAATGGTAAAAATGGTAAATTCGCAAAACGTTCCCCAACGAAGAACAGGGCAATCAATACGGGCGATACCAACGCGCCGATAATTGCGCCCCATAGTGGGCTTGTTTTCTGATTAATAGCTTGCATGGCGATAATCGCTCCCTCAGTCGTCTAATAACTATACTTACACTACGCAGATTTAATTACATATGGATTAACGGAATCTTATTTTAAGATTTCTCATCTGCACCCAATCCCCAAATTAGCCCTTTTTTCAGTAATTGCTCCAGCATAAAAGCGACTTCTTTGGGTGATTGCTCCATGCCATTATCGAGCCACCACTTAATCACCCCGATTTGTGCGCCCGCCACAGCATATGCCATCATATTGTGTGGGAGTTTTGCTTCGACTTCCGTAGGGGCAAATACTTTGAACATATCGCCCATGATAGCCTCTGCCAGATAGCCACGCACTTGCGTTAAAAATGCTGCACTCCCACGCTCACTGAGCATGATGCTATAAAAATCACTGTAGTCTTGGACATGCTCAAAATCATCAGCAATACAATCATCAATATCATCTGTGAACCAAGAACTTGTTTTCTCATGCCCGGATGCGGCGTACAGGTCTTCATATAAATCGCGCATGGTACTAAAGAGCAATTCGTCTTTATCCCCAAAATGCAAATAAAATGTCGTCCGCGCAACATTTGCTTCATCTGTGATGTCTTGAATCGTGATGTCATCGTACCCTTTGCGCACAATCAAACGCATCAGCGCATCGCGCAATAAAGCCCGTGTCCGCTGGATACGACGGTCTACTCTACGTTTTTCTGCCATTAGCTACCCACTTTTTTAAAATTGGATTGAATTTAAACAACACATGTTCACTATACAACACAGCGCATCAACTGCTTGTTGACAGTCTAATTCCAAATGCTGTATACACATTATACAACACACTGTTCAATAAAATGCACACTGAGGTATTGAGGAATCCGACATGCCAAAATCACTTGACCAAATACCAGGACCCGCCCCTATCGGACGCAATCCGTTTAAGCTCATCAGCTTTCTGCAAGAACTCAATCGGAACGCGCTCGGCATACTGGACAATGCCGCCCGTGAATATGGCGAAATCATGGCTTTCACTGTTTTGGGACACAAACAAGTCATGGTCAGCAATCCTGATGCTTTGCGCGAAGTGCTGGTCACGAAAGCAAAATCCTTCCACAAAGATGCCGATTACACAGACAAAAATATCGGTATCGCACGTTTTGCTGGCAACGGCATTCTCGTCACAGATGGCGAATTTTGGAAAAAACATCGTAAACTGGTTCAGCCAGCTTTGCATACCAGCCGTATCCGTGAATATGCTGATACCATGTCACGTTATACAGTCGATATGGTCGAAGATTGGCAGACAAAGCGTGATATTGACCTTGCCGAAGAGATGATGCACCTCACATTGCGTATTGTTGCCCGTACACTCTTTGATACCGACATCCGCGACAATGCCGATGACATCACCGATGCTATGGAAGCACTCAACGAAGGCAGTAGCTACATGCGTATTCTGCCGGCATGGGTGCCAACACCGACAGAATTAGCTGTTCGTCGTTCATTAGTGGACTTAGATGCTTACGTCTTTGACCTCATCAAAAAACGGCGTGCAGAAGGTACAGACCACGGCGATTTGCTATCTATGTTGCTTCTCACTGAAACAGAAGATGGCGAACGCATGAGTGACCAGCAAGTGCGTGACGAAGCTGTGACACTCTTTTTGGCAGGGCATGAAACAACAGCCAACGCGCTCAATTGGACATTTTGGTTACTCGCGCAAAATCCAGAAGCGGAAGCGAAACTCCACACCGAATTGGACACCGTACTGAATGGGCGTCCGCCGACACTCGCGGATTTACCGAACTTGCCCTATACCGATTGGGTAATTAAAGAGTCTATGCGCTATATGCCACCCGTATCAGGTGTAGGACGTGTCACTATTGAAGATGTACAAATTGGGGATTACCTGTTGCCTACTGGTACGAAAGTTGTCTGCAATATCTTCAGTGTTCAACGTAATGAACGCTATTGGGATGAACCACTGGCATTCCGTCCCGAACGTTTTGCCCCCAAAAACGACGCTGACCGCAATCGTTATACCTATTTACCATTTGGTGCGGGTCCTCGTGTATGTATTGGGGTCAACTTTGCTAATATGGAAGCTCAATTGCTCCTAGCGACCATCGCCCAAAACTATACCCTACGCCTCAAACCCGACCATGAGGTGATTCCTGTCGCTCGCATCACGACCTATCCCAAAGACGGCTTGCCTATGAGCATAAAAGTACGCGAAACAACGCCAACACCAAAATTTGCTTAATAGCGAATTGGGTGACAAATTTTTCGTCTGGACGCACTTTTGTGCGTCCGCTGTTTTTATAGAAGTGCTATTGCTTATCTAAAATCGCCCGCTGAGGAAATACCATCCGTTTTGCAGGCAAATTGCGTTCGAGTGCTTTCGCGTTTGCACGCTCAAAATCACCATGCAAATCACGCAATTGATTCAGTTGGATGATAGATGGCTGGAGGAAATACACCACAATCGTCAATGACTGCCTGCCGACCATCAACAACAGCCACATGCCATCTTCAATTTCTTTACGCGCTAAACCTGTACGCCAATTGCCAGTTTTCCAGAATCCCTGCAATAACTTGAAAATTTGACGGGCAGCAACTTTGGGAATTTTGCCCTCTGCTAACAGGGGCGAGGTCGCATCTTTGCGGAAAATGACATAGTACAGCGGACGCGCTTCAAAACGGTCACGGATGTAAGCCGTTGTGCCAGGGGAGGCAGCCGCTTTCCACGCATCGGTTTCGGGGTCACGCGCAACCAAGCGTTCGATAATCTGGCGTTTTTCCATGTAATGACGATAAATCGCATTGAACTGTACCGCGTTCAAGCGCCCCGATGAATATTCTTTCGTCGCCGCTTTTAGACGTGAACGAATCTGGCTCAATGCCGCTTGCGGGTTCTCGTTATCCAGACGTGGCTCGCTCATTTGATTCACCGCTTCTTATATGCTTAACAGGATGTCCCCATTATCGAATCGACATAGTTCCAAGTTTTGTGTACAAGTATGTACAGTCAACTGGTTTATACGGGTAAAACCCGTACTGGCGAAACTACAATCGCCTCTATCCCGTCAGCAAAAGCGTTCGGGATTACTTTTCGGATGATATTAGCTGCAGCATTTACATCCGCATTGATGGTGCGTCCATCCTTAGCACGGAATAAGCCACGCTTGACCCGTTTGCCTGCATAAGCGATTTGCTTTTGCAAGGCTTCTTGGTCGAGGAAACTGCACTTACTGGTATAGCTCTCCTCCGTTAAGATGACCTGTATCCCTTCTTCTTCAGCTTTGTAGGTCAACATCTCAATAAATTGAGCATGTGGAAGTTGCACGAATTGTTGTGTGTTGCGTTTGCCCATGTTGACAGACTGTTTCCATCCTTCATTTTTACCAATGATGAGGGTGCCAATCCCATGCTGAACGAGTTGTTTGATAATGTATTTACTCGCTGAATGAAGATAGTGTTTTACCTGCCGATTGCGCTTGTCGGTCAGCCGTTGAATTTGCTTCGAGGTGTACTGTCCTTGCTGTAGTTGAGAACGTAACCATGCCCGTCGCTTGTTGTAATGCTGATTGATACTCTTGAGCGGTCTGCCGTTAATCAGAAAAGGGGATAAACCTTGCTGATTTGAAGTTACAGCCGCTAAATTGTTCAGTCCAACATCAATCCCTGCGACACGGTTAGGCGGGAGTTGCGCGAGTGACACCTCATCTTTATAAACAACTTCGACAATGTAGTGCGTCTTGCGCGGAACAATACGCACTTGTTGAATGGTATCGGGGTCAACTTGCGTTTGAACCTCAATAGGTAACTGAGAGGGCGCGATAATGCCCTGTCGCAATAGCTTCTTGCTCAGAGCTTGGATGGTGTAAGTCAATATATTACGACCACCAACCTTGTCCTTATAATTTGGCAACTTTGGACGACCCAGAAACTTTGTGGGATGGCTCTGATAGGCTTTCTGCGCTGACCAAAACGACTGCCAATCGCCTGTAACCTGTTTCAACACCCATTGTGACACTTTGCGCGGTAAGGCACAGTAATCAGGGTCTTGCTTCATATCGTTAGCTAACTGCGGGTATGAGAGAGTCTTATTCTCGGTGAAGAAAGTCTGGCGCAAACGATACAAAACCGCATTGAACAAATTCTTAGAGCGAAAACACGCCGCATCAATAACTGACCAACGGGAGTCAGACTTTTGAATGATATGTTGTTCAACTTTTATCATCAGCTTCCATCTTTGAACCAGCGATAAGTAGTAGGATAATAGACACCCGCTTTTTTACCATAGTCACGTAGTCTCATGTACATAACTATACACAAAAAGACTTAGGTATCTATATTTTAAGTGAAGGTTTATGATACCCATCTTATTAGTAAATTGTACTGTAATCATAGTGAAAGTATAGCACATGGCATTTGAACCCAAACATTTAGGTTTATATTTTTCGCAAGCAGAAATTGACACCGCACGCTCCGAGCGCGAAGACATCGAACATCTACAATCCGCATGGCAATGGCTACTCGCTGAGGCAGGCGATATTGTCATCGAACGCAAACCGGAGAAAAATAGCGAAGCAAGTGATGAAGAAGATGACACACCAGAACCTGAACATGTCATCAAGCCTGAACTTGACGCGCTTAGTCTCTGTGTTCAAGATGCGCTCAAATTTCGCTTTGCGGAGGATGCGACGGCTGGTAAACGTGCCGCTCAACAACTGATGACAGGTATTGGCTTGCAAGATGCCTCGACCCTCAGCGAAACAATACAATCAACCCTTGCCGTTGCTCATGCCTTCGAGATGGTACGTGCTGGCATGGCTGATAGCGACGTTACGCAATGGCAAAGTCAGTTTGTGACCTTTACGAACAGCTTGCTGGATACCAACCAAGTAGACCAGAGTTACAACGACAAACTGTGGTTGACAGCACTATCAGTTGTTTCTGGTGTGGTGCTAGAAGATGAAACCCGCTTTACAAATGGGGTGGCTCAATTCAAGCAAACTATCCAAGCTGATATTCATCCTGAAGGTTACGTCAAGCCAGCCGTGCAAGATGCGAAAGAATCTGTACCTGCATTCCAACGCATGGTGAGCGCAGTCGCCGCTCTCACACTCACTGCCGAAGCCGCTACCCGCGCTGGCGAAGACCTCTGGTCATTTGAACCGCGTGATGTGAGTGTGAACACTGCCGCAACTTACCTTGTGTACTATTATTTCTATCCTGATAAATGGCGTTGGGGCGAAGATGACCTCACTGAAGATGATACCCGTGCGATTTTCGCTGAACAAGGCGCATGGATAGAAATTGCAACTTTCCGTGCCAATCCGCGTGGTGTTGAACTTTTACTTGATGAGCGACGCCCACTGTTTAATGCCTACATGGGAGGCTTAACAACCCTCACGCACCAAAAGACGAAGAAACGCAAAAAACGTGGCTGGTTCAGATAAGTGTCGTAGCAACATTTAGATATTCAAAAGCGTAAATGTCACAGAGCATTTGAAGTTCCCTCTCCACAAGCGAAGCGCGAGGGGAGGGGTTCACCATATAAGATTACTCGCCTCTCAGCACCACGTCCGCAAACACAGGTAAATGGTCACTACCCGCAGGCGTTTCCCCAACCTGTGCATGCAAAACCCGAAACGCATCATCATAAAAGATATAATCGAGGCGTAAAAATGTCGGCATCTGAGACGCAAGGTTATTCGGGAACGTCCAACCAAAACCATACCCACCTGTGCGAAAGGCGTCCCCAAAACCAGCATCTCGTACAGCGTCGTAATCAGACGCAAAATCCGGCATGTTGAAATCACCCAAGAATAGCACAGGGTCGGTTTCGCCAGCGATACGCTCTAGCAATAAAGCAATCTCGGCTCCCCGCGCATCTGTGTTGAAAAATGGCGCGTTCATACCTGGATGCGAAGGATGTACATTGTAAACAACGATGCGCTGTGTGTCGCTAATTTGAATCACAGTCCGTTGATGCCCTAAGCGATTCGGCGCAACATCAAATAACCAAAATTCATCTTCTACAATGGGATAACGGCTCATCAAGCCAGCTCCAGCCGTCCCTCCGATAGGATGAAATGATCTATACGGATAAGCATCGCTGAAAGCAGGCTCAAATGCCTCTACATGAAAGCGATCTACTTCTTGAATACCGATGATGTCGGCATTTATCGTACTAATGAAGTCAAGATAGGGAGCAGGGTCACGGTCTAGGGCAAGTATGTTGTAAGTAGCAACCCGAAACGTTACCTCGTCTGTTGTGGGTTCGATTGGGGCAGAGCGTGGTATGAACATGTCACCCCAGATGACTAACAAGGCTATCAAGGCAGGGAGCAACATCACTGTCAAACGCCATTCGCGCCAGACAAGGCACACAGGCACTAAGATGAGAGCAGGCAACCATAGCAGATGGGCAAAGGTGGTGAAAAATTCAATCACTATCCAGCGTTCGCCAACCAACAAAATACCTGCAACGTGCAACAGCGTATTCAGCGCATACGCCCCAATCATTGCTCGTATGAAGTGCGCAAAGATTTTTCTTAGCGAAATCGTTGATACTGCGTTGTCTTTATCTGTCATGAAACCTCTATTTTTATGCTTTATCAGCATATAACAACATCATAACTACATTTAGCACAGACTATCATAGTAATCTGTATTCGTACCCGTTAAGATATGTAAAAATATCGCAAGGGGTCAAGCTACGTTATGAAAACGATTAAAAACGGTGATTTCATTGTGCGTTACAATGACCAAAATAATATTTTATATAGCATCTATGGCACAGAAGCGACGGCTGAAAAAACCGTGCGCTTGTTCATGGCAGAGATGAAAATGGCTGAAGAAGTCGGTATCGAGAACATTCAGGGCATCATCTACGACATGCGCCGCATAGATGTCTTCAGCCGCGATAACCTAGCTGCTATGCAACGCGAGAGCTTCCGTTTTGATTCACGCGAAGATTTATCCGGTGTGCCGACTGCTTTCGTTGTAGAGAGTACGATGCAAGAGCGGATTGCAGACTTGCTCATTAAGATGACATCGGGCAAAGAACGCAAAAATATTTGTTTCTCTTCCGCAGAAGCACACGCTTTCTTCGCAGAGTGGCATGCTCAATTTGGCAAGGCGCGTGCCTGACGCCTGAGCAACGCTAATACCACGTTCGCTTGCGTACACCGACATATTCGCTATAGTGACAGACATATTAGTAATCATCGCAGGAGCGACACCATGCGCGTGCTGTCACTATGTCTGATTTTTTGTTGTCTCATTCTTTTTAGCTTCACGCTATCCGCACAGACAGATACGACCTGTCCTGACGATTTTACAGGCTACCTCGAACCACGCCTCATTGTAGATGAACAAGCACGGGTCATCACCGATAATGCGCTTAATCTGCGCCCCGAACCGACAACCCAGCTATCACGTATCGGGACAGTGCCTCGCTTCTCGCATGTCACCGTGCTATCTGAGCCACAGTGCGCTGATGGTTTCGTATGGTGGCAAATAGAAACCCGCGACGGTTCACAAGGTTGGGTCGCAGAAGGACGCTCTGCAAATACCACCATCGAAGAAGATGATTACTACCTCGAACCGCGTGGCGAACTCGTTTTTATAGAAGGCGAAGACGGTGAAGATGACCGCTATATCGAAACAGCGAGTGGTTTCCTTGAACCTGAAGGCTGTTTGCGTCCGCCGGATGACTACGAACAAATCGCTATCGGATATGCCACGCTCAATGAGCGCACGCTGTTCATGCTCGATAATGCTCAACGCATTTATACCGATAATGGTGGCAGTTGGGCGACTTTCCGCTGGTTGATTACACAGGGCAGTTATAACGCAGGCGGTGTGAGCGCGAGCTTTGGCACACATGATGGCGGCGGGGCAGTCGATATTGCTGTCCGCGATGCCCGTAATGAGTTTGTCACCATGCGCGATGAACTTATACCTATGCTGGAGGCGATGCGCATTGCTGGTTTTGCAGCGTGGGTACGCGAGAATGACGAGCTTTACGATGGCTCAATCATTCATATTCATTCGATTGCTGTTGGCGATGCCGAAGCAAGCGAAATTGCCCAACAACAGGTCAGCAGTGAATTTGGTTATCTAAATGGTTTCAATGGTTTGCCTCCCGAAGAAGGCGATGACCCTATCCCTGATCGTTACGGCGACCCTATCATCTGTGAATGGATGGTCGAAATGGGATTTGATGATATGCGCGATGATGATGAGAGCGAAGAAGACGCATGAAAATTCTATCATCAGATGAACACGGTGCTTTCTTAGCAATTATCGGGGAGATACCAGAAACCGTCTACACACGTCAAGCGATACGTGACGGCAAAGCAACGGTATATTGCGTCGGTGAGGCAGATAATTTTTCGGCGGCAGTGGTGCAATGGCAAGGACAGCCCAAAGAACCGATGGGATTTGGCACATCCGGCGCGGACTTGTGGACAGCACTTCAGCAGGTATCTGGCTGGGAAGTTATCAATGTGCCTCTCACAATGGCAGACGCTCTCGCAAAGGCTATGACAGCAGACGGCACTAATATAGACAGCGTGCGTCGCTATGGTGATATTTATTACACCATGACCCACCCGGCTATTGCCCCTACATTTGACGACAGCGATATAGACATACGTTTGCTGACAGTCGATGATGCCGAGATGATGCACCATGCGCCACGCGAATTGCAACGTGCCAATGGGTTCGTAAGGATTGAAGATGCCCTGCGTCAGAATATTATCGTGTGTGGCATTGTAGACAACGAAATTGTCGCCATCAGCCAGACAGTTGGTAAATCTGAGGCGATGATAGAAGTGGGCGTTTATACAGCAGAAGCCTATCGCGGAAAAGGCATTTCTACACAAGCGACCTACCTAGTTTGTCAGCAAATTCAAGCACAGGATAAATTGCCTGTATGGTCTACAGGAGAGGATAATTGGGGGTCACAAAAAGTCGCGCAGAAAATTGGTTTTGAGGAAGTCTCGCGGCGTGTTTATCTCATTCCTCAGCGCCCTGCATAATGCTTGACACTGCTTTTTGGCGTCTGATATGATGTGTATATAAATCATAAACCCGACTATCAGCAACCACCGAAGCGTCGGCATGGGGCGTGCAATATGAGGTCAATTGTCTGGAAGATGGGTGTCGATAGTACGTAAGCATCAGCAAACGCACTCCTTCTGAATATTCATGAAGGGGTTTTTTGATTTAGTATATATATCAGATATTGAGGAGTCGGCATTGTCCGAACAAGAGATTTCATTAGAAGAACCAATTATCGAATATGAAACAGCCTATGCTGAGTTCAAAGCATGTGCAGAAGACTATCCAACGGAACTCAGACAGACTATAGGCGTGACTGATAGTTGGTCAGCTTGGGATGTGATTGCCCATCTGAACGGTTGGTTCGTTGAAGGACAACGGCGTTTCCGTCGCTTCCCAAGAGGTACAGGCAAAGTAACGTACAATGTGGATACATTTAACAAAGTGTCGCTATGGTTACGCGAAAACAAAGATTATGAGGATTTATTGACTGAACTAGATACGCTATCCACACAATTTGTAGCATCATTGCGAGATTTACCATCTGCACGGTTGGAACGTGAACCCCGTTATGCGGATTGGCTAGAAGACTTGACCCGCGAGATGAAAGACCATCGCGCACAGATGATAGCTTTTTTGGAACGTCAGAGCGTTTAACATCACCCTCTCCAGCACGGTAATCTGTACGATGAGCGACGAAAGTAAGTATGAAAACACAAGAACGCTTAGATTTACAAGTTCTACAAGAAGCAGTAGCAACCCGCGACCATGAGAAAATACAATTTCAGGTTAAGCGTTTGCTACAGCGCATGGATTACTATGTCGCGTTGAGCGTGCCACTCGAACGCTTGCAATCATTTTTGCCGACATTTGAGGCATCGTATCCTGAAGAAGAGTGGGTGCGGAAGTTATTGCTGATGGTCACAAATTACGGCAAAGCACCCCAGAATGACATCGCAGAGATGGCACTACAAAGTGGGTTCACTGAGCCAGGTATCGGTAATTATCTGAAAGCCGTCTATGACCTGACCCAAGCGATGCAAGATATACACACGCCGGAAGCACGGGTCGGCTACATGACCAGCGCGACGGTCAATGTGGTGATGGCGGAACTGGCGGCGGCGTGGTATGGCGAACGTCCGAAAGCGTGGGAAAAAGTGCGCGAGGAACAGTACCAGCCGGAAACACAAGCGGTTGCCGAATCACAAACAGCGCGAATTGCCTATATTTTCTGGACACATCCCGATACCGTAGCATTAGACAAACACCTATGGACAGGCATCAGCGAGAGCATCGAACAGAAGTTAACCCGATTGGAGTGATACGCCGTATGACGAAAATCATCGTGCTAACAGGTTTAGTGAGTGTAGAAAAAGTCGCGCTCAGTCAAGAACTAGCAACGCATTTTTCCGCCGAAAATACAGTTACAGTCATAGATAATATGGCACGGCTGGCACTCGATAGGGATGAATTACCAGATAGTATATCGCTGGTTCGGCAGGTAGGCGATGATATGCAAGCACTCGAAAATGCTATCAGACAGGCAAAAGGTGAAGTTGTGCTAGTCGCTGTAACTGAACAAGCACACCCTGAGAAGCTATTCGTCAGCATCGAAAATTTGCGCGAACGTTTGCCTGATGCCTCTATTTTTTCTTTAGCGATGATTGATACCCGCACCTGTGATTGTTTCCCGAATGTGCGAGCGGCATTAGAGATGTATGCCGATATGACTGTGATGATGCCCTATGATGTAGAGAGCGTGATTGATTATGTCTCCGTTTCTTCTTAGATACATTCCTATCATCTTATTCGCATTGCTGGTGCTGGCATTTCTCGTCATGGGTGCGATTGTAGTGGGGCGTTTTTTCTATAGCTTGAGCGAGAAACGTGCCAAAAAGCGCAAAGCACGCAAGAGCGGTCAACTACCAGCCGATGCAGGGGTGCGCGACTTGATTGCAGAAGGCAAGCTCGACCAAGCACGCGATTTGTATCAGCAATTCACAGGGGTTGATATGTTCACGGCGCAAGAAGCTGTTGAAGAAATGGCGCGTGAATTTCGCCTGACGATGATAGATGACGAGGTGTTGATGACGCTCAGTGACGAAGGCAAAGCGGCGGCGATACAACGCTATCAAGAAGATACGGGCGCAGATTTCGACGCGGCGCTCAAACACATCGAACAATTGGAGAAGGCACGAAAATGAGTATCACAGCCATTTTCATACTGGGACTAGTGTTGGTCGTAGGGGTGGGCTTGATGTTGTTTGTGCCACTAGCACTCAATAACTATGCCAATCGCTACGATGCCGATAAGGCATTGTTTGACCAAATTGATTGGGATGCCTTGCGCGATGAAGAACTACAATCCTATCTGCCTGCGCGAAAAATAGAGGCTATCAAGCGGTATCGAGAGTTAAGTGGTTTAGGTTTGCGTGACTCGAAATTTGCGATTGATTATATTGTAGAGCATCCCGAACGGCTTAAAAAACGTTCTGTGTCTCAAGTAGAAGATGCTGGCGCAGGTGTGCGTGACCTCGTGGAAGAAGGGCGTTACGAAGAAGCCGAGAAAGTCTATGCAGCATTCATGGGCGTAGATGTATTCACAGCGAAAGAAGCGATTGTTGGCATCCGGCGTGACATAAATGCCGAGCAGAGTCTAAGTGATGATACTGAAACCAGCGAGGGTATTCATGAATTACTATCGGCTGGGCGCAAAATCGAAGCGATTAAGCTGTATATGGTAGAAGCTGATGTGGATTTAGCAACGGCTAAACGTGCGATAGACGAGTTGAGCTGATGATAATCGTATTATGTGTTGGGGCATTGCTGGCGCTGTTAGTATTAAATGACCGTTTCAGTAGCCAGCCTGAATCCGATATAGACAACGGCGCATTGCATGACCCCATGCTGGCGTATCATTTAGATTGGGATGCTGTTCGTGACCGCAAATTTCGCCAGTATTTACAGGTGAAAAAAGTGAACGCCGCAGTGCGCTATCAGCATCTAACAGGCGTCAATTATGAACAAGCCTGCGATGCCGTTGACTATTTGTTAGCTGAACAAACGTGCAAACGTCGCCCGACGCTACCGGAGGCTGATGATGCCTATATTCAGGCGCTGGTAGCAGATAATCGTATAACCGATGCCGTGACACGCTATGCCGAAGTCGCAGATGTGGATATTTTCACCGCAGAGGAAATGATAAATGAGTTACGTGTGCAAAGGACTGAGCAATGAGTGAAAAGCCTTTGATATTTATCAGTCATTCGTCACGAGATGGTGAGTTAGCCAATGTTCTGAAAGAACAGCTCGAACTCTTGATAGACGTTGACATTTTTGAAACGAGCGATCCTAAAGCTATCCCTCCTTCTGAAGAGTGGCTAAAGGCTATTACCCAAAAACTTGACAAAGCAGAAGCTCTTATTGTTATTGTGTCCCCAAACTCGCTTGAGAGTACATGGGTTCATTGGGAGCTTGGGTATTTCTATAAGCGAAATGCAAGTACCACTCAAGATCTGAAAGTATTTGTAGGAACTGTTGCTGGTCAACCTCCTTTCCCATCAATACAAGATAAGCAGGTTAAATCGCTAAACGACAATAACGAGCTAAAGTTTTTTCTTGAGAACATAGCAAAACACTTCGAGCAAACACTGTCTGATGGGCATCTCGATAAGGCAGTGGACAAAATTATGATTGTAGCACCTCTGCATGTATCGGATGATAGTGCTGTCGAGAAACTCAGAGACTAACTGAAACACGATTATGAAGTAGGAAGATGGATAGACTATATTGAACTTGAGCGTCAATTAAGTATACGATCTGGAACAGCAAAAACATTTGTCAAGCAAATTGTAGAAAACGATAAAGAAATAAGGCTCATAAGGAATAAATCTACAGATTCTGGTATTCGATTTGATTCAGAACCGCCTATATTAGATTACGCTTACTGAGATGAGAGTTCGCACAACATATAGTCTATCCATCTTCCTACTTCATAATCGTGTTTCAGTTAGTCTCTG
>JBCBKJ010000083.1:0-24848 GCA_038522085.1 Chloroflexota bacterium
GAACGCTGATTTGCTGTATACACAGAGGATATACCATGCGTTTATTTCAGTCATTGGGGTGTTTGACACCGATTGCCGTTGCGATTTATGCGACGATTGGCGTGTTGATACTCGGTCAATTTGGTGGGCAAGCAATTACCTATGTACAGAGCAGTGGATGGGAAACCGTAGCAGGGACAATTGTCACGTCCGACGTATTGGATGTGTCTGATACAAGCGGAACACGCTTCACCGGACAAGTGGTTTATAGCTATACATTCGAGGGTGAAACATACGAAAACGACGCTATTAACTTGCTCGGTAATCTCTTAGTGCGCAACGAAGCCGATGCCACACAGATGGTCGTACCGTATCCGGCGGGAGCGATGGTTGACGTATATGTGAATCCTGATAACCCATCCGAATCTGTATTAGACCGCAGTCTATCGGGCGGTTTGCAAGGGCTTATTGGCTTTGGGGCAATGATGCTATTGCTGAGTTTGGGCTTGGGAGTGCGATTGTTATTCAGCAAGCCGAATACAGAAACCGACGGTATACCAGCCAACGCGACATAAACTGAGACAAATCCTATAATCAAGTGTACAAAGAGACATCGTAGCAATCACAAGGCGCAGATATGATTTGGCTCGTGAGTTTAGGGATAATCGTTAGCATAGGCGGGATACTGATTCTGCTAGTATTGAATCAGCATAAAGCCTTCACTGTGACGCAGATTAGCATCCCGATTGATAACCTACCCTCTTCATTTGAAGGCTACCGCATCGCACATATCAGCGATTTGCATATGGATAGTTGGCTACATCGTGCGGATATACTGCGCGTCTCTGCGATGATTCGTCAGCAAGCCCCTGACCTGATTGTGATGATGGGCGATTTTGTCACCTTGCGCGTTGGCAACAAACATGAGGATATGCAATTTGCACTCGCGGATTTTTCTGCGCCGGATGGGGTACTTGCTGTACTGGGTAATCATGACCATTGGCACAATGCCGGACAAGTACGCGAAATTTTACGCTCGGTGGGCATCCATGAATTGTGTAATGCCTACACGGTCATCGAGCATGAGGGGAACAAGCTATACGTCGCGGGCGTCGATACGATGCGTTTTCAACAAGGCGACCTGACACCCATTTTAGCGACTATGCCAGCGGATGCCCCTGCGATTCTCTTAGCACACGAACCCGATTTCGCCTTGCAATCCGCACCGACAAAACGTTTTGCCTTGCAATTATCAGGTCATACACACGCTGGACAGATTCAGTTACCGCCCTTTGGTATTCTCAAGAAACCGCGCAACGGCGAAATCTACAGTGAAGGGCTATATAGCGTGGCAGATAGCATGGCGGTCTATGTCACACGCGGCATCGGCGCGACAGGGATACCTGTACGCTTATTTTGTCCACCAGAAATTACGATGATTACTTTGCAATCAAGCTGAGAAAACCATGTCGATTTACAAATGCCCTGTCTGCGCTGAACCCCTGACCATAGAAAAACGTCGGTTTGTATGCGCGAATAACCACAGCTTTGACCGTGCCAAAGAAGGCTATGTCAATTTGCTTTTGGCGAACCAGAAAAATAGCGCAGACCCCGGCGATAGCAAAGCGATGGTACGGGCGCGACGCGATTTTTTCTCAGGCGGGTACTATGCCCCACTCGCGGACGCCCTCAACACAACTATTACAGAACGACTGTCGGATGATTTTATCTTGCTGGATGTTGGCTGTGGGGAAGGCTATTTTTTGTGGGCATTGCGCGAATCACTTGATGAGAGAGCGTGTCATTTACACGGCACAGATATTTCTAAACATGCGGTGCGTTATGCCGCTAAACGCGACCCTGCTAGCACGTTCACGGTGGCGAGTATCTATGACTTGCCCCTACTAGAAAATAGCGTCGATTGCCTGACACGGATTTTTGCACCGAAATCCTATAGTGAATTTGCGCGGGTGCTGAAAGACGATGGCACGCTGATAACCGTTGTTCCAGCCAATGACCATCTGCGCGAAATCAAGGCGATTATTTACGACACGCCCGAAGCTCACACACCCGAAACCGACCCCGAACGCGACACACTTTTCATGGAGCAAGATAGTATCCGTGTGCGCTACGAAACGACAGTGACAGGCAATGCAGACATTATGAATTTGCTGACTATGACCCCATACTATTGGCATCTGAGCGACGACGCAAAAGCGACCTTTCAGCAGATGGATAGCTTGTCAATCACGGTAGATTGTCTAGTTAGTGTGTATACAAAAAAGCATTAGTTATTTTCACCAGAGAATTAATGACCAGCACTCGACTGTAGGTGCAATTAGGCTCTCTATAAAAATGATAGCTATAGTTGTTGTTAGGCAAACGAATAAAACTTGTAACCTCAAACGACGATTCCAAAGTTGTACAACCCAAAATAAACTTGCTAGCCAACCAATCAGTAAAATGACTAGGGCTTTGTTTCCATAGTTAGCAAGCGGGAAATGACTCCAGCAAACATTGTCTTGTGTGTATAAAGCGGTGAATTCGCCTGTTATGAGCCACCATAAGCTAATAGGAATTGCTAATACAACAAACGATATAGCAAAAACAAGCAGTGACCGATGCCGGATAGCTTCTTTTGTGCGTGGAGTATGTTTACGTTTTTGTTTCTGCATTTTTGATAGTCTCCTAAATACAGCCAATCGGTGATGAACGCAACAGCAGGGCAATCGCATGAGCAATGAATACACCACAAATCGTTGTTGCTATGGTATATGCGACAAGCGTTTGCACCGTTTTTTGCCGTAAAACAAACGCATAAATATTGCTTGCCAGCACAGCCAATATCAGCGCAACCCCCCATATATTTGCTAGCATGAGGTCGCTAAAAGAAACACTCGCCGAGATAGTATCTGTATTTTCTACAACAGGTATCTCTCGTGTCTCGGTATCTATTTCTGAGATTGGTTGCTCAGGTGAATGAGTAGGAATGAAATCTAGTGAGCAAGAAGTATTGAGCATTAAATTCAGTACACTACTATAGCAGAACATCGGCACAGCCAATATCAACACACTCAAGATAAATGTCTGAATTGCCTTCTTTGCAGGATGCTCTGTACCTGCGAGCGTATTTTTCTTCTTTTTCATGAAATACTACTAACTCAATTTGCTTGTTCACACCCCATTATAAACTATCTGCGCTCATGGTGTGCGTTGGTATAATGGGCGTATATCGTCCACGACCATACACAGGAAATCCACACCCATGTCTGTATTACGCGCCAGCAAAATCAGTAAATTTTATGCCGCCGATGAAGTGTTCAGCGATGTGACTGTCGAAATCCCGAACGATGCCCGCATTGCACTAGTGGGTCCGAATGGGGCAGGCAAAACCACCATGATTAAGCTGTTCATTGGCGAGGAATTGCCAACCGATGGCGAAATCCACATTGCAAAAGATGCCAAGTTAGCCTTTTTACCTCAACGCCCAGAACTCGCTGGCGGACATACCCTGTGGGACGAGGCAATCAGCGCCTTTGACCATCTGAAAGATATGGAAGCGGAACTCGGTGAACTCGCTATGGAGATGACCGAGAGCGACGATGCCGTTGCACGCTATGGCAAACTCCAAGAAAAATTTGAACAACTCGGGGGCTACGATTACGAATCACGGGCGCGGATGGTGTTATCCGGCGTGGGCTTCGATAAAGACGATTATGACATGTCGCTGACGATGCTCTCCGGCGGGCAAAAAACACGGGCAATGCTAGCACGCCTCTTACTAGAAAGTCCTGATTTGTTGATTTTGGATGAACCCACGAATCACCTTGATATTTACGCTGTCGAATGGCTAGAAGGTTTCTTGCGCGATTACGACGGCGCAGTATTAGCAATCAGCCACGATAGACGCTTCATTGATAATTTTGTACAGGAAGTATGGGAGCTAGAATTTAAGCACCTAGAAGCGTATCGCGGGAATTATACCCATTATATGCAACAACGTGACGAACGGCGCGAACGCTGGCAAAAAGAATACGAAAAACAGCAAGAATTCATCGCCAAAGAGATGGATTATATCCGTAAGCATATGGGCAGTCGCTGGACAGCACAGGCGAAAGGACGCTTGAAAAAACTCCAGACGATGCAAAAACGCGGGAAAATCATCGAGGCAGGACCCAAAGATCCCAAGACGATGAATCTCCAAATCGAAGCCGAAGCCCGCTCCGGCGACCAAGTGGTGAAAACGCATAATCTCGTCGTAGGCTACGAAGCAGATGAGCCATTGTTTGAAATTGACGACCTCATTTTATTGCGTGGAGAAACTGCCGCCATCATCGGACCCAACGGCGCAGGAAAATCAACACTGCTAAAAACGCTCATCGGTGAGCTTGACCCGCTATCCGGCGATAGTTCACTCGGCGCACAGGTACATATCGGCTATTTCGCACAAGCACACGAAGGACTTGACCCGAAAAAGAGTGTGCTAGATGTCATCATGGAAGCGGGTGGCTTTGGCATCGCAGAGGCGCGTAATTTCTTGGGCGCGTATCTATTCAGCGGGGAGGATGTTTTTCGTCCGGTATCTTCATTGAGCGGTGGCGAACGCGGGCGGGTTGCGCTGGCACAATTGGCACTGAGCGGCGCGAATCTCTTGTTACTAGACGAACCAACCAACCATCTCGATATTGATTCACAAGAAATTTTGCAAGCCGTCGTCGAAGGCTTCAGCGGAACGGTCTTACTGGTCAGCCATGATAGAGCCTTGATTGATGCACTGGCAACACAAATTTGGGCAATTCGTCCGGTAGAAAATACCGTCGAAATTCACAAAGGCAGTTACGCCGATTATCTCACCTGGCGCCGGAACAAGGTCGCGCAAGAAGAAGCCAAACTAGCCGAAGCGAGTAGCAATGGCACACAAACAACCGCCGCCAATTACGCAACCAAAGTACGGGGTATGACGCCTTATCAACTTAAGCAACGGGTCGCAGAACTAGAAGCCGACATCGAACGCTTAGAAGCACAGATGGAAACCCTCACGAATGCGATTAATGATGCCTCAGCAAAAGGCGATGCCGGCAAAGTGCAGTCATTAGGTGTCGAATATACCGCAACAGAATCTGCGCTGGATGATGCAATGAGTGAATGGGAAGAACTCGCAGAACATGTGGAGTAGTAGTTATTAGTTATCACTCCAAAGGATTTTCATAGACATAGAAAATATAATCTTGTGATTCTGTCTGCACACCAAAATCGTTCAGCAGGCGCAAAATCTGGGCGCGATGGTCTGTCCCATGATTCATGACGTGAATCAGCACTTGCCACAACAAAACATCCTTATCTTCTTCCTCACCATCGGTAATAGGTTTGGTGAAGAGCATGTCATCTGTGAGTGTGGCTAAATAAGCGCGGACTTTTTCTTCTACTACATCGCCATAGGCACGAATGGCATCACGGTCAGACAGGGCTTCTGCGCCTTTGAACAAATATGCCTCGCCACTCACATCTGTAAACCACGCATCGTCAACGCGCATCAGATGAATCACTTGCTCGCGCACAGACCCACGCGAATAGGGTGATGCTTGCACAAATTGCTCATCAGATAACAGAGCGATGCCACTATCCCACATTTTGCGGTTTTCGCTGTAATGATAAGCGTATAAATGTCGAAAACTATTTGCATTCATAATTCACCTCTCAAAATAGCTTACTCAATATTGGCATAGATAGCAGAAAAAGTGAGAGTCACCCCTAATGAGCGTATGAGTATCTCCGTTTGCGACGATGCTTTTGAATATTCACGTAGCACCCATGAATCATCAGCTTGGCGCTCATAGTGTTCAATACGTTGCTTATCTTGTGAGACAAGGATATAGGTTTTGAGTGATGAACACTGACGATAAGCGATAAATTTCTTACCTCTATCATAATTTTCTGTCGATGGGGATAGCACTTCAAATACGACGGTTGGGTTAGTCAGTGTTGTCCGGTTCTCATCCCGAAAATTACGTTCGCCACAAACAGCAACGACATCTGGATAGAAAAAAGTGCTGTCTGTAGCTTGTACACGCATATCACTCTGGTAAGCACGGCACGTCTGCCCGTCCAAAGCACTGTGTAATTGTGCAAAGATATTGCCTGTAATAATAATATGCGCTTCAGATGCGCCTGCCATCGCTTCTACATCACTAGCATGTAAAGCATATACAAGCCCATCAAGGTATTCATATTTAGTCGTTTCCTGTTCTTCAAACAAGAAATAATCTTCTACTGACCATGCTTTTGTGTTTGGTTGCGCCATCTCACTCTATCCATCATCTTCTACCCACTTACAACGAGTATAGCATGTGATTACGAATTGTTTGTTTTCAATGTGATTTGTAGCCAACATGGAACTTCATGAACTATAGTGACGTATAAAGAGATAGATAACTATGACAGTTGCGCATAGAAGCACAAGGGGAACACATGGCACAAAAAGTAAAACGCAAAGGCACACCACAGAATTTCAATATTGTCGGCGTTATTTTTAAGCTGATAGGCAGTCTGTTCGGTGGGTTGGGTTGGCTATTAGGGCAAATTGGGAGTGGTATTGGCTGGGCAATCAGGAACGTCTTTTCTGGCATTTGGTGGCTCATCCAAAATAGCGTCGGAGGTGTTGTCTGGGTACTGACGACACCCTATCGCATGCTTCGTTATTTGCTCAATGGGCATATCCCGCACTTTGAGACAGAACGTGAGAAGGCGATTTTCTGGCGTGTCAAACGCCGTTTTAGACGCAAACGCTTGTTCATGCTTCATAGCACCCTGTTCGGTATTTTTACGATTTTTGCCAGCATGAATATCATTAACCAGACGATTCTCATGCTCACGGAAGGCGCACAGTATCCTTGGTCGTGGGGAAATTATGTCAATGATACGACGATACTCATCGCTTTTGTGCTGGGCTGGACATTTGCTCTGTGGATGCACAATCGCTTTAACAGTATGGGCAATACGGAAGACCAAGCTGTTAATGACGCACTAGAAGCAGAATACAGACGCCAAGACCATATGCACCACTACGAGCATCTGGAAGATGGGGAGTATTACGATGACGAAGCATATTATGACGATGCCTATTTAGATGAAAAGCAAAAACGCTATCAAGATTAAGTATATATGCTAACCTATTCTGACCCATTAAAATACGTAAAAATACAAATACACCCGTCACAAGACAGGCTTTTGGTGTATAATCAGCAGTATCTATATAGCAAGGAGGCATCATTATGTCAGATGCACACAAAGTTTTCGGGGATACCGATAGCGACCAACAAAAAGCCTACCAGCACGAAGCCCGTCTACAGTATGACCAAGATGTCGTACGCGAGAGCCAAGATAATTGGGGGAGCTACACAGGATCCCAGAAAGAATTTATCAAAGAACAGGGCAACGAAATCTATCAGGAATTGATGGAAGCCCTCAAAGCCGGACACGCCGCTGATAGTGCCGAAGTCAAAGCCATTTTAGTGCGCTGGCACGAGCATTTGCGTTATTTCTACGAGCCATCGCTGGATTTACTGCGCGGACTAGGACAACTCTATAATTCTGACCCGCGTTTTGTAGCGAATTTCCAGAAATTGCACGTTGATTTGCCTGCGTTTCTGGAACAAGCGATTGAAGACTATGTCGATGAATTGGAAACAGCCGCGATTCAGGCGTTGTTGGATGCCGACGAAGGCAATGACACAGATGTTGATGAGCGTGTGAATCGTTTGATTAAGTAGCCGAACTTCGGTTTGCGGATGCAACCATATGTGTCTGGAATCAGGCAAAATAACGATTCCCTAGATACATATGTTTGCCCACATGGATGTAGAAAATGCCATCCTGAACCTTTTCTACCAAAATGAAAAAGCCCCTACGCTCCTTGCAGAGAATAGGGGCTGATTATTTTCTATGGTTACTAGACTAGGTAGCGCGTGCTGATGTCAGTGGCTCAAGACCGAAGCGTTCTGCCACTTCTGGCGTTACCAAACCGAGCAGTGCGTAGCCCAGACCCGTCGTTACAATACCGAGTAAGACAAAAGCCAGACCAAGTGCGATGATACCGTAAGACATACCGATTGCCATCGCGGACAAGCTGAGAGATGTCACCAGACCAGCCGCTGTCAATTGGGTACTACGTGCGCTGTTCGACACAGGGTTGCCAGCTTCATCGAGCAATGCCGCTGTAGGGTCACTTGTACCAGCAGGGTCGCCATCAGGCGTTGCAAAACGTCCCATTTCAGCATAGCTCAAACCACCTGTACTGTTATCGGCATGCTCTTGAATGATATTTGCCATGCTGAGTGCCGTTGGAATGTTGGTCACAGGCGTATTTGGAATCGACGCATCCCCTGTCGTAACGATGTTCTGTGCAGCCAATTGTTGTCCAACAAACGAACGAATGTAAATGCCACCAGCCGCCGCTACCAACCCTGCGATAGCGAAAATAATGCCTACGACGATAACTAGATTCGGAAGTGTTTTCAACTTACTCATGCTACTGCCCCTCTCGTGCGATTGAATATGTTTTATTTACACCCAAATATTAATACGAGATGAGTAGGTTGTGTATGTGGCGGAAATCATATTCGTCATGTGACAAATCTCACATCACCTTACACTTAGTCTTACGTCTTTCAGGGGATACCCTGATAGGTAAATATCTTTCCTTATTTTTGCTTTTTGCAACCTTGATGCTTCTGATGACGTATCAAAGCGTGAGTTAATTTCATAAACATGGAGAAAGATATTAAACATGACAGCAAAAGGATGCTTTACCCTATTAGTACGAGCCATAGGTCTTATCCTTGCACTGGTAATCATATTCGCCATTATTGGCTACTTCTGGCAACAAAACGCCGAAGCAACAGATAATGAACAATACCCAGCTACAGGCGAACTGTACGAAATTGAGGGTTGTATGATGCACCTCAACTGTCAGGGCGAGGGCGATAATACAATCATTTTGGATGTGAGTTTAGGCGGTTGGTCAATTGACTTTGCAGATTTGCAAGCCGTTTTAACAGAACAAAATCGTGTGTGTAGCTATGACCGTGCTGGATACGGCTGGAGCGATTTTGACGCAGGGGAACGAAATTCACAGGTGATTGCAGATGACTTGCTTGCCCTACTCGATGTGGCTGGCATCACTGAACCTGTTACGCTCATCGGATTTTCGTTCAGTGGCTTGCACACGCGCTTGATAGCTATCCAACACCCAGAGCGCGTAAATGGCTTAATCCTGCTCGACCCAGCACTGGAAAATGACAGTAGCCTCTACAGTGACCAGTTATTGCAACAACAACAATCACTCATCGGGCTGTACGGCTTGTTCGGTTCATTAGCAGAGGTTGGGCTTGTGCGTGCGCTGAACCCAGAAGAAATGGCGCCCTCTGCGCCCTTTATCCCACAAGGACAAAGTGAACGCTATTATGCACGCTTATCTGCGCCCGAATGGTGGTATGTGTCGCAACAAGAATTTAGCACGATGATTACCGGCGAAAGTGCAACCATCGTCGAGAGTGCGGGTAATTTACCCACAGATTTGCCTTTGATTGTCATTGGTATTGATACCTATCCCGAAGGCTTTCCAGAAGATATTCCGGCGAACCGTACACAAAATTTACAGACGCTCGTTGCACAATCTGAACTTGGGCAATATTGGGTTGCAGAAGGTGTAGCACACGTGACGAGCAAGCACTTATCACAGAGGCGATTGAGTGGGTCAATAATCCGACAGAATAACACGACACTGAAAATCGCTAGCGTGTTAAATTATGGGGATGTTACATGAGGAATGTGACATCCTCTATTTAGTTTTGTGTTTATGCTTACGTTTATCAGGATATTTACTGAAGAAGGTTTGTTCAGCCTCTGTGAGGATGCTTCTGAGGCGCGTTGTCAGTAAAAAACCAAGACCTGCAACTATCAAGCCCACCGTGATGATGAGTTCTATTGGCAGAGACATTTGGTGTGCAACTTGCATCGCCATCAGTGGCATGATGAGCATGCTAGTCACATAATAGCACCATATATTTTCAGAGAGTGACATCCGTAGCTGTAGCAAAACATGCGTGATAAACCCATTGAACATCGTGAAGGGAACAGCAAAACATAATGCAAGAACTAAAACACTGCCTAAGCCGAATAGCCAATCTAGCCCGTCTGAGCCAAATAGGTGAGGTTGTCGTGTTGATATAGATATATCCGAAAGGATTACTATAATCATGAGAACAAAAACAATGCTTAGGAATGATACAGCGAGGAACTTGAACGCCATCTGAAAGCCTTGTTCTGCCACAAATTTATCTGCTTGCTTGATGGCACGTTCACGCTCACGCGTGTGTTCCACTGCTAAATCGGCATCTTCTTTTTTCTTTTTCATTGACAGTAGCTGTTCGTTTGGGTCAACTTCATTTTAGAGCTAATACTACCTATGTAGACCCTATTCTGCCAGCACTCAGGCTTGGTTATCGCGCTGGCGTGCATCATAGACCGCACCAATAGCCGTACCGATACCAATACCAACCGGAATGCCGATAACAAAAGTTTCTGGGCTGAAAATGATACCAAAAAACATGCCCAAAATAACACCGATTGCCATCCCGAACGCAATACCCTGTCCTTGCTTAATCATGGGTTCGTCTTCGCCGTGCCAGTTCCAGTTATCCATATTGTCCCAATCCCCTTTTTATGTTGATGATGCGCTATTGCATATCATGCTTTCAGCATAACAGAGAGTGTCGCTATACATTCCCCCACTCATTGGGGGGATGCCTCAAACTTACCCACCTATTTTTAAGCTATAGCATGTAGAATGCGTGTATATCAACAGACAAACAACAACACAGGATATTATGACAAACGCACTCAACATAGCGATTATCGGGGGTGGCGTGGCAGGCATGTCTGCCGCGTGGGATCTCGTCAAAGCAGGACATAGCGTGACCATTTACGAAGCCAGTGACCGTGTGGGTGGCTTGGCGGCTGGCTTCTCTGATGAGGGCTGGGATTGGACACTGGAGAAATTTTATCATCACTGGTTCGAGGGTGACGACGATATGCTCGGACTTATCGAAGAACTCGGCGAACGCGAAAATGTCATCTTCGAGCGCCCGAAAACCAGCTTTTGGGTGGATGGCGATATTGTGCGCAGTGAAATTGAGCCAATTAGCGTCCTCATGTTGCCAATGTCACTCACAGGCAAACTCAAGTTTATGGCAGGTGGTGCATTCGTCAAGCTGACGCGCAATTGGAAGCGCCTAGAGAATTTCACCGCCGACGCATGGATGCAGGAATACATGGGCGAAGAGGGCTATGAGCGTTTCTTCAAAACCTTGCTCATGGGTAAATTCGGTGAATACTATGACCAAGTGAATATGGCGTGGATGTGGTCGCGGGTGCAAGCGCGTAGCCTCAAATTAGGTACATTTCGAGGGGGCTTCCAGAGCTTTCTCGACACACTCGGTAGTGCTTTAGAAGCAAAAGGCGCGACGATTTGCCTCAGCACCCGTGTAGACGAAATCGCACTCGATGGCATCCAGCCGACGCTGACAGTTAATGGCGAAACCACAGCTTATGACCACGTTATCAGTACCGTATCACCGCGCATCATGCACAAAATGACACCGCGCCTGCAAGACACAAACTACGGTGATCGCATGCAAGACCTCAAGAGCATCGGTGGCTTATGTGTCGTGTTCGCGCTCAAACAAAAATTGATGACAGATGGCACGTATTGGCTCAATTTGCCTGCTGTCTCGCCGGATTACCACGATAACGAATTTCCATATCTCGCATTGGTCGAACACACAAACTTCATGGATAGCACACACTACAACGGCGACCATATCGTGTACTGTGGTGATTACGTCTCCCCTGACCACGATTATTTCCAGTGGGATGAAGAACAATTAGTCGAACACTTCTTGCCCTCACTGAAAAAAGTGAATCCTAATTTTGAGCGCGATTGGATACGCAAATGGTGGGTATGGCGTGCGCCCTATGCGCAACCTGTGCCAGGTGTCGGACACAGTTACAACCTGCCTGATTTACAAACACCCTTACCCGGTGTCATCTGGGCATCGATGTCACAGATTTATCCTTGGGATAGAGGCACAAATTTCTCTGTGGAGCTTGGGCGTCGGGCGGCGCGGATTGTACTTGGCGAAGAAAAACGCACGACGGCTGTCATTAGCTAAAATATTGCCCCAGATTTAAATCTGGGGCTATTGTTTGCCTGTAGCGTTATCATCTTGGATGGGAAGCCAGACTTCAAATTCAGTACCTTTGTCAATTTCGCTCTTCACAAGGATATGCCCGTCCATGAGGTCAATGAGTGCTTTGACAATTGCCAAACCTAAGCCAACGCCGGATTGATTTTGGCGGGTGGTACTGCCGTCTGCTTGCCAGAATTGGTCAAAAATCTTATCTTGCTCTTCGGCGCTCATCCCTTTTCCTGTATCTTTAACGCGAAACCCCCAATAATCTTCATCGTGCAGTACAAAACAAACGTTTACTCGACCCTGCTCCGTGAATTTGATGGCATTGTGAGCGAGATTCGTCAGTATCTGAAGAATGCGTGTACGATCTCCATAAATCGTGGTTGGGAAATTGGCTTCGTTACTTAATTCCCACTGTAAGCCTTTACTCTCAGCCAAAGGTTGTAAAACATAATTTAATTCCTCGTATAATTTATCTGCTTGAATAGGCTCTGTAATGAGCTGTACACTGTTGGTTTGTAATTTAGATTGGTCTAATAGATTTTGCAGAAATGTGTTGAGACGCTTAGCATTTTGGATAATGACATTTAAGCGCTGATGTTGTCGCTCGCTGAGGGTGCCTTGGTCTGTTCGGGCTATCATATCGGCTGAAATAATAATAGACGTGAGAGGGGTACGGGCATCGTGGCTGATATTCATCAGAATTTGGGATTTGATGTTCGCCGCATATAAGGCTTCATCGCGTGCTTGCGCTAGGGCATCAGATTGTTTTTGAAGTTGTTCATGTGTCATTTGGACTCTCTGGATTGCAGGACGCAAGACACCAAACCAAATACCGACAACACCAATGCAACCAACGATAGCCAGTATATAACTAAAATAGCGTGTGTAATCAATTGCAGCGCGTGCTTCCGCGTCATATTGAAATACAATCTCATTCATACCAGCGAGAAAGTCCTTCTCATGTAATAGAACAAGATCGATATAACTAGTTATACTATCATCACAATCGGGCGATTCGGTATTGGTTTCAATGGCTAAAATGCAATTTCCAGCAGCCACAATTTGTTGATAGTCTTCCTCAATAGCGGAAAATAATATAGTGACGGATTGACTATTTGAACCTGGCAAGCCAAGTTCAAAATCCCCTTCCTGTAAACCCTGATGTGTAAGTTCCCATATCTGAAGCGTAGTCCTCAACTCCTCTATATGTACTAACCGTGTAGTCGTATCAGATGTGTATTGTAGTATGAGTACATCTTTAGTGAGTTGCTGACTCAGCATACGTTGCCGACCCGCCAAATTGATAACTCTGGAGTTTGCTACTTGCTCAACAATGAGCGAATTGATGATTAGCTGAGAAACGAGGATAAAACCAATAATGATACAGATGCCGAGCAACGCTCGGTTACGCAAGTCGAGAGTGGATGAGCGTGATTTTTCCATTAGATGCCAAAAACTTATATAGTCAGGGAACAGTACTCACGATTATAAACATAGAGCGATAATAAAACATTATAGACTCGTGAAATCTTGCGATACATTTAATGGTAGAATTAACAACTCAACTCAGTAGTAGTCCAACACTACCTCGTAAATGTATCTGTAATAGATGTGACCGTATGGTTGCTAAAACAAAGAAAACAGCATCAATAACGCAATGATAAATGTGATTTTAGTCATAGATTAAATCAGGCGCTAGTTGATTTTTGCTATACCCTTCACCTTTTACCTTTTTACCTTTCACTTCACAATGCGCCAGCGAAATGTCCTATCACCTGTGTTTCACATGCGCATAAATATCCCCAACCCCCTTTTTCACCTTTTACCTTTACCCCTTTCACCTCACTACCCCTACTCCAAAATCTCGCTACTAATCGCCAACAGCCCATAGATGACAATAGACAAGAACGCATGTAGCGCAATATTCACCCAATCAACCAAATAAATATTTGCTCCTGTCAGCACCACCAAAGCCCCCAACACAGCAAAAAACCCGACTTTCTTAAAATGCCACGCACCGACCATGCCAGCTAAACCAATCACTGCCCCCAGCAAAATAACCGCAAATAAAATCACACTGAGTTCATCACGGCTGTATAGCACAGAGGCAACGATTGCATCAGCCGCAAAAGCGAGCGTCGTCAGTGCAAAGGTGAGCTTCTCGTTCGTCTCCCACCTTTGCTCAGATTTTGGTGTCAGTTCACGCTTCGGACGTTCTTGTGCTTGTGGTGTCTCCTCGGACATAATGCTTCCCCCTTAAATTTAATTATCTGTAGCGACAGCATCAGTATGATTTAGACCTTTTGAAGTCCCCTCTCCGCCAGCGAAGCGCAGGGGGGAGGGGATTTAGGGGAGGGGTTAAATGCAAAATATCTGCAATTCTCCAATCCCTATCGTCATCAACTTGCCGTCTACCAATCATGCACCAAGTATAGCCCCATCGCACAAAATAAAAAGCGCCATGCTGATTATCAGCATGACGCTCATTTGCGTTAAGTGAGGTTGGGTTTAACCGAAGCGACCACTGATATAGTCGTGTGTTTCTTCTTTTTGTGGGTTATTGAATAGTTCCTCTGTCGGACCCATCTCCGCAAGCTCACCCCAGCGGGTTTCGCGGGCTTCATCTTGGCGAATGTTGAAGAAGCAGGTGTAATCACTAGCGCGTTGTGCTTGTTGCATGTTATGCGTCACAATCACGATAGTGTATTCGGCTAATTCTTCGCGCATCAATTGTTCGATACGTTGTGTCGCAATCGGGTCAAGCGCAGACGCAGGCTCATCCATCAAGATAACATCCGGCTCAACAGCAATCGTCCGTGCAATACACAAACGTTGTTGCTGACCACCTGATAGCGCCAAACCAGATTTATTGAGGTCGCCTTTGACCTCTTCCCACAGCGCCGCCCCACGTAAGCTCTTTTCTACAATCTCTTGTAGCACATCTTTATCTTTGACACCCAACAAACGTGGACCATAGGCAACATTTTCAAAGATACTTTTTGGGAATGGGTTCGGCTTCTGGAAAACCATCCCAATACGACGACGCACTTCTACAGGGTCAACTTTCTCGTCGTAGAGATTACGGTCACGATACATGATTTTACCTTCAACCCGCGCCGTTGGCACAAGGTCATTCATGCGATTGATAGTCTTGAGTACGGTACTCTTGCCACAGCCGGATGGACCAATGAAGGCAGTGATTTTGCCTCTTTCAATCGGAATCGTGATTTCTTTTACCGCTTGGTAACTGCCATAAAAGACATTCACCTTGTCGAGCATCAAGGTATAGTCAGCATCTTCTCTGATTTCAGGTACGTAAACCATAAGTCTTATCCTCTGGTGGTATAACGATTACGGATATAGATTGCCGTCGCATTCAAAAGCAGTACCAACGTCAGCAAGACGATGATGGCGGCGGCGGCGATGAATTGGAATTGTCCTTGTGGACGCGCAGTCCATGTATAGATTTGAATCGGTAACACAGTGAAGCGCGAGAACGGACCACTGGGGTCAGTCAGCAAGAAGGTCGATGCCCCAACCACGAGAATCGGCGCCGTTTCACCGACAGCACGCGAGATAGCGATAATCGTCCCCGTCATGATGCCCGGAACAGATGCCGGTAACACCGTGCGCCAGATTGTCTGCCATTTCGTCGCACCCAAACCATAACTCGCTTCGCGCAGGGCTTGTGGCACAGCCCGCAAAGATTCCTGCGAACTGATGATAATCACAGGCAAGATGAGCAAAGAAAGTGTCAGCGCCGCTGAAAGAATCGTGCGTCCACTAACTGTAAATGCTGTGACGCGCCGCAATTGTTGCGCGAGGTCTTCAAATTGCTCTACGGTGATGTCCATCGTATCTAATGGAATGAACCCAGCGGCGATGTCTGCATATGCCAGTAAATCTTCAGCACGCTCGACGCCAGGAGGCAATTCATTGATAATTTCGATGCCCAATACTTCAGCAATCTCATTATCAGTTTCTGCAAGTGTCAAGCTACCGCGATTCTGAATCGAAGGCGTACCTAAGCGACGGAACAGCATGACAAGTTCCTGTGCTTCTGCTTCGCTGATGCTTTCAGGTCCACTGTAGCTGACAATGTTGTAGTTATCATCAAGTTCAAGCTCGATGTTGAGTGATTCAGGTTCTTGCAACAACTCAACAATCGTATCTGTTTCAGGCGGCGCTGCATTCACACCGAACGCTACACCACTGGTCACAGGCGCAAGCACGCGCACGAAAATTGCCAGACCCAGCATCCCGTAAATGATAGACGGTACACCCGCAAGGTTACGCACGGCTGTCTCAATCATATCGTTGATATTGGTAATACCAACCAAGAAACGTTTGATACCATCAGGAATCGGTACATTGCGTAACGACGATTCTACCTGCTTTGGAATCCGCGCCAGCAAATTATCATCGGCATATTCTTCAAGGTAAATTGCTGCACCTACACCCAATGGCAAGGATACTAAAATCACAATCGACATCATCATGAGCGAGCCAATCAACGCTGTGCGGATACCCGCCTGCGCTGGCACACTCGACATCGGGTCGGTCAAGAAACGCCCATCCAACCATGAGTAGAAACGAATCAATTCCGCATCGGGATAGTTTTCCGCGTGGTCTAGCACAATACTCGAATTGATGATGTCTGTGCGTTCATCGCGTAAATCATCAACCGCATCTAACTGAGTATCAAGGTCATCTTGGAGTGTGTCGATTTCGCCATTTAACTCGCTGATTTGCCCAGAATTTCCACTGGCATCTTCTGAGCGCAACGTCGTTACCTCTGCCTCAAGGTCAGCAATATCGCTCTCGATACTCGCAATGTCTGCCTCGATAGCGGCAATTTCGTCAGGTATTTCATCTACCCGTGCTTGTTGCTCTGCGGTTGGCTCAAAGTTGTTGATGGCATCCCATAATGCCCACGCATCGACGACTTGTAGCTCCACAATGTCTTCTTCGACAATGCGGATGATGTCATTCTTGCTCAAATTCAGTTCGAGGAAATCTGCCAAAACTTCAGCAGCATTATCCAAACTACGGATGTCGTTGATAGTCGTATCCGCAAAACCCTCTGGATAGTCACCACCTGGTGCAACTTCACGCAACGTCGATTCGGTAAATTCATCATCTGACACATTGTTAAAATTGTTGCGTACCACTACAGGCATACGGTTGGGTTGGCGCTCCAACAGAATATCCATCAGTTCAGCTTCTGTCAGGTCGGCAAGCCCTCTACCCTCGCCTGCTAGTTCTTCAGGGTCAACCGTGAAAGTCGTTGCCACCGACCCAAACGCGCTGTTAATCACGTTCACAAACAGCGTTACCAGCGCCAGAATGGCTACGATAATGGAGAAGAAGTAAAATGCACGCCAGATATTGCCACGCAAATTACGCGCTTGTAAGCCACGCAAGAAGGTCGCATCATCGGGCATATACGTTGAAAGGTCTCTTTTATCTTTGTCTTCCATGCTTAGTATGCCTCCCGGAAGCGACGGATAATCGCGTTGTTTATCAAGTTGAGAACAAGCGTGATGGCAAAGAGCATCAGACCAATCGCAAAGATACTGTTGTAATCAATCGAATCGTAACTCAAATCACCACCGGAGATACGGGCGATGTGTCCGGTCATCGTCTCGGCTGGTTCAAAGATGATTGCCAACCCACGATCACCCAGCAAGCCAGGGACGTTGTTCTGTGGACCCGCACCTGCTGCAATCGCCACAATCATCGTCTCGCCAATCGCACGCGAAATAGCAATGATGAACGCCGCCATGATGCCGGAAAGTGCCGCCGGAATCACGACTTTAATGGTCGTTTCGAGTTTCGTTGCGCCCAAGCCATAACTCGCCTCACGCAGACCGCGTGGCACAGCACTCAGCGCATCTTCACTCAGCGAACTCACCATCGGGATGATGAGAATACCCACCACGATACCCGCAGATGCCGAGTTGTAAATTTGCACGACATCCCCAAAGATACCCTGCAAAAGCGGTGTCATAAATGTCAACGCGAAATACCCATAGACAACCGTCGGGATACCCGCGAGAATTTCGAGAATCGGCTTAATCGTATTGCGCACATTGTCCGGCGCATACTCACTGAGATAAATCGCCGCGCCCATACCGAGTGGCAAGGCTACGAACATCGCAATGATACTCGCCGCTAACGTACCGTAAATGAGAGGTAAGATACCGAAGTCACTGATAGCAGGTTGCCATTCCCAACCGGTGAAAAATTCACCCAACGTCACCCTATCCCCAATTTCAATCGAGATACCAGGCGTGTGCGGTACAGCAATCGTGTCATCAACACCACGCTCGACTTCCAGAACAGGCAAATAGCCTTCGTCTTCGTAATTGCTGGCAATCTGGTCAGTGAGTGGGAAAACAGTCGAACTACCCGTGATGCTAATATTGCCGGATACATCGCGGATACTGACGGCTGGTAAGCTGACAAGCCCATCGTCGCCCGTTGCTACACTCGCATCTATCGCTTCCAGATACGCTGTGCGTGCAGTGTTGATAGCATCCTCACCCGTCGCAAAGAAGCCTAGGTCATCCAGTAATTGGGGTGCTGTCTGTAAATAGTAATTGACGAACATCGCTACATGGGCTTCTTCTTGTAAAACTGTCTGATTGACGTACAAGAACAGCGGACGCCCTAATAAGTATGTGCCATCATCAACCGTTTCAATCGTCGGTGTAACCCCATCAATCGCAATCGCGTTCAAACGGTCTTCGTTTTCTGCAAAATAGCTATAGCCGAAGAAACCAACAGCAAATTCGTTATCGCTCACACCGCGCACGAGTTGATTGTCATCTTCAGAAGTCACGAGTTCATCAGAACTGATGCGTGTGGCATCTACGCCAACGAGGCCGCTATCGTCCCCATCGTAAATTTCTTCCACGAAGTAATCGAACGTCCCGCTATCAGTACCAGGAATGAAGCGCACAATCGTTTCGTTGGGCCATTCTGGGCGAATCTCTGACCAATTGACTGCCCCACCAAAGAGCAACGCAATCTCGCCGGCTGTCATATCGGTAGCGAAATCGTTGTTCTCATTGACCACAATCGCAATCGCATCCGTACCGACCTGTAACGCGACAGGCTCAACATTATTGGCACGGCAAATTTCGAGTTCTTCTGTGGTAATAACACGACTTGCTTCATTGATTTGGCTGTTGCCTTCACAGAAAATATCGAAGCCTGCGCTCGTACCTGTTACATCAATTTCTATATCGTTGGGGATATACTCGTTGAGGAACATCACTTCGTCGCTGATGCGAATCGTGGTATTGCTGTGGAGTTCGCGTCCGGTTGCCCCCGCACGGAAGCTCGTTTGGTCTGCATCAATTTCAGCGGCAATTGTACGGTTCGTGTCTTCCCACAAGTTACGATTGAAGAAGACCAGCGATTCCGACAACAACACCCATACAATACCAATTGTCGTCAAAATAGAGACGACACCACATAAAAATAAAAATACTTGAATGACGTTCTCGTGTGCGCGTGTTCGTTTACGTAAATCAACAGGCGCGTTGGGGTCAGCGAGAGAACGTCCGAGAACATCATCTAGAATACTATTCCGCGATGACTCATTCTGTTCAGCCATACTTCCCTCTCAAATCATCGTTCTGCACATCAAATTAGGTACTCAGATTACTACTCGTGTACAGTGCCATTCCAGCGCCAACAGGTAGCGAAACAATGACATCCACTTACCCTTCTCAAAAAAAATGGGACTCGGCACGAAGTATACCGAGTCCCACCCTTAGAGCCAAGCAGTAGCTTTGTTAAGGCTTAATTGCGATTACTCCATCATCATGCCGTCGAGCGCACCGCTTGCCAGCAATTGCAGGCGAGCGAAGTTCAGCGCACGGTCGGAAGCTGGGAAGTAACCTACGTCAACGATTTCGTCGTTTACGTTTGTCAGGAAGAAGCTGAGGAAAGCAGCAACTTCTGGTTTGTCAGCCAAGATTTGTGCGTCACTGTAAGCGAACAGTGGACGAGCCAATGGGTAGCTACCATCTTCTGCGCTGGTACCGGTTGGTGCAACGCCGTCGATGCTAAGTACGTTCAGGCTGTCTTGATTTTCTTGGAAATATGCGAAGCCGAAGAAGCCGATAGCGAATGGGCTGTCAACGATACCACTTACGAGTACGTTGTCATCTTCACTAAGCTGGGTGTTGCTTGCAGCCAAGATAGGTTCTTCATTTTCGTCAAATACTTCTTCTACGAAGTAATCGAATGTACCACTGTCTGTACCTGGGATGAAACGTGCGATGGGTTCTTCTGGCCATTCAGCACGAACATCGCTCCAGTTTTCAGCTTCACCGAAGATCATTGCGAGTTCTTCGAGTGTTACGTCGGTTGCGAAGTCATTTTCGCTGCTGACGGTCACTGCGAGTGCATCTGTACCCAAACGGAATTCGATTGGCAGACGACCAATTTCTGCACAGCTTTCAATTTCGGTGTCGCGGATAGCACGGCTTGCGTTACTGATGTCGCTTTCGCCAGCTACACAGAAACGTTCAAAACCACCACCGGAACCGATGCTGTCGATAGCTGGTGCAACACCACCTGCTTCGCTCCATACCTCACCCATGCGTTCAGCAAGTGGGAATACGGTGGATGAACCAGCAGCGTTGATGCTACCGTCTGCAAAGTCGAGTGGGTCAACTTCTGGGAGCATGACATCTGGAATCAATACACCATCAACAGCGTGGATGACACCATTGCTTGCGGTAACGTCTGCGACAACAACATTTACACCGTCAACCGTTACACCCATGTCATCGGTAGCGAGAACCACAGTGCCACCTTCGACGGTTGCAACTTCACCTGGTTCAATCATGTCGCTGGTCACTTCTGCGCCAACTACGTGATAGGTCAGGACTGCTGTCAGCAGGTCTGGGTTTTCACCGAGATAGGTAACAACGGCTTCTGGAAGGGCTGCGAAAGCATCATTGGTTGGTGCGAAGACCGTGAATGGACCTTCACCGCTGAGTGTTTCTACCAAGCCAGCCGCTTCTACGAGGCTAACCAGTGTTGAAAAGTTTTCGTCGCCAGCTGCGACATCAACGATGGTGCCTTCTTCTTGGGCAAGGGCGCCACCAGCTACGGACACAAGCAGACTCATGATGAGTGCTGCAACAATAAGACGGGCTTTTTGCATGTGTATCTCCTAATTACTTAACTGTAAAAAGTGTTTCTGCATCACTTTTGTGATACCGCGTTTATTGTGCATATCTCGTGTTAACTTGCTTGTGCCAGCTTATTAAGATTCTTTTGTATTGTGTTAAATTTTATTTAAACGATGATTTGATTACTACTCACATAACAGCTTGTCCACTTTTGGACAACTGTATATAATCAGGATATATCTGTAGAGTCTGGAAAATAAGTCAAATTTCGTAGGGGCGTTGCTGTGTCTGCGCCCGCTCAGACAGGGACACAGCCCTATGCCTACAATTTAAAACATGTCTAGGACGCTACATTAATTAGGAGACAGACCAATAATGCTTTTTAAAAAATTAGCGCGGAAATCATGGACGCTGCCTTGGTGCGTCCGTGATTTAAACCCCGTATTTAATTCTTAACTTGCATCATCGCGTCCGTATTTCACCAAATTACATAGTTGCTTTGGATACCATAGTTTTTTAAAGAAAGAAATCTCATGACAAAAGTAGACCGCCGTGTGCGTCGTACCCGTCGCCGTTTACGCGATGCTCTCATCGCCCTCATTCTAGAAAAAGGCTACGACAATATCACCATCCAACAAATTACAGACGCTGCCGATTTAAGCCGTGCGACCTTTTATCTGCACTATAAAGATAAAGATGAATTGTTGGCAAGTAGCCTCGAAGAGATGTTTGATGAACTGATGGATTCTGTCAAAGATTTGATGTTGCGCCGCGAAATTGATATTGACCTAGATGCCCCACCCAGCCTACCCGTGTTCAATCATGTGGCAGAATATGCAGATTTATACAAATCACTCATGGGAGATAAAGGCGTTTCGTCAGTGATTAACCGTATTCTGGATTACATCGCCAAAATTGCAGAACAACAGTACCTCTTGCTTGTGCCAGATGAAGATGAACACGATACCCTGCCCGTGCCGATAGCCGTTGCCGCACGTCATATGGCGGGGTCAATGTTTGCGATGGTATCGTGGTGGCTCGATAACGAAATGCCTCACACCCCACACGAAATGGCATCCTACTTTCACATGATGACGGTGCCTGTCATGCGCTCTGCCATTGGTTCGCCACCTGTGCCAAAATCATGAATTATTAGCAAGTATCGCCACAGATAGGCAATAGTATGGTGAAGGCACTGCCTTCGCCATACATGCTATCAACCGTAATATCGCCTCCATGACGCTCACAAACAGTTTTCGCAAGCGTTAAGCCCAAACCCCAGCCAGCATGGGTGCGGGCTTGGTTGACGCGGAAGAAGGGGTCAAAAATATCAGCTAGGTCAGTTTCTGCAATCCCTATGCCGTTATCACTGACGCGAATGTGTATGTTGTCATCATCTTGCGAGACGTGAATATCGACATCAGTGCGTGTATCCGGCTTACCATATTGAATAGCGTTGTTGAGAACCTGTCGCAAAGCATTCTCAATATCATCTTCATTGATGCAGACGACATCTAAATCATTATCAATAGTGAGCGTCAGACTACAGTTAGACACCGTTGTCCGTGCCACCTGTGTGATAACCCGTTCGATTAAAGTGTCGATTTTTGTGGGTCTCAAAAGACCTTTATTGTCCGTTTGCAACTTACTGATGTGCTGTAACATCGTCACGAGTTTGTTGATGCGCTCTACCTGATGCTTAATCTGTACAGCCTTACTGGCAATAAGGCTTTTATCATCGGTGCGTGTCACCAAATAAGCACTCGATTGTATAATAGCGAGAGGCGTCTTGAACTCATGCGACGAAGCACGCACAAATTGTGTAATCATCTGAGCGCGAGCTTGCTCCAACCGTAGCTCAAAAGCAGTCTCCTCTGCCCTACGTTGTTCCGTCACATCCAGCAATATTTCTACTGTCAAAGAACCATCATCTATTTGCATGCGTGTAGACGAAATCAGGACATCGCGCCGTTCTCCATGCCGATTGGTAAGTGTAATTTCACGCATACGATACTGCCCTATTGTCTGCAAAGTCTGAATACGCTCATTACGCTGGGCGCTACTCACCCCCATCCCCAACACAATCTCGCGCATACGTTTCCCAATGAGTTCATCACGCCTATAACCTGTCAATTCGAGGTAGGCATCGTTGACATCAGCAAAGTAGGATTCATCATCAATCGTAGTGCTTAGAACCATCGGCACAGGATTACTATTAAAGGCGGTTGCAAAGCGTTCTTCAGAAGCCGCCAGTCGGTTCTTAATCGCTTGTTCATTCGTAACATCGCGGGCAGCAGCATATAGCCTATTCTGCTCGTAATCCGTAGAGGCTCGCCAGTCCAGTAAACGATAGCTCCCATCCTTATGCCGATAACGATTCTGGAAATTCGTAATCGCATGCCCTTGCGATAATTTATCTATAGCATCTCTTGTTTTCTCAATATCATCAGGATGTATAAGTATAAGATAGGGTTGGGCTTTCAATTCTTCTATCGTGTAACCTAGCACGCTCTCCCATGCTGGGTTGAGCTTTGTAAAGTAGCCATCAAAATTAGCTATACACAGCAAATCAGGTGTCACTTCAAAGAAATGGTTAAGCCTATCATATTTATCCTGAACATCTTTTTGTAAACGTTTCTGTAGGGTGATGTCATCGAACCTGACGACAAAGCCATCGTGCAATTTACGCGCTGTGATACGAAACCACGTTTTTAAACCTTCGTGTTCATAATAATGCTCAAAATCAATCGGGATACCTGTTTCCACAACCCCAACATATTTATCGAATAACCCATCTTCACCATTGCCTGGCATCTCAACCAACAGATATTTGCCAATTAGGTCATCAGCCGTGCGCCCTGTCATCGCTTCAGACTTTTTGTTGACCATCTCCCAACAAAAATCAACAATGGTGTTATCGTCATCGCGTATCGTACTGAATGCCATAATTCCCTGCTGAGAACTGTCCAAAACAGCCTGTAGGTAAGTATTTGCATCCTCTTGTTGCGTATATTGTCTATCCATTTGCATGGCTTCCTCGCACTTTGCCATCGTGCATGGCAAAAAATCTCTCTCATTACCCCCTTAAAAAGAATAAGCGACAAATATAATTTTATCCGTTAAGGTTTTGCTTATGTTACAAGAGTGATAGATTGCCTTGAATGACACGCTGATTTACAGGTATCTAGTATTCGACCACAAAAGTTTCAGATGATATTTTGTGCATCTCAGCGGGCGAACATACAAAGTCATTTTTGTAGGGTCGTACCTGAGTGCGCTCCCATAGGTGTCAAGTTAAGCAAAAATTTCACATCAACAAAAAATACCTGTAGGGGTGGCGTGTACGCCTCCCGCCGTTCTCAAATAGAGAAAATAAAAAAGACACCCACTCACAAATAGCTACAAAAATTCCCTCCCTGACGCTTCGGGGAGGTGTCGCGTCAGCGACGGAGGGGGTCAG
>JBCBKJ010000084.1:0-24754 GCA_038522085.1 Chloroflexota bacterium
GTTCAAATACTTGCTGCGTCGATGTTCTACGTCTGGTATCACATCGCGTGAAATCACGTTGTAGCTGCCAAGCGCTTTTTCAAGGGCGTTTTAGGCAAAACAAAACAGCAACCACGCGTTATTGTGACCGATGGCTTACGCAGCTACAACGTGATTTCACGCGATGTGATACCAGACGTAGAACATCGACGCAGCAAGTATTTGAACAATCGCGCGGAGAACTCTCATCAACCGACGCGAAGGCGAGAGCGACGCATGCAGCGCTTCAAATCACCGCAACAAGCACAGCAGTTTCTGTCTGTTTTCGATATCCTTTATTACTATTTCCATCCCAAAAAGCACAAACTCAAAGCTGATCTCTATCGCGATCAGCTCGACGAGTGCTATGCGACATGGTCGCAGCTTGTTGCATGAACCCTACGTTTGATGGGCTTCAATTGCCTTTCGCTTCCTAGTCACCTCACAACTTGACAACGCCCTTACTTCTCTTGATGAAGCGCGAATGCTTGTATTGGGACTGGGAACAGATGCAGAGATCGTTCAACCAGATGCACTGCGCGAAGCAGTACTTTTGCAAGCCCAGCAAATGGTAACCCACTTGTCATAAGACTAAATGCAGAATACAGCTAAACACGGCGTATGCCGTACCCAGCCCTTATTGATTAATTCATGCTCTCATCAGCTAGATTTCTGTCCTCTCCTATCTTAGCCTGTTTAAGTTGACAAAACCATTGAATCGACAAGGAACTCTTGACCATGGATCATATTTCCCCTTAAATCATCCATTTGTGCTTTTAACCAGGATAAATTAAATGAATCTGAATCAGTTGGAAGTCCTCATTGCAATTGTCAAGACAGGTAGTTTAAAAGAAGCGGCAGAAATCGTGGGCTTAACCCATTCTGCCGTGAGTTATTCGCTGTCCAATCTTGAAGCAGAGTTAGGTGTGACATTAATGGAGCGTGGAAGACGTGGTATCAAACTAACACCAGTTGGCGAAAAAGTGCTGGAACATGCTCACAGAGTCATCAGCGAAATTGAGATCATCCGTCAGGAAACAGCACGAGAACGTGGTGTGACGAGCGGGAAAATTCGCTTTGGTTGCGTATCACAAGTACCAGCACGCTTCTTAACAGGCATTATTCGTAGCTTTCAGAGCCAATACCCTGATGTTGAGGTTGTCCTCTTTCAAGGGAGTAGCATAGAGATTGTGGATTGGATGGAGCAACGTGTTGTCGATGTTGGTACTGTCGTAAATCCCGAAGATTATCCACTCGCCATCAAGCTCGTTGAGAATCCCATGATAGTCATCTTACCGACAAATCATCCACTAGCAGTTCATGACACGGTTAGAATGGATATGTTGCATGGAGAAACCTTTATCGGAACACGCAATAAAACGGATGAAACAGTGGCAGAGGTGACAAGTCCGAAAATCCCCACGCTACATATGCAACATCAAGTAACTGAAACCAATACATTATTTGCAATGGTCGCTGAGGGTATGGGGATTGCCATCTTGCCCGCGATGCTTGCTCAAGATGATTTAGAAGGCATCGTCATTAAACGCTTACACCCGCCGACTACGATGCAGGCGTTTCTCGCTACGAATGCCGTATCACCCGTCACACAAGCCTTTTTAACGGTTGCTCATAATTGGACACGTAACCACAATTTCTTACTGAAAAATGATTGAATTCATTTCAATTCAAGATTGAGATATTTGATTTTAATTTGATTATCTTTTCTTGTATGCTGTCAATATATCGTTCATACAAGACCGTTACACAGGATAATCATGCTTAAAGATTTACGAAAAAATCTCAGTTTGCCAATGCTCATGTCACGCGGTTTCGCATGGGTTGAAAATCGTGCTAAAGAACTCGATACTGTGCTGTACCCAAATCGTCATTCAAAACCTCGTCTTCCAGTAGGGTCAAGTACCCCTGCGGAACGGCATCCAGACTGGCAACCATTTACAGATAAACAGAAAAAGACACAACGTCACTATATGTTGCGAAACTTCAAATCTGCATGGAAAAGTTTTCGCTATCTCAGAACACCACAAGCCCGACTGCCCTACTCGCCACGATTGCGCGTGTGACATCGAGTCCTGTCACTGGATTATCCACATCTACAGCCAGTAATCCGTGCATGCGCACCCCACACTGTGCCGCATAATGGGCATCAAAGGTTGTTCCCTGATGAATATGCACCACATGCTTGCCCTGCTTCTGTGCAGATGCGATGATGTGATAGGTTAAGGTGGTCAAACCGGATGTGGGATGCCCGACCACAGCTGTGATGTGTCCGCAGGGAATCCCTGTTATTAGGGCATCCAGGGCGGCAAAGCCCGTGGGAATGGTATGAATATGTGTCTGTAGGTGACGTGCGGTGGTGATGGTGCCCTGTCCCCATTTTTGTTGGATACGTTGCATCACACGCGCAATAGATGATGACAAACCAGTTCCTTGCTCGTTGTATACGTTTTTGTTAGGTCACAACGAGTATAGACCATCCGTTCTCTCAAGTGTTAGAACAAATGGTCATAATCTGGTTATAGTTTGATTGATTCTGGTTTGTGAGTGTCTGTATCTGCCGTCAAAACGAGATTCTGTGCTGTGGTAACCCATTTTACACAAGGTATGTAGCAAAAGGACGTAAATATGTACTGGAGGGTCAATCTGTTTTCAGGACAGCTTGTCATATCTGGCTTTAGCCATCCAACTCAAACTGGGTAGCATCTGGGATTGGCTCACCTGCATAGGCTAGCACAATCTGGTCACGTAGAATGCCCCGTTGTTGGAGAGCATCCACCAGTTTCTTGTCAGTCATATCTTCTTCAATCACCACCTTGTTGCCCACAATCCGAGCGAGTACAACGACACCAGCAACATCATCACGTTGGGGATAATCGACGGCAGTAACGGTGTAAATACCCCGCTGTTTATCCGAGATGGCAAAAAGTAAGATATTTGCACCGCGCCCACCAGCAGCATACTTCTCGACTTCTTCACACACTGTTTGTTTCAAGATATCCATTGAACAACCTCCTCTTTTTCCAAGTCTACCACAACCAGTTTAATTTGTGCCTCAGCGACGACCGCCGCAACCAAAGGTGTTTGAAAGAAGGTTGTGTAAACAGACAGAGGTACTGATAGATACACAGGAAATCGTATATCGTTGATTGCTAGTGCATTGCGATAACTCATGTATTGACCCACAGCCTGATAAAACTCATCTAACTGGGTTCGAGAGCTAGCAAAACACTTAACTTCAACCACAATAATCGTCTGATTATTGATCTCCTCACGTAGACGTAAATCAGCATAGACATAGCCTGCACGGCTCTTGTTAATGCGTATCGCGAAGGGTCGGTGCGTCACGAGCCATCCCGATTTTTCGAGTGCGCGAACAACTTGCTCCTCGCATTGATCAATAGCTGGCATAGTGAAACTTCCCCTGTGTGAATGCTTAGTTACATAACAATGCATGATAGTACACAGAAATCAATGAAAGCTACATAATTTCTATGTTGCCTCAAAACATAGCTTCTTGACTATGTATTGTGTCACTTGGTTAACCTCACCACCTAAACTACTTAACCTGTTATGTGAAACTCTCTTTATGTTAAAAAGTGACTCCCAAAGTGACTCCACGCTCAAGCTGGTTCAAGCCAGTAACTCTCTTAACTCATCTAACTGCGTATCAGATAACTCAATCCACTGCTCATTTACCACATAACGGGCATAGACTTCATAGATAACTGCCACCGCTTCTTTGCAATATGGTTGGTTAACTTTCAATATAAGCTCTACACCGCCCGATACCGTTTCTTGTTCGTGTGCCTGATCGTTCTCAAACTGCTGTTCATCCTCAGCGTATGTAACTTTGTAGAAGTCCGTCTCACCTGCTCGCAAGACATATAGCACTTGCCTTGCCACATTCTTGCGTGGACGCCCCACCTGCCCTGGTTTGCGTCCACTCTTGAGTGCCGCCAACTTACGTTGAATATGCCGATGATGTAACATCGCCTCTTCCGAGCAGTACTTGCGGTTGATGTGCTCAAAACTCGGTTCCTGTCCGCAGTACGGACAACTCGGACAGCGACACACAAAGCGCACCAGTTCTATCTCTCGGGAGTAGCCCTGTACCGTCTGCTCCACAATCGTTTTTTTCTCCGCAGACACATCACTGTCCTCTAGATCAGATGTTGTCTCGTCATGTACCATAAGCATATTGCCTCATCATAAAATACGTCAGTATAGCTAGTATAACGATATTTTACGACAATAACTACGGTAGCACAAATTATGTTTGTATGTGTGGTTGACGGAACAAAACTGCTACTAAAGCACGCAGGAGCAGAAAAGGATTAGCAAGATGCAACGGTGATTTGATGCGCTGAACTACCTGCAACAAAGTGACCCCCACATACTGATCCCTATTGCTGGCGATAAAAAGAAAATCCAAGAAGTGATGCACAAGTCGATCAAATAGATTAGGGCGTTTGCCTTCAACGAGTGGATAGCGCATATCCTCACCGGTTGCCAGAAGCCATGACATCGAAACTGTCCAAGACAAACGTCTCTGGAAAGCAGCAGCAGATTGCTTGCCGAGCCAGCTATCGTCTAAATAGCTTTGCAACAACTGGGCACTCATGGCTGCCACCATCATGCCCTGCCCATAGATAGGATTGAAAGCGCAGAAGGCATCGCCTACGACAAGATAGTTATCTGGGTAGTCTTGCATCTTGTGATATGGACGCATGCGATTCTCCGCCCTATAGCCGCTGATCGGACTCATGGGTTCAAGCTGTTGCATGAGTTCATGCACTATAGGCTGTTCTAAGGTAGCAGCAAATTGAGCAAAGCCCACCTCATCTGTCGGTGGATAATCTTTATTGACACCCACGAGTGTAATGACCACACCATCGTTCTCTACTACCCCTACAGCAGCCCCACGATAGAAGTTCACATGTGGCTTCGGTTGGATTGCAATACCAAGTGTGTCCAGTTCAACACCGTCTGGTATCCGGTACCAGCGACTGGCATAACCCAGAAACGATCTAATACGTATCTCCTCTGGTACAGTATAGCCAATATCCGCCAGCCACTGTGGGGTCTTCGATTGCCGCCCACTACAATCCAAGACAAGTGCTGTCTCATGACAATACTCCCTATCCCGCTCACGATCTACAACCTGTAACCCAGATATCCGTCCATCATCATGTATCAGTCCACGCACATCATGACGATACTTGAAACAGATATTTGGCAAAGCGTGTACCCGTTCTCGCATAAGTGTCTCTAAATGATGACGAGAAACACCGATAGACGTCACGCCCGCATCAACCTGTGGCACATAGCCCCGTGACAACCACACCTGCACATCTTGTGTCCAACGAACCGTGACAGCCCCACTGGTACGCAATGCTTCTGATATACCCGGCAACAAGGCCTCCAAAATTTGTAAGCCCTTCGCTTGCAAAGAATGGATATGATGACGTTGTGATACGCCCTGTGCTTCAGCCCCACGTTCAATGACCGTTACCCTATTAAAATGTTGGCTACATACCACCGCAGCTAGCAGACCACAGAACCCCCCTCCTATAATCGTGACAGATACTTTTTGATTTTCAGCTGATATCAAGACAGTTTCACTTTCAGAATATCGTCAATGGCTTTGCGGAATGGTTTTTTATCTGCACGAATAGTGTCAAATTGTGCATTCAGGTGAGGGTCTACATCACGCAGATAATTCGCCGTATCCATGATGGTTATAAAGCAACGTTGGATTTCAAGTTCGAGACGCTCATACGTCGGAAACCAAAACCGCTCATAATTGTACGCATGCGGTATCTGCACCTTGCGCTCAACTCGGAAACGCATGAGACGCAAACGCAGATAGATCATGAGTTTCTCCGTGTAAAATACGTAACGTGTATATTTTGGTGGAAGAACAATACGAGCGTGAGCGGCAACAGCTAACACGATATAGAAACCCTGTGCAACAACAACAGCTGGCGTGTATACCTCATAATCTTGCGTACTGACCTTATAAATTGCATCACCTAGGAAAATCAGCGCTGAGAGTGAACTTGCAACCAATTCCAACACCCACCAGTAATAGTGTGCCCGATTTAGAGGCGCGACTTCCTCACGCAAAATCGTGCGCGTGATTCCTGAAACTAACACAGATGCCACCAAGATCGGGGGAATAATCAGGAGTGTCATCCACACTTGGAACTGCTCATAGGGAAAGCGCCCGTGGAATACGACATCAACGAGCAAGATAATGAGCAGACACATGACCAGAAAGTATTGAATCCGTTTATTTATGCTAAATTGCGTATATTTATTGACCGCGTTGTAATACATCAAGACAACCAGCACAATACTAACAACAGCCCGCACTGATGTAACAGAGAATGGTAAAAACGATACATAACTCTGTAGCCAGTACTCCAGTTCGTAATTGTAAATGAAAATACCTATGCCTACGCCCAGTGTCATTGGCCATAGAGCTCTGACCGCTGGGATACGAAACTGCCCTGCCCTGTAGGTCGAATAGGTCTTTGCAAAGAAAACAAGCATCCAAAGCATAAAAAAGACCAACACGAATATACCCATGGCTGTCATTGATCGACCTTCTTACTGTCCTGACGGGCAAAACGTCCGTAGAAAGGTGGGACACCCCAATCATAACTTTCGGTCTCTAGCGTAAGGGCTGTGAGTCGTTGGGCTTTGGCAACTTGTTGCGTCACCAGGTAGGCAAAGTACTCGGCTTCATGTTCCTCAGATGCCAATGTTGGTGAGACGTTCTCGACAGAGCGCAAGCGCGAAAAACGCATCATCAATTCAATCATTTGCTCTTTCGTATCTACAATCTTCACAGCTTTCAGATGCTTCAGAAGGAAATGACCTATCTCATGAATTTTATTGTGCAATACCGATACTGGATGATCATCTGCACGTACAAAGATATAATCTGTGCTATGCTCTCGGACAGATACACAATAGCCACTGACTTCAAAATGGGGAATGGGTTGGAGGAAAATAGGACGTCCGTGATATTCAACAGTATGTTTGAAAAAATCTTCAAACTCAAATGTTGTCCAATCATACTGTAGCGCACGGACTGTTTGCTCAACTTTTTTGCGATTCATGTTACTTTCTCTGATTAATCACTAACAACACAATATTTTCTTAATATTTTGTTACTAAACACCGATAGAAACACAAAAGCCACGCTTGTCTACATATGTAGGAAGGTGGCAATAGTTGGATGGATACCTATGATACACATCACGATTCCGAGAAATCAGGCAAAGGCGGTTCGTCTTCTCCTTTCTTCAGCGCTTCTTCACGTGCAAATACCCACTGCAGAAGTTCTGTGACCTGATATAAAGCGCGATCTGAGATATTCAAGCCTTCCGGATTACGAAAGCGTACCGACGGCAACTCAGATGTCTCATCTACTACCACCCCTTGTGGATGGTGTTCAATGATTATCGTCATCGCTTCGACCTTATTAGTACAATCCAGATAGGCGAGTGGCATCTCAAACAGATCAAGTAAACTAGTCACATTTTCTAAGGTAGGATTCGTGTGCGTACCCCGTCGATAATGTCCTAATTGATTGACTGAAATGCCTGTCTGACGTGACATCTCTGCCAATGTATATTTGTCACCTCCCTCATCTGGAATATTGTCGATCAGTAAATTGAATAAATCCGTAAATGACAATCTTGTCATGATGTCTACTCTAACTTATATTGACATACATACATTTTAACATATAATGTGTAACATGTGAATATATATTAAAATTAAATATTTAGTGTGTTACTCACTATAATATTATACATTCACTCAGTGTTTTAGAACACGTCAACTTATTGTTGTAAGTTATGATCGTGTGTGATCATTTAGTACAGCGCCTTGTATAGGGATTATAAATATGCATATTCTTGAGACAGACGCATCCCATTGGGATATCTTTCTATCTAAATCAACATCCTTTTACACTCTTAGTACGCTGATCCATAAGCAAATCTTCGGTACAGATTGTTGCATACATACTTTGACTATTTATATCGGTCAAGAAAATTATGTTTACCATTTTGATCTCCCCGAGAACTTCGATATTTTACTCACCCACTCTCCTATCAAGAACATTCATTTGGTCATAGATAAGAAAAATCCGCAGTTCGAACATCTAGATCGTACCGTGCGCTTCATGCGCGATGTCTACGCATTCCCTGTTTCCATCACTGTGACTCGGACACAGATCATTCCTATTCCGTCAGATAGCGCCTGAGAAAAGATTTTAGGCAGTCGGCTTAGGTGAGAAAGATTCTGTATGACGACACTGCGGATAATTCGTGCAACCAATAAATTTTTCATCACTATCGCGTCTTGATCGTACACACAATTGAGCAGAACATTCCGGACACTGACGACCCACTAGTACAGGCGCTGCTTTCTTAATATCTCGCGAATACTTGCACTGGGGATAGCGATTACATCCCAAGAAGCGTCCCTTACGCGATGACTTAATCTCAATCTGTCCCCTACCGCAGACAGGACATATCTCACCTGTCAACTGTGGTTCAGTCTGTTGGGGCGTCACATGCGCCCACGGACGGGTAAGCGGTTCAAAATTCTTCCAGAACACACCTAGAAATTGGTGGGTATCGAGGTCACCTGTTGCTATCTTATCCAATGCATCTTCCATGGTCTTCGTAAAATCATAGGACATGATCAGTGCAAAGTGTGTGTCTAAGAACTGCGTCACGCGCTGTCCAAGGGTAGTCGGTATCAAGCGTCGCTTCTGTACCTTGACATATTTGCGTTGTCGGATGGTAGTAACCATCAGGCTGTAGGTTGAGGGACGCCCTACCCCACGTTGCTCTAGTGCCTTCACCAATGCAGCTTCACTGTACATATGTGGGGGACGGGTCGTATGCCTTTGTGGTGTTAAGTTGAGCGCACGACAGGTCTGATCTGCCATCAGTGGCGGTAAAATTTGCTTCCCATCCTCCGCATCAGTGGCATTATCATCGCTTTCCGCCACATCCGCACCATATGTATAAACACGCAAAAAACCATCCACTTGTAGTTGTGATTGGCGTGCTATAAACAGCGCCTTGCCACCTGCCACGTACACAGATGTTTGCTCGTAACGCGCATCAATCATCTGGCTCGCTATGAAGCGTTGCCAGATTAAGCGGTAGAGTTGCATCGAATGGTCATCAAGTTCTTCACTAATATGACTGCGAGTAATGTCTGTCGGACGAATACACTCATGAGCAGCTTGTGCATCTCCTTTAGACTTGTAGGTAGGACGCTTATCAGGCACATACATATCACCATATAGATCTTGGATGATGGCTATCGCCTGTTGTGTGGCTTCATCACTCACGGCTGGGCTATCCGTACGCATATAGGTGATATAGCCTGCTTCGTAAAGTGATTGGGCAATCGACATCGTTTTATCGGGGCTCAGCTTCAGGTGGCTGGATGCTGCCTGTTGTAAGGTACTGGTCGTAAATGGTGCGGGTGGTTTGCGATAGTGATCTTTCACGACTACTTTCTGAATCTTAAACAAGGCGTCCTCTAATTGCGAAGTAACATCCTGCGCTGCATCCTCTGTTGTGAAGGTTTGTGGTATCCATGGATGTCCCCCCCACATTATCAGCTTGGCTTCAAATTGTCCCTCAGGTACACCGAATGTTCCTATAATGCTCCAGTAATGCTGCGTTACAAAATGGTCTATCTCGCTCTGACGTTCGACTACTAGTTTTAGCGCGATGCTCTGCACCCGTCCTGCAGATAACCCGCTCGCATCGAGTCCACGCCACAATGCAGGCGATACCTTATACCCTACCAGCCGATCTAAGATACGACGGGCCTCTTGTGCAGCAACCATAGCCATGTCGATCTGACGCGGGGTATTAAAGGCACGTTGTACAGCGGCTTGCGTGATTTCATTGAATGTCACGCGGTAGATCGGCACTTTCGGACGTGTCACCTGCATGATATGCCAAGCAATTGCCTCCCCTTCTCGATCTGGGTCAGCAGCTAAATACACAGCATCCGCATCGGCAACATATTTGTGTAACGCTTTCACTGTACGCTTTTTGTGTTTGGTGATCACATAGCGTGGACGAAAGCCATTGGCAACATCAATTCCTAGTTCGCTATGCGGTAGGTCGCGAATGTGACCTAGTGAGGCAACGACACGAAACTGACCACTACCGTAAATATTTGCCAGCAGTTTTGTGAGCTTCTTTTTCTTTGCTTTGCTCTCGATGATCACAATTTTCATAACGCATATACTTTCTATAGTGTTTATAGCTCTCGGAAGAATCGCTGTCTCATCTGACTATTTCGCTTCATACAAGCACATACGATATCGCTGATGTACCTATTCCGCAGCTCACAATGATGTCTCGCATTATCCTGTTGGTAGTAGTTCATATAGCTGAAATTGTATCCGTCCATCTTGCATATTATCGGGAGGTACGACTGTAACTGCTACCACATGCAGTAGATAGCCGTTTGGTAAGGCAAGCAAGGTCATCTCATCGGTGTACGTTACAGTAAGGATGTCATCATTGAGCGTGGTTGAAAAAACAAGGATGAGCGTATCTTCGATAGTCGCGCAAGATATATCTCCCGTGCACGGTGAGCTTCTGTCTATACGAAGTAGTTGCACGCCAAAGTCAGCATGGGTCACTGTTTCTCCTACTTGCATCTCATAAAGAGGCCTTGCATCCAATGTCATGATATAGCCCATCAAACTAGGCGCAATCGAAAAGATGAATAAGCCCATGCTTACCAGTAGTAAGCCCACACAACCGCAACTAAGGCGTAGGAAGCGGGGAAAATGATACTTTGGCAAATAGGCACGCCATGTGCTATCTATCATACTTTCCATATCACCCACCTAATAGGCGCTTGCGCCCGCTCAAATCAATACGTCTTTTTCTCTTCATAGGGACATCTTGATCTGGCTCACCTAAATTCAGATACCAATCATCGCTGTCTGTGTGTGTATCCACACCCAACAACCGCGCGGATACTGCTTCCCAATCCATGACTACGGCTCCGTGAAAACCTGACCACACGCGAGCGGCATTGAAAACCATGACAGTCCCATATCCTCCTAGTGCCTGATTCAATTTCTCAGCTGCCTTACGCAGGTAGCTACGATCCTCATAATGCACCCGCATCAACTCACACCGTTCATACTCGCCATCCACGCGTTGACGAATACAATCCAGCACAAATTCGTGTGCTGTATCAAAAGAGGGGGCTGCCCGAAAATAAAAACTTATACCATTCAACAAAGCACGCTCAGGCAGATCAAAGTCTGTGAGGTCGCTAGGAACAGGTAAGCCAAACCGTAGCAAGAGGGCTAATTCATCAGAATCGACGACGGGAGGTGCTGCGTGATCTAGCTGCGCGACCTCATCAGGACGCACACCCGCTTCACTCAAGGTCTTTTGCAATTGCTTCTTTTTCATTACCAGCAACACATGCCACTGAAAGAAACTCTTGCGACTCTGCTCTTGCATCTGCACCATATCTGCCATCTGCCATTCTCCTATATCTACGAACTGCCGAAGCGTTGAATCTCGCCTAAACTGGGCTTGAAGTGCAAAAAGTAGATGCCCTGATCTTGTATATCGAGGATGAAGTGTCCGCGACGTAAGCTGGCAATCGTCTCTAGGTGTTGCTCAGTCATGTGCTGAAACGCGACGTGTTCACGGAAGACATCCATGCCATTGCGCTGGTTAAAGATCACACGAATTGGACAATTCTCAAATAAGAGTTTTGCTTTCTCACTCGACAGAAAAACACGCATCTGCTGATCGATCACCATGACCTTCTTGCGTCTCGTACGGAATGTTTTGACCGCCTCCACTAAGAAATCCAATAGTGAAGGATGACGCATCAACCTATAGACCTCGTCCACCACGATCGTGCGCGGAGTATCATCGGCTAAACTATCGCGACGAATCGCTGTCAGCACCTGTGTGTACGCAATTGCCAGCAACTCGGGGTCACTAGACATCTCGTGGAATGAGAAAATACGCGGTTTCGCTTTGCCTCTAAAGCTCAAATCAAGATTGGTGCGAGCGTTGACAAAGCGCGCATAGGGACCTGCACCTGTACATAAACCTGCGATCTCATCAGCAACGTCTCGTGCGATGGTTTGAATATGTGCTTTCGCTTTGATATGCACCAATTCCTGACATAGGTCTTCCATGATCGGGGTATCTGCAGGTGCAATGCTAAACAGATCAACACCGCCATCAATGCCATAGAGCTTAACCAGTGCCTGACCAATTAGTGCCTTCTGATGATTCCCTTCCTGCGATCCACTGAACTGCCGTCCAAGCATCGTTTCAATGATGCGCAGAACATGGGTGATCTGCTCGGTGACATCAGGATACATGATATCGAGTGGGTTGAGATTGGTGCTGCGCGGTGAAGGGATGAATAGAGGCGCACCCAAAGCACGTGCAACAATATCTCCATGTCCCATTGGTTCTAAGAGATCGAAGGGAATGCCCTGCTCTAGGTACTGCCGAGCTAGAAAACAATTGGTGCTGAAGGTCTTACCTGCGCCTGTGAGTCCTACAATGATTTCATGAGTAGCAATTTTCTTGCCTGTCGGCCATGAATTGAAGAAGAAGGGATAGGCACCGTCTGCAGCTTGTCCACGCATCGTGCCTTCTAAAGAAGATAATTTACGAAAACCTACCGGACCAAACATCAGCGCGGCTTCACGGCTGGTCATCTGCCACGTCGAGTCATCATTGCCAATGCGTTTGGTCGCTTCATCGCTGAAGAAGGCGGCGGTCTTCGCCTGTTGCATCCCGACATCATGGCGCAATTTGAAGAAAGGTTTGGTACGCGAGACAATATCATCGCAGGCGCGTTTGAGATGCTCACGGTCAGGGGCGGCTACCGCAATAATAATCTGTACTTCATGCAATAGATCACCCTGATTCAGTTCTTCTAAGGTTTGTTTACAGTCGCTGTATTTCTTACTACTTTTGCTATCTTCGCTGGAACTGGTACTCAGGTGAACGCGTGTCGCCAGCAAAGTGCCTTCCACTGCCGTGATTGCAGCACTGCGCTCGTGGGTCTTGGGAAAATCAACACAGAGTGCAAGGGGATATGGTAAGGATAAAATCTGTGCGAGCGGGCGATAAAAATTCCAATCCACTGGTAAGAATTCGTAGCTAGACATGAAAGCAAAATAATTACGCCCCCCGGGTCGTCCAACAGGGCGTAAATGCCAATGACGAAATTTCCCATGTACCTCAGAGAGACGATAGGTACCTTCAAATAATTTGGGCCAAGGGGATGTCCACGCAGGGGTATCGAAAGCACCACTTACCATACGTGCCACACTCTCCCCTGTCATCGAATCATCTGTCCACAATGCCACCCCACACAATGACCGATGATAATTCGCCCCATTCTGGAGTAGTTCATAATTACGGCGACTCTCCATCAACATCTGTTTCTTGAGAGCGTCGTTCTCTTGACGGGCAAGTGTCGCAACATACACAATACGCGCCCGTAAGTCAGCAGGCATCTGCCAATAAATGAACCGTGCTGGAAATGCTAGTCCACGAAGAAAGGTTGCGAAGCGATTCTGCAAGGCATATAACCCCTGTCCATCACGTGTGTTGAACATCGCAATATCGAAGGGTTCGACGATTGTTGTATGCGCACGTAGGTCTTTCTTCTTACGATTGGCAACTGCCATATCATACTCTCACTAATCAGGTAAACGATAATGATGCGATTGTTTTTTAGTCACCAACATCACTTTTATCATGACGTTCAACGGTTTCGATACTGATAAAGAGGGCTTCATCATTCACGATCTCGAAGCCCCCAGCATCCAGTGCATCTGTCTCTAAGATTTCAAGACCCGTCATCTGAATATCAACGGATGTGCTGACACGCGTGGTATACAGCACATCCCCATTCAACAATATGGCGGACACATCCCAACCGGCCAGTTTTGCGATGCGCCCTGCGAGCGATACCGGATTGCGACGCGCCGCAATCATCAGCTTTGCTTGCCAGCCATATACAAAAAGTAGGTAACGTGGCACCCCACCCTTCTTACCCAGTAACCACACGAAGAAGAAAAATGAGAGGATGACAGCGGGGATCATCAACATACCGACCTGCATCATACGACACAACGCGTAGATGAATCCTGTACCCATACCTGCCATCAGCATACGATTCATATCCACCGCACCCATGGCTTTCTCTTCTCTAGTAGTGACAAGTGATTTCATTCTGGCTGCCACGTATTAGCTCCCTATCTTTACAAGGCATTATGTATGTTAACGAAAAGATATATGATTAGTCCGAATTACGCCTGAATCGACGGTATACAACGCGTACGAAAAGAAGCAATTAGAAACTGAGTAATCCGACGAGACCACCCCCACCGACGAATATCAGCAACAGCAAGCCCATGATTACCGAGCGGGCAGCTTTGGGGTTCTCTTGTTTCCAATCAGCAATTAACGGCAGTGACGAGCCAAGATTCATGATGGCAAGTCCGATAAAGCCAATGACTGCAGCCGACGTAGCTACCGCCATCATCATATCTTCGACAGTTGAGAAAAAGCTCTCGACTGAAGCGACAGGATTTGCCTGTGCATGCACCGGTGATCCCATGAGGGCTACCACGAACAAACTCAATAAAAGTGACCATTTACGTTTGATAAGCATTAAAAAACTCCTATACATAGGTGTATTGACGGATTTAATATAACACTCATACATAACACCGCGCAAGCGATTGGTGGACTTCGACACACGTAAATTTAGCTTTCTACTAAAGTGATAGACCACACACGTCCAGCAAGTAACAAGCGAGCATATGGGTCATCGCCGTTCCACGCCCATGTAAACGTCAAATCAACGGCTTCCTCCGGCGCAAACACCTGTGGTTCATACCTCAATGGACGGGTCGTGACACCTAGCGGGAGCGGTATGAAACCAAACACCATACCCACATCTGTCTCAGCTAGCGCCACAGTCTCAGCTTGTGGGTTATAAATGCGTACGTCAACGAAAATTTGGTCCCCTGTACGACGAATACCACGCAATTGTACGTTCAAGAGATCCACACTGACATGCCTTTCAAGCTGATCAAAAGAGGCAGAGAACGTCATCTCTGTCACCGTATCTTGTGTCAATGACAAGATGCCATCGCCAGTGAAAGGCGTCGTCAGAAACACAAGCGAGGCTTGCACCGTTTCGCCTGACCTCAATGTTGCAGGTAAATTGTCATGATATATTGCATCTATATCGCTCAAATCAGGTGTATAACGCACATCTCCTGCATCCAGAAACCACTCATAATCAGCAAGCACGACATCATTCACGCCACCTGTCAGGCTGAGATCCAGCGTGGCGTATATGAACCCCTCAGTACGGTCTGCTACCAGTGGCACGATGTAGGCATCATCAACGGTCACTGAAAAAGCATCGCCTACTGCGCTTTCTCCCATCGCTACAGGTAAGGCAAGCACCCGCGATAAATCGATTTCCGCATCGGAATAATAGGTTCCTGTCACCAGTGTGCGTGTAGATGTCGGCAAGTCATCTGCCCCTGTCTCACCGATCAAGACCAGTACAATTCCCGGCGTGTTCTGACGCAAGTGTCCGGTCTGTTCGCGCCCAATTGATTGTGTATCGCTGTAGTGATATACCAATTCGCTACCAGTGTTCATACGCACGATGAATACCGTGCCGGGTATCAGTCCATTCATGAAATCCGCGTTACTATCCGCGAAAGGAATACCGAAAATCGGGCGCACGAGTGTCCCACTAATCCAACTGGCAACATCTGGGTTCGGGTCAAAAGACCACTCAGTCAGTTCAACGACCCGTTCTTGCACAATGAATACCCGTGCCTGCGTCTCATCTGGTCGCAAGACCTGCAATTGCACTGGAAACCAATCTCTATTGCGCCCGTCCCCTGCGGCAATGAAGGTGTCAGATTCCACGAGCGCGATAGGAGTTGCTGTCGATGTCGGTGTGATGGTGGGACTAGGTGAGGGTGTATAGGTCAGCGTGGGCGTTGGCGTGGGTGTGTGTGTACCATCAATCATCTCCTCATCATCGCCAGACCCACCTAATAAGCGCGTGCCGACAAATATCACTAGAAAAATAGCAAAGCCGACCACTACTACGGTCATCCATGGGATACTGCGCCCTTCCTCATCGTCCATTTCAGCTGTCTCTGTCTGTCCAGTCTTCAACTGTTGTCGCCGACTGGCACTGATTCGTACCCACTGATCACCGGCAGGTACCAAGCCTTCGTATGCGTACCGTTGCAGGTACTGGTCTGCCATCGAGATTTCCTGTGCATCGCTCGAAATGCTATGCGTTTTGAGACTACGTCGATAACGACGTGTCAGATAATCGCGATCTTCCGTCGGCACTAAATCCCAGATATGTTCAATCTCAGCTAGCGACATCGCTTCTAGTTGCACCACTTCATGGTAAGCAAGCACTTCTCCGCCCTCTGTGAGGTCGTTTGGCACTTGTTTCGACACATCTGCCATTTTCTTTCACCCCCTTCTACTGTGATGTAGTCTGCGGACGGGTTGAACCGATTGTGGCTGCTTCTGCCTCAATGCGACTATGATCTGTGTTGTTCATGGACTGTGTGGCATTCACTAAACTCCGTGCAGCCCCTTCCAGCAAACTTACGGCTTGCGCCATGCCTGTCGTGTCCAATTGTCCGCCATGGGCGAGTGTTAAGGTGGATAGCGACGCACGAATTGACCCGGTAACTTCCGTGCCAAGTGCATCTTGCTGTTGTACATCTTGGATCACCGTCTGTGCTTGTGTCCCACTCAAACCCATCGCTGAAGCAACTTGCAAAAATTGAGTCGTCTGGGGCACATCAGGTAATCCAGCCTGAGAGGCAAGCCGCGATGACTGTGCCGTCGTTGGTACACGTCCCCCCATAGCATTGCCGACTGCAATGCCGACACCGTTTGCAAGTCGAACGGCATCATCATTATTGGCGGCATCTTGCGCAGCTGCTATTTGTGCAGGGCTTGCCACCGCGTCTTGTGACACTGCGCTTCCAGACCTATCTGTATTATTTGTCGGTGAAGACCCAGATGCCACCACGGGGTTATCCACATAATTCTGCGCCTGCCCTATCAAGAATGCCGCACGTCGCTCACCAATACCCACCGTTCCTAACGTTTCTACGGACGCACCCGCAAGCGCACCCGCTGTCGTAATATCAACATCCGCTAATCGATCCTGTGTCGCAGGACCTACCTGTGGCACGCGTATAACATCATCTGTATTCAGATTACGCACGCTATCCTCAGACATAATGGCTATCTGCGCCACTTGTGTATCTTGTGACCCATCGCCACCAGGAAAATAGCGTGCTATCAGATCCTCACGTCCTGTAACACCGGGGTGTGCCTGTTCAACATCTGCGAGAAAAGCTTCGGCAGATGTCTGGTGTCCTGATATAGCAGTTTGTGTGATAGGTGCTTCTTCATCTTCATTGCCAGGTGCCTGAGATAGTACCGTTCGCGTACGCTCATGGGGTGTATCAGCCTCATCATTTTCACGGCTCGGTATAGACGACACCTGTGTATTGCCACCTTGTGTGGCTGTCAACAGTGCCGCATTCTCGTCATCATCACTTGCATCTATACGCGCCACAGCCGTATCACTGAGATCATCCTGAGTCGTATCTGATCGCCGTCGAGCGCGATTTTCTTCGCGCGCCCGCTCACGGTTAAGGGGGACATCTTCCGGTGTTGTGTAGAGACGGCTGCTATCTTCATAGGTGCGCTGTCCCTGTCCATTCGCTTGCGCTGTGAAGGCATAGGCTTGTGTAGTCAATGGATCGTGGCGAATATCCGCACCCTCTGCAGCTTGTTGTCTTAAATTAGGTCCCAGAGTAGGGGTCGTCTCTATTGCGCGAATGGGTGTACCTAGTGTCATGTTGGCGATAATATTGCCTGTACTACTGATCATGTTTCCAGCCACTTCTCGCGGTGAAGGTATCTCATTAGTACCAGCCCGTCCAAGCGCATAGCCACCGACAGGTCCGAGATACGCAGCCGTCGCACCTTGCGCCACATCATTTGCAGTACGCCCGATGAGGGTATCGCTACCAAATGCGCGTGAGGCGTAATACGCTTTTTGTGATGCCCCTGGACCGAGCAGCGCACCTGCCGTCTGCGCAACTGACCCACCTGCCATCAAGGTCGCGCCGCCTGTAGCATAGGCTGTTGCGACCCGTGTCACACTACCTGCAGCATCTAAATTGCCACCTGTCGCTTTGCCAAAAGCACCGAGCAATCCATTGACTGCTCCGAGAATGGCTTGTACTGCACTGATCAGCAAGATCGTAATTAGGATAATGCCCAAAAACCCGACGCCTAACAATAAAATGCCGTTGCCTGTTACACCTGCTAGCGATACAAATGCCATCACCAATGCCAATAATAATGAGGTAATGATAGACTGGATGAATAGTCCCAATATGATGTCGAAAACACCCCATGTGATGCTCTCCGTTTTCTTGAAGAAAGCGAAGAGGATCGCGATGAAGAACGAAGCAAATGCGATGCCAAAAGCAATCGTCAGTAGTAACTGAATGATTTGCTCCAGCAATCCGAACAGGGAAACAACGATACCTGAGAAGGCAATCCAGATACCACGTGCAGCATCATCCAGCGATTGCTGACGTTCCGTCTGCGTCATGGCGAACTGGAAAAAGAAGGGATGTTGATTGATGTTAAAGTACCCATCTGATTGATACCACATCAATGGCAAACGCCCATCGCTATCGTTGGGTAGAGGTTGGAACAAACACCCCGCTGTGCGCAGCACATCGCACCCATCCGCATCCAGATAGGCAAGTGCCACATCCAGCCCATCGATTGATGTATCGAAGCTCAGGAAACGCCCAAAGTTATTGATCGGTGGATCAATCTGCATATCACCAGCATCGCCAATTTGTCCCATGCCTTCCATGCTACCGCCTGCTCCGGTAAGGTCAGTGAAGGCGGTACCATAAAAGCCACCACTAATATCACGCCGAAAGCCCTCAAAACCCAGATAAATCTCGGGTCCAAATTGAAACCACATTACAGCCACCGCACACCACACCACGGCTGATTTAAATTCGACAACCCGGAAAACGCCGAAGACACCTAGTAAATAGGTGATGGCGAGGGTGACCATGGCAACAGTGAAGACGGGCAACAGCAAACTATCTGTCGCATTGCCAATCGATGTCAGCAGTGGTTGAAACATCTGTTGACTTAACCACGCTGTGATCGACAACACATAGTAGCCAACCAGTAGAATAGCTTGGTTGATACCCCACAGCGTTTCGGCAACAAAATAGAGCATACTGTAGACCATCTGTTGTATGGGAATGACGACCCCATCAAGCATAGTGTGTACCTCTATCTAGTGAACATCTGAAATTGTATAATGCCTGTGAAGACCAGCACGATGAAGATGACGACTACGATGCTAATGCCCAAGAGGCACCCCGGACGCAGTAGACGATTACTCGCTTTGATCGTTTGTTGTATCAGGACGGTGATAGCAATGCCTAACAATATGCCTAGCAATAAGTCATTACTCAGAAACATAACGTACTCCCTCAGTTTCCTTGAAAGTATGGTGTGTGGGTTGCGGTCGGACTTGGCTGTGGCGTCAGGTTAGCTTGTGGGGTGTAATTCGCTCCCACACGCCCCCCACAGGCGCCTCTGTCTCCAGCGATCCAATACGCGACATTGCCCCCAGCGAGCGTGCCATCGAAGCCATTCGCATACGGATCTAAAATGTATGCGAGTGCGGTTGGTTCACCGACGGTAGTATAGGCAAACATATCGAAACGCACCGTCTGCCGACTCTCTAGGACGAAGCCATCTAATGTAGCAATATGGGCAGCTAACCCCAGACTACGGCTGGCTTCTTCGCTACTGAAATGCTGAACAGGCTGACCCCCTATACCAGCGACAAAAATCTGAAATGGCGCGAACAGAACGTAATCAAGCCGCCCAAGATTGCGTATCTCCACGGTCCAACCCACAATTTGCTCATCTAGTCGTGTTGGTGCATCGAAGATTCTGACATTACCCAGTGCAATGCCTAATGTCAGATTATCCATTGCGGGGTCTGTGAAGACTTCTTCGTTATAGTAATACGTAAATGAAGATAAACAGGGCGTTGCACTCGGATAGGGGGTATAGGTCAGACGAGGGGTACTCGTAGCGCCCGCGATATACCCACCCGGTATCCTGTAGAGCCCCCCATCCGGGGTACGCGTTGCATATTGGCAGACAGTGCGTGATGGGTTACATTGATAGATTACGCTCGGATAAGGCGTATTCGTCACATAACCGCTCGGAGGCATATAAACAGGTGCTGCTATATCAGTAGCGACTTGTGTGTGTGTCGATAACGGTGTCGCACTGGGCGCAACAAATTGTGGCAAACCACGAATCGACTGATTAGCAGGATCGAGCGCACCATCTGGCACGAGCTCACTAGCCGTACCCCCACAAGCGAGTGTGGCAAGCGCCAACATCAGCACGACAAATTGTCTGCGCCAAGCTATCTGATCGGTATGGGTGTCTATTTTCCTCTGTCTCATAGCGCCCTGTTCACCTACTGTATACATACAAAATCTCTCATAAGCCAACTATCACATACCTTAGCATCCATGATCTTCAGATAAATGCCTAACAGGCTTGCTGCCAGCAAAAACACAAAACCATTGGCTATACATCCAGTGAGTAAAGAGCAACCTGCTTGCACCAGCAAACGTAGCAAATACATCAATGCAAATACCAGCAGTACACTACCGCAACAGACTATCATGGATGACACATTTACCTCCCCTTGGCTATGGGATCAAGCCCGGCACATTGACGGGTTCAAGCAAGAGATGCCACGCCTCTGCCTCTGTTGATCCACGGTTACGCACATAAAAACTCTCACCCAGTATAGGAATCAGCAATACAACATCACGCGTCGTCGCAACCGTTACTCTTACGAAGCCTGCGCTGTCTGTACGTGTCGTCACAAGCAATGCGTTATCTGATACAGCAACCGCTCGTACTGTGATGCCGTCAATACCTTCATTAGCATCTACCTGACCATTGGCGTTCAGGTCTATACTCACGATGACATCAACTGTGATGATACTTGCTGGTGCAGGTGTGGCGCTCGGAGCCAGTGTTGGTGGTGCTGATACCAGTTCCACATCGTTGACGATGATGATGAACTCGTCGGTTAAGTCAGCCTCCCCTATCGACTCAGCAGGTGCTGGCACAGGGGGTCCGGTGAAGACTTCTACGTAATCTATATTGCATCCACCTGAGCCCTGCCCCTCTGCTAGACAACTCAGATCTAGCAAGTGATAGCCCGGTGTGAGCCAGTACACTGGGGTCACCAATGTCTGACGTACCGGATCTGGTGTGGGGTCTATGTCTGTAACATCTGTCTCAATTGACGCCCACAACACACCGTCCAGATGAATCTGCAAGGTTGCACCATGTACCTCACTGCGATACCCGATACGAATGCCCTCACCTTCAAACGGATAGCGTAAGCTCGCACCACTATCCCGAGACTCGTGATAGCCCGTATCTGAGGCATTCGCGATGGTACGCAGATGCCACGTCCCTGTGACTTGAATCAGGTCAACACTCTCATAGCGCGTCCATCCGTATAGGTCGCTCGGCGCAATCACCTCAGAGACATTCTCACTATTGCTACTCACAGCTTGAGAAGGACTTATCACAGTATCGTTGTTACCATCACTATTTTGTGTTGCGTGCCCGCCCTGCCCTACAGATGGATTTGTCGCAACGGCTACCTGTGTACTCACGACTTGTACAGGTGGGGGACTCGTAGCAATTGCGGTGACACGCGATGTTGCTATGGCTGTTACGACGGTGGGTGTAGATGTTGCAATAGAGCTACTCGGCAACACGAGGGTCTGCACATTGTTGTATAGATTAGGGTCGAACTCAGTGCCCGTAACCGAAGCTGCATTGGGTAAAGCAGGTGTCGTTACCATGGCTGTGACCGTCACTGAACCCACATAAATATCATTCAAGGCTAACACACCCACATCACAGGTAATCTCGTTCGTACTTAGCGTACAATCCGGTGACGAGATAAAACGCAGATCAGCGACAAGAGGATCTGTAATCTGAACCTGACTGGCTGCGCCTGGTCCACGGTTGATGACGGTATAGGTCAAAACCATATTAGAGCCCACTGTATATTGGTTGGCTGAGGCGCTTATTGATAAGGCTAAATCCGCTGAGTCCGGTGGCGGGTCGTTGATCGTAATCGTTTGACCTGCGGCATCGTTGGCTACATTAGGGTCTGTACCTGCATGGGATACCGTGCCCGCAATCGTGACAGCATCGCCAGGCGCAATTGCACGGAGCATCAACGTAACTGACTCAGATGAAAGATGGGTCACTGTCCCAACCTCACAAACTATGGCAATCGCTGTAACAGCACAATGCGTGCTGGACACAAAACTCAGTTGCGGTGGTAAGGTCAACATGAGTCGCGTCATATAGCTTGATGTGTTACTGGTATTCATAACAGTGAGTGTCAGCTCAGTCTCATCACTCATCTCAAGCGTGGTTTGCGATGCAGATACCAGCAAGGCAAGGTCTGTCGGCTCGGGTTCAACAATTGTCACCGTGACGCTTGCCACATTATTTGTGCTATCGCTATCTGTTTCAGCACTGCTTACAGAAACAGCGTTGGATACAGCAACTCCGATACTACTGGCACGTACAATGTAACTCACGACAACAGAGGTATCGGCAACCAAATCACCTACGGTACAGGTAACTGTTGACTCAATGACGATACAAGCGTCCGGTGATGATATAAATGTAAATCCCGTGGGCAAGCTATCTGTCGCTGTGACAAAGGTCGCTGTCTCAATACCGAGATTGTTGATCGTCAGCGTATAGGTGATATTGTTATCTGCAGGGACTATCGCATCACTACTTGCCATTGTCACGCTCAGATCTACCCCACCCTCTGCCAGCACACGTGATGTCATGAAAGCAACGAATAGGATCACTGTGACAGACAGCATTACTGTCAATCTATTGCGAAAGTACGTATTCATTACATGCTCCTGTTACTGCTCATTACGTTGAGCGTAGAGCGTTCTACCATGCAGAATTTACGCCTAATTTGCGTATATATAGCTATATTGACACATTTTTGATAAGTCATATTAACCGTCCTCAGCAACTTGTGTCTGTTGGGTTTCGGCTGTTGCGGTTGCTTGGCGATAGCGCGCTGTACTGGAAAGGGCGATATTCGCCTGTAAGTTGCTCTGTTGCGTTTCCAATGCGGTAAGGGTTGGTTGCCCTGACAAAACGGTCATAGTCAAATCTAGTGGGACAGGGTCTTCTAAGGGCGAAGCCCTTTCTGTGATAGGCGTTGGAGACAGCGCCGTAGCTTGTGTAGCTTCATGATAGATTGGCACACGAATTTGTGGGCTGATGAAAAATCCTGTCAAGAAAAAGATACTGGCAACGAACACTACACCTGCAACCAATGGCATACGCGACGGTTTACCATGTCGAGAAGCCATGCCAACATCATAATCTTCTGAAAATCCCATACGCTCACGCAAGGCATCTGCACGTGGGTCGTCTAAACTCTCTAGAAGCAGAAAAGTAGCATCTTGTCGCCCTTCATGCCACAGTACTTTGGCAGTTTGTAATTTCATCCGGCATATTTTCTCACGCTGTTGCGGTGTGTTAATCATGGCTGTCTCCTCATTTGTTGGTTGTCGTTTCTCAACTGCCCTACCCCATTTCTCTCAATACTGTATTGTGTCCAGGTATTGCTCAATCAAACCTGTGACAACGGTCACATCTGAATGTATGGTCAAGACGTACCTTCCCTCTTTATGACAACCTCATATCCTTCTCGATAAATCAAACATGCGTGATTTATGAGTAGTCACCTCTGTATCATTTAATCCGTCAATACACCTATTCTACATATATTTCGGTTTTGCGCCATAAATTGCTATAAGGTCTTTGACACCTGTATGAATCACATACATTCGTGTACGTAGAATCATCATGCATGCAAAGTGATTACTCACAACGTGATCTAATGCTAAGATTGATTCAGTCGTCTACACATCAGAGTATTAGAAGTATAATTAACCATCACGACTGACAGGATGCAACGGAGTACGTCATGTATACAAAATTTAAGATTCAGAATTTTCGTATCTTCAATGAGTTTAAACTGGCGGATCTAAAACGGGTTAACTTGTTCAGTGGAAAAAACAGCAGCGGGAAAACCAGTCTACTACATGCCATCTTGATTCACGCTGGGCAATGTAATGGACTATATACTGGGCTGAAACCATTCGATTTACCTAGTCAGTTAGCAACTGACACTCGGATGTATTCGTCTCTATCCAGCAAATATAATGTCCCGTTTGCTTTTTTCCATCATTTCAATGATGAACAGCAGATTATTTTTCGAGCAGAGGGTGATCTATCCTACACGTCACTTAGGGTAGATGAACTTAGAATCGCACGTGAACCTGTTCATAAAATTGATGTGAACTCACTTGAAAGTAACCATTTTACCCAACCTGATCAGATTGTTGAAGCGGTTG
>JBCBKJ010000085.1:0-24624 GCA_038522085.1 Chloroflexota bacterium
GGTTATAAAAATTTCGTAAAGACGCGCTATCGCCTGCAACCCTTTTTGTCTCCTCGCGTAAAGGATAGTAAGAACGTAAATCAAATTATCAAACTGAGGAGACACACAATGACCTACTCTTACAAGCAATACCAATACGATGCCAACGAACGTCGGAAAAAAGCCCAGAAACGCAATAAAGCAAAACGTCGCTAACAGCGCACGATACTCAAAAACAAGACGCCCGATAATGGGCGTTTTTGTTATTTAGTTATAAGTGTTTTTAGTATGTACTTGCACTTTGGTTTGCAATATGAGAGGCAGCTAAGTAAAATCTATTTTTTGTGATAAACTGTAATTGTCATACAGCTTATACATAGACGAATACATGTTGTTTGGGGATTGAGGGTTACACTGTGAGGTACAAATATCATAGATGGATAGTGTTGCTCGTACTTTTGGCAATCAGCATTTTTCGCGTACCACCGACAGTGCAAGCCCAGACTTTGCTCGTAAATAGTGAGGCGACACTCGCGCAAGCCATCCGTGATGCCAATGCAACCCCTGCACTCGATACGATTGAGCTAACAGCCAACATTTTTCTCTACACAACGACGCCTGTTGACTTAACAGGTTTGCCACGTATCACTGAACCACTCATCATCAAAGGCAATAATCACACAATCCGGCGGGCAAGCGCGACGCCCTTTCGCTTATTGCAAGCGCGTGACACACACCTCTGGTTGGAAGATATAACCCTTGCGAATGGCTACGTCCCAATTTGGGCATTAGGAGGGGATGCAACAGCAGCTTATGGTGGCGCTGTCTATGTAAGTGGTACAGATAGTTCACTGACACTCGTTCGCACAATAGTGGGTGGGTCAGTTGCGAATCGTAACACAGCTTCTTATGCTGCCGGAGGTGTTTACGCGCTCGAATTGTATGCCAGTGATAGCACTATCTCGCACAACCAGATACAGGCTAATAATGCCGAAGGTGCAGCAGCGACAGGGGCAGGGGCATTTATATTAGGTAGAACGACACTCGTTAATAGTACCATCAGCGATAACTCTGTTGTCGTTTTGACTGACATCAGTGAAATAGAATATTCATCAGCGATTGGTATCTATGCCGCAAATCCACTATTTATCAACGCGACAATAGCTCGCAATACATTGACATCTGGTAATGCCCCCTTGATTTTGGGAGCAGGAGCGTATTTAAATGCCCCTGATGATATATCAACTGTTATCAACTCGACTTTTGATAGCAACAGTGTCTCTGGTTCTGTAGTGGGTGGGGGCGGGTTTGCTTATTTAGGTCGCTTGTATATGAATGCCTCCTCTGTCATCAACAACCATGTGAGCGGGACACGTGCTGGCTCTGCAGGTATCTATAATGACTATGGTGTTGGACAACTGCCATCTATTATCGAAAATTCTGTGTTTAGCGGTAACATAACCCAAGGTATTCACACAGCAGGTGCGACTGTGTATATAGAAGGTATTGATAGTCTGCTACGCAATGTAACTATTGATAATAACCGCGTTACGCTCACTGCGCCGAATGCTGACCCAACTTATGGTGCAAACAGTAGTGCGTTGCTACTGGGTCGTACAAACAGCCACCTTGAAAATGTTACTATCACGAACAATGTGATAGAAGTTAATAATCCGAATAATTCACACGGTAGTACTGTTGATGTCAATGGTACAGCGACCTTCAACAATGTGACGATTGCGGATAATGAAATTATTATCGATAGTCTTCTCAGTTGGGGAACGTCGGCTGGGGTTGCTATCATAGGTGGAACTATAATAGATTATTACTATGTGGGGCAACTCACACTGAATAATAGCATCATTGCTCGTAATCGTTATCGCTTGCCGGATGGGTCTGATAGCAGACCGTCCAATTGTTATGTAGGGGAAGACTACAACGGTAATGCTTTCGGCTTCGTCGGCAGTTACAACTTAATTGACTATTTCACCGGATGCGAACAACTCAGTGGTACATCCAACACCACGACTGGTAACTTCTCGCTTGTTCCACTGGCAGACAACGGTGGACTGACACCAACACGCGCTATCGCGGGTATCCCCCCGATTAACAGTGGCAATCCAACCACCTGTGCGGCAACTGACCAACGCGGTGCGCCACGCGATGCCTCCTGTGATATAGGTGCGTTCGAGTCCGGCGCGACTGTGCCAGCGTCCAATCAATCACCAACAATTATAGGCGAGAGCTTCCGTACAGTAGCGGGTGCGCCAGTCGATAGTTTCAGTGTGGCAATCAATGATAGTGACCCCGAAGGCGACCAACTGTATTATGTGCTGGTATCCCCCGCAACGAATGGTTGGACGACCATGGCGCGTGATGGTTATTTTGTCTATACACCACATGCAGGTTACATCGGCGACGATAGCTTCCAGTACATCGCCTGTGATACATTCGGCAATTGCAGTGCCGAAACACAGGTCAATATTAGCTTGGTTGCTAGTGACGTATTGCCAGATGCACCGACGAATTTGAACACGACAGCATTCGATAACCTGTCTATATCGTTAGCATGGGATGATAATGCCGACGACGAGACAAGTTATATCCTCGAACGTTTGACGGTAGATGAAACAGGGTGGCAACGCATTGCGACCTTACCAGCAGACACAACGTCTTACACCGATAACACGCCCGAATGCAACACAGCTTATCAATATCGCATACGGGCATATCGTGACACAGATAATGCGTATTCGCTTCTGAGTGATGTACATGACCAAACAACCGCATTATGTGCAGGACCTACTAACTTTGTTGCGATAGTGCGAGACGAAAATGCCGACCCACTACGCACAACACGGTATCGGGTGCGCCTCACTTGGGATGATAGCGTAGTAGATGCTGAGAGTTATCGCTATACGCTCTCGCGTAATGGTAGTGAACCCATAGTTTATGCCTTCAACATTAGTCCACCAGTCGAAAATATAGATGGCATGTACTGTAATGGTACATACACCTTTGGCTTATATGCTGTGTTTGAGGATGAATCAACCTCTGAGATTGTGTATCAAACGGTTGCTATGCCGGATTGTCCGCCACCCCCTGATGCACCGACGAATTTAGCAATCGGATACGCTACCAGTATATACATGAATCTCGACTGGACAGATAATTCTGATACCGCAACAGGTTTCAGGGTTGAGCGTAGCACTGATGGCGGTACAACATGGGAGAGAGCGCCCTCATATAATTATTACACATTGCGCGTAGACTGTACCGTTGAAGCGCAATATCGTGTGATAGCTCTTTTGGATCATATTGCGTCTACGCCATCAGATGTTTTGACCTTCCAACCGGTCTGTGCGCCAACGAATGTCAGTGAGTCACGGTCATTGGATACGGTCACGCTCACATGGACAGATGTTGCCACGAACGAAACAGGCTACGAAATCTTGCATGGTACGAATTATTCTGAGTCTGTCGCGCTTCCGGCGAATACCACATCTTATACCTTTACCGGACTTCCCTGTGGGACGAGCTATAACTATCAACTACGCGCAGTCGGCAGTAGTACGGGTGTCTATTCTGATACCGAAACTCTCAGTGTATCTACCCTCGATTGCCCACCAAACGCGCCAAGCAATATCGCCGTAACAAGACTTGAAGCAGCAAACGTACGAATCACTTGGCAAGATAACGCTGACAATGAATCACACTATCGTATCACGCGCAGTTCTGATGGTGGTGCAACGTGGACATTTGTCAGGCACGTTCCAGCCAACGCGACAACTTATACAGACAACGGATTATGCAACGTAACATATATTTACCGTGTCTTTGCAGGTGGTTTTACGGGCTCATATTCTGTACCTGCGGAAAGTGTGCCTCTGACGCTCGATTGTATCCCAACAGCGACGCCAACCCATACGCCAACTATCACACCAACGCCATCGAATACGCCGATTCCGCGCCAACCAAATGATGACATTGAGACAGCGACCCTAATTAATAGTTTGCCCTTTGTCGCTAACCAACCGACCTTGTATGCACGCCTCGAAGCGGGCGACCCCCAGCCGAGTTGTGATGCCACCATAGATAAAACACTGTGGTATCAACTTACACCAAGTACATCGAACACCTATCAAGTACATACGATGGGGTCTGACCATGACCTTGCCTTAGCTATCTACACAGGCACACCCGACAATCTAACCGAACTCGCTTGCGATACACGCAGTGCGCCTGGTGGTCAGGCACTTGTGAGGATGCCAATGCTAGCAGGGACAACCTATTACCTCATGCTAGGGACATCTACTAACGCAACGGGTATGGCGCAGGTCACGGTGCAACAAATCGCATCCCCTACAGCAACACCATTACCAACCAATACAGCCATACCAACCAGCACGCCAATCCCACTCACTACAACGGTTGGCTTATATGATGCACAAACCAGCTTGTGGCAATTCCGCGAATCAAACGCCACAGGCACGGCGGATGTTGTGTTCCATTGGGCAGTTGATGGGGCAGGGTGGCAAGCCATCATCGGAGATTGGAATGGTAATGGTGAAGATGGCATTGGTTTATACCGCGATGGTATTTGGCTATTGCGCAACACAGCTACTATCGGCGATGCACATATACAAATCAATTTTGGTTTGCGCGAAGCAGGGTGGCAAGCAATTGTCGGCGATTGGAATGGTGACGGACAAGACGATTTTGGTCTGTATAAAGATGGGCAATTTATGCTCGCAGACGGACCCGATGCCACAAATATTCAGATAGTCTTCTTTGACCCATTAGCGCAAGGTGGCACACCCATAGCGGGTGATTGGGATGGTTACAATGGCGATACGATTGGGTTGTACAACGCCGGACAATGGATATTAGCAGACGCCAATGTGAGCAATAGTTCTGCCAATATCTTCAGCTATGGTGAGCCAGATTGGTTGCCTGTGGTTGGGGATTGGAATGAAGACGGCATAGATACGATTGGGGGCTATCGCAATGGACGCTGGTATCTGCGTGATAGCAACAACGCGGGTGCGCCGAGCAATGCGTTCGCCTTTGATGGCGTCGGCGTTCCACTGGCAAGTTATCGCGGTGGGCTTCCAGCACTGACGACACTCAGCAATAATATGGCAATCTCGCCGACGACAGTTCCTATCGTGCCATCTGCTTCCGCAACATCGGCTAGCCCAACACCATCACCCACAGTATCACCGACTGCGACACCTTCGCTCACAGCACCACTGACTGCGACAGCACCACAAGCTGAAGCAACAGCAGAACCGACTAGCCCATAATATACAATTTAACGATGGACATGCCTCACGACATGTCCATTTTAGCTATCATTCAAGTGTGATAACTAAGCGCACAGCAATCACTTCGGCAGTGATGACAATATTATCAACTTCGACACTGACAATACTTACGCCGGCTGGGACATTAGCTGTAAAATCGCTCGTCTCGCCTGTGATAATCGTCTCAAGGTATGTTTCAAGATAGATTAACAACACGTCCTCAAATTGCTCCACCGGAACAGGCGAGCCATTGACTGTGATACTGGTCACATCGAGCGTGTAATTACCCTCAGCATCTTGGAATAGCTCCAAAGTAACAACCGCATCAACAAGTTGCCCATTCTCTAACGTCACATTTTCGAGCGTGATAATGACGCCATTTTCAACAAGGTCAACGACAGCCGTCACCTCATCATAACCAGCCGCTTCTAACGATGTGTTGATAGCCGTGTTGATTTGGGTTTCGTCAATAGCTGTTGTGACCGTGAGTGTATTTGCCGTTTCATCGTAATTTAAACTGAAAACAGTGAGCGCGTCATCAATCTCTTCAGCCACAGATTGCAACGTCGCAACGGCACTTGTACTAACGGCAACGACTGTTGGGTAAACCTCTGTGCGAACGACATCGGCTGTAGAGGCGATTTCAGTTGCGCGAATAGATACCGCTTCATCAACCTCAGTGCGGGCGGCATCGGCTGTGACAGCAAGGTTAGTGGACACAGCTTCGACAGTGGTATTGAGTTGGGTGCTACGCGCTTGTGCAGTTAAAGCAACATTTGCCTGTGCGGACTCTACGGTTGCACCAACATTACTTTGAGCAGCTTGCGCAGTGGCAGCCGCGTTGGTCAAGCGCACGCCCCCTTGTTCAATAGTTGCACCATCATTGGAGAGTGCAAATGCCTGTTGGGTAATGCCAATTACACCAATCAGGATGACCAGAAATGTGCCAATGAAAGCGAAGAGATGGATTCTGCTGTGCATAGTGTTAGCTCCTTGTGATATGAGAATGCTGTTCAAAGTGAAAGTGATAGTTGTCTATCTACGCTTAAGCGTGTTCAATAGCTTCTTGTCTCACAGCTTGGCGTTGTGATACGCGCATCGGCAAGCCATTTTTCGGGAAGGTCGTCAGTTGGAATTGCGGTTTAATGCTTGTGCCATCCACCAACCGAAGCTCGTAATGTCGTACCATCTGTGCCAGCAGAATTTGTGCTTCCATGAGCGCAAAGTGATTACCAATACACACGCGGGGTCCACCACCGAAGGGCAGGTAGGCATACTTTGTGATGTGCGGTTCATTTTCAGCAGAAAAACGTGTTGGGTCAAACAACGCGGGTTCTGACCAGTACCGTTCGTCGTGATGCAGTAAGTGAGGTGACATCAGTATAAGACTCGGTGTTTCTATGTGATAATCGCCCAACATGGTTGTTTTCGGTAACGCACGCGGAATCACAGGAATGGTCGGCTGAATGCGCATCGTCTCTTTAATAACCATCAGTGTGTAGGGCAGGTCAGGCAAATCAGCGAGTGTTGGTGTGCGCCCATCTGCTAATACCGTATCAACTTCAGCTTGTAGGGTCGCCAGCACATCGGGATTTTGTGATAGATAGTAAAATGCCCAAGTTAGCGTATTAGCTGTCGTTTCGTGTCCAGCAAAGAACATCGTTAGGATATTATCGCGGATAAACGTATCCGAGAGGGCTTGCCCAGCTTCATCTGTGGTTGCCAGCAACAGCGATAATAAATCATCACCTGCACGCACCGTATCTACTTTGCGTTTGGCAATCATCTCATCGACGAAAGCAGTCAGTGTATCATTGAGGCGTGCGGCTTTAGCATCTCGCCCACTGAGTTTAGCCGGTAAAAACGAAATCATATCATCCAAGATGATTTGCTGTATCTCTTTGACAATAGCTTCAAAATCTTGAAGCTCATCCACATCTAAATCAAAGACTGTTTTAGCGATAATCCACATCGTCACTTTGTGCATGTCACTGTGGATATTACGTTCGCTATCATCTTGCCATGTATCGAGTAATTTTTCGCCCAACGCGCCCATCGTATCAGCGTAACTTTCGATGTGTGTGCGGTGCATGAAAGGTTGCATCAGCTTGCGTTGTGGCTTCCATTCATCATAACCAGCCGTGAGAATGCCCATGCCCAGAAAGCGCGTAATGCCCATCGACTGGTCAGTTACCGCAGAGGGCTTTGGAAACTCACTGATGCGCTTGACAAGAATCTCGTGTGTTAGCTCAGGATTGACGACCAGATGAAAGGGACGATTCATCACATTGAAACGCACAACATCCCCATGTTCCTCATGCAAACGCCGTAAGACATCAAGCGGTATCCCGTTCGCACGGAGAAAATCGAAGGCGCGTCCGACAATTGGCAAGCCGGATACATCAGGTGGGATTTTCAGGTGTGTGTTGTTCATTAGGTTGGTCTTGCCTCTCAGCTATATTTTCTGTGTTATTGTCATGATAGGAGGGTTTTTGTATCATCGTCAACAATATTAACCCTTTGCTTGTTACATAAGATACATGGTGTACAATAATGGACAGACGTGTAAAAAGAACCCGCACAGCCTTACAAGACGCACTGATTGCCTTATTGCGGGAAAAATCGCTAGAACAAATTGAGATACAAGAAATTACCGACCTCGCGGATACCGCACGGGTGACATTTTATCGGCATTACGGCACGAAAGAAGAACTCTTGCTGGATACGATGGAAACGATTTACCACGACTTGTTAGCGAGTATCGAATTACCCACAATTAGCGCAATGATGAACTTAAATAACAACCCACCAATGATCCAGCTGTTTGAATTTGTCGCGCAGGATAGAGCCTTTTACAAGAAAATCTTTATGAGTTCTGTCAGTTCACTGGTGCAACAACGCTTACGTGAATACATCGTTGAACAAATCACACTGGCGTTCAGCAAAAGCCTCATGTATCGGACAGCGAACGCGCCTGTGACCTTAGTCGCCAATAATATTGCGTCGCTGATGATTGGTAATGTGACATGGTGGCTGGTTGATGATTTGCCGTATTCACCGGAGTATATGGCACGCATGACGCGGCGTGTGCTAGTACTGGGGATAATGGGATTGGCAGGGCAAAAAGGCGAAGAAAAGTAGGGGCATCAAAGAAAATTCACGTCGAGAAAACACCCACCAAGGCAATTTTCTCGACATGCAACCGCGCTTTGTCTGTGTGTCGTCTATCACAATTCAGCAACCATCTAGTAGACAGCACCCCGTTATCCGTGTCCGGCGATGGCATAGTCTGCCTATTGTGACGTAATGCAAACACCACAGTTTTGAGTGCGGTTTGTCCCATTTATGATTGATGCCCTTCACATACTGCGAACCTCAGCTGTACACACAACCCACACACCTGCCAACCTATTAAGACAGGGGAGAGCGCGGTATACTGCTGTTGTATGATTGGTCCTGCAAAGGGTCTTTCCAGAGGGATGTTGTTGGTGCAACGTCCCTCTACCAACGAAACAGGATAAAAAGAGTATACCCCGCTTTTGAGATGCGTGCAAATGCGTCTTTGTGCATTTTGCAGATTCCTATAATTACCCATTTCAATGCGCCACCAAATCAAAAATCGCCATCATCCGTAGGGACGCATGCCTGCATCGTCCGCATCTTAAAATATCTCGGTTTATCGAACACCCCTACTCGAAAAATCTCCCAACCCTGTAGGGACGCCGCCTTGGTGCGTCCACAATTTCTTGACCATGATATTTAGAAAGTTACGAGCGGGTCAGTAAGAATGAAACACGAAGAAAACGCCCACCATTTCCCACTTTTACCGCACATACCCCTCTGTGCTATACTGCACGTCGCAAATTTGGACAGGCGCTCTAAAGACAAACCATGACCATCACCCAACGACAAACCCGCTTACACCTTGCTAGTGCGACGCTGATATTACTGGCGATTTTCTTCTTGTGGAGTACACGGCTGGCATTCCCGTTCATTGGCTCGCATGATAATCATACAGTGTCAATTTTGCTATCAGCGCGGAATTATCTGCATTATGGCTATTGGGAACTCGGCTTAACACAATTCCTTGATGTACAAATGCAAGCGGCGCAACCCTACAATCTCTATCACCATCATCCCCCTTTTATTACCTTATGGGTATCGTGGTTTATGCCACTCTTTGGTGAATCCGAAACAGCCCTGCGCATGATAGTCATTTTGCCGAGTATGCTAACAGCGGCGGCGGTTTTCCAGTTGGGCAAACGCCTCTTTCATAGCAAAGTCGCGCTGATAGCGATGCTCTTTTTTGTCAGCAGCCCAGTGATTGCATTCTATGGGCAGATGGTCGCACATGAGCAATTCATCATGCTCTTTTTTATGCTGGCACTCATCAGCTACCATCGCCTCTTAACGCGCATCACCACACTTGACCTCGTACTTGTCGGGCTATTCAGTGGCTTAACAGTCATGTCCGGCTGGGGGGGCTATTTGTGCGTCGGGACACTTGGCTTGCATAGTCTATTTTTCCGGCGGGATATTCGCCTTTGGGGCGCAGTCATTGTCGGGTCAGCACTCGCGTCATTGGTGTGGATTGTCCCTGCTATCTTGTTCGATAGCGCATTTTTGCCGATTCTCGCAGACCGTTTTGTCGAACGCACAGGGCAAAGTTATACCCCTTGGGATAACACACTAGATTACTTAGTGCGTTTGACATGGGCGCGGATTCGTCCGGGCTATACCGAGAGTTTGCTCGTGCTAACAGGCATAGGTTCACTCTTATTGCTCTGGCGTATTTACACAAATCACGATGGGCGACGGGCAACAGATAGTTTCGCGCTGATGTTGCTCTTGCCACATATCATCTATATTTTGTTACTGAAAGAATCTGCGTGGCGACACGATTACACCGTATATTATCTATCATTCGGGGTCGCTATTATCAGCGCATTCGTAACCGTCACACTCTGGGAACAGCTATCCCGCAAGGCATCACAGCGATGGGTGTGGGGGAGCTTACTGGTGATTTTCTTGCTGGCACACACAGCAAGTAGTGTGCGCTGGACATACACGCTCTATACCCGCACCGATGACCTCACATTGGCAATAGGCGATTATGTGCGCGAGAATGCCCCTCCGAATGCGACTATCTATGCAGATTTCGGGTGGACGCCTGCACTCTGGTATTATGCCGAACATGATTTTTACCCACCTGCATCTTACAATGCCAGTGAACACACTGCTGAAAATCCCGCTATGCGCTTGGACTGCGTGAACGATGATACCTTGCCATCACCTGATATTATCGCGGCGGGTTGGGCATGTGATGTCACGATTAGTCCACCGGATGACACTAGCTATCGCATGAATGACCAAAATGATGAAGAAATGCCTGCCTCATGACTGACCGCAATATCTTGATTTACGCCAACAAAGTCACCAAACCATCGGAGACATTCATCTACTTTCCGGCGTTTGCGATGCAACGTTATACCCCTTATTACGTGGGGTCGCTGTATGGTGAAGGCTTTGATATTCCCGAAAACCGTAAATTTATTGCCAACGGGGGTTGGCGCTTCGGACGCATCAAGCAACGGGTGAATCGCCTGCTATTCGGGCATAACGGCGTCGGGCATCTGGCAGAAAAAATCCGTCCAATTAAGCCTTTGCTGATACAAGCCCATTTCGGCACGCATGCTCACAATGTCCTACCATTGGTACACAAGCTAGATATTCCGTTCATTGTGTACTATCACGGTTTCGATGCCACTATGAGTCGCACCTACGCCGAAAGCAAACCACATTTGCGCAATTACCTCCAGCAATTGCCTCGTCTGCACACAGAAAGCACCCTCGTCCTCACACAATCGAATTATCTACGCGAACGGGTGATTCAAGATTGGGGTTACCCAGCCGAAAAAGTCCGCACGCACTACATCGGTATTGAACCATCAGACGAAGCACCGCTACCACTCAGCCAACGTGAGCCGATGGTCTTGTTTGTGGCACGGCTGGTAGAGAAAAAAGGCGCACGCTATCTGCTGGATGCTATGAAAACAGTGCAAGAACGTTACCCTGATGTTGAACTCGTGATGGTTGGGAGTGGGGTTCTGCGTGAACAACTTGAAGCACAAGCCGACGCGCTCAAACTCAATGTGCGTTTCTTGGGCTGGCAAGTAGCGCACCAAGTCGCTGACCTTATGAAACGAGCGCGGATTTTCTGTGTACCAAGTGTGAATGCAAAAAGTGGCGATGCAGAAGGCTTCGGCATGGTCTTCTTAGAAGCACAACGCGCTGGCACACCTGTTATCAGCACACAACACGGGGGCATTGTCGAGAGCGTCGCTGATGGGGTCGTCGGGACACTCGTACCAGAAAAACAACCTGCGCCCCTTGCAGATGCCATCTTAGATTTGCTAGATGACAGTGCAAAATGGGAACGCTACAGCCAAGCGGGGTATGAGCGTGTGCAAAATGAATTCAGCATGCAAACACTAGTCGCCAAATTAGAAACCATTTATGATACTGTCATATAACCTTATATTATATTTTGTTTCTATGTCGTATAATTCACCTACTTTATCTCCTTTTACAATCTATGTGAGTGTATAGCAGTGTCAAACGCAAAATCTCTATTGCAACGGCTGATGCAAAATGTCTATTTAGACGTGTCTCTAACAGAACAACAAAAACACAGTCGTATTCTTACCTTGCGCCGTCTGCTTGTAATCATCTTCCCAATGATTTTTATTACGACAGCAACTCGTTTAGTTATCACAGGTAGCTGGTTTTTGCGTAGTTATGACACTGTGTATCTCGCACTAATATTGTGTACCGTGCTTTATCTCATAACGCGCACCAATCGTTATTATTTGCTTGTAAGTGCTGTCATCATTTCAAGCACTATGATTATTGTTTACAACGCGCATGTAACTCAGCCACCACACATTGAACTAATGTATCTCATCATTGTGCCACTGGTTGCATCCACCCTGCTTTCGTTTTCAGAAACCATGCTCACCTCTATATTCACCTTCGTCATTTTTGCTGTGTTTGGAAATTATAGAATTTTGCCAATTGATAGACACATGTTCCGAGATATTTTTCAAATGTTTTTGATACTCAACACATTCATCATCTTTTTAAGCTACCAACGCAATCGCATTGAACGAGAGAATAATACTTTATTGCGAGTAGAAGAACGCAGTAAAACACTCGAATACCTCGTGAACAGTATCTCCCACGATTTCAAAACACCCCTGACCGTTATCAGCACCAGCATCCACATGATAGACAAGCTCTCGGATGATGAGCGCGTGACGACACGTACTGAGAAAATCATGCGCCAAGTCACACGGCTGGATAGCATGGTACAAAGTGTGTTACGCCTATCAAAGCTCGAATTTGATATGTCCGAAAGTCTCGCACCGTGTCATCTAGGGTATTTGACGCAACAAGCGGTGCAAGCGATGACAGCTTTTTCAGAGATAGAGCAGGTCACACTCACGACAGATATTGACCTGACCGTATCGAACATTCGCGCCCATCCTGAAAATATCCTGCGCATCGTCACTAACCTGATTGATAATGCTATTCGCTACACGCCAGCCGGCGGAACAGTGAGCATCCGCGTGTCTGAAGAAGCGGAATCGCTGTGCTTAGAAGTACAAGATACAGGTATTGGCATTGCCCCAGAGAATTTAGCGCAAATATTCGAGCCATTTTACAGAGTCGATGAATCGCGCAGTACCCAAACAGGCGGGACAGGCGTTGGTTTATCGCTTGTCAAACGCACAGTAGAATTGTACGGCGCGTCTATCAACGTAGATAGCAAAGTCGGCGAGGGTAGCACCTTTACAGTTGTATTCCCGCATTACGGTATCTAGTCTAACCAAAACAGGTCACTTCTCAGTACAAAATCATATTATATGACACTATCAGTAGCCAACCCGACGTGCTTTACTGTGCTTAAAGCTACCAAGTCAGGAGAGTGAAACGGACGTCCATATGGCTAATCGAGACATTACCCGTCACAAAGTATCGCCACTATATATTCTACCCCCGTTGATAAGCATGATTGTTTTATGGGCTATTGGCATTGTTTACTGGTATCAACATCATGATGCGCTTGCACTCATTGGTTTTGGGTATGTTGGTTTGTTTATCGGGGCGGGTATAGGCGGCTATGTCGCTGCTAGTGACCGCTATCGCCCTTACGCAAGACGATTGGTTATCCTGTTACTTGGTAGTTTTTTGTTACTCGTCGCTTTTGTCACTGATCATGGCAATATGCAGATGGAAGGCTTTTTCTTTGCATTGTTTGCAGGCAGTGGCAGCTATATCCTGATACACTTCGCCATCGCAAAAATAATCGGTCCGCTTGTATTTGGGCGTATTTGGTGCGGCTGGGCATGTTGGTATGGCATGATTTTTGATTTACTGCCATATCCGTTTAGCCACTATCGACAGCCGAAAAAGTGGGGCTGGTTGCGTTATATCCATTTACTACTAAGCTTTCTTGTTGTCGTCGTTTTGTGGTTCGGATTTGGCATGACAGCAACAGGGGGTGTAAGTGGTATACTGTGGTTCACTGCTGGTGTAATGTTGTATTACGCTGTAGGTATCACGATGGCATTCGCCCTCAAAGACAACCGTGCCTTTTGCAAATACCTATGCCCACTGGCTGTACCTCTAAAATTCAGCTCACGATTTTCTTTGCTGAAAGTAGCTGGCAAACCAGACCATTGTGCCGATTGTGAAGTTTGTGTGGAAATGTGTCCTATGGACATTCGGGTAAAAGATTATATTGGGCAGGGTGAACGTGTCTTATCTACAGAATGCACGCTCTGTCAAACATGCATTACGGCTTGTCCACACGATTCGCTCACGGTCACACTTGGTTTAGATATTGGTGGTAAAGAATATACTGATTACGACCCATCACGCGGTAATCGTATATCACAATCCGAATGACAATCAGAGTGTGTCTTCATCCAGCAGAGCAAGAATATCTTCACGTAAATCTTGTAAGTCCGCGATGTGTTCGTCTATATTTTTTAGTCGTTTGCGTAAAATCTCTTGCTTATAAGCGAGGTCAAGCTCATTGCTTTGCCAAGCATCAGCCACTTGCACAATTTCACTCAGTTTAAAGCCACTACGTTGCGCTTTTTTGACAAAATCAATCCGTTCGACAGCCAACTCGTTAAAATCACGATAGCCATTTTCACGCCGTGTCATGTGTGCATCGTGTAATAAACCCATATCTTCATAATGCCGAATCGTATCACGTGATACGCCTGTACGACGCATCAATTCACTGATGAGCATAATTTATACTCCTCTTATGTATTTTGCTTGACGTGGGGGTACACCCCATAGTTTATCATGATGGCAACAACAAAAACTTGAGTAACTATGGAGAATCTCTCATGACAACTATGCAAGGCAAAATCGCCATCGTAACAGGTGCAACAAATGGCATCGGACAAGCAATTGCAGAAGGTTTAGCACAAAAAGGCGCAGAAGTCATCATTGTCAGCCGGAGCGCAGAAAAATGTGCAACCACTACGGAGCAAATTAAACGCACAACAGGCAATCCCAATGTCCGCTACTATGCCGCAGATTTATCCTCACAAGCCGATATACGGCAACTAGTAACGACACTCAACACCGACCTAACGCGCCTTGATGTCCTCGTCAATAATGCAGGGGCGTGGTTCACGGAATACAAAGAGAGCGTAGATGGCATCGAGATGACATGGGCGCTCAATCATCTGAATTATTTCATGCTGACACATGGCTTGCTAGATTTGCTCAAACGCACAGCAGAGCAATATGGTGATGCACGGATTATCAATCAATCCTCAATGGCGCATAGCGAAGGCAAAATGCACTGGGATAATCTACAATTTGAAGGCAACTATGATAGTGATGGGACAGGTAGCGTTGGGGCAGGGTGGGCTGTCTATAGCCAGAGCAAACTCGCCAATGTACTACATGCTTTTGCACTAGCTGACCGTTTGGAAGGCACAGGTGTCGTCGCAAATGCAGTGCATCCAGGTGTCGTCGTGACGGGATTCTCACAAAATAATGGCTTGATATACCGAATCGCCGCACCGTTCCGTAAATTACTCAACCGCAATACCCCAGCCGATGGCGCTGCTCCTGCGGTCTATTTAGCCTCTGCACCAGAAGCCGCGACCATCACAGCTACCTACTATGGACCACCACAACAACGTGAAGAGGTGAACCCACTCGCAAACGATAAAGCCATACGTGACCGCTTGTGGGAGGTGAGTATGGCGCAAATCGGTATCGAAACAGCTTAGAATTTCAATCGACTGATGTATACCGGTCACTCGCGCGCTGGGTGGGCTATAGCCACCCAGCACCTTTAATAATGTAATCTTAACTTGCTAGTTATGTGAATTACTGTTATTTTATCAACAAAGTTGTTGGTTGGAAAATATATGTCAGATTCAAAAGCACGCAAACGGGTATTAGATGCCGCTGAAACGCTCTTCGTAGATTATGGTTATGAAGGCGTAACGGTTAAAGAAATTGCCAAAAAAGCAGGCATTCATCATGCATCTATCTACTATCACATTCCTGATGGTAAAGCCTCACTGTTTGTTGAAGTCATGACACGCTATCTCAATCGTCATCGTGAAGGCATCCAAGCCTCACTCGCAGAAGCAGATGAGGATATTCAAGCACAATTGATGGCTGTCGCAAGCTGGTTACTCTCTCAGCAACCAATGGATTTGATGCGGCTCGTAAATGCAGATATTCCGGCGTTGGATGAGCAAGGTGCTGAAGAATTGCGGTGGGTTGCTTTCGATGCCATGCTATCACCAATCGAGGCTATTTTAGAGACGGCGAAAGAACGAGGCGAAATCAATCATCCCAATTTAGGTAATGTAGCAGGAGCTATCCTGAACGCTATTGAAGGCTTACATATGATTCCAAGCGCATATATACAGAGAAGCCGTCTCGAAATGGCAGAGGAGCTAATGACTCTTTTCGTTCGTGGAATGCAGTTGCCATAATTTTTTTGCCAATTTTACCAACAAAGTTGTTGGTCAGTATCTTTTAGCAGGATTTTCTAGGAGAAAACATGCCTGTACCAACTGTCCTTAACATTTCGGTGCTTGTTCTATTCATATTTGGCGTCTCTGTTTTATTCACTTCCGCACAGAGTCGTATCGTCATTCCTACTATGGATGAAGACCGTGAAACCGATTATTTCCCAGCAGTTAGCGGCAACAATATAAATGGTGATACGTACATGTTGCCACAAGACTTCGCAGGCGACTACAACGTCGTGTTACTTGCTTTCGACCAAGTCCATCAACGTCTGGTCGAAACATGGATTCCCACATTGCGCGATTTAGAATTGGAGAATGAGCTAATTCGTATCTACGAAGTCCCAACGCTACCAGAATACGATCCAGTCACGCGCTTCACAACTGACCTTGCTATGTCTGGCGGTATCCAAGAAGAACTTGCGCGTGAAACCACCATCACACTTTACACAAATCTTGCTCTGATGCAGGAAGCAATCGGCTTCGAGACAACCGATACCATTCACATCATACTTGTTGACTCAGAAGGCGAGGTTTACTGGCAGACCAGTGGTGCATACACCGATGCAAAATATGAAAGCCTAACAGAGGTGCTGACTCAACTACAAGCAGACACCATACCAAACATGGAAGATAACGATGCATGAGTGATTATCACACCTTGTTACCCATCATCAGTGCATGGTTAGCACACGGGAAAGCGGTAGCAATGGCAACTGTGTTACAAACATGGCATTCTGCCCCACGGCAAGCAGGCGCAAAATTATTTGTCTCCGACGCAGGTAATATTGCTGGCTCAGTCAGTGGGGGATGTGTCGAAGCGGCTGTGATTGAAACCGCTTTGCAAGTGATAAAATCTGGCGAAGCACAAACCCTACATTTTGGCGTTGCAGATGACACTGCATTGAATGTTGGGTTGGCATGTGGTGGTGAAATTGCTATTCATGTTGAGGTATACGAAGAAACACTCCACGAACACATTCAGCAACAGATAGCACAGCATACGCCTTTTGGCATCTGGACACAACTCACCACTAGTCAACATATTCTTGTGCAAGACAACCATGTTGTGTATTCGTCTCAGAATCAACTATTCAATATGGCATCAACGTGTGATGAGACGACATACAATGCCGAAAAAGGGTGGTTTTATGAGCGCGTACAAGCACCTTTCCGGTTGGTGATTGTAGGCGGTAATCACATCAGTATGGCACTGGCACAGTCAGTAATACTGCTCAAATGGCATATCATTTTGATAGATCCACGTACTGCTTTTGCTAATCAAGCCCGTTTTCCAGATGCTCACCAAATTATTAATACCTATCCTCAAAAAGCCCTATCTACTTTGCACTTAGATAAGAGCTGTGCAGTGGTAGTCCTATCACATGACCCTAAACTCGATGACCCCGCCCTAATTTCAGCACTCAACACAGACGTCGGCTACATCGGCGCGTTAGGTAGTAGACGCACACAACAAGCACGGAACCAACGCCTACAGCAACAGGGCTATAGTGACGAAGACATCAAGCGTATTCATGGACCTATTGGCTTAGAAATTGGCGCGACCACACCCGAAGAAATTAGCATCGCTATCGTCGCGCAAATTATCCAGTATCAGCGACAGCATACCAACCGCATAACGCGGATACAAAAACCACTTTGCAAATAGTCTTGAGGGAGACAACCAGTGGAATTACAAATCAATGGACAAATGTATAACGTAGATGTGCCAGAGGACGAACGCTTACTCTGGGTCATCAGAGACACCATCGGACTGACGGGTACGAAGTTCGGTTGTGGAATAGGCATCTGCGGGTCATGTGTTGTGCATATAGATGGACAACCAACACGCAGTTGCATCACACCTGCCACCTCTGCCGAAGATACAGACATTACGACAATTGAAGGATTAGCTTCTGTAGATGCTGATGGACAAGAAATATTGCACCCCATTCAGCAAGCCTTCATAGATGAACAAGTCCCACAGTGTAGTTGGTGCATGAGCGGACAAATGATGACGGCTGCCGCTTTCATTGATGCAAACCCAAACCCGACAACAGACGACATTATCACAGCAATGAGTGCAAATTATTGCCGTTGCGGATGCTACAAACGTATCAAAGCAGGTGTCGCACGGGCAGCAGAACTCAATCAGGAGCGTGAATCATGAGTGAGGAAAACACATCACAATCAGAACAACCAACTGAAAGTCGTAATATGTCACGACGTCGGTTCTTACGTATTTTGGGTATTGGTGGCGGCGCACTCGCCGTCGGGGTTGCAGTTGCTTTCCCAACGATTCGACGCGAAGCGCAACTCGCTATCAATTCTGGTTTCTCATCGCTTGCGCCAGGCGCCCAAATGCCAGAATCACCATGGGTTTGGATACGTATAGATCCCGATAACAGCACACATCTCTATCTGCCAAAATCCGAGATGGGGCAAGGCATACACACAACAATCGCGCAAATTGCTGCTGAAGACCTCGATTTAGATTGGGAGACAATTCAGACTTACCATGCTGATACAGATACAGGTTTCGCTGATTTTACGTCGTTTACGTTTGGCAGTGCCTCAACTATATCACTCTACCACCCTGTAAGAGAAATTGCGGCGACCCTGCGCTATATGCTCTTGACCGAAGCAGCACAGCAATGGAATGTATCTGTTGATACATTGGAAACACGCAGTAGCATGGTCTATCAGCGTGCAGATAATAGCCAAATTCTGACCTACGGCGAAATTGTCGCTAATCATCAAGGCGAATGGTCACTACCAGAAACAACACCGTCGCTAAAACCAAACGCTGATTTTCAGTACATCGGCAGACCCATACAGCGCGTAGATTTCCATGAAAAAGTGACTGGACGCGCTATCTACGGACTAGATGCACGAGTAGAGGGGATGCGTTACGGTGCAGTAGCACGCCCACCGCGTTACGGCGCAGAACTTACAAACGCGACGGTTGGCGATGCAGAAAGTCAGCCAGGCGTTGTTACTGTAGTCATTCAAGACGGATTTGCAGGTGTCGTAGCGGAAACCCGCGCCCAAGCACATACCGCACTGACCCATCTCAACCTGACATGGGAAGGGGGTACAACATGGTCACAAGACGACCTAGAAGCGACGATGTTTGTGCCGGATACAGGTGGCACACTCGTACAACGCGCAGGTAATTTTGCTTCTCTTACTGATGAATATGCTGTGTTCGAGTCTGAATACTTTGTACCCATGGCATCTCATGCACATTTGGAACCCCAATCTGCGCTAGTAGATGTCCGCGAAGATAGCGCGATTGTGTACTGTTCGACACAAGCTCCGAACGATACCCGTGCATTTGTGGCGCGTGCATTAGGATTGAATAATGACGCCGTTAACGTACATCGGACGTATATCGGAGGTGGCTTTGGGCGCAAGCTCGGCATCCCTGTGGCTGTCGAAGCGGCTCGCTTATCACAAGCGAGTGGCTTTCCTGTCCACGTCGGCTGGACACGCGAAGAAGAGATGCGCTATGGCTTCCATCGTCCGCCCTCACGCCAACGCTTGCAAGCTATTTTAAGTGATAATAGACAGCTACAGGGCTTGCATCATCAAATTGCCAGTGGCGACATTATGTTTGGCTCACCGAATGTGCCAGCACCCGATGTCTTAGCTGCGCTTCTGGGCGCAGACCCACTCGCACTAACCCGCATTGAGTATGGGATTCCCAATATTCTAGTGCGTTACTATCGCAAAGATTTACCAATCCCAACCGGGTCATGGCGCGGACTTGGCACGCTACCCAATACCTTCTCTGTAGAAAGTTTTATAGACGAACTTGCCCATCGCACAGATATCGACCCGCTTGAGATGCGTCTCAATCATCTATCTGACAACGAATTTGGTCAACGACAACGGGCTGTCCTAGAAGCTGTCGCAGATGTTGCCAATTGGGGCAATCCACCACAGGGTCACGCCTATGGGCTGGCATTAGGACATTTAGGCACAACAGTCGTGGCTCTGATTGCGGATGTATCTACACAAGATACCCGTTTCACAGTGCATCGCATCTGGTGTGCGGTTGACGCCGGTTTAGTGGTCAATCCTGATGGCGCACGCGCCCAAGTCGAAGGCACCATCGTGATGGCGCTAGGGTCTTGCTTACGCGAAGAACTCACTATCCAAGACGGCATGATGGTCGCCAGCAATTTTGGTCAATATCCCTTACCCACTATCCGCGATACACCCGAGATTGAGGTCATATTTGTAGAAAGTAGCGATGAGCCTATCGGTGGTTTGGGTGAAGCTGTGATTGGTGTGGTCGCGCCTGCTATTGGCAATGCCATTTTTGTCACCAGTGGGCAACGCCTGCGTCGTCTGCCATTTCAACTAGCGTAAATAACCTCAGTTATAGATAAGAGAATGTTCAAATTTTGAGCCATTCTATCCTGTAAAAACTATGTAAGGACGCCATTCTTGGCGTCCGCAATATAGAAATTTTGCCAATTTCTATGCTTAAACGAAACTCAGGTTAAATAATAAATAGGAGATTCCTACATGTTCCAAGACCGTCTACGCCAGGCTTTGGTCGCTTTACTAGCACTGAGCCAGTTCATAACGCCGTTTTTGTTCCAGAATGATTTCGACAACACGCCCAGCGAAGTGCCGTTGTATCTCTTACCTGCGGGGTATGCCTTTATTGTATGGTTAGTCATTTGGTTGACGAGTGCGGCATACGCAACCTATCAACTGCGCCCTGACCAAACCAAACGCGAGTTACACCGTCGGATTGGATTCCCACTCAGCTTAAACATGATATTTTTCAATGTCTGGCTCTGGGCGCAAGAAGCAGCTGTGCTGACAGCAACCGATGGCTTACAAAATCCAATTTGGTTAGTCATTACCCAACTCATCCTGACAGGGATGCTCGCCACCCACATATATGTCTTTCGAGAAATTTCCAACCTGAAAAATGAATTGACATCGCTTGATATGTGGCTGGTACAAGTTCCGGCAGCGATTTATTTTGCGTGGCTCACGGCGGCTTATAGCACAGGTGTGGCTACTGCATTCTACGAAGCTGGATGGGTTGGGGTACAAGTTGGCATCCCGCTGACGATAGCGATTCTTGGCGTAGTAGCACTAATTACAGGTCGTGTCATTGCATCATTTAACACAAAATATGGCGCGGTTGCCTATGGTGCTGTTATCATCTGGGCAGTCATTAGTATTGGTGTTCAGAATGTGAATCAGTCTATTCTAGTCGTCGGTGCGGCATTGATGGTCGCGCTGATTTTACTCGGCGTCACTGTTTATAGTGTCAATAAATCCCACAGCTTCGCCTGACCTATGTCATGTCTGCTGATGCACTTTTTGCAGATGGCAGTGTAAACATCGTCTGCAACATCGCTAACACAAACAACAGACCGTATGCTGAGAATATGAATAGCATCGGGTCTGTTGGCACACGGTAGCGCGTGGACGAATGAAATAGCACATACATGAATGTGAAGCTAATCTGCACAAACCACAACCATGATACCTCACGCCAATACCGTAAACTCAGCAAAAAGCCCATCAACGCCAAAAAGAGCAAACTACCAAAATAAAAAATATGCACCGGACGCCCAACGGTATCAATCAAACCACCGTTATACGCAACATTAGCTTCATTGACGCCTTCTATGCTCTCATCACCACGATTCACAATAAGTTGCCCATCGTCATCGAGTGCGAAAGTCTCACCAAATTGTGGATTAAGGCGCGGGGTAATTTCCACACTCCATTGCACCAAAAATTTTGTCCAGAATAGAGGCAGAAGCTCATCGGGGTTATCTTGCCAATATTGCACGGCGAGTTCTGTGCGAATAGCATCTTGTTCGCGTTGCGTCTCCGCACCTTCTAGTAGGGCAGGGTCGGGAGCAGTCCATTGTACATCGTAGCCCGCTTCCATCAGTGGTACGACAAATTCATTATTCCCCTGATACAAATTTGAACCGGATGTCGTACTCATGGGGATGAAGGTATCAAAGACGATATAATTACGCGCTATCCAAGGAACGACACATAGCACACTGATAATCGCTACGGGTAGCAATCGCTTGAATGATTCCCACCATGATAGACGAAAGGTGAACCACAACGCGCCTAAGAGTGCTAATGGCGGGGTTATCGAACGTGCCATCGTCGCAATGCCGAGTGCCAAGCCTGTCGTAATGGCTAACAACCACACGCGCTGACCCGCTGGCTCATCACGCAGTAAAATCATCAACCACACAAACAGATGCAACATCAGCATCCAGAAAGGCGTATCAATGAGCGTCAAGTTCTGGAAAATGAGATAGGGATAGCATGCCATCATCAAAACAGCGAGCAAGCCTACCCAGCGATTCGTCTCAATACCGAGAAAAGTCCCGTCTGCGTCTTCTTGTATATTCGCTCCACTGAATAGGCGTCGTGCAATCTCATAGAGCAAGAGCATCGTGCCAATATCGAGCAAAATATGAAACAGCCCGACTTGCAAAAAGCCACGTCCGAAGATGGCATAGACACCTGCCAGCACATAGCTATACATCGGCGGGATGAGCGCATCCGGCACGCCAGACGTGCGTCCATAAACGCCTGTCTCTAGTAAATTAGTCGCGTAAACATCATACGCATCCGAGCCATGAATCGCCTCAGATTCGACAAAATTAAAAATATCGCTGAACACAAATAACATGCAGAGACGCAGAATAACGGCAATCAGCAAAATGATTTTTAGGGCGTGATTTTTGACAAAGGTCATAGAGCTAGGCATATCAACTAACGAACAGAACGGCACGCAGTTTAGCAGGATGCTCTATAATTTGCCTAGTCTGCACTCAAAGACGTAGCGTCATCTGCTCGATTTTCAGGTAGAGGTTCTTTCAGCCTAACATCACCGATTTGCCAAGCAACCAACAGCAAGCCCATCATCAACGCAGGCACGAGTACTTGGTCAATGCCTTCACCCAAAATATCCAGTAACCATAATTGCCACAGCCAAGGCATGAGCGCAATGACGAGCATCAAAACTGCATAACCTATTGGTTTGGCACGTAAAGCATAGCCGATGACCCATACAGCCGTCAGTGCATAAACGAGTGTATAGCTATTCGTTTGTGGTAAATAAAGCAATACAAATAGCGGTATAACCGCGAAGCTCCATACAATCCTTGTTTGACGATTCTCTTGCCACACATTTTGTAAGATATAAAAGCCTGCGCCCGCTACAAAGATAGCAATCATGCTCCCAAGCGGAACGCCCAAGCGAAAAGGAATCCATTCTGCGGCATCTTCTCTATAGGTTGTGTATTCAGTCAATCGATTCAAAAAGTCAAAAATCCAAATGTCATTGATGATGGTAATCGTACCGACCCATAATGCTAACATCGTGCCTATGAGCATTGCCAATACACGATAGCGTCGTTCATAAAGTACATAGAGCAATATCACGATGACGAAAAAAGCCCCACCTGTGCGTATCGTCAAACCAGCAAGAAATAGTGCGAGCCAATAATTACGTTGTGTGGCGAGAGCCCAGATAGCACCCGTTAGACACAGCAAAATCCAGCCAACGTATTGCGCGAGTACCAGTGTCACCATGCTGTAGCGCCAAAAAAAGAGCGAAATCGTGACGATAAAAATGACTTGCCATACAGGCGTTCTATGTATGTGGGCGATGTATCGTTGAAAGACAATGGGTAGCAACATAAACAGCAAAAGATTGAACATTATCCAAGGCGAAACAGCAATATCATAAGGTATCAAAAAAATAGGCGACAAGACTAGACACGTATGCGCAGGATAAGCAAATCGGTGTTCATCGAAGCGCGGGTCAGTGGGGTCATAATCTGTCCAATACGTCTGAATGGTTGCTTGGATGCGCGAAGTCACATTCTCATCATAAGGGTTCAACCCCTCATAAAAAGCACTACAACCGGAATGAACTGGAAGCATATCTGTGAATGGTACATTCGAGACCAAAACCCGTTCAATAGCAATACTGCCACCAATGAACATTACTATAGATACTATCAAACCGATGACTATTTTCATGCGAGGCAACTTTCATTCATAGCGACAACGATTTTCATCATAGCATGCAACCCAGCCACCAACACAAAAGAAATGCCTGCATGTGATATTCAGTCACACACAGGCATTTCATGCTAGTTAGCCCTAGTTACCGATAAGCCAAACGATGCTTCCTTGCCACACGATTACACGACCACAAAAGTTTCAAATATTATTTTCTG
>JBCBKJ010000086.1:0-24315 GCA_038522085.1 Chloroflexota bacterium
ATGGACTTTAGAGTAATGCCCAGTTTTGCAGTTTTGAGCCATTCCATCCATGTGAGTGATTCATAATGTTCTAGATCATATTTTGTACTAGTTGCCGCAGTGAGACTACGAAATGGTGTGATTGCCATTACGCTCTTGTTTTGTGATTTGTAGCTTTCGACTACTTGCGTTCCATATGTAGTTTTACCTGTACCTTTGTCACTGCACAGCACAACAACACCATCTTGTGGAATTTGGCTGGAAAAGTCTGAAATATATGCTGTTCGAATGGTTATTTCAGGTTTGAGACTAGGTGGTGAGTAAATTGGGGTATATGAATTCTTTTCGACGTTTGTGTTTCGGAGTAGGGCACGGCGATGATTGGCACCTATTCTTACATTATCTATGTTGGCAAACAGTGCGTTGATTGTGCCATTATATTCAAGTAAATACTCAGTAATATCGTTACCAACTGGTATAGGTAGGGGAACAAAATTGTTGAATTCCTTTAGTAATGTATCCCCTGCTTTTTTCCCTGCTACATCATTATCTAGCAAGCCGAAAATAGTTTTAGCAGTTGTTAGTCTTGCTTTCCAGCTTTCAGTGATTTTGTGATTATCGCCAGCACTGCCACGTGTTACCGCTACATAATCAGATTCTTGTGATGCTAACATTGCATCAAACTCACCTTCAGCGAGTATCACGGTTTGACCAGCTTTGAAGTTTGTGGCTCCAAAGAGTCCTAGGCTCTGACGACTCCCGGTGATACTCATATATTTGTTTTGGAGATAGCTATCATCGCAGTTTGCTGCCACAGCTAAAGCACCTGTACGCGTGCGAATTCTCACAGCAATTACTGAGCTATTGTCAAACCAAGGGATCACAACTCCTGGTGCAACCTTGCATACTTCTCCATCAGAGCGATACTCATCCCATTTAGGGTTATAGCCCAATCGGTATTGTTGAATGGTTTTATCGGAGAGTCCTCGATTATTTCGCAAATAATCGAGTATGGACTCGGATTCCCATAGAATATTTTCATATTCAGCTATTTTTTGTAGAGTTGCTATTTGCCATGCTTGTGTTGGAAAGCTAGCTGTACGCGATTGTTTTTTTAGCTTTGGCCGACTTTGGTGATTAGCAAAATCTTGGCTAAGATATTCACAAGCGGCACTAAACCCAAGATCCAGATAGGCCATAGTGAAGCTAATAGCATCCCAAGATTCGCCTTCGCCACCAAAATCCTTTATACCATCTTCATAAACTGTAAGGCTTGGTTTTCGCCCATCATCACGGAATGGCGAATAATATCGATCAAACCTATGGGTAGAACTCTCAGGAGTACCGAGCAATTTACGAATGACATCACGACAGTTCAATGAGCGAAGCATGGTTGTATCAATTGACGATTTTATATTCATGTCAGGTCACTTTCTGACCACTACATGATTAGACTGTGTTAAGAATTAACTTCAAATTCTCGATTTACTGCACATTTACTTGCAAATGAATTTTTACTATGATACTCTCGTAATCAAGAAATCGAATACATTCCGCTTCAGCTACATGTAGCGGTTCATTTTAGGGAAAGCCATTGGATAATCTGTCGCCAAACAAGAATTGACCAATGGTTTTTTGATTTAATGATTTCTAGTTTCTCACAGTTAGTGAGAGGTTTTTGCTCTTCTTGGATAGTTAGATCCCAGTGATCGAAGTAGCAATATATAGTCTTTAGCTATTTCTCCTCTCTTCTTTATTTTAGTTTTTATTTTAGTTTTTATGATCAAACTACCGCCAAAAATAGTTTGTTGTCATTTGTCCTTGAAGATAGTGCAGTCATTTGTTTAATAAGTAGCAAGAATTGTCAAAAGATTGTGTGACGATATTCTTGAATATATGTTACACTGTATGCACTCAACCGATTCAAGTTGAGACCAACTAACACACAATCTCAGGTGTGCTGTCGCGGTTGCGACTTCAAAGCCTACTGGAAACTGTTTGGCGACAGGTGTTGATCCAGTAGGTTTTTGAATTATTGTCTCAGTTGGTAATTGTACCTTGAATGACATTAGCCAATTATACCCCATAACCTCAAATTAACCAAATACAAGTCTTATCCCGATTTATAAGCCTTCATAGTGACTCAAAAACACTATTTTATGGGATTTTTAGTGGTATTATGATAACCACTTCACATACTTTTATTTTGTTGGAATTTGGCATCTTTTTGTTCATTTTTGTTTCTTGCAAATTTGATGTGTTTCTATATCCTGGTCGTAAACACAGCTTTGAGTTTTGATAGAGTTCATATAGATCGTATTAGATTTCAGATTCTATCATCTCGTGGTTTTCTCAAAGGTGCCTTCTAAATATTGTCCATACGTATGGACAATTCCGTGATTGATAGTATCTAGAATTATAGATAGTGAGGAAACCTCATTATTTTTTGTTCATATTGATTGAAATCCACTCTGATAGTTGCGTTTCGAATGCAGCCGTTGGTGATTACGAGATACCATGATATCACTGAAGATTGTAATGCTTGCTGCTCTTGTGAATTAAAGCAGTAAGTTACAGACACCTAGTACTCCAAAAAGTTTTGATAAGAGTCACATCCAGATATTGGACTGTGCGAATTATGCTGACGAGCATGTTCAAGTCTTTCAGTCGTTGCTGGTAGTCGTTACTAGTCTACTGACTTTCTCTATCACCCGAGTGCATCAATCCGGGTCAAGGGTAACGCTCGACAACTACCACATTTAGCACGTCATCAACTAAGGTCAGCGGTCACACGGTCTTCTACTGCCATGTGGACAATCCGACGTGAATCTATATATATTACTTCTGCCAGACACATCCAAACTTGGTGCGTAACGATGCTCATAGAATATCTCACTAATCTGCCCAGTCAAAACAGTGGCGTATTATTGTCTTTGGCACACACTATGTACAATAAATAGTACGTGATGTCTGTAACATCTGACACAATCGTAATTGGGACATTTTATTAGCTTACTCTTAAATGTCTTCAGAGCTTTTCACTTTGCGTCTTGCGAGAGCAACTATACATTTTTTGGATGTCACGCTCTTGAAACAGAATCTATGCCTCATATCTTAGACGACGCACTTCTGTTTAGAGTTACTCTACATCGCTTGATTTCAATGCACTCCAATAGACGAACTACTTCGTTCTTGAATTCGGTACTATACTTCTGGTATCTAGCCATGTTGATGTTCTCCCCTACTTTTCTGCTTTACGAAGAGCCTTTTTGCTGTCTAGTATACAAGGCGAACGCTAGTTAATTTTGTTTTGTATCTTGCTTGAACTCTGCTAATCAGCGAGTGCTAAAATAGTGGAGCGTCGTCACTTTATGGTATTCATTTTGTATCACTAGTTTATTTATGATAAGTTAACCACTCTTTTTGTTATTTATACTGATAAGTGAAGAGCATGAGATTGTAACTGCAACCCACCTACCCTATCGATGAATATCAGTGTGAACATCATGAAAACCTCCCAAATAATAGTGATTTTAGGCAAAAATCATGAATTCGGGGATTTTCAATGATGTCAGCATTTATGCGTTATCTAATGATTCAACAACTTCAGTAAGCCATTTGCGAGTATCTTCAACAATTGCTAATAACTCTTTCTCAGATTTGGAATCACCATTTTTGGCTTTACTCCAAAGTTTCTGGAATCGCTTACTGATATTTGGAATGCGATCCTTACTAAATAGCCAGTGCTCCATTTCATAGTTTTTTTGCTTTTGATATTCAGCTTTCATTGCTTCGCGCAGAGCTTTAATTGACCAGTTATTATCACTTGCTCGTTGTAGCCACATAGCTTGTTCACGTCTCAAGGGTTTTTTTGTTTTCTGATCTTTTAATCCAGCTACAAGCTGATGATGTCCAAAACTCAAGTTGTCCATACGTATGGACATATCGACACTGCGAGCCACATATGCATACTCTCTTAGTGATTTTTCACTGTACTGAGTAACCTCTGCCATGCTGGTATAAGTCTCACCCCATTTTGATTCGGCATGATTCACTAAGTCACCGACAGCCCATTGAATTGCCTCATCTAATTTCCGCAGAACCTGAAAAATATCGCGCCATTCTTCGTCTTGTAGATCTTCTGGAATAATTATCCCAGTTGGTTTCAATTGGAAACGTTTGTATATAAATGTTCCATCATCAGAAGGTACGATTGCGTTCTCAAGGGTATCGACTTCTGGATCAGGTTCATCAATATTCAAATCGTAACCAAGCCGCCCAGCTTCTTCGAGTGTCATGTTGTTACCTGCATTTTGCCAACCACTTGATTGTTTGCGGCGTTGCTCACGCTTAGACATACGCTAATGCCTTTTCGACATGCTCAACTACATTCCATGCATCACGTGAAGCGGGATTTTTGGGATCAACATTAAATACAGGTCGACGGAGTGTGCTTGCCTCACTCCACGCAATACGAAGTCGAAGGGGATCCCAGACTTTGTCACCAAATTCTTCACGTAGCTCGCGCAGATTTTCGCTGTGTTCAACTGTCTTTTCACGAAACATAGTAGGGATGATACCGAGTAATTCTATTGGACTACCGCCTGATTTGACTCGCATTTCTGAAAAACGATTACGATTTCCGATAGTTTTCATCAATCCGACTAAACTGTAACTTTCACATAGAGTTGGATAGAGAATCGCATCGGTTGCTATGTAGATTGCCCCATGAAGAAGAGATGGGGTAGGTGAGGTGTCGAATATCACAATGTCAATATTATTTGTCAATTGCTGTAGTCGTTCGTTGATTGCATATACATTATCGATTTTTTGTGAAATTAATTGCGTTTCACCGTTTCCAGGCAGAACAGCTAATAATCCCTTTGACCTAAAATTAGGCGGTTCATATGCTTCTGGTGTTACCAATCTCAACACATCATTCCACTTAGCATGCCTTACAAGGAGATCGTAAAACCCTGGCTCTTCCTCAAGCCCGAATCCCATTGTTGCATTAGCTTGGGCATCAGCATCAATCAACAATACCCGTTGTCCCCGTACAGCAAGCCCCGCTGCTATGTGTGTAGCCATGGTTGTTTTGCCTACACCACCTTTTTCGTTTGATAATGTTATTACCTTCATGTTTTTACTCCTCTAATTTTGAGCAATGTCAGTTTCACGGTGAAACAACTCATCTAATGCGACGTCAAAGTAGTCCAGCAAACTCTCTATCACATCTCCTTTGAAGCTAGTAGTGAAGCCATTTGCATATCGAGAAAGCATACTTTCATCGATTCCTGACTCTAGGGCTACTTCTTTTTGAGTGATTTGACGCCCTTCTCTCAGACTCTTTTCGTGGATCAATTCTCTGATTCGTAGTCTCATAGCCATTATTTATCCTACTTTACTAGCAATTTTTGCCGAATATGCAATTTGCAATTTATTATTGTAAAATGCAAATTACGTACATGATAGCGTGAAATGCATAAATGCGCAAATCAATTAAATGTAAAAATAGGTGTATTGACGAATTAAATTGTAACCTATATCCGAAATTTTGAAAAGCATAATGCACATTTAGAACAGAGGGACTGAAAGCGGTGTGATAAAAGTGATAATCAATCAAATATTTTGGAGATGTAGAGCATTTAACGAGGGTGAGGATCTTTCCTAATAATTTTCAACCATGGCGTTGTCAAGTTATGTTACGGGATAAGGTAAGCATCCAATCAAATCTTAGCAATGTATGGCTCACAGTAAGGGTGGTACCGCGGTATTGGCTTATAGACCATTGGCGATTAGCTCGCTGAAGCTCTTCTTTGTTCATCTCGCTGCCCTTTATTGACCTGCCAGAACCTGCCAAGATAGCTTTTTAGAGCTATTACATACGGCATCCAAACGGGACTCGTACGGGACTAATAGCCCGCGTTCGCCGATTCCGTGATAGCATATAGCTCTGGACGACCTAACAAAAGCGCTAGTAATGCAAACCAGAAGCAAATATGTGCCACGTAATAGAAGACTGTTTCAGAGGAGAATCAAAATCGCCAGCACCCTGCACTGTCCTGTGAGGCACTGGCGAAAGCCCAAAGGCAAGAGAAAACGGTTTGTGGGAACCGGATCTATCCTTCGTGGTGTATACGTTTCAGTATAGCACAGCGTGTGCCCGTCGCCAGATAAAGCTGACCATCGCTCAGTAAAGGAGATTATTTAATATGAGCGACTCAACAGAGACCGTGCAGTGCATTCACCGCCTGCTGAAACAAGAATGGGCAGAGGGGGAGCGCATCCCGACCCGACGCGAGATGGCTGCCCACTGCGATGTCTCGCTCTCCACCATCCAAGATGTCCTCAGCATCCTTGAAGCACAGGGACATATCGTGCGCCAGCGGTATAAGACCCGTGGCATCCGCCTCGTTGAACACACGCCTGAACCCGCCACAGATGAAACTGCGGAGACCATCTTGAGCTACATTGAAGAATGCGTGTCAGATGGGGTACACCCGACGCAGACCGAGATTGCGGATGAATTGTATCTGTCACGGCGCGAAGTGCGGCGGTGTGTGCTGTGGTTGGAAGCGCAGGGCAGGGTGAAGCGGGTCAACGAGCAGTGGCAACTGCCACAGTGACTTTTTTTGCTTCGCTAACCGAACATTTGTTCTTTATAACCAAATGTTCCCCGCCATGTTACAGGATTTGGCATCGCTTTGGTTTAGACTGAGAGCAAGTGAGTAAGCGATGCCCCGACTGGCAACGTGCGGTAGACCCGAAAGAGCTGACCCCACGTTCGTATCCGGATGGAGATGTCAGGGCGGCGTATCCAGCGCTCACCCTTTATTGGAACAAGTATTAGGAACGACCTATCGGTGCACAGATAGGTGAGCAAAGAAGAAGGACAAGCAGTGATCAGATGAGAAAGGACAACACATGGATGAACACACATTTCCTTGATGGTCGCGCGCTGGTATCGCTCCTGTGCGTGATCGTCGCGGGACTGCTGGCATGGAGCGGGCAATACCTCGGCAATGACCTGACGGTCATCGGCTTATTGCTCGGACTGAGCGGGGTGCTACTCATTCCCCGTCCGCGTCAACCCCACGCCAAGCAGTACCAGCCACGAGATTTCACGACAGCCGTGCTGAAGTGGATCTCTGCGCCGCAGATCGAAGCTGCCATTTTGCTATGGTTTGGTGTCGCGTTGCTGGCACAACCAGACGCATCAAGTATCTATCGGGTCAGTGACTCCGGTCTCTTACCCCTAGCAATTGGCGTCACCTTTCTGACGCTGGCATGGCGCATGGCGATTCATTTACCAACACCGCTGGCATATAGCCTGATGACAGGCTTTCGCCTGTTGTACACGCTGATTGTAGTGGTGGATGTGGCGATGAATGCGGGTCCCTGGATTGTACTCGGTGCCTATCTGGGGGGTATCTTGCACGGTGTCCTCGCGATGTTCGTGCAGTGGATGCTCCGCGATATGGCAAAGCAGGTGTATGACTTGCAACAGACGGTGACCCGTCTGCGCCAAGACGCGGTATAGCCACAAAGGAGGTCTGAAGATGCTAGATCGCCTCGATGAGCTACTGGCTATCTTGCTGAGCCTCATCACACTGCTATCTGCTGTGGTGGGGGTGGTGAGTGAGATGGTGACGGTCTGGCGCGAGATGCGCGACACGGCACCGGAGGATGCCCAACTGACAGCGCTAGAGAAAGATGTGTTGCGTCTGGAGCAAGCCCTGCGCGAGCAACGGCAGGCGCTGGAACAGGTGCAAGAGGCACAAGAAAAAGCGTGGTCCCTATAAAAAAGTACACGGGCGTGTGCCGTATCCCTGAGAAGAACGCACCCGCCCATCTGTGAACACGAGATCGGGGTCATCTGGACGGATGACCATCGCCGACCGTGTGATGAGAGAGAGTATATCACACGGTCTCTTCTGAGACGAATACATAACAACAAACTGTAAACAAGACAAAAGAAAGTGAAGGAAAGCCATATGGTAACCCAAACTTATACCGATGATGTCATCATAGATGGCTCAGCGGATGAAACACAATTGGTCGTACAGGGTCACAGCACCCAGAACGAACCGCTTCAAGAATGGCAGGATGAAAGTGGCAACACACTAGCACAGGTCAGTGGCGATGGACGCATACAGTCCGGCGATATGAGTCTCTCGACACCGGATGCACTGATAGAAGCGCACCGCGATGATACCTCGACCTTACCCGAGCGTGGGATACACACGCTGGGTCGCATTGCCAGCGCAATTACCAACGCGATTGCGTGGGCAGTCTTCGAGTTGGAACTGATTGGCAGTGGTGCCATCTCCAGTCTCCACAGCGCCGTACGCGCTCGTCTGACCCACAGTAGCACGGGTGATTCATCCAGTGCGGAAGTGCGTGCCGGTGATTTCGAGACCGTGAACCAATCTGGTTCCAGTAGCACGCCACTGGGCGTCGCTGTGGGTGTGCAAGGCACGGTAGATAACCAAGCAAATGCCTACCTGACCCGCGCCAGTGCGGTGGTAGGGCAGGTGCAGAATGCGAGTGGGGCGGATATTGAGACCGCTGTTGCCTTTGAAGTCGCACCGCCTATTAACGATGGCACGATTGACACCCTGGTGGGTGTGGATGTACCCGATATTGAGCAGGGCACAGATAACTATGCTATCCGCACAGGCAAGGGCGTTATCTACCTCGGTGATGTCCTTGAACTCCCGCAACAGATCGCTGATCCAGCCGACAAAGCAGATGTCGTGCAGTTCTACACCAAAGACAATAAAGTTTTCGCCAAAGCGCCTGACCCGGACAACACAGTCTATGACCTGACGCAAGGTCTGGGTGGAGGTGCCGGCACGATTGAAGCTAACGCGGGTGAAGCAGTGACAGCCCGTCAGGTAGGGTATTTGAATCCAAGTGATAACAAAATCTATCTGGTAGATAGCGATGCCAATCCCCTGGCGATGGCTACAGTGCGCGGATTTGTAACTGCATCTGCGGCTGTAGATTCTGCATCAGGATTGCAAATAGGGGGTGTCCTAGAGGGTTTCACAGGCTTAACGTCTGGGCTACCTGTCTTCGCCAGTGCAACAGCTGGGGGCTATACCCAAACCCGTCCTGTGCCTGTTTTGAACGGTGACCAAATTGCTATTTTGCAATTAGGTATTGCCGTGAGTACGACAGCTATTGCTATTGATATCAAGCCTGTATCGTATCAGAAACGCGTTCACTTGCTCAAAGATGAGACAGTGACAGTGGTTCATCACAACGATAGTGATGGGGTTATGCGTAAAATCCGCGCCGACCAAATGACGCTGTTATTAGGCACAGCACTGGTTGAGCATGCCGATAGTAATCGGGACAGTGAGATTGCGCTCCGTGACAAAAATATCACAGCCTACAGCTCAGATCAGACAACAGGCGGGACGGCATCCGCGAGTAGTGAATACCCCGGAATTGTGGCGAGTCGTGCATTTGACGACAATATCTACGTTGAGTGGGCAGCGACAAGTCCTACGGATGAATGGATTGAATACGATTTTGGCACAAGTAAGACCATCCGGCGCTACATCATGACAACCTTACCTGGTTACCCGGGACGCATGCCCAAAGACTTCCGTTTGCAGTACTACGATGGTTCAGCGTGGCAAGATGCGGATGTGCGCATGGGTATTACAGATTGGGGAACCAATCCCACTCAGACATTTGATGTGGCTACTACTCATAGTGCCTCTCGCTGGCGCATCTACGCGGATAACAACAATGACAATGTGCGCGTGGTTATCGGTGAGATTGAGATGCTCGAAGCGACCACCTTTGGCAATGGGGTAGACAAGCTAGCACAAACTTTCCTCATTGATGACACAGTACGTGGTGTCTCGATCCCCTTGCGCAAGCAGGGCGACCCAACAGGCATATTGACATTACGTGTTGAAACCCTAAGTAGTGGTGACCCGAGTGGCACACTCGTTGATGCTAATCTGACCACAACCCTCTCTGAGAGTCTTCTCAGCACAGCCATGACCGAGGTCACTCTCCTGTTCCCAGATAATGTAACGATTCCTAACGGTACTTATGCGATGGTAATCAGCACAGATCGGTCGCCAGATGAGCAGAACTACGTGCTATGGGGTGCAGATAGCAGTGGAGGCTATGGCGATGGCAGTGCCAAAGAAGAAAGCGCAAGTGCTTGGTCAGATATCTCAGACACAGATTTCATCTTCGCGGTGAAAGGTCTGGATACAGAGTATCGTAGTCAGATCAAGATAGAAGGCTGGGATGTGTCCGATGCTGAGTTGGTCAATCGTAAGGATGATGGTACAGGTAGTGATGCAGACACCAAAACGACCTTTAAGGCACATACAGATTTAGCTGATGTGACATGCATCGTTGACATGGACTGATAGCGACTTAGATGAAGCATTGTTATCGGAAACGATAGCTTAAAACAGCTAGTTTGTTTCCTCAATACCCTTGACATCAGAACAAAAAACAAAAGCGGATGTGGTAAACCCACATCTGCATCAATCAAATAGACAAATAGAACAAGAATACAAGGATATTTGTATGACATTCAAAGATACAATCTTCGATTTAGAAGAAATCATCAAGAACAATCGAGGTGGGAGTATAGATCCAACACTGAAAAATGGTACATGGTACTACATCGATTTACCGTTTCCAGTGACACTAGAACGGATGCGTGTATCAGCATATTCGACCTTATCGACCAGTGGGTTTGTCTATGGACTGAGTGATCTTTTCCTCCGTTATCATGCAAATAACAATGACTATGTTATTGCCGATATTTTGGATCTTCCAACAACCTACACAGACTATGAATTTACAATTCCCCTGACAGCTTCAGGACAGGGTGACATTGACCGTATTACCACAGGACATTTTGCAGAGCATAAAAGCGATGTCTATCACAAAAACCGTATCTACTACATCTCTCATGATGGCACCGAATGTGGTCATCGGAATGGGGATTGCGATTTCGGGATTCATGCCAAACGCGCGATGGTCGTAGGAATGGCACCGATTGACCTGCAATATGGTGAGAAACGCGAGACCCACACTGACCTGCAAGTGAACAGCGCCCAAGGAACATTGGCGTTCACGCGCTCCTATCGACAAGAAGAGCAAGACAATCCAGATGCCGAAGTGCGTATGGGTCTCGGCTGGCATCACAACCACCTGCTATTTCTGGTAGATAAACTCGGTACGATCAACGAGATTCATGTGTATATGCCAACCGGTAGCTACGCACGTTTCACCACAGCGCTGGATGACCAACTCCAACCCATCGCTGATACCTACGATGCCCTCGCGGGGGGGACATCGCGGATTGTAGTGGATAGTGGTAGCACGAGCGCCCGCTATACGCTGACCACTACCAACCAGACCTACACCTATGATGCAGCAGGCAAGCTGACGAAACGGACGTGGTCGAATGGTGAGGAACGCACCTATAGCTACTACACGGCTGGCTACGCCACAGGCTTATTGGAAAGTGTGGCAGATGGCTACGGACATGAATTGTGCTTCGCATACATCGACAACAGCACAGGTGTGGATCATCTGCAACTGTGGCGCGTGGGCGACCAGACTGCCAGCAATCTGGACACAGGTACACCGAGTGGTCGTTACGTTGAATACGCCTACAGTGAGAACAAAGAAGAAGATACGGGCAACCCTGGCACGATCATCAATGGGGGTCAGCCACTTTTGACATCCATCACCGATGTACGTGGCAATACGTGGCAATATGCGTATGAGCAAAGTGACCTCGACACCCTCAACTTCATGGTGCGCTACACCTCGCCCGCGGTAGATGTCGATGGGGATGGCACAGCAGATAGTGCGATTACCGTGAAGGAACTGAGCTACGTCCGTAGTGGTGGCGCGATGCAGAGCATCACACAGAAATTTGGTAAGCAGGGCAGTGGGTCATTCCTTGAAGAGGAAGCGTATGTCTTCCAAGCAAACGGTGAAAACAAGACCACTGTCACCAAAGAAGGACGCATCACCACCCATCGCTTCAACGCGGTAGGCTACGAGGGCACTGAGGATCCGGATGGCAATGCGGGTTCACAGTTCATGATGAATCAATATCGTCCTTCACAACAAACAGATGCCAAAGGCAACCTGACCGTGATGACGTGGAGCGCGGATGGCAAACGCTTGGAAGGCGTGACAGATGCCAACGATAACGCCACCAATTTCAGCTACGACAGCCAAGATCGTCTGATTGCCTCCACCGATGCAGAAGGGCGTATCACCAACTATGTGTACAATGCCAGCCGTCGTGAACCGGGGCAGATCATCGTGGCAGACACGCAACTGAGTGAACTTGCCATCAATGGTGGCATGGAGGCAAATAGCGACTGGTCAGATCTCGGTACACCGAGTACAAACGAACACTCTACCGAGCAAATCGCAGATGGCGATTATGCTTGGAAAGTGGTCGCTAACCAAGATGACGGTATGCAGAGCGCAGCCAGTATCAGCTTCGCGCAAAATAAGACCTACCTCATCACGGCGCGTGTTTACGTCGTGAACGGTGGCGATAGCGTGCAGATGGGTGTCGCAGGTTCAAGCGACTGGGATGTGACAAGTGTCGCAGATGGCGCATGGGAAATCTTACGCGCCGTGCATACCCCGACCAGCGCGCTGAGCGGCGCATTGCAATTCAAAGTCACCAGCACCAGCGCGACCTTCTATGTGGACAGTGTACATGTGTTGGAAGTAGAAGAGGCGCGTCGCTGGCAACAATTCATCTATGATGATAAGGGGCGCACGCTGGGTGAATACCGTCTGGATGGGGCAGATGGCAGTGAATTACAAGCGATGGAACGCAGCTACGGTACGTCTGGTACGTCCAACGGCTTGCTAGAAACCATGACCCAGAAGAATGTCGATGCGGCAGGCGTGGATGAAACGACCACCACCTACTATTACGATGCCCAAGGACGGGTCATCAAGACGGCTAAGAGTAGCCTGATGGGAACCTGTCAGTACACCTACACGCTCTACGATGCAGCAGGCAATGTGCTGGGTACCGCGTGTGCGCTGGTGGATGTGACACCACCGACCACATTGACCTTGCTCAAAGGTCTCTACGATGCCAATGACAGCACCAAGAAACACACCCGTGTCACCACCCATGTGTATGACACGTTGGGACGTAAAGTCAGCACCACCAGCAATGATGCCACAACCTTCGCCCGTACCAACCTGACGCTCTACGATGCGCTTGGGCGGGTGGTACGCACGGTGCAGAACTACAACGCACAAGGCAGCAGTGCGCCGGGTGCATGGGTCTACCGTGCTGTGAGTGGCGAATATGCTTGGCGTCTAAGCGACACCAACGATACGGTGGTCTCACATGGTAGCGACCTGGATGAGAATATCCTCTCAGATACCGACTACAACGCGCGTGGCTTGGTGTATCGCCGTCGCGATGTGTTGGGACGCGTGAGCCTGATGGGCTATGACCTCGCTGACCGCATGGTCAAGACCATCAACAACGCCAGCCAACCGGATTATGATGCCAGCTACACAGGTGATCCTGACCTGAGTGGGTATGTCGCCAGTAGCGATGTCGATCTGGATCTGATCACCGAGCAGGTCTATGACCCCAACGGCAATGTCGTCAAGAGCGTGGATATGCGTGGGAGCGTGACTTTCACGGTCTTAGATGCCTTGAATCGTCCGGTGACGGTGATTCGCAACGCTGCCCAACCGAGCTACGATATTCTCAACGACCTCGATCTGAGTGGGTACGGCGCGTACAGCACCGACCCGGATAAAGATATGGTCAACACCACCGAATACGACAAGATGGGGCGCGTGATTCGCACCCGTCGTCTGATGGAAAATCGTGGTGCAAGCGCGGTCTGGGAGACCGCCCTGACAGGCTACGATAGCCTCGGACGGCAAGTCAAACGGATTCAATATGCCAGTATTCCAGATTACGACATCGCATCTGACCCTGATTTGTCAGACTACACTGAAAGCACGGATAGCGACCAAGATGTGATCACCACAACGCGCTACGATGCCCAAGGACGCGCTCATGAAAGCGTGGATAGCAACGGTAGTGTGACGCGTAGTGTCTACGATGGGCTCGGACGTCAGTACCTGACCGTGCGTAACTATGTGGCACAGGGGAGCAGTGAGCCCAAAGCATGGCTGTGGGTCAGTGCCAATGACCGCTGGGAAGATGGGGCAGGCAATGCCATCGACCAGGGGGTAAATAATGACCAGAATATCATCACCGAAACGCAATACGATGGCGATGGGCGCGTGCAACAAACGCGCAATGTGGACGGGCGTTTCGTCTCTTACACAGGCTACGATGAGAATGGACGCCAAGCGATCGCGGTACAGAACTTCGTTGACCAGGGGACAACCACCCCTGCAGATTGGGTCTGGGATGCCACTGATGGTCGCTACGAAGACAACACAGGCACTGCCATTGCTCGCGGTAGCAATACCGACCAGAACCTGATCTCCCAACCGACCTACGACGATGAAAACCGCGTCGTGCAAATCCGCGATGCGCGTGGCAACCTGAGTTACCGCGTCTACGATGATGCCGGACGCCAACGTCTGAGCATCCAGACCTACGTGCCACAGGAAGATGGGAGTGGCAATCCGGTACCGCCTGAGACCTGGGTGTGGAATGCAAGCACCAGTGTATGGGAAGGCACTGCCGATGTCAGTGGGGCAACCGTGACCATTGATCACGGGACAGATAAGGACCAGAATCGCATCAGTGAGACGCAATATGACTTGCTGGGACGCGCTTACCGCACCCGTGATACCGTCGGGCGCGAGACCTACACGGTCTATGACACCCCCGGACGGGTCGTGCGCCGTGTCGAGAATTATGTTGTGCAGGGCACTAGCCTGCCGGATGACTGGACATGGGATGTGACTGAAAGCCGTTATGAAGATGGCAGTGGCAATGCCATTGACCACGGAACAGATAAGGATACGAATATCATCTCCGAGACGGTCTACAACGATGACGGACAGGTGGTCAGCACCCGCGATGCTTATGGCACTCAGACGAGCTTCGTCTACGATGAAGCGGGACGCCGTTTGCAAGTGACCCGTGCTGCTAATACCGGACTGGCAACCAGCAGTTACACCTGCTTCGACAAAGCTGGGCGGGTCTTGCGTAGCATTGCCAATTACGTCCCTGTGCTGGATGGGGCAGGGCAGATGATCTCGCCCGATGCGTGGGATAGCGATGAAAATTGGCTCTTGCAAGTGAGCAATACAGGTAGCTACCGCGATACCAATGTGATGAGCTACATGGTCTATGACCGTGCTTCGCGTCGCGTACAGATGATCAATCCAGTCGGGGATGTCAACCAGACGAGCTACTTCAACGATGGGCAAGTAGATACCATGACTGACCCCGAAGGGACGGTGACAGCCTATCGCTACGATGCTCTGCGTCGGCGTGTGCTGGTGGTGCAGAATTATGTCGCCAATGGTGAAGACCCCGCGCTGTGGGTCTGGAATGATAGTGCGAGTGTCTATGAACAAAGCGATGGCACTGACATCGACCACGGCACAGATAAGGACGAGAATATCATCGTGATGGTCTCGCATGACCTTGAGGGACGCATGAGCCAGATGCGCGACCCGCGTGGTAATGTGACCAGTTACGGCTATGATGACCTCGGACGGCGCACACGCTTGACCAACCCGCTCAATATCGATTGGCTCACTGAACACAGTGAGGTGAACGGGGCGCAACGCACCAAGATGACCTATCCGGGTCTGGCAACAGGTGGCACCTATGATGTGGTACGCGACTTTGACCGCGCTGGACGTTTGCAACAGATTGACTACGGTGCGCCTGCTGTGACGCCAACCGTGTCATTTGATTACGACGTGCTGGGCAACCGCTTGGCGATGCGTGAGAACGATGGCACGAGTGACATCCGCATCACTGCACATAGCTACGATGCGCGCAATCGCCTCACGGCAGTCGATTTCGATACCGATGGTGATAGCATGGTCGAAGAAAGCGTGAACTATGTCTATGACATTCGGGGCAAACGCACCCAACTGACTATGGACACGCTGACGATTGACTATAGCTACGATGAACGTGGACGCCTCATCTCGCTGACTGATTGGGATGCGGGTAACAGTAGTTTCCACTACGACAAGCTGGATCGTCATCGGGTGACACAACGTCCAAATGGCATGCGCTCGGTCTACAAATTGGATGAAGCAGGACGCTTGCGCGAATTGCGTCATGAGAACCGTAAACGTGAGACGCTGGCAGGATTCCGTTATACCCTCGATGGACGGGGCAACCGTACCGAAGCACGCGAGTTACGTCTCGCTCCCGGCGCTGTCGCTTCGACAACGACCATCTCGCACAGCGATAACAGTGTCGAGTATATCAACGACTGGACAGACGAGACGAGCTTCCACACCAGCACGCGCTGGGATGCCCGTCTGAAGGTCTTGTTCGTGGGTGATGAGAATGTCGAATTGGAGATGGGGGTCGGACCCGATCACAGCATCTACGATGTGTACATCGATGGCACGCTCTACAAGAGCATTGATGGCTATGCTGCGACGGCGGGCAGTCGGGTGGAAGACCTGACCCTGCGGGGTGATGGCTGGCATGTGCTGGAGATACGTAATCAGCGTGAGAAGAACTTGCAGAGTAGCGCGTACAAAGTGCGCTTCAAAGCACTGAGCGTAGACACCGCACTCGATATGGATGTCATCCGATATACCTACGATGCTTTGTCGCGTTTGCTAGAGGCAGATTATAATGAGGGTAGCACGGTCTACACCTACGGCTACGATACAGCGGGTAATCTGGTGAACAAAAACGGCACGACGCGCATGTATAATGCGGCGAACCAGATGGTCAATGATGGCACGAACAATCTGACCTATGACCAAAACGGCAACCTCACGAATGATGGGGTGGATGCCTACACATGGGATCGTGCCAATCGGATGCTGAGTGTTGGCACGACCGCCTATGCCTATGATGGGGCGAGTAACCGCATCCAGCAGACCGTGGGCAGTGTGGTGACGGATTACCTGAATGATACCCAGCCTGGACTGACCAAGTTGCTAGCACAGACCATAGGTAGCGATACCAAACGCTTTGTGCATGCCCCGCGGGGGATTCACGGCAGTGAGGACAATGCAGGTAACTGGAGTTACTACGCTCAAGATGGTTTGGGCAGTGTGCGGGGCGTTGTTTCTGATGTGGCGGCAGTACAAGCAAGTCAGAGCTATGACCCTTATGGTGAACCATTGGGTGGCTATGGCGAGGGCTTCGGCTTCACAGGTGAACAGACGGATGCTAATGGGCAGGTCTACCTGCGGGCGCGGTACTACACCCCTGAGATGGGTGTGTTCAGTGCGCTTGATCAAATTGAGTTTATAAATCGCTATTGGTATGTGAATGCAAATCCAGTCAATTACATTGACCCGTCTGGTAAACGTTGCTTTGCGGATGGAAATGGTTTTATCGTTGGAGAGTGTGGTGCTGGAGGTTCATATGCTGGAAGTTCAGGTTCTATTGGTAGCGGAAGTGGAATTACAACCATAGGTAATACCACTTATGGCTTATTCCCGAATAGTGCACCTCCTACTTCTGTAACACCACCTAATGTGATTCGTTTTCCGGTAACGAGTGTTGGCACAAGTAGTGCTACGACTACTACAAGTGTGCCATTTACTAGTCCGTTAAACATCTTCACAGCACCGACTGCCAATACATCGTCTGTATTTGGACCTAACTTTGGATTCCCAGGTTTAGGATATGGTGGCACGAATCCAGCTAGTATGGGTTCAGATGTTTTGAACGTAAATATACCAATCATTCGTCCTATTGCCGTTCCAAATACAATAATAAATTTAGATGATGTATTTTATGGAGATACAGGGTTTTCATGTGTACCTGCTCTGAACTCTATAATAAATAGCAATGGACAAACTAATGTCTCGCCTACTAATTCAAATCAATTAGGCGCACAGGTGGATACACGGGTTGATGAAGAAGTCGAACGTGCTACAGATGAAAATGGATATACATATTTTATCCATGGGACTACTACTTCGCTTTGGCCAGGTTCTAACTATTCTCCTAGTAGTGTAGGAGTGGGTGATTTCGGACTAGGTTTTTACACATATGCTGATACAGGCTGGGGACGTGCTGCTGCTACCAACTGGGCAAGTCGAAAACCTGGTTCTGGGATCATAATCAGATATAAGATGCAACTACTGGTTTTCCTTAGTCTACGGCGATTAAATGTTTCAGCTACAAACTTAAATGAGGTTTATCAAACATACTACCCTGATGGTTTGACAGGCTATCAGGTTGTAGCGGGTCCAGTTGGAGTAAACAACAATGTTGGTGAGCGTTCACCTAACTATGCTCTTCCACCACAGATAAAATTTGAGGGTGATGCAATTGGTATGCTAATATTTGATAGTGTAATATCACAATAAGATGTTGTAACTAAACATGGATGGACGGTAGTATGAAAAATATTGTAATTCGTAATCTAATCACACAACTTCTTATCCTTGATAAAGGTATGGAAGTGTTTTCAGAACCAGTTTCCGAAAATGTCAAGCAGAGTCTGATTCAAACTATTGCAAATTTTGGTGATGAAGCATTAATTGAAGTTCATTCTACTATAGATACGATGAAGGGTAGAACTTCAATAATTTCTTTGTTAGACGTTTTGGCACTGATTGGGAATACAGATTCAGTACCAGTACTGATTGATATCCACCGAAACTATTCTGGAGATTCTGAAGGTTTAGCAATAGTTAGTGCACTCCGGAATATTGCTAGTGATGAAAGTTACCTGTATATGGTTGATTTAGTTAATCAATATTCGAATGGAGATTTTCGGGTTGTAAGTTCACGTAATGAAATATATTTTGCCTGTCTCGCTCTAGGCGAATGGGAGGATGCAAGAGCCGTAGAATCTTTGAGAAATGCTCTGGATATCGAATTTCTTGACCTGATGCCACGAGCTGCAATAGAGGCACTTGCGAAGTATAAAGACGGCAGAGTGTATTTGAAAATTGCAACAGATAGTATGCCAGATTACACTACTTTGATTAATTCAGCACTTGAAAACATTGACGAGGTAGTCAAATAGTGAAGTAACATCTGTATATATAATGGGTATTCTGTGGTGTTCTCGTTGTAAATTTACTACAGTTGAGGAACCTTAGCTGGATATCCATTTGCATTCACGATTACAGATGTCGTATCAATATTTGAGAAAACGACCGATATAGTCACACGAAATTTGTGATTATATCGGTTGGTTACTGCTTGTATAAATATTAAAAATAAAGCTCAAGAAGCCTTATTTTTGTACCGCTCAGAATAAGATCTCAATTCTGTGCACGAGACAGTGCGATTAGCTCTCCATTGTTTACATGAGTTATGCACACGACGTATCCGTAAGCCTTTTCGACACATGATTCCCCACCGACAACTTGTCGGCGGGGAATTTAATGAAAATCTATTCTCGTCGGTACAAGTTTAGGGGGCAAGGACATTACTTTCTAGCCACCTCACTTACATCACAGGAAGTTGATATATTTTGTTAAATGACTAAATTCCTGCTAAACCTCGCACTACTAACCAGATAACGAAAACAAGATGAAAAATGAAGAAGGTATCCCACCAAAGCCATTTTTCACGTAAAACCAGCCAGATACCAACAAGTACATTTGCAACCATTAGGAATGGCAACCATCGCAACCCAATTCCCCAACGCGGCAATCCATAAGCCAGTGTCAACTCTGGCGTGTTGAGAATAACCCATGCTAATCCCATCAACCACACAACAACGAGTAGGGCACTCACCATATGTAGGTAATCTGCTGAACGTGCTGACTTGCGTGTAAATTGCCAGATAACGATGCAGATTTGTAATAGGCTACTGAGCGTGATGATGGCTGGAAATACCAATTGCCACTGTTGATTACCTGCTAAGATGTCTCGATTCACACGGTATAAACTATTGGTCACCACCACCTCGTTTGGTTGTAAAAAGTCGAGTGTAGGAACATCATTTAAACAAGCTGTATCAGGTGCGCGTCTTGGTTCATCCAAGAATGCATTGACTAAGTTTCGAGCACAAATATGGTCAGAGAATACAATATGACTGAGCGTTGGAAATTCTACGAAATAACTATTAGGGAAATTTGCGACAACAGTTTCACCCCATTGTGGTGGCGTAATTGGATCATATCCGCCACTAAGAATTAAAGCTGGCACATCACTGCTGACAGGCTCTTTGATTACATCATCACTTGCTGGGACATCCCACAAGTCACAGATGATGTGTGTTGTACCGAAAATTACCGGATACCACGCGGGCATATCAGTTAGGCTATTCCGAGATGCTTGGATTTGCTCGGATGTGGCGAAGGCAGCTTCCTCAGCACAGATTGTCGAGTAGTACACGCCAACAGCATCTTGTTCAACACCTACAATGAATTGATCAACAATCGGTAACAAGGGATCATGCTGTTCTTGTGCCAATGTATCAATCAATAATGGCGTAAGTTCCGTTGTGTCACGACTGTAAAGGAGGCTCACAACCATGGATGCAATATCATTGCCTGTAACCGTCAGCATAACCGTTTCCTGTGTACGCGGATGGTGAGTTTGAATGGTCACAGGTTGAGCATTATAGCTAGCAATTGTCTCATAAAAGGTTGTTTCCAAGTTCGGAAATGCTTCACGACAGGCATCATCTGCATCACACTGCGCAAAAAGATAGTCAAAAGACCGTCCAAAATTATTATTCAGTTGAAGCAACAAACTCTCTTCAGGTGGAGCAACTGAGTCTAATATCAGACCTGCCACATGTTGAGGATAGGCGCGTGTGTAATCGAGTGCGAGGCGTGTGCTATATGAAAAGCCAAGAAAGAATACCTGTTCATGACCTAGTGTATCGCGTAAAAAATCAATATCTTGAATGGTTGTTGCATTATTGTAGTGAGCTAGGTCAACACCTTCACCTGTCAGACGATCAAAGCACTCACGTGCGACCTCAGCCCATCGTTGACCTTCCACTACAGCGGTGTTGTTGGTTGAGAGCAGTTCTAACCCAATTAGATCTAGCTCTGGACAGTCTAAGTATGGTTCAGCCCCAAGTGTGCCACGTTGACCGAACAAAATGATGTCACGATTTTCGCTGATGGGGGAACGACGATAGAAATTGACTAGCCATTGGTATACCGTTGCGCCACCTGGTCCACCCGATGTGTATAGCAAAGGGGGTAAATTATCAGTATTGTCCCGAGCTGAGATGATCACGACTGGTAATTCAATAAGACGATCTTCAATATTGTAGTCTTCTGGGACAGTCAGTGTGCCACATATCGTCTCATCGGGTAAAATAAGATTGACCAAACAGTCACTTGCATCCCAGCCAATCGTTTGTTGCCCCTGCACGGTGATACCAAATAATAGCAAGCACACTAAGGCAATTAGTTGATCCCTCATCCGCTTTATCTCCTATATCGCTAGATGATCTTTCGACAAAAACTATAGGGTATCAGCAGAGGGGTACCACGCCCAATACAATTGGTATACAACATAAGGCAATGTGATCACATTGCTCGGCAGTACTATTACAATCAGTCACGAGAATGGCACACAACAGCTACCCCTGCTAGACAATACGTGGAAAGGTAGCTTCACGTTGTAGAACAAACGTTAATGACGATCGAAGCGATGGGCGTATGGGGAGCGAAGGTGTCATGAGCCGCCAGATAATTTGAATTGTGTGTCTTCAAACCCAATCGGTCACAGAAAGATATGGAGAGAATTTTGAAGTCTTGAACTCAAAATCTCTCCTTTTCCTCTCAAAAAATCGTATCTAACTCGGTCTGACGACGTACATTGGGGATCATTGGACTAGGATACAAGAAAAGAACATAAAGAACTTACAAAAGAAATGACTGCTCCTTGAAAATAAGCGATTCCTAGGCGCTCGGTGGCTATAGTGACATTAACGTTTTCAATCACATACAAGGAGTATGAAATGCTTATCAAGAAGTCTAACGTTGCGTTCAGTATTATGCTAATTCTGCTATTTGTAGCTATCCCAACGCTGGCTCAAGAACGGGATACGGATAGTGATCGCGATGGCAGCAATGAGACGGAGGCTAGTTTCATTATCGTAGAGGGAGATAGGGCAGTTGATAGCGATTGTAATAATAATGGTATCAATGACCTCGACGAATTTTTACCACCGGATTGCTATGGTCAGCTAACAACAGGACAAGGCAACACGGCTGAAATATATGAATTGGATGACTGGTGGCTTACCGTCTTTGACCTGCAGTGCCCTGGTGGGTGGACATTCGATGGTCATAGTGGGGAATTGACTGACTGCAAGTCAGAGTGACGCATCCTGACTGAGGCTGGATAAAACTAGCATCTATAAATTGCCCGCAAAGTGATGCTCTTGAATAAATTCAGGAGTGTCACTTTGTAGCGTGTAGATATAGGTCGCTGGAATAATTGATACCGCTGGCGAATTAATTACTTGAGATACATCGCGCCGAGTTATACTGGCACGAAACTGTTTGAAGGAGTCTGCCGATGTGTCTGAAAGCGAAAGCCGTTCCATCTATTCCTGAGTTAACGAAAATGGTTGCAGAAGCCACGTTTCCAAAAGGAAATCGGTATCTTCGATTACGGCAAGTGTTCGACGGTATATTTAAAGATGATGAATTCTAAGCGTATTATCCACCTCAAGGTCAACCCGCTTACAGTCCATGGCGCTTGGCATTGGTGAGTGTGATGCAATACGAGGTAGTTACGGCATGTGCCAGATTTTCCCCAGATCAAGATTATTCAGTTCATAGTAGGCTTTTATAGATCATAAAAGACAAGTTTTAAGTGATATTAGTTGAGTTGAATCAATAAACGATGTCTTGAAATTAAGATATAAGGTTGAAGAAGAACAAAACATGCTGGATACATAGAAATATTTATCGACATTTTAAGACCTTTTACAATCTCTAAAATAACTTTACAGAAGCGGGAGTATATCAAGTAATAACTTTCACAAGTGCTGACTTGGGTGATTTTCTAGCGTATGCCGTACCTAGCCCTATTAGGGATTGCGATTGCAGTAACGCTTGTTGTGTTGGGGTTATCGGTCTACTTTGGTGCATCATAGTACATTAGGTTTTCGCAAGTAGTCACGAAACATATCATAACGTGGCTACTTCAAATGCACTTCTGAGCCTACCATGTCCACACTATGGTGCTTGTATTCAGGTTCTCCATTCTCGTCTTTGAGTTCCAATCATGACTCATTACCATTCAATCTCAAATATCATGGGAATACCAGCTTCAATGTTGCTTGCCTGTGTTTTTCTAAGTGTAAATGATGTTCCTGCGGGCAGTAATCGTTTGATATACCCGTAGTAGTTTCCATACATTAAGTCATCGGGCCAAGGTAAATCTACTTCTAAAATATAATGTGTATCGCTGAGTGTTTGCATTTTTACACTACCTTTTCCAGCTCCTTGATATATTTCTTGAATGACAGGATTCTGGGTTGTCAGGAAATCAATGAGTGTCATATCTTGAGGTAAGTCAGCATTTTGTGCTGCTCGTAAACCAACAGCAACCATGTCATATGTTGATTCGAATGATTGTCGTTTTTCTACGAGCTTCGTTAGGACCTCATTCAGTGTCAGTACGGAAACCCAATCATCATCTTTGATTGACATAAGCCCGTACTCGTGGAGTACCTCGTTATACGTGTCATCAACACGGACATTATTGATAAATGCTTTAGCAAGTATGCCTATTAGCTTTAGTTCAGATTTAGTCATTACATTATCGATTCGGCAAATTAATTAGTGTACCTATACGATATATCATTATTAGGCATTTACAATAAAGATTAGTTTGTAAAGGTACTTCGCTCTTTGAATTATCAAAGAAACAGAGATTTACACCAATCCCGATTACGGTCATGTCATAACAACATATCATTATGTGATTATCTGTATAGTGAATCCAAAGTAGAAAGAGTAAAACACCTGCTCATCAGCATATACATTCAGAGACGCCCATAAACCGCGCTATGCACCCTGTCACGGCTTGTTTTTATCAGCAGGTTATAACGTAAGTGAGAATAGAAAACAGGCACTAGCCCCCTATTTTCGACCCTCAAAACGCTTTGATTCTATCCCTTTGATTACAGGACAAATTCAATTCAAGCCACTCTATTATGACATTGTATTCATTTTTGAATGCAATCGAAGGGA
>JBCBKJ010000087.1:0-24205 GCA_038522085.1 Chloroflexota bacterium
TGGAACAGATCGCTCTTTTGAATCCAACTGATGTTGATACTCTTACTGAAATTTTAGACAAATGGAATGTACATGATGCACAAATAATACTAGAAGAACTGGAGAGAGTTGTTGATGCCGACAGTGATGAGTTGCATGTGATACAACCTTTAATAGAAAAGGGGTTATGGATATTTGGTCCTGAATATGAATCAGTATCCTACACATCAAATAAAGGACTCACACAAGTCATAAGAGGTCTTATGAATGTACCAGACGCGCAAATTGAAAAACCACGGCGTAGACCAGATTTTGTTGTGTTGCCTGATACTAGAATAGGTGTTTTTTCTTGTGATAGCTATGGCACAAATGCAGAAGTTGATGGTATTGCGAAAGTGCTACTGCTTGAATTAAAGCGTGGTGGATTTGAAATCACCAAAAAAGAAATACGACAAGCAGAAGATTATGCGTCAGAAATCTCAAATAAAGGTGATTTAGTCCCTACAGGGCAGATTGTTTGCTATGTTCTTGGCTCAAAACTTAATAACAATGCAAAACCACGAACTATTGGTGATGAAGCAGATATTCAGATTAAGGTTATACCACGCACTTACAGAACAATCATTCAACAAGCAAAAGCTCGTACATTTCATTTAAAAGACAAAATCGAGAAACGTCATCAAAATGAAAGTGATGAGGTTGTTCAAGATATTTTGTTGATTAAACCAAGAAATCAAAAATCAGAGTAAACGAAATATGAGTAAAGTGCAAAAAGGTTGTAAACTCGTCAAAGTCTTAATTTAAAGTAAAGAGAATAGTGGTAGGATAGATATATCAATGAAGTCGCACGCTTAGGTGGCGTAGCAAATGACGGATACAACGGAAGAAAAAACCAAGATGATCGCAACAGCACCGACAGAAGATACTACACGTATGACGATACACGCTATCAACAATCGTTTGAATACCTTGATGCTCGGTATGAGTTATCTCGAAGGCGACGATAGCAATCCTGATAATCAGATGATTGTGCGCTCAATGAAACTTGAATTGCGCGATTTACAAGACCTGATTAATCAATTGCGTTGCCAAATTCGCTAAGGTGTTAGCACCCCATTTTCGTGTTGGCGTATGCGATTTAGTCAAAAAGTATGCCAACAGTCAGGGTGAAGCGTCCGCCGGATAAATAGCCATTTACCCGTACCTGATACGTGCCATCTTCTGGCAAGGTAAATGTTAAATTCGGGTTGAGCGTTCCATCACTATCATCTGCTTCTTGAATAATATCCCCATCTGGATTCAAAATCGCAATAACAGGGTCAAATACCAACGTGTCATCGGCTGTTGTGGCTATGCGCACGCGCTGTCCGGCTTGCCCCTGAAACGCATAAAACGCATAGTTGTTCTCTATCACCGTATCATCCACAGAGAGGATTGTTAACTGAGAGGGAATCGGCGTCGGCGTTGAGGCAAGATTGACGTAATTCCACAGCAAACTGTATCCGCCTGTATTTCTGCCTGCTTCATCGTAAATACGCACGAGATAGGTTGCAGGTTCAAGGATGCTGATATTGCGCAAGACAGCCGATTCGCCATCACCGCCGTCGTCATCTTGATAGAGGACGATGCCATCAGCCGTTGCTAGTTCAATCACAGGGTCGAAGCTACCTGTATCTGCGCCGACAGCGACATTAATCACATCACCTGGATTAAGTGGTAATTCCCATACATGCCGACTGCCAACGCTGTTGATTGCGCCTGTCAGTAGCGTATTGGATGCGCCTGTGCCTTGCCACTCATCACGGACGGTTGCGCCACGTCCAAAGGAGATGAGAAATTGTCCTGTCGTGTTGTCTTCGCCCGTGACGATAATCAGGTGTGCGCCTGTTTGGGCAATGATGACACCGGGCGCGACGGCTGCCCCGTCTGCATTCGAGGTCGTAGAACGTGAGAAGCCAACTTGTGCGCCATCGGTATCGAACACTTCAAAACTTGGCAAAATATTTGAGCCTGGCATGGGTTCAACGACAATGCTCACTCGTTCGCCAGCGTTTGCAAAAAAGGAAAATCGTTGAAAATCGCCTTCACGCACTAGCGAGTTAATCGCCGGACGGTGGTTTTGTAGGCGTTCGTCAGGAATCGCAAAGCGTATCTGTGGCGTTACATAAGGTGTCACACTGGTTGGCGCGGCACTCGGCTGAGGGTCTGGCGCGAGTGTAATGGCTGTATCGGTATATACCAAGCGATAGTCGCCTGTTCGCTCTTTGCCATCGACTTGTATGCTATATGTTGCTGTCTCTGGCAAGCGCACATTGAGCAAGCGAGCGTTTTGTCCGCCTAAGCTGTTATCGTCCATCGCCAGCAAATTACCCTCCGCATCGAACAAACGCAGAACGGGGTCAAGCTCGCCGGAAACCTGATATAGCTCCAAATTGATGACACTGCCTTGTGTGCCGGAGAGTGTGTAAATGTGTTGGCGTGCGGTGTCGGTCAGGGTGTCGCTGATTTCGGCATTTTCGTCTAATGCGCGAATGAAACTACCAGGCGCAGATACAGGCGCAGTCGGGGTTGGGACGCCGACCACCTGCGGAATCGCTGTCGCGCCCGTGTCATTGGGATTATCGCGGTCAGTATAGCCCAAGCCAATATCATACTCGCCAATCCCAGCCACATAATCGACGCGCACGCGGTAACTGCCGGATACAGGCAAGCTGAGTTCAATTCTATCTGTGCTTTCGACCAGCACTTCGCTATCTTGCAGGAGGCTCAAGCGAATATCCACACCCCGCGTCACACTACGGATGAAAATATTATCGCCTGCGTTGCCCTCAAAGAGCCATAAATCAAAGTTATTACCCGAACTGAGGCTACTGGTTTGTGTCTCCCAGAAAATGAGGGGCGCAACTGAGCCTGCTTCCGGCGCAACCGTCGGCAAGAGAGGCGTCGGGGTGGGTCCTGGTATACAAGCAAATAACAGGGCAGATAGTATAATAAGTAATGAGGCACGCATGGGCATGACGGCTATGAACTCTCGGCACTATGAACGATCAATCGTGAGCAAGCCTAATCATGCCGTAGATAGGCGTGAGGCGCAACTAGGCAACGTGTTCATCGTGTGATTTTCTATCTCTTTAGCGTCTAACTTAGTTAACAAGCTACAATTATGGTATCTACCGAAACGGGATATTGTCAGAGGTTATACAGTGCATATTAGTAAACAGATTTTCAAAAAAGTAAAAAAGCAAGGCGTGAAATTAGAGTCAGACTGGCTTGAAGGCTACTCCAGAGAAAATATTCAAAGAGTTATGAAGGCTCAGGGAATTGATCGTTTGCCTAAAAAGGTTATTGAATTTTTGGAGACAATGGGAGAACGCAACCCTTTATTCGATGTTGGTCAATTAGCATCTGAAAGGTTGGTAAAACACAAAGAGGATCTTCGATATCACTTCAAAACAGATCGACCTCCTGTAGATTATGAACTTCCACAAGATGCCTTTGTTTTCTTAGTAATCAAGGACGGAAATTGTCCATTTCTATATTTACACACTGACAACGATTCTGAAGATCCGCCAGTATATGAATGGATTGAGAGTGATAGCGAAGTTGGTTATGACATAACACTATACGCTGACAGTTTCAGCTCTTATATTGATAGAATAACTGAATCCTATATACGGAGATATAAGAAATGGCAAAATAAGCAGTATAAGGGGAGCTAAAACCTGTCCCTTAGGTCTCTTCTTCGGTTTCATTGTCCGTCTCATGTTTGAGCGTGATTTTCTTGTAGACAAATGCAAAATCCAGTGTGACACCGATAGATGGCAATGTCAGATTGGCATCCAGCCCTCTGACGTTGCTATACAGCCATTCGCCTTCATGACGTAAATAGCGTTCTATTTTGGCTTCGTCCTGTGATATGAGGACATATTCCTGCAAACTTTCTAAGCGTGTGTATTCTTCCAATTTCTCATTGCGGTCTTCTAATGCTGTTGAAGGTGATGAGACTTCTACTATCACCGTTGGGTTATCTATTATATCAACACGCTCATCAACAAAATTGGGTTCGCCACACACAACCATCACATCGGGATAGCGAAAAGAGACTTTCTTAGACTGCACTCTTAACTTGATGTCACTTGATACAACGACACAGGGCTTATCCAGCAGTTGCATGTCTAATGTTGTACCTGTACTCTGGGTAATCACGGTATGCGTCCAGCTTGCCCCTGCCATCGCTTTGACATACCCATTCACATATTCGTGCCTGATGTCGCTAGCTTCCTCAAATTCAAGATATTCCGCTTCGGTCATGTGTAGCGGTTCTTGTTGTGATTGTACCAGTGCCATCTGACTTGTCCTTCTTATATTGCGACTATCGACTTATTGGAATTATATCACCTATTTTTGCAACAGATTTGCTTTTTCAGGATGGCATGGTAGCAGTCTCTTGTGTAGAGGGTAGTCTTTCTAGTTCATTGGCATTCGGGTTGATTATCAAACTACCCACAGCGAGTAGATAAATCACGCCGTAAATTGCTAGTGATATAGACAAGCCAACCCATTCCAGCAGATACCCCGCTAACAATGCCCCAATGGGCATCGCAACCAAAACACCTGCACTTGTCAAGCTAAACACCCGCGCTCGCATATGATCGGGAATACGCTCATACCACAACACGCCCATAATCGGGTTAATCGGACCTGCTGATAAGCCTGTCACAACTGCGATTACAATCATCCCGGCTAATGATGGATACGAAATCATAAAAAGACTACGCAAGCCAACAATAATGTAGGCAATGATGAAGATCCAGCGCCGTGAAACCTTGTCCCCAAACCAACTATAGAGCAATGTACCCGTCACCGCTGCCGCGCCAAAACTGCCCATAATCAAGCCTAAGCTCCACGCATTGCCATAAATCTCATTGACATAGTAGGGCATCGTCACACCGGAGATTGCATGGTCAATCATATTCGTCATCATGACGACAGCAACCAATGTCAGCAGGAGTTTATCTTGCCATAAGAAGCCAAATCCTTCCTGAAAATCTTGCCAATAACTATTCGTCGATTCTGCTTGTGCGTCGGCTTGTTTGTGGAATAGTTTCCGTGAAATGAATAATTGCACGCCCATTGCCGATACCAAAAATGTTGCCGCATTAATCATGATGACAATCGGCGCATTTGTGAAAGCAATCAAGATGCCAGCCAACGGCGCACCCAGCATAGAAGTGGCTCGTGAAAACGCATTTGCCAGACCCGTCGCCCGTTCCAATGATACCCCTGCCGCTTCTGCCAATTCAGGAATCATGGCTTGTCGGGCACTTTGTCCGGGTGCATCCAACAAATTCCCAAGAAAAACAAGCAACACCAATTGCCAAAATTGAATCCCAATCGTCAAATGCAAAATTGGGATTATTAGCATGGTAAGCCCGCTGGCGAAATCAGCAAAAACCGACACTTGCTTATAGCCGATGCGGTCTACTAATGTCCCACCAAATAACATGGCGATGATAATCGGCAAGACACTGAAAAATGCCGCAACACCCATGAGTGCCGCGCTCCCTGTGGTCTGTAATACAAACCAAGGTATGGCAACTGCCGCCATCACATCGCCTGTTGCTGATACCAAGGATGTTCCATACAGCGCATAGAGGGGCAGTCGATTTTTAGCTTTCATCGGTCACATCCTGCCCATTGCGGTAAACTGACAAAAGTTGATAGGTTTCATTGGCAAAAATCGCCTCGAAAGTATCCGCTGTTCTTAGACTATGAAAACCAATCTGCACAGCATCATGCCCTTTATGAGAAAAGTATTGCGGATGTTGGAGTCGATAACGCGGGTTTGCTTTGTCGAAAGTTGTCGCTTGTGGAAGCGAAATCGTCACACCAGATAAGCTGGTATAGCTGATGACATTACAATTTGGACATCGCGAATGCATACCAAGATACCAATCTGGTGTTCGTAAGAAATCAGGCATGGTGAGATGCATTTTTGCCATTGCCCCGCATGTCGGGCAACGTTGCGACAAAGTATCAATATGACGGCTATAAAATTCATAGCAATCTTGGCGTAATCTGTTCAGTGCAGGTTTTACGGTCTTGATACCCTGCAAACGCGCATTGCTACCACGACTCTCCCAAGATGGGTAGCGCTCATCAGGGCAACAATGCGGACAAAGTAACGCCATTTCACCTGCTTCGGCATCCATTCGCACCCGATATTTTGCTTTTCCACAACTGCCACACCAAAGACGGGTATCTTGCCATGCCTCATCTCCAGGATAATTGCGGAGGTCATTTTCAATGAGTTTACGAAGCGTCAATTTTCCCCGATGCAAGCGCACGGCAACCGCACTCTCCGTCATGCCCAAATCACGAGCGACTTTAGCTTGGGGTTGTTCTTCCAAATAGCGTGCAATCAAAATCGCACGACTCTTTGGCGAGAGCATCGCCAGTGCATTATCCAGTAAATCAGATAGCTCATCATGGTCAAGTTGATACTCAGCCAACATATCTTGAGGCGCATCTGTGAGTGGCATTTCGCGTGACACATGCGTTCCTTGCTGACGTTGCCAGCGTCGGTAAATATTGTAAGCAATGGCATTCAGCCACTTGTCGATGCCTGTTATATCCGTAATTTTATGCTGATTTTGCCACGCGGTGATATATGTCTCTTGCACGATGTCTTCTGCAAAATGATGTTGTTGTGTCAAAGACAGCATCCAGCGATATAAGCGTGGACGTTCGTCTCGGAATACTTTTTCTAGTGTAGTTGCAACGGTCACAATTTAGGCTTTCGCTTGTGTGCTTTGTTGTATATCGCAGAAAACATGCTATATCTTACACACATTTTTACCCAATTGATGCTGATATGTTCAAAAGCAAATATGAATATCCCCTCACTATTTACCACCGTTTGCCTACGGTTGTTTGACAGGCTATGTCGTAATTGTGTAAAGTGAACGATGTAGCCCATTGGAATTAATGGAGTTTTTAACGTGAAATTGTTGCAAAAGAAATCTTGGCGCATTGTGATGATGTTTGCCGCCCTCTCTGCCTTGTTGGTATGGGTCAGCAATCCGGTGACGAATAACCGTACACAGGACAGCATCGACACAATCACAGAACAACCGTTTACAAGCACGGTCAGCGCAACCAGCGTGATTCATGCTTTTGAACCGAGTTTCGATTTACCAGATGGTATGCAAGGCATTGCGGAAACCGGCACAATTAGTATTTTGTTCGGGGATACCCAAGCCTTCGCAGAAAATGATACACAAGAAGAGAGCTTCGCCTTTGCGTATTTCACCAATACAGAGGGTGAGATGATGCAGATTGCAGGCGACGCTATGGATTACATCGCTTTCAATGGCGATGAGGTAGCGATTGAATATGCCAGCACGCACACGGAATATGACGACGGCGTAAATCTGCCTGTCATCATGCCGATGGATATTCGCGTTCTGCAAAATGACCCCCTGACGCAAAATGCTGTCACGGGCAATACGCAGTGGGTGAATATCGCGTGCCGTTTCAGCGATGTGAGCGATACCCCACGTCCGATTTCGTATTTTGAAGACATCCTCACCAATGAAGCGCCTGGTATGGATCATTACTGGCGCGAAACCTCCGCTGACCTCGTTGATATTGATGGCAGTGGGGCATTCGGTTGGTACGATTTGCCACGCACCAAAGCCCAATACACAGCAATGGGACGGGCAAATGTTGGTAATGCGCTCCGTGCTTTGATGACGGATTGTGTATCCGCCGCGCAAGAAAATGATAATGTTGATTTCACTCAGTACGGTGGCATTAACATGATGCTCAACGCGACATTCGGTTGCTGTGCATGGGGTGGTCGTATGCCACTGCAAATTGATGGTCGCACGGTACAGTACCGCACCACTTGGTTGCCACCTTGGGCATTCAACTCCTTGCACGTCATCGCCCACGAAATGGGACATGGCTGGGGTCTGCCCCATTCATCCGGTCCATATGGCAAAGTCTACGATAGCGCATGGGATGTCATGAGTGGTGGTAACAGTAACCACACTGATGCTATTTGCCGTGTCGGTAGCGAACCGCTTGGTTGCTGGCAAGTCGGCACGGTTGGCTTGCATCTCGGTATGCTCGGCTGGATTCCAGAAAATCGGATGACAGTGGTAGCAAGTGGTCAGACAGCGACGCTCGAAATTGAATCGCTGACGACGCTTGGTGATAACGATGACCGCATGTTGATTCTCGTGCCTATCGGCAACACGAATACGTTCTACACTGTCGAAGCACGGGCATTCATCGACTATGACCGTAATCTACCGGGTGAAGCGGTGGTATTGCATCAAGTTGTACCGGGACGTAGCTCACCCGCGCATGTTGTGGATGCTGATAACAACGGCAATCCAAACGACGAAGGCGCGATGTGGCACGCAGGCGAAACCTTTGAAGATGCTCGCGCCAATATCACTGTCGAAGTTCTCGAACGTGATGGCTCGACCTTCACTGTGCGCGTGACGAATAACAACTAAGAGACGAAACCCTCATCCCCTAACCCCTTCTCCCTCATGGAGAAGGGGAACTCACAGCGGATTAGGTAGTGAGGCGTGGTCATGATGACTACGCCTTTTTTGTTAGCTAAGTTTGCTCTCTACTGCTTCGCGCCAATTACCGGCATCATAAGCGACCCCCGCAAACTGTGATAATGCCCGACGTGCAATCACAGCATCAACATCATTTATGCCTGCGTCAACATCAATGACACTCAGTAAATGGTGTCCAAAACGCCCATCGCCCAAAAATGTCATCAGCGACGCCCCCGCACTGATACGTAACTCCGCGTTGCTCTTGTGATTCGCAATCTCCAAAAAGTCAGCAGTGCTTTCCCATTCAGCTACCGCAGAAATATCTGTCGTGCGCAATGCAGTTGCAAAATCGAGGCTAAAGCGGTCTTGGAGTTCGTTCTCGCTCTCGCGGATGATGTCTGCTAGCGCGTCATTTATCGCAGGGACAGTATCCGGCAAGGTGTTTTTCTCAGTTAGGGCAGTTGCAATAGCGTCCATCTGTGCTTTCGTTAACGTGACATCGCGTGCGCCCAGTAGTGTCGGCTTGTTGAATTGCTTCATCAAGTCGGGTAATAAAATCGTCAGGGGCATATTCTGTAGTGAATCGTCAGGGTTAGACATAATGACCTGTTTTCATTAGCTGTATCAATTTTCGCTCAACTTGGATGAATAGCTTGTAAGCGCAATCGTATCAAATAGCGCCAAACGAATACAAAAATGCAAGCAAGCCACCGACCACAACTACCAGAACGATGATGATAACGAGCAACATCATACGGATTGCACCCCTTACCCCTTCTTTGACATACGCATCCTGCGGATTATTGACATTATAAAAAATCTCAATTTGTGATTGTGGTGGATTTTTATCGAGCGTGCGCTGTACGAGTGCCTTACTACGTTGCCCGACAAATTGCCGGAAATAATTTTCAGAAATGTATTGCTGTCCGCTGACAGTGTATTGATACGTAATGATAGGATGAAATGAGACGTGTCCGCCTCCCATTGCTGTTCCAATACGTGTTGCAAGTACAGTTGCCGTTGTTTTTTCGTATTTTGCCATGAGTAAGATCTGCCTTCTGAAACTTTATCTCACGTTATCTGATGGTCAATGGCACACAGTTATTAAAAATAGGATGAGTGACTTGCTCACCTGACAATAGCATAACTTTAGACATTAACCGCGTAAATAGTCACATACGACTAACTTCATGAAATATCAGCGAGTTCAGGGAACAAATCAGAGAGGTGCTGTAGAAGCGCCCGCGCAATCGGGGTGAACGGCATAGTTTCATCGTAAATCAGCTTGAGTTCACGGTTGAGCTTCACATCTTCGACTTCGAGTCCACGCACCAAACCAGCGTCTAATTCACGTTGCACGGCGTAATCCGGCAAAATCGTCACGCCCATATTGGACATCACCGCTTGCTTGATTGCCTCTTGGTTATCGAACTCTGCGACGATACGTGGCTGGACATTTTTCATTGCCAGAACACTATCTACCCATACCCGCGTGCGACTATCTGGCTGGCGCGTGATGAAGGACTGACCATCTAATTCACTCAGGCGCACACTATCTCGCTTATCCCAACTATGTCCTTGCCCGACAACGACTATCATCATCACAGGGCGCAAAATGACTGAGCCAAGCCCTTTACGATTGATTTTCTCCAATTCGCCTTCAACGATAGCAAGGTCGATTTTATGTTCCATCACATGCTGTACATTTTGTGAGGTGATACCTGTTTGGAGTGCTACATTGAGATGTGGGTACTGTTCACGGAAACCATAGAGCCAATCAGGAAGTAGATACGTACTCACGCCGGGTGTCGCACCAATCGTCAAGCGACCTGTGCTGAGATTTTCTACGTTCGTGACCTTGCTTTCCGCTTCGGCAACGAGGCGCAAAATCTGTGTGGTGTAATCATGGAGTGTTTGTCCGGCTGGGGTCAGCGTCACGCCCCGTCTACCACGAATGAAGAGCGATGTGCCGAGTGTATTTTCTACATCTTGAATATGCTGGCTGACGGCTGGTTGGGTCATGTGCATATTTTTGGCGGCGGCACTAAAACTGCCTGCCTGTACCACTGCCGCGAATATTTCTAGCTTATAGAGACTGAGCATCGTGCATCCTGTATGTTCTCAAATATGTTTCAGCATAGCACATAGGGGCCTAGAAATAAAAACGGACACAGTAGGGTAGACTGTGTCCAAAGGGTAGAAGGGGTGATACGTTGTTTGAGAGATGCTTCATCAGATTGCTATCTGATAATTAAAATATAACATGATCTGGCTGAATTGACAATTAAGATTGACAAGACAATACATAAGAAATTTATGAGTGTTGATTTTTTGAGCGTATTATCGGCTTGGTAAACACTGCAAAATAAGCGAATAATTGATACTGGCAGTCGATATTAATAGTTAAATTATGATGCAGTATTTATTTGCGCCTAAAATTTGTAAATTGTAATATATGTGGCGAGGAAATTATCGGGAGACATTTGGTTTATGTTCGCCAAATAACTTGAGCATTTCCAATGTATCGCGCACATCACTTGCCATGCGCATCTCGCCACCAACCATCGCTTTGCGCAAACTCAAGTAGCGTGTGAACACACCGAAGAATACTTCTGGACGTGCGAAGAACAAATCATAATCTGCGCCTTCGACGATACCTTGCGCCCTCGTTCCACCATCGGGTGCGGCGACTAAGTGCCAATCGCCACCACCATCGCCATTGATATGAAAATTAAGCGTCTGTGGCTCATCAGGACCTAGTTCGTTCCAGTAGACCACGCTCCATTGGGCGATGAATCTATCTAACGCAAAGTGTGTTAAGTCGGTGTCGAATTGTTCCCAGAGGGGTGCTTGTTCGAGTGGATGCGTGATTTGTGCGCCGTGAACGATACCCGCATGCGAAATTTGCCAGCCGAGACAATCCAACGCGCTCACAGGACGATTGCTATAAGCGAGGGTGACAGTTTTCTGGGCTGTCTCGGTAGTGAGTGCATATGCTTTTTCGTGTGCTATCCGCATCTCTCCCGCAAGCTGAACAATTAAACCATTCGGCGCGGCGACAGTCAGGCGTTCGATTTCCTGTGTGTTCCATGCCTGTAATTCTTCGCGTTGGCTGATGCCTTTTACGGTCAGTGTTTCACCACGCAGGGCAGCGTCGGTTGCTTTGTTGAACACCTGCGCAAATGACAGCACATGCGCCAATGTCTGATGCAATGTCCATGCGCCATCATATGTGCCTGTTGGTGTATCCCATGCATCATCAGGGACGCGCTTCCAGTAGTCGTGCATGATGCTATGAAATGCCTGCAAGTGCTTTTCGAGTGCTGGAAAATCGCCCATGTTTTGCTCCATGTATTGTGTGCATTTGTGGTTCGATCATAACACGGACGCGCCTATCGTGTTACAATGTGAAAAATCGTTTAAAAAAAGTTTACAACGAGGTTTTATGTCTGATTTTGAAACGCAATTACAAAAATATGCGGATGTCGCGGTAAATGTCGGGGTGGATTTGCAAGCTGGACAACGCTTGTGGATTAGTGCGCCACTGGAAGCCCGCGAACTTGTCACCGCATTGACGCGCAGTGCTTACAAAGCAGGGGCAGCAGATGTGTTTGTTAACTGGAGCGACCCCGTGCTGGATAAAATCCGCTTAGAAGACGGTAGCGACGAAGCCGTTGAAAATTATCCGGCGTGGTTGGTGGATGGCTTGCTACAGCATACGGATAACGGCGATGCGCGAATCAGCGTGACATGCAATGACCCTGATTTGCTGGCAGATATGGACGCCACCCGTACCCGTGCGATGCAACGTGCCCGTGCGAAATTGCGTAAACCTGTCTCTGACCGCATCGTGAATAATGTTGCCAATTGGCTCATCGTCATGGCACCACATCCGGCTATCAGCGCCAAATTATTCCCTGAACTTGAGCCTGCAAGCGCACGCGAGAAGCACTGGCAGACGATTTTCCAGATGTGCCGTATCACAGGCGATGACCCCGTTGCGGATTGGCAAGCACATATTGGCGAACTGGTCAAACGAGCAAGCTATCTCAATGAGAAGAACTATCATGCCTTGCACTATAAAGCACCGGGTACCGATTTGACGATTGGTTTACCGGATGGGCATATATGGGATACGGCACGCCTGAGCATGAAAAATGGCACGCAACCGGTGGTCAATGTGCCAACAGAAGAAGTTTTCACACTGGCACACCGCGAACGCATTGATGGTGTCGTGCGCTCCACAAAACCACTCTCCTACAATGGCACAATCATCGAAGATTTCACCTTACAATTCAGTGAAGGCGATGTGGTACATGCGGAAGCAAAACGTGGACAAGATGCGCTGGATACGATTATCAGCACCGATGATGGCGCACGTAGTATTGGCGAAATCGCGCTTGTGCCACATAGCTCGCCTATCTCGCAATCGGATTTGCTATTCTATAATACGCTCTATGACGAAAATGCCTCAAATCATCTGGCACTCGGGCAGGCGTATCGCTTTACGCTGGAAGGTGGCACGGAAATGTCTGCTGACGAATTTACCGAAGCAGGGGGCAATAGTAGCCTCGTGCATGTCGATTTCATGATGGGCAGTGGCGACATGGACATCGACGGCATCACAAGCGATGGCACACGCGAGCCGATTTTCCGGCAAGGTGAATGGGCATTTGAGGTTGAGTAGATAGTTTTCAATTGTTACATAAGCACAATTTCGGATAAGAGATAGCAGCCCCTTGTGTATCTCCCCAATTGTTGGGGTTTTATACGTCAAATGATGCGAACTAATATACATGTTAATGATCATTCAAATTGACAGGGGATTAAAATGAGCAACCTCAACAAAAAAGAGAAAAATGAAAATTCAGGGCGGTTAGATAATCTAACAAAATTAGAGCGTATCGGCGTCTATGTATTGCCTTTTGCTATCATATTTAATGTGATCAACGCCATTAATGTACCTGCTCAACCTGCTGGAACACCAATGGCATTTGGATTCAATGTCAGTATGGGAATAGATCTTGTTTCTGCCTTCTGTATGGCTGGGTTATGGTTATATTTGTTTTCAGGGCGCTCTCTGACTGCACATATACGTAACAGTAATAATAAGCAGAAAAATGACTAAGTCTTCTTTGCGACGTGACGTGTAAAAAATAGGGTAGGCATTTATCTATTTTCGAAAAATCGTCAAAAACAATATAGGGTTATATGGGAGTGTTCGTCGCGCAATGAATGAACAAAAAGGGAAAAATAAAATGACAGACACACAATTTGAACAGAATCTCAAAAAATACGCGGATGTGCTGGTGCGTGTCGGCGTGAATATTACCGAAGGCGATTTGCTTCTGCTGACCGTCACGCTTACAGGGGACGAAGCAACACAGCGGCTAGCGCATTACGTCATTGAATCGGCATACGCGGCAGGCGCAAAATATGTTGATGTCAACTGGACAGACCCCATGACAGGCAAATTACGGGCGCTATATGCTAACGAAGACACCCTCGATTTTGTCCCTGAATGGCGTCTGAAAATGGTCGAATCTTATGCCGAAGCGGGGGTGGCACGTTTGGTCATCTCAGGTCGTGACCCGCAACTGATGGCAGGTGTTGACCGCAAGCGCATCATGACCGTGCAACGGGCAACACAAAAAGCATTTGAGCCATTCCGCGCCAAGCTGATTGACGAAAACGTATGGTGTGGTGCGTCTGTTCCGGTGCAAGCGTGGGCAGATAAAATTTTCACTGATGCGCCAGAAGATGAGCGTATAACAAAACTGTGGGATGCTATCTTCGCCGCAACCCGTGTCTATGAAGATGACCCTGTTGCCGCGTGGCAAGCGCATCAAGCAGACTTGATGACGCGTCGTAAGGTGATGAATGACAAGCAATATACAGCTTTGCATTTTTCGGGTGATGGCACAGACTTGACGGTTGGTTTGCCAAAAGGGCATATCTGGCAGGGTGGCGCATCCAAACATGCGACAGGCAAATTGTTCACACCCAATATCCCTACCGAAGAGATGTTTACCATGCCTCATCGTGACCGTGTGAATGGCACAGTGCGGGCAACAAAACCGCTCAGCTACATTGGCAATCTGATTGATGATTTCAGCATGACCTTTGAAGATGGGCGCGTGACCGACTTCACGGCTGGGCAAGGGGGCGAAGTGCTTCAGGACTTGCTCGATACTGACGAAGGCGCACGGCACTTAGGCGAGGTCGCGCTTGTGCCACATAGTTCCCCTATCTCACAAACAGGCATGTTGTTCTTCAATACGCTCTACGATGAAAATGCTGCCAGCCATATCGCGCTCGGGCGTGCGTATGCGATGACGATTGAAAATGGCACCGAGATGAGCGAAGACGAATTTGTAGAAGCAGGCGGCAATACCAGCCAAACGCACGTTGACTTCATGATTGGTAGTGAACATATCGACATTGATGGCATCACGGTGGATGGTAAGCGTGAGCCTGTCATGCGAAAAGGTGAATGGGCATTTGAGGTTGAGTAAGCGAGCTATCAGCTTTTAGCCCTCAGCAGTCAGCCAAGATACAACTCAATCGTAGGGACGCACTTCTGTGCGTCCGCTATTTTTGACTCTACAAATTACACCCGCTCAATCGACAGCGTTTGCCACATATCCACAATCTGAATAATCAAGTCACTTTCGCTGGCATCAGTGGCATCGAGTTCATGAATGCCTTCATGCTTGCGGATTGCCCATTCGCGCCGTAATTTACCAAGTTCAACACCACGTTCGGCTGGGTCATGGTAGCGTGCGCCCAATGTGAGGTGCATTTTCTTGAGGATGGCATCCAAGCGTGCCACGAGGCAGATAATTGTGCCTGTTGATTGCAAGCGTTCTAAGTATTCACTATTGGCAAGGATACTGCCATTGATACGCAAAACACTATTGCGATAGAGAATCATCTCCTCCATCAGTTCATCTTCCACCATTTTGAGATGCCGTTGCCCGAAGGTATCGCGTAATTCTTCTATGCTACTGCCCATACGATTCTCAATACGTTCCTCGACATCAATGAAACGCATCTTTAGCTGGTTCGCAATTTGCCGTCCGATACGCGGTTTGTTGGGTTCGATATAGCCTGTCAAAATCAGGTTGCTATCAGTGAGTTGTAAGCGGGTGGTCGTTACCATGTCTGACTTTCACATATGTACTATCAGAATGTCGGTCATTATAGCATAGAGCGCGTAGGGCAGGCGTTAGCTGACGAATAGCATACGGAGGGCAGGCGCTTATTTTCTTCTAACATAATCTGCCTGATACTTAATGTATGTCGTGCAAACGATACACACACATGGGATACATCAGAAGGGACTTTACTAGACATGCTAAAACACACATTACGTTTGATCGGGATCCTATTCGTGCTTGTCGGCATGAGTTTTGCCGTATTCGCACAGAATAATACGGAACTGACCTATGGCGAACCTGTCACGGGGCAGATTGATAACCAAACTTACGAACAAATTTACACATTTGAGGGCAACGCAGGCGATACCATCATCATAACGATGACTGCTACTGATGATGCCCCTGAACGCCTTGATAGTTACTTGGTTCTGCGTGACCAAGACGGCATTGACCTATCTTTTGACGACGATAGTGCCATGAACCTCAACTCACGCATTGGTCCATTCACTTTGCCAGAAGATGGAACATACACGATTGTCGCCACCCGCTTCCAACAAGCAAACGGTGGTAGCACCGGTGGCTATATGCTGGAAATCACCGAAGCTAATTTCGATGCGCTGGTAGCCGATTCCACACAATCTGGCACACTTTCTGCGCAAAATCCACTTGCATACTATACGTTCACATCCGAAGAAGATGCTATTTACGAACTCACGACTGTGTTCGCGTCTGGTAATGGTAGCATTGGCGTAGAAGTACGTTCGCCGAGCGGACAGTACATCACCAGCACAGGCGCAGATGATTTCTCGCGTAGCAATTTTGCACTTGTTAATGCAACGGCTGGTGAGCAAATGACAGTCATGGTCACGCATTATGTTAACGAGATGGCAGGCGCAGATCCCGCTGCAGCCGAAATTGGGTATGAAATCACATTCAACCGTGTGAATAGCGAAGCGCTCACGCTCGATGCGCAAGGCAATATTGGTATCACAGGCGAACTCGATAGCGACACACAAAACGCCTACTTCACATTTGAAGCCAATGTTGGCGAGACGATTAATATCACGCTGGCAAATGACCCACAAACCGCTATCGCAGTCGATATTTACGGACCCGAAGGTTACAACCAATTTCATGGCGATACGGCTTATCAGAACAATACCAATGGCACGGTACTCATTCCAGAGATGGTTGTGCGCACAGAAGGTACGTACATCTTGGCAGTGAACCGCACGAATTTGCCACCAGAAAGCCGTTCGCTTGACCCTGTGAATTTCGCGCTGGACCTGACCGTAGCCAGTATCAATACGCTTGAAGCGGGTGTCATGATTGAAGATACCTTGCAACCTGCAATGCAGTTCTACCAAAATACCTATACCTATGATGGTCAAGCTGGCGAAACCATCACCATCACACTCGATAGCACACAATCCAGCGAAGCGGTTGGGTTCTCGATGGAATATGCACCCCAAGCTCAAAGCATGGAATATCAAGGCTTCAACATGAACTTCCATGCCTCTGAAGCGAGTACCGTCACGATGACCGTCACGCTTCCATTGGATGCTACCTATCTCATTTACGTGAATGCAAGTGGCTACAGCCCACAAACAGAGACAATTACCTATACCTTGCTGATTGAATCGGATAATTAATCCACGACACGCAACAGCGTAAATCAATGCCTCAGTGCCTTTGTGCAGTGGGGTATTTTTTAAGGGCGTAGTCTTGTAATAGGTCAGACGTTCATGAGAAGCCCGATTCCTAACGAAGAATCTATTGCGTTCAGTGTTACAATCCCCATGTATTGAATCATACACACAAGGAGTTTATGCAGTGAAACGACTATTTTTGCTGATAGGGGCATTGTTGGTGCTGGCAGTGCCGACTTTCGCTCAAGATGACAACACGCCCGAAGCAGCTATCAATGCGGCATTCACGGCGGCAGAGAATGTCGTCGGTGAACGTGCTACGAGCTTTACGTTTCAGTTATTGGGACTGACTACCGATAGCACACTCGGATGCCCACTTGTGCAAGGTGAGGAATTACCTTTTGAAGTGACAGCCGTGCGGGTAGCTGTGCGCTATACGCAAGTGACCTATACCGTATATTCGTCTATCAGCGGGCAAATCACGATTTTGTGTGATGCAGGCTTTGATGAAGAAGTCCTCGCCGCACAGGTCGATACGGAAAATGCGTGTACGATTACACCTGTTACACAAATTCCGGCGTATACTGCGCCTAATGCTACGCTAGAAGGCGTTTTCACAGCAAATACACAACCGTATCGCGTCTATGGGCTGGATGCGGACGGCGCATGGTATCAGATTGCCAGCGAAGCAGGTTTAGGCTGGGTCGAGGCAACGTCTGTGACCATCGCAGGTAATTGTGATATTGTGCCTGTTACCTCAGTGACGAACCCTGACATCGAAACAGCGTGTTTCATCACCCCGCAAGGTGGCTTCACCAATGTGCGCTCTATTCCGTCTACAGATGGGCAACAGGTCGCACGTATCTACGAAAATCAAGTTTACCAAGCAACAGCACGCAATACTGCCGCAACATGGTATTACATCGAACCTGCTGGCTGGGTATCTAATACAGTGACCTTCACCGAAGGCGATTGTACGAATATCACAGTTAACGATAATGCCGTGGGGATTGGTTTTAGCGAAGAAATAGCTATCCCACTCGATGCGGATACGGCAACCATCATCGAACGCTTTGTTTGCCCAGAAGATTTTGCAGGCTATCTTGCTCCGCGTATCACAACAGGCACAAGCACCGCACAAGTCGAAGCGGGTAATTTGCCGAATACACTCCGCGCTTTCCCTAGTGTAGACGATACCGAAGCGCCACGTTTAGGTGTCATCCAGCCAGCGCGTGTGCTTGACCGTGTGATAGCGGGTCCGGCGTGTAATCAGGGCTTTGTATGGTGGTATGTCGAGATTGATGGCGTCGCTGGTTGGACAGCCGAAAGCAATTTCGAGAGTGATGATTACTTCCTTGAGCCAACAGGCGAGACTGAAACAACAGATACAGACACGACGACAGATACCAGCGATGCTTCATCAACCAGTACAGATACCATTGCTGTTGGTGAGACTGCGATTGACGATATGGTCTACAATGCCAGTGCAGAGCGTCTATTTGTGCAAACATCAGAAGCTGGGTTTGGGGATGGTCGCGTTGGCGCAGTGATTGTCTATGCAACTGCCAGCAACCAATCGGAAGCCCGTATCGAAGAACCATCCGGCATTTTCGATATTGCGTATGCTACTGGCAGTGATGATATTGCTGTCGCGGCTGGTAATGGCACAATCACGCTCTATAACACAACCACGCTCGAACAATCCGCGCAACTGACAGAGGTCTATAGCGATTCGCCAACGGTACGCATTGAACTGACGCCGGATAGCTCCTTGCTTATCGTCGGTACATGCACAAATGGCGATTGTTCAGCAGGGCAGGTTGCTGTCTATGACCTCGCAGGCGATGGTGAATTGGCAACCACGCTCGAATTATCCGGTAGTGCCGCGCTTGATATGGTCGTCAGTGCAGATGGTAGTACGCTAGGCATCCTCACCTCAGACAGCATCACTTTCTATTCACTGATTGACCCTGACGATATCAGCGTAATTTCCACATGGCAAAATAGTGATGGCTTCGGTGTGAGCGATGTCGCTATCAGTGCAGATGGTGCATCAGCATTTTTCTCTGGCTGTAATAACTCGGATTGCACGCAGGGGCGTATCGGTTTGCTGAACACAGCCGACGGCACACTACTCGGCATCGTACCATCGCACCCGACACTCGCAACCCATCTCACGCTCAATCCTGATGGCACGCGCTTTGTCACCGTTGCGGATACAACGGGTGAAATCATCGAACGCAGTGCTAGCACAGGCGAAGAAATTCAGTCTTTCACCGTAGATTCTCCTGTGACGATGGTTGCGTATACACCCGATGGTAATACGCTCGTTGCGGGTACAAATGATGGGCAAATTGTTTTCTTGCCACTCACGCAATAACTGTTTCATCACACAGACACACCAAAACGGAACATGGATAACTGTGTTCCGTTTTTTATTTTATGTTGCTTAAATAGCAACACTCGGCAAATGCTTAGAATCTATCCGTAAATTCATTTCGTAGGGGCGTTGCCGTGTCTGCGCCCGCTCGGGACGACACACAGGTCGTCCCCTACATACATTTTTCGGACAGATATTTAGTGGCAAGCGTTTCTTGCTTTTGCCGGACACGCAGAAGCGTGTCCCTACTTTTATCCGTTTTCGTAGGGACGCCATTCTTGGCGTCCGCTAATAATTGACCTAGCTCTAAATTCTTATGAAAGATGATTAACCTATCTAATATAACAATATCATTCGCAGAATGATGCTATATTCCCTTTTTTGCAAGCAAGATTACAAAATCTAAAGTATAGTCATATGGTACACAGATAAATATATGATTTGGGGACTGCACAGCACATGACTGATGTATTTGTGTCGTATTCACGGCGGGATAAGCCGTTTGTAGAGAAATTAGTTACCGCGCTTGTGCAAGATGGGCGCGATGTGTGGATTGATTGGGAAGATATTCCCCGCGCCGCGGATTGGCTCAATGAGATTGATAAAGGTATTGAGAACGCGACTACCTTTGTTTTTGTCGTCAGTACGCATTCACTCACCAGTGAAATTTGTAACCATGAATTGGCTTACGCGCTCAAATTCAATAAGCGTGTTGTCCCGCTCATCCGTGAAGATATTACGGGTGACACGGATACGATGGTCAAAGGGACATGGGTTGGCAAAAGTTGGAGCGACCAAGCAACTGCGAATTGGACGGCTGTCGGTCATCTGAACTGGATTTTCTTCAATAATGACGACGAGGAAAAGTTCAAAACTGAATTTCAGGCATTGCTAGAAACACTTGATGCAGACTTAGATCATATTAAGACACATACGCGCATTCAGGTACGTGAGCGCGAGTGGGAAGAAAATCAGCGTAATCCGAGTTACTTGCTGGGTGGCGAGGAAATCAGCGAAGCAGAGGCATGGCTACAGGCGGCGGATAGTGGCAATAAAAATCCACCTCCCACAAATATGCACCGTACCTATATCGAAAAAAGCCGTTCCGCAGAAGATGACAGGCTGAGGAATTTACGTCGCCTAGAATCGCGTACCCGTCAATTTCGGACAGCCGCTGCCATATTGGGTGTCGCAATTATTGGTGCAATTATCGCTGTGGTGTTTGCGGTCAACGAATCGCAACGCGCACAGAATAACTCGGCAACGGCTGTCGCTGTCGCAGATGTCGCAGAACAGAATGCCGCCGATGCTAATGCCACGCTGACGCCGATTCAATCGACACTGACCCGTGCGGCAGATGATATTGTGCTGGCGAATGAGCAAGTAGCGGATGCGAATGCTACACTACAACCGATTCCGCCTACGCTGACCCAAGCGGCGGGAGAAATCAACACGGCGAATGAAAGCCTTGCACTGGCAGAAACCCAAGTATCGGATGCGAATGCTACTCTGCAACCGATTCCACCAACGTTGACGCAATCCGCAGAAGATATTGCACTGGCAGCAGATGCGGTCAGCACGGCACAAATACAAGTCGAAAATGCTGAGTCAGAATTAACAAGCATCCCGCCGACACTGGAAGCCCTCGATAGCCAAATTGCCGAAGCAGAAGAACGGGTTGAGGCACTCAACTTAGCATCGCAGGCATTGTCGCTTGGTAACGCTGCTACTGAGCGCCTCAACGAAAATAGCATCGAACTAGCAGCCCTGTTGGCAATTCGTTCGCTACGCATTGACTACAATACGGCTGCAGATACGGCACTCGTGCGGGCAGCATCCCGTTTATATACCGATACCCTCATTGCGGCAGATGCGTTCCCATTATCAACCGCGTTCCATGCAGACGAAAATCTGATAGTCGTTGGCATGGATGATGGGGCTGTCTTCTTCTATGACGCGGATACTGGTGACGTACGGGCTATCAATGATAGTGAACATGATATTTCTGTGAGTACCATGGGCTTTGTGCCGGATACAACGATGCTTATCACAGGGGACGAAGATGGCAGGGTTGTTTTCTGGGATGCTGAAGATGCTGACCCCCAAGAGACGATTGAAGTCGATGCAGGCGTGCTATCAATGGATTTCGATGAAGATGTAGAACGTCTTGCTATCGGCTTAGATAATGGCGATGTTTGTATCATTGACCTAAACGACGAAGAGCTTGATTTTTGCTTCCCGACTGACGAAGAATTTGTGCCAAGTGTCGCATTTGGTCCCGGTGATATGCTTGTGTCAGCTTATACTGAAGGGGCTGCTATCTGGGATTTAGGCTCTGATGATGCCGAATTTGTTGATGAATACTTTTTGCATGATCGGGGTGTGAATGCGGTTGATGTGACGGCTGATGGTGAACGCATCCTGACAGCCGCTTCAGACACGAAAATTATCTTGTGGGAAGCCGAAACGGGCGACATTATACGTGTTTTTGATGACAACATGAGTGATGTAACCCATGCACGTTTTACCGCAGATGAGCAATTTATCTACTCAGCGAGTTGGGATGGTGTCCCGCGCTTGTGGAATGTCGCAACGGGTGAAGTTGTGCGGGCATTCGGTGGGCATACGAGTATCATTCTTGGTATAGGTATCTCAGAAGGCGCAGATCAATTTGTAACGACAGCTGAAGATGGCACAGTGCGTCTATGGGATGCTAACACAGAATTTTCGCGGGGTGTTTATCTCGGGCATGATGATTGGGTGACGAATCTCGCTTTCAGTGATGATGGGCAGTATCTTGTCTCGTCCGGCGACCAGTCCTTGCGCGTGTGGGATTTACTTGCACAAACGCAAACAAGTTTTTTTGATGCAGAGTACGAAGTTGAGGGTGTCGCTTTCCTACCAAATAGCACGCAAATCCTCTTTGATTTTGAGGATAACCTCGCTATCTGGGATTTTGACAATGATGATTTAATGGCGGATGAAGTTGAACTACCTGCTTATGCCGTGCAACTGCGTGTGACGAGTGATGGTGAATACTTTGTTTATCAGAGTTTTACTTCTACTGAAGAAGGCGACCCTATTTACATGGCTTTCGGCGAATTTGGCGATGACAATTTGGAAGTATTCGTCGATACAGAAGAGGATAGCATCACCGGTTTTGATGTTGCGCTGGATGAAAATATCGTCGTTTGGATAGAGAACTTTGAAACGATTGTCATGTATGATATTGACGAACAAGACGTTGTGAACCGTCTGGGTTTGGATACGCCCGAAGACTTATGGTGGGTGGCAATCACACCCGATGCAACCTTGCTAATGGTTGGCACGCAAACTGGGACAACCTTATTTGTGGATACCAACACAGGTGATATTTTAGCAACGATTGAGGATGCCCATTCAGCGCCCACCCGTTCGATGCGTATTTCGCCGGATGGACAATGGGGCGTTAGTACGAGTGAAGACCAGAGTGTGATTTTGTGGAATCTGACGACCCTTAGCCAAGAGCGCGTCTACACAAACCATAGCGGCTGGGTACTGGATGCAGTCTTCTCGCCGGATAGTTCGCTGGTTGCATCTTCTGGCGCAGACGAAACCGTGCAAGTCTGGACAGTCAGCATAGAAGATTTGATTGCTGATGTATGTAACGAACTCGCCCGCGACCTTACACCACAAGAACGCTTGCGCTTTAGCATCATGGACGATGAGGCGACCTGCCAATAAACTCATTGCCCCTAGGACGTCATTCTTGGCGTCCACCATTTACACACTATGAGATTGAGAAGCTCACGCACTACGCTTGGGCTTTTCTTTGCGCAAGCCCCGCCGACGGTACCATACTAATCTCCACACACTGAGCATCAGCACGCTAACACCTGCACCGATGCCTATCATCAGACGTTGTGCATGCCACTGTGCCTGATTGCGCAAATAAGCGAGGATAGCTTGGTCGCCACCTAATGCTACTGTGTCAGGCAAGTCTGGCAATGGATTGCCCTGTACTTTCAATCCTGTGTGCCATGGGGAACAAGAATCAGAATATAAGTCCATAGAACCCAAATATGTTGGAAGGCTATCGAAACTGTTCCCTTCTAAATCAACAAGGCATAACATATTTAAATGTCTCATTTCAGAGGGTAATGTACTCAGGTTGTTCCATTGAAGTTCTAGTTGGTACAGATTTCCTAGATTTCCCATTTCAGGCGGTAAAGCAGTAAGGTCGTTCATGTGTAAACTCAAAACCTGTAGATTTCTGAGATCACCTATTGTACTTGGCAAGGTTTCGACCTGATTGTTATTTAATTTAAGCTCTTGCAGATTGGTCAAATTACCTATCTCAGGTGGTAAGGTCGTTAGGCTACTATTGTAAATAACTAATTCTCTGAGATTGCTGAGATTGCCTATCGTACTTGGTAAAGTTTCAATCGGATTTGAGCCTAAATTTATCTCTCGCAA
>JBCBKJ010000088.1:0-24159 GCA_038522085.1 Chloroflexota bacterium
CTAGTTTATTTAAAATAAACTAGCCCAAGTTCTCTTAGAGCTACAATCATGCAACTAGACATCAGGAAGATATTTTTATTCTGACCAAGTACAAGTGGATCGCATCACTCCCAATTATGTCATATTAAGTACAGCTATAGTCTCATACTTCCCCTTCCCCATAGGATAAAATCTCAGCGAGTATACAACAATCACCAGCATATAAAAATTAGCTTAGTTGCAATCGTGCATAATTTTTCTGGTAGGATAGTAAAACTCATACCTAGAAAATAATCAGCCTATTGACAAACGCATAGACTCTAAAGTGATATGCCTCACAGTGATACTTGGTGGCAGATTGATTATCATAGAGACTACATCGGCAATGGTATCGGCTTGTACTAACATATTGGCGTCCATGTCAGGTGTAGCTGCCCAACGCATTGGTGTGTCTGCGGGGCTAGGGGAGAGCATGACGACACGGATATTTTCTGGGCGCAGTTCATCTGCAAGCGAGCCAGTTAGTCCGCGCAATCCTGTTTTTGCCGCTGTATACGCAGAAATGCCTCCAAAAGATTCTACTGCCGCGAGTGACCCGATATTGATGATGCTACCATTATCACTCTTTTTCAAATTTGGTAGTAAAAGACGTGCCAACTGATATGGTGCACGCAGATTAATACCTAGAATATGGTCAAAATCAGCATCTGTTGTCTCTTGTAAGGGCTTGATGAGCCAATCCCCTGCACAATTGACTAGTATATCAATCGTGTCTTCCGCTAATACAGACGCTAATTCATCCATAGATGTACTGTCAGTAAGGTCAACTGCGATAACAATGGATGTATTCTGATTCCCTGTGAGCGATGCAATTTCTTCTGCGACTGTGTCCAGCTTGGAGCGTGTACGCCCTACTAAAACTGGATGTATGCCTTGTTGCGCAAAATTGAGCGCAATCGCTTTGCCCATGCCTTGCCCTGCACCTGTGATGACCGCTTTTCTGTTTTGCATGTGATATACCTTTCTTTATACTGGCAATGTCAGAGATGCTAAGTCGCGTGGATAAAAAGTTATCATCTCTGCACCGTCGTCTGTGACAACAACCGTATCTGAATGTCGAAAGCCACCCAACTCAGCAACATATAAGCCCGGTTCAACAGTGAAAACCATCCCGGCTTTGATAGGCGTGTCGTCTCCGATGTCAAGGAATGGACCTTCATGATAACGTAAGCCAATCGTGTGACCTGTGTGATGTTTCCAATAGGGCATGAGGTCGTGTTTGTCGAAATAGGCACGTACTTCTTTGTCTACAGCACTGCAAGGTTTTTCGGGTTCGAGAGCTTCCATCGCCAGTGTTTGCAGATTATACATATGGTCAAACATGCGTTTTTGCTCATCAGAGGGGGTGCCAATAATCATCGTACGTTCTAGTTCACTAACGTACCCCCAAATAGGCGCACTCGCACCTGTTACGAGGACATCGCCTTCCTGAAATGTAATATTGCTAGTGAGCGCATGAGGTATCGCGGCATTGCGTCCGATTTGTCCACGATAACCGGCTGTTGCGCCTTCGTAATATGAACTGTTTCCGCGCCAGATAGGACCAATCGTATCGAGCATCGCAAGGGTAGCTTCGCTACTGGCACGTTGCGAGACTTCGACCTCTCCAACACCCACTTTGGTATAACGTTGGAGAAGCCTGTGCGCGAGATTTGCCCACTTACTGCTTTCCTTAAGTAAAGTGATTTCTGCCTCGGATTTAACAGCCATCTGGTCTTCAATGGGAGCGCGACAATTAATCACTTCGGCATTCATGAGTTCTGATAATGGTTCACCACGATAGCCAAACAGCCAAGGATAACCGTCGCTATCCGCACCAATTTTGCTATCAATACCTGATTGTTTGAGTGCATCAACCAAAACGTTCATAGGATGATTGGTATCAGGGTATTCGAGATAATGAATAACATGGTCAATCTCTGACATAGCACGCGCATGTTCAGTTTCTAAGCGGGGTACAAATAGCGCACGTTCTCCCTGCTTGTTCATAATGTATGCCATCGGACGTTCCGTAGGGATGAACGCAAACCCCACATAGTATTTGATGTAATCAGCATCAAATAAAACAAGTCCATCGCAATCGAGATTATCTAAAATAGTCTCTAAATGCTTGTTACGCGCAGCATATTCTGCATCCGAAATTTTAAGCTGAGTAATTGTCAGGGACATAATATTTTACCCTCATAATGTATTAAATGTATAACAAACAATGGTCAAAACAAGGCAATACCAAGTAGTCCATTATTATTTGGAAAGATACTCTTTTCTGGATAGAATTGCCAACATTGGACATAATGAGTCCATAATTTATTCTTCTAGGAGGTTAATAGATGAAAGTTAGATTCTATTTCGTTCTTGCTCTTTTGCTGGTAGTCGGGTCTGTGTACGGACAAGATGAGGATACCGTTGTCATACGTGGCTTTGGCAATATTGTGACCTTCAATCCTGCACTGACAAATGATGGTGCGTCTTTCCAAGCCTATGCGTTGTTGTTCCCAACACCGTTAGATGTCGATAGTTTTACGGGTGAAGTTATTCCAGGTCTAACAGATTACGAAGTATCTGCTGACGGACTAACATATACCTTCACCATTCAGGAAGGTGCTATCTGGAGTGATGGCACACCCATCACATCGGCTGATATGAAGTTTGTGATTGAAGCCGCCCAACAAGATGACATCAATACAATTTATGAAGAAGAAGTCTCACAGATTTCTGCTGTTAATATCATTGATGATAGCACCTATGAAATTGTGCTTGAGGAAATCAATTGCGCCGCGCTGGGTGGTTTGCAAGGGATTCGCTTCATGCCCGCACACAAATATGCGGCTGATTTCAGCGATTTCGATTCCTCCGACTTCAACATGAACCCTGATATTAGTGGCGGTCCATACATTCTTGAAGAATGGGCGCCTGATGAATTCCAACGTTTCCGTGCGAACCCAGACTTTTACGGTGGCGAGCCAAATATCCCATTCCTGATTAACCGTGTGGTAGGCGAACAAGCACTGGCTATTCAAGCTATTCAGGCTGGCGAAATTGATTACACCTACTTCCAAGGTGATCTCTTCGAGCAAATTCAAAGTCGTGATGCGCTACAATTCTCATCATTCCCGCAAGTATCTGTCAATTTCTTGTCCATGAACTGGGTCGATGGTACAAATCCACAACCTGCATATGATGAAGATGGTAATCTAGTTGACCAAGTACCACATCCTATCTTCTCCGATATTCGCGTTCGCCAAGCTGTCGCACAGGGCTGGAATAAACTTGATGTTCTGGAAACACTGGGTGGGTCAGAAGGTGGTACACCACTTGTAGGTGTGGTCGCACCAGCATACGCATGGGCATATAACACTGAGTTAGAACCATGGGCATATAATCCAGAAGCCGCTGAAGCATTGCTTGACGAAGCAGGTTGGACGGATTCTGATGGTGATGGTATCCGTGAGTGTAACGGTTGCGAAACCGCTGAAGAAGGCACACCACTTGCTTTCACTATCCGGTATAGCGACATTTTGCAATTGTTTGAAACATCGGTACTTGTTGCACAAGATCAACTGAACCAAATCGGGTTTGATGTATCTCTAGAATTGGTAGAGTGGTCAAACTACATCACCGATGTATATCTAGGTCAATCCTATGATGCGACAGCGATGAGCAACAGTACAGCGACAGACCCGAATACCTTTACGACGCTCTTGGCTAGCCAACAAGATATTCCAGGGGCTGGTAATAACTTGGCATCCTATGTGAATCCAGAAGTGGATGCTCTGATTGAGCAAGCACGTACCGTTGAGGGCTGTGACCAAGCTGCCCGTGCAGAAATCTACTATGAGATTCAACGTTTGACACACGAAGATGTCGCGTACGATTGGACATTCATCCCGAATATCTTCCATGTTGCGAACCAGCGTATCAGCGGTTTTGAGCCAGGTCCATCATGGGTATTCTATGGCTATACTGCACACGTACACGAGTGGAGTTTAGATAACTAATCTAGGCAGTAATCCAGATTAGCCAAAACGCTCAAAAAATGGGAAAGCACCTCGCTTTCCCATTTTGCTTTGGTCATTCTAAAATATCGACACTCGCTAGAATAGCGTCAAAGGTCGGCTCAACGGCATCCCATTGGTCTATGGGGGCGGTGCTGGTGAAAATGAACGTGTAACGACTATCGGCTTGTAACAAAATGATGTACGAGCGCATTTCTTGTGTGCCAATTTGCTCTGCACCTTCGACAGTAACTCGTACAGCATCGTAAGTATCGAGCGTCGTTGCTTCAATCTCTGACGTCATCTCCCAAGCTCTGTCCGAACGCAACGGACCACGCTCAAGATAAAAAGACATCGCATCTGCCAAACTCTCTGCTTGAGTTGTAACCCCGATGCTCCGCTGAACAGTCATGGTTGCACCAGCCTCTTGTACAAGCACCTGTGGACTTGCTAAAAATAACATATTCATCTGTGGAATTTGGTACTGCCAGTCAGACGGATAATCGAAACTGAACGCATTGCTCTCAAATGTTCTATCAAGATTAGTTGATGAGCTTTCTGTTGATGCACCACAGGCAGTAGTGAGTAATATCATCAGACTCAACACAACGAACCATGAATAAGGATGCTTTGGGTAGGGCATTAGTTACCTTCTTTGTGTTTACGTCGTGGGTCGAGTGCATCGCGCAAGCCATCGCCAATTAAGTAGAAGCACAGCACCGTAATCATGATAAGGATGCCCGGATAGACTATCAGATGAACACCAGTGACAAGAAAGTTGCGTGCATCTGTTAGCATATTACCCCATGTTGGGGTAGGGGGCTGTACACCTAAACCGAGGTAACTCAAGCCAGATTCTAGCAAGATGAGATTTCCTGCAATGATAGAACCTGTGACAATTACAATCGACAACACATTAGGCAGAATATGCACGTAAAGCAGGCGAAAATCAGAAGCACCTAATGCTTTTGCCGCGATGATGTATTCACGTTCTTTGATAGACAATACCTCACCCCGTACCAACCGACATGTGCCGAACCATCCTAGCAAGGCAAGGATAATTACGAGCATTTCTGGACTAGGTGACCACAAGGCAGACACAAGCAACAATATAAAGAGGGGTGGCATCGAACTGAGTGTGTTGATAATCCACATGATGACATCATCAACAATACCCCCATAGTAACCAGAGACAAGACCTAAGGTCACACCGATGAGAACAATCATGAGGCTAGCTGTGTAGGCAATAGCGAGCGAAATGCGCCCACCATACATCAAGCGTATGAGTTGGTCACGCCCATATTCGTCTGTCCCCAAAATATAGCCTTCTGTGAACGGCGCATGGAAGCGTTCTGTCACTCGAACGCGAGTTACATCCAACCCGAGTTGTTGTTCAACATAAGGCGGTCCAACAACGCAAATAACGGTCAATAAAGCTAGTACGAAAATAGCCAATAACGTGAGTTTGTCACGCAACAAGTGATGTAAAGCATCACCCCATAATGAGCGTGCTTCGTGGGCTTTTGCATCTGTTTCACTATCAATATCCAGTTTTGCCACGTTATCCGAAGCATTCATGTTGGTTTCCTATTCTCTCACTTCAACCGAATACGAGGGTCGAGGAAGGCGTACAAAATATCTGACAACAAGACACCGAGAATGAACATGATGGAGGCAATCACAACAGACCCCATCACAAGCGGATAATCGCGCTGGAAAACAGCATTAACGATGAGATTGCCTAAACCGGGCCAAGTGAAAACCCGTTCAACGATAACAGCGCCCGCTAGCAATGTGCCGATGCCTGGACCTAAAAACGTAGCGACAGGCAATAAAGCATTGCGTAAGGCATGTTGCCACCACACTATGGATTGGCTTAGACCTTTGGAATGGGCTGTCCGAATGAAATCTTGCTCAAGCACTTCGAGTAACTCCGTACGAGTAAAACGAGACACGAAAGCAATGGTATTCAACGACAGTACAAATACGGGCAAAATCATATGGGAAACCGTGTCCCACATATCAAACTCGCCACGATTGCTGATACTACGCATACCACTCATGGGGAGTACATCAAGTGTGATGCTGAAGAAAATAATCAATAACAGACCGAGCCAAAACTGTGGAACAGCATTACCAATAACAGAAATGATGCGCACAACTTGATCTATCCATGTACGGTGGAAAACAGCCGCTAAAATCCCTAGCAAAATCCCCACACCGTAACCGATGATTAAAGCACTCACCGTTAGACGCAATGTTGCCGGAATGCGTTGAATAATCAATTCGCTGACGGGGCGCTGCTGACTGATTGAATCCCCCAAATCACCACGTAACAAACCCTGTCGGGTGCCAGGGCTATCGTCTACACCGTCACCATCGGAATCATATTGTGTCCAATCATTACCAATCAACCAATACAGATACTGTTGGATAGGTGGTTTATCCAAACCTAATTGACGACGCATCCGGTCTACTGTTTCTGTATCACCTGAACTCGGATTAAAGGTGATTAACGAAACAGGGTCGCCAGGGGCAATGAGCATCAAGATAAAAGCAAACAGCGTGATACCGAAAAAGGTGGGAATGCCTTGCAAAAAACGGCGAAAGATATATTGAGTCATTATAAATTACAGTTCTACAAACGTTCGTCAGAATACAATCTGGCACAATGGCAAGGTCACATACCCGCACATGTAACAGAATGTGACTATTATAATGAACTCGCTACCACAAGGGCAAAAAATGGTGCTATATAGTTCGCAAACTACGTAGCACCACATAGTGATTGAATGTTCAGCATTTTGATTTTAGCCATTTTTAAATGTTAAAGATGATGGTTTTGCTCGGTCTGAGAGTTTTGTAGGTAGCAACATATTGCCACTGGTGGTCAGATAACTCAAAAAGTGTTTTTGTGTGTTCAATTTCATAATATTAAATTCGTCTGGCGTAGATTGTTAGATGGTATTACTATTAAACTAATCTGGAACATTATTTGTGTACAGATATACAAATATAAAATAAATTCTCATTTCTGATGTAAGGGTTGTATACATTCGCAAGAAATATAGACAGTAGCGGTCATATATAGTCATTGATTCAATTTGTCATTATGTGAGATTGATGGTATTCTACGTATAAGCATTAATAGGATTGTATATGCGTGACTCTGATAAGTGCTATCTCTCACAATCAATTTGGATTCCACAGACAGATGAGCGGTGGGCTGATTTGGATCATGCGAGTTGGCTCTCGAAGAATATCTACAATGTGACGACTTATATCATCCGCCAAGCCTTCTTCGCAGACCGTCGTTCTGGCATCGAACACGACCCCTCACAGCGTACATGGGAGCGTTATCTCGATTATTCATTCCTCTACAAGCGCGTTCGGGATGCTTACCCAAAAGACTACCGCGCCTTGCCCAAGCGGGTTGCCAACGAAACTGTGAAACTCGTCATTCAGGATTGGACAAGTTTCAAGAATGCGCATGACGATTGGGTTGTGCATCCGCACAAATATCTTGGTGAACCAAAGCCACCGCGCTACAAACCGACAAAAGAAAAGGGACGCTGTAGTGCCAAGTGGGAGAAAGAAGCGGTTCACAAAGGCTTCTTGCGCAAGACAGGCAAGTTACGTTTATCACAGTGCGAAATTGTGCTAGAGGTTGCCGATTATATACACGACAACATTCGTGAAGTCGAAGGCTTGGATGAGACGACACCCATTAATTTCTATGACTATCTGGTCGAAGTGCGTCTCAGTCTGCGTGTCGATGGCTATCAAATTGACATTGTTTATGCCGTGACACCGAAGACAAATGACAAACTGAATCCTGAGCAAGTCGCAGCGATTGATTTAGGGATTAACAACTTGATGGCGATAACTTCAAACAAGGCAGGTTTCCAACCTATCCTCGTTAATGGTCGCCCACTCAAGAGCATCAATCACTACTTCAACCAACGTCGCGCTCATTTGCAATCTCAATTGCCACAGGGTCAGTTTACTAGCCGTCGTATCTTCGCGCTCACCCGCAAGCGCAATCGTAAAGTCAAAGACTACCTACACCGTGCCGCCAAATTTGTGATTCAGACACTGCTGGAAAATGGCATTGGCACACTCGTCATTGGCAAAAACGATAACTGGAAACAGCATAGCAATTTAGGCAAGCGCAACAACCAGAGCTTTCTGAGTATTCCACACAGCCGACTGATTGAGATGCTAGAGTACAAGGCGCAATTAGTCGGTATTCAGGTGATTGTTGTCAACGAGAGTTACACGTCAAAGTGCAGTTTTCTGGATGGCGAAGCGCCACAAAAGCAGGCTACCTATGTTGGTCAGCGGGTGAAACGGGGCTTATTCCGCACACAAACAGGGCAATACATCAATGCTGATGTCAATGCCAGCTACAATATTTTGTTAAAAGCACTCCCTAATGCTTTTGCAGAGGGGATACAGGATGTGACCGTACATCCCCTGTTGGCTTTGCCAGCATGAACGTCTTGTCTATACTTGTCTATAGATTTGGCAACGGTTATTGATGATTAGTAAGTATACAGCCATTCGTCTAACAGTTTTTATTCTGTCGATGTTATTCTCTTTCACTGTTTTAGCTGAGCCAGTACCCACTTCGGGGGAATTGCAAGTTAACGCAGATGCGATTGAAAATCATACAGAAGCTGATGTTGCAATTGCAGGCGACGGCTCATTTATCGTCACATGGCAATCTACGGATGACAATGTATATTTCCGTCGATTTGATGCTTCAGGAGCGCCTCTTAGCGGTGATATTCTAGTTAATCAAACCCTGACAAGTGAGCATTTTGATCCATCAATTGGTATGGACGGGTCGGGCAATTTTGTCATCTCATGGACAACGCGTTCAGGCACGAACCTAGATATCTATGCGAGACGATACAACAATATAGGAACACCACTCGGTAATGAATTCTTGGTGAATACAACGACGGCGCAAGCGCAAGGATCATCTGAAATAGCCGTTGCAGATAATGGTCGATTTGTTATCACTTGGTCGGGCTTGGGGACGGGTCTGGATAATGCCGACATCATGGCACAAATATATGATGCAAGTGGCAATCCTGTTGGAAGCGAATTCTTAGTCAATTCGAGTGGCACTACGTTTAGAGGACGACAGACAGCACCCCAAATTGCTATCGCAAATTCCGGCGAATTTTTCATATGTTGGAACAGTCAAAATCAAGATGGCGCTCTATTTGGGGCTTATGCACGCCGTTTCGCGTCTGATGGCACACCGAATAGTGCTGAGTTTTTGGTGAATGATGAAACTGATGGAAATGAAGGGTGCTACGATGTAGCAATGGATAGTTCAGGAAATGCAATCCTAATGTATTTTCGTCGTCCCCCCTCAGCAAGTAATCACATCTTATACGCGAAAAGATACGATAACGCAGGTAATCAAGTTGGAAGTCGATTCCAGATTACGAATGATGCGCCCTCAAATGCCCAAGTTGAGTTATCTGATGACGGGTCATTTTTCGTTGGATGGGTTTCATCTGCAAATGGGCTAGATGTTGAAGGTCAAGCCTTTACAGCAACCAATACCGCAGATGGTAATGCTTTCACACTCAGTCAAAATACAAATCAAACACAAGCTCATATTAGGTTGGCGATGAACGCTAGCGGTCAGATTGTTTCTACATGGACTTCATCGCACATCAGGAGTGGCTCTCCAGATGTCTACACAAGAACAATTTTGCTTGATGCACCAGAAGTAACGTTTGAAACGGCTAGTGCAAACGATGTGGAAGGCAACACGGTAAACGTCAATGTCAACTTGACCATCGGCGCAACCGTTCCCTATTCATCCGTGACAATTCCGCTGATATATTCTGGCACTGCAGATGGCACAGATTACACTAATGCACCTGCCAGGGTCACGTTTACTGGTTTGTCTGCCAATGCCACCTTTACTGAAACAATCTCTATTGACCTCGTTGATGATGGGATTGCTGAGTCAGCAGAGACAATCATAATTGATCTAAACCCTGCATTGCCGACTGTACTTGGCACAATTTCTCAACATACCATAAACATTGATGGTCAATCCGCTAATGTTGTGACTACCAATCCGAACGATAACAACGATGTAATCGTACAAACGAACGGCACATCAAACGACGCTGATGTGCAAATAGGTTCTTTGGAGATATTTGACCCCGCGATTAGTAAAATTGGCTTTTTGACGCCCGGACAAACTGGCATCATAGGTGAACAACTTGAATGGATTGTCACAGTTAGCAATACGGGTAACGTAGTTGGAAACAATGTCACAATCACCGATACTCTGATTGATGCCCTTAAAATTGACCGTGTCGATGCCCCTAACGCAACAGTCAATATAAACGGACAAACAGTTAGCGTAACATACGCAACATTAGAAATAGGGCAAACAGTTCAATTCAGTATTTTCACGACTGTATTAAAAGGGACAACCCAAACGAATACAGCTTGTGTGACTGCCGATAATCAGGCAGTAAGCGAATGTATCAGCACGATAGCCGTTTCCCAATTACCAGCAACAGGGGAAACACCCTTCTGGCGTCACCTGCTTGTCCTATCAGGAGCAAGTGTCTTAGCTCTTATGTTTCTACCAATAGTAAAATCGCTCAGAAGAAACACATGAATACAGAAGCGAAAGTGTAACGATGTCATGTGCTAATTGCTTTGAATCCTGATGTAAGTTGGGATTTTTGCGATCTATATGTATCCTTTGTATATATCTGTGCAGGAGTGTATTCATGGTACTTGATATTATGTCGATTTCCGCAGAAAAAGCCCTGAAACAACTGGGAGATAGCGATTGGGAAGTGAAGGGATCTTGGTTAGATGTTGGTACTATAACTGTCGAGGCTGAATGGCGCGAAAATATCGTTGAAAAGATAGCAGAAATGTTTGTACGTTGGGTCTTGCGGGGAAAAGAAGTAGAAATTACGCATCGTAATGACCCATATTGGGATAGCTCAGGTGAGCGTCGGTATCATGATGTAGACCCACTCATTTTGTTGACCAAATATGAAACACTTGGCGATTGGATGCAAAACGCACACACGGGTTACAGTACCGCCACCTATGTATCTGGGTGCGGCTTGCATTGGGATTGCTATGAATCGGAGGTCGATGACATCATTTCAACAGAGGTTTATCATCTGCTCGAAGCGCAATTCACTGGTTTGTATGCCTCAGAGTTGGATGCTGATGATGAGGTATGGGAGCATTCAAAATGGGATGAATGGGAGGACTTCTGCTTTTACATCGAACAAATACTGATAATTGAAATAAGCGCAATCACAACCGAATCTATTTGGGAAGAACACCATCATCGGGTGTTGGATTTAATAGACGAAGAAAATCGTATTCGTGAAGAACAGCGGAAAATCACCAAGCGACAATGGCAACTGGCAAGTGACTTCTGGCATCAACATTTTGAGGATGCGACTGCATACCAAAAAATTGAAAAGCCACAGTTCCATGAACTAAAAATCGAAGCCCGCTTGACAGAACTCTTACTGGATACTGACCCCGAAATAGTTAAAGCGATTGCGCGTTTGGGCGTTCCTGGTTGGTTTTCTGGTTCTGTGGAAGGGCGGATTAAAGGTATCGCAGGTGACGCCCTGAAATGACAATTTGCTTCATATCGAAAACTTTACAATCATCGTGCTTTGTATCACATCTCAGCCATCTAACCTGACGCATTCGTTGTCGCAATCACAAATGGATGTACGGCACGCGCTCCCTGACGCTGTAGCAAATCACCTAGTACAGTCAGCGTCCAGCCAGAATCGCGTATATCATCGACTAGCAAGATAGAACGGTTTTGGACATCTGACGCCACACTGAAATTACCTATGACATTATTTGCCTGTTGATAGCTATTATTCATATCTGCTTGTGGTGGGTGTTGTTTATTGTGGGATAGGGCATCGACGAGAGGTAAGCCAACTGCTTGTGCGAGACGCTTGGCAAAATCAGAGACGAGCTTAGGACGCCGTAATGATGGCACTGGCACAATTATATCCGGCTGTGTTCCTCCTGATTGCCAGTAGGTGTGCAACGCATTGGCAGAGGCTTCTATAAGCTCATCTGCATAGAGGGTGTTTTTATCGCGTGCTTGTCGGACAGTCGCCCCATAGCCACTATCGTAATACATAGCCAGCGCCAGTCCCATTTCATTGATATGTATATCCGTAGTTTTGGCGATATTCGGTAAACCAGATGCCCATCGTTTACGCGGTGCGAACATGAGTGGCTTCCCATCACGCAAAAATGCTTGTGCCTTTTGAATATCGTTTGGATTCGGCTGAAAATTACTTTCTGCTCCCGTGCAATTTCTGCATCGTCCGCATTTTCGTGGAGCAGGGTCATCTAATGCTTTCGCAATGTACTGCATCAAACAGCCATCTTCTTGTGTGTAGGCTTGCATATGCCGTAATTCAGCATAGCGTGTTTCCGTCACGCCTTGCCAGCGTTCATAATTAGGTTGTGCCACCGCATCTACCATGACATATGCACGACCTTCCTTTTTGACAATGCCCTCAACTTCTAAATGAACTAATATTTTTTCGAGTACACTATAGCGCACATTCACATCACGCTGTAAATCGGCGCGTGATTTTTCGCCTGTGTGCAATGCCTCTTTTACAGCCTGAACTTGCTTCGGTGTTGGAAATGCCGTGTCGATGAAATATTCGAGAATGTCATTATCACCTGCGCCGTGCATCAAAATGATATATGCCTTGTCGATACCACGCCCCGCACGCCCAATTTGCTGATAGTAGCCAATGATATTGCTCGGTAACTGATAATGCACGACAAAGTGTAAATCGCTCTTATCAAAGCCCATACCAAGTGCGACGCTCGCTACCAACGCCTTGACTTCGTTATTCATCAATTGATGCTCTAAAGTCGGACGGTCTTCATAACCATCATCTTCTACGCTGGCATAGTAAGGCTTCACATTATGCCCCTCATTTTGTAACCATTCCGCCACCAACCGACAATCGCGTGTCGTTGTGCAATAGATAATCCCACTGCCTGGAATGCTCTTTAGCAAGTGCGACATGAGGGTTAAGCGCGTAGCATTGTCCATTGACTGCTGATACACATACAGCGACAGACTCTCGCGTGTCAGTGAGCCTCTCTGCACGTTCATCTGCGCACCCAAAATCTCGGCAACATCCGCCACCACACGGTCATTGGCTGTTGCTGTTGTGCCTATGATTGGTGTCTGACGAGGCAACTCATCCAACAGCGACATAATCCGTCGATAATTCGGACGAAAATCATGCCCCCAATCCGAAATGCAATGTGCCTCATCAATCACCAGCATACCAACATTTTGCTTTAGCTGACTCCACACGTTCTCCCGAAAACGGTCATTTGCTAATCGCTCCGGTGAAATTAACAATAAGTCAATCTCACCGCGTAGTAACTCCTGTTCGATAAATTTGTGTTCATCAGAATTAGCACTATTGATAGTTGTTGCCCGTAAGCCCCATTGCCGTGCAGACTCAATTTGGTTGCGCATCAATGATAATAGTGGGCTGACAAGAATCGTCAAACCCGCGCCTTGCTTACGTAATAAGCGCGTTGCCATGAAGTAAACAAGGCTTTTCCCCCAGCCAGTACGTTGCACAACCAGAACTCTTTCCCGCTTATTTACCAGCGCATCAATCGCTTCCCACTGTCCCGCACGAAAATGAGCGTCGCTATCTAAAACTTGTGTCAACCAATGTTCGGCTTGTTGTTTCATGTTCATGCGGTGGCATCCTAAAATGTGCAACGTAGCTTGTATTCTGTGTAAGTCTAATTATACATCCACGCATACCATAACGCATATCTCAACAAGCCACTTGGCAACATGCACATACTTCAGACTGGCTGTGCTGTTTGCATCATCAACATATACCCATCTTCTAAACTCGGCTCAACGCTATTTGCTTCATGATAAGGTTCTGGTTCACCTAATACCCGATACTGAATCCCATCCTGTAATTGCAAGGTACTGACTACCTGCAAATTCTCGGAGGGTTGTTCGTCTGTTAGCTTCAGTGTCCACACCTTGCCCCGCGCACGCTCAATCAATGCTGATGGCGCACCCTGAAATAGCATCTCACCCTTATTGATAATCGCTAAATCATTAGAACTATGCCCAATGTCCTCAATCACATGCGTTGATAAGATGACTGTGCAACGTTGCGCCATCGTAGATAAAATATTGCGAATCCGAATCCGTTCTTCGGGGTCAAGCCCAACAGTTGGCTCATCGACAATCAATAACTTCGGGTTGCCAATCATCGCCTGCGCAATGCCTACACGGCGCTTCATACCCCCACTCAATGTTTTGATACGTCGTTCAGTCGCGTCTGTCAACCTTACCAGTTCTAGAAGTTCTTCCACATGATAACGGCGTTCTTGTCGGTTGGTGATGCCTTTCAGAATTGCCATGTAATCCAAAAATTCACTCGCAGATAAATTCGGATATAAGCCTAATTCTTGTGGTAAATAGCCCAGCATCTCCTTGACGGCTTGCTTTCCTGACGCTGTACTGATGTCGTTGTCAAAGATAGTTACCGTGCCATCTGTCGGGCGTATCAACCCTGCCATGATGCGCATGAGTGTTGTTTTGCCAGCGCCATTCGGACCCAACAAGCCAAACATACCCTGACCAATCGTGAGGTCAATCCCGCGTAGCGCGTGTACTTGTCTCTTATAGACTTTCGTTAATCCCTGTAAGTGAATCATCGCTTTGTCTCCGTTCATTTTATTGTTTATGTGATTGATACCTGCGCCATGCAAAGACAATCAACGCAGTGAGAACAAGTTGTATTAAAGCTGGCAAAATCAGGTCTGTTACCCGCGTATCCAAAAAAGTAAGCGGACGCGCCACAAGTGGTTCAATCATCACATTGCCCATAATGGAGGATATGTAGGTAGTCAAAAGAGGTATCCGCGATGGAGCAAGTAGCAAGCCACCGAATAACTCTGGTACGATAATAACCACGATAACCAGCGCAAAGGTCGCCCGACTGCTCCGTTGAGTTGCTCCAATCAGCACGCCGACACTGCATCCAATCGTCATCGTCACAAGGGCTGTCAGCATGAGGTCTAAGAACGGCGTTAGCGTGTAATTGCCAACTAAGAACCACCAACCAACCCCAGAAATCATCGCAGTCAGCCCTAAGCAACTCAAGCCAGCCAACACCACGCCCAGCACCTTGCCGTATACATACGTTAAATCATCCAATGGTGAGGCGTGCATCAGTTCATAGGTATGTAAAGTGATGTCTCTTGGGATACGGTCTGCCAACACGAGCGGTAAAATATACGCACTGATGACAAAAATTGTCGCTACGGTTGCCATCGTCAGTAACTCACCGCGCATTACACTCGTCTCAAATGCTGTCGTTGCAACAGCCGTTTGTACACCAGGCATGAAATTGCCATTTTGGGTGTAGAAATAGCCGATAGCACCAATCATCACCTGTGGCGTAATCGTCATCACTTTCAGCACACGCCCACGCCATAACATGACCATCTCGTACCACGCGATACCCAGCAGTTGCGATAAGCGATTTACCTGTGTTTGCACGGGTGTTAAAAGTCCCGTTTTCTTTTTTTCTGTCCCAGTGTAGTCACTTTTCGCTTGCTTGCTTTTATTATGTCCGGTACTGAACAGCATCTGTTCGCTGTCTTTTAGCTGTTGCATCGCACTGAAAATCAAGCCGATACCACTCACGGTCAAGAATGTGCGGTTGAGAATGAAATCGTTCGCGGGCAATGCATCATGCGTCGCATAAATATCGACTACCCATAGAAACGGCTGTATTAAATTGAGAAAACCGCCGTAATCGCGTCCTGGTGTGAATATTTCACTGAATAAGCCAAACAAAAACCATATCAGCCCACTCGTGATAATTCCAAAAACACTCAAGCGTGAACGCACCGTTGCATAGAATGCAACCCCGCCCAAGAACAGCCCAGCCGGCAACCAGCCAATTGCCCCCAGCACAAAATCGCTATCCGAGACGAACCACCGTTCCAGTACAGCCCCAACAATGCCAATCAGCGTATAAACCACGACCATCACGAAGAAGCGTTCAGCAATGACCATCCCAAATGGGCGTGGAGCAGTCAGTTGTATTTCCAATGCTGGCTCATCATCCGATGCAAACAGGCTCGCACTCTGCAAGGCTACAAATAGGGGCATGATAGTGAAAACCACCGTCGCACCCTCAGGCATCTCTGGCAAGACTTGTATACTAAATACTGTGACGAAAACCACGACGCCCAGTGCAACCAATGGCATCCAGCCTAAATGACGCAAAGCGGCTCGCCATGCAAACCATGTCAGATGCCGTTGTGTTCTATATAGCATCAAGCCTGCATAGGCTATGACTGCCATACCAAGGATAGCGGTCAACCCTAAGAGAGGCGGGCGTGTGTCTGCCACATCCAAAACTGCCTGACCATGTAGCGCAACTACGAATGCAACCAGCAATACGCCAGCGAATACGTGTCGCATCATGCGTACACCTGCCTTTCTTTAGCTTGTAAAATCCAAAGTGCCGCTACGACAAATAGCAAACCACTCGTTACGATGTAAGGGTAATAGTGTGGATTCGATAAGGCGCTCATCGACAGTATACGCAATAGCTCAGGTATATTGTCTTCACCCTGTATCACTACATGAATGACCCATAGCACCAAACTCGTGCTAGAGGCGAGCAAGGTATCACGCAAGAAAATGCTGATGAAAAATGCCAAGCCTGATAAGAAGGTCATTGGTGCTAACCAACTCATCACCAGTGCGGACAAACTAATGCCATCCCCAAATATCACCAGAATAATACTGCCTAGTAACGACAGGCATAAATCAAACCCGAAGACGAGTGTCAAACGTGCAAGCAACAACAGGGGGGCAGAGGCACGGCTGGTTTCTTCAACATCGAGCATGGCTTGGGTCGTGTTGTCGTATAACATCCCAATCCCTACCGCCGCCACAATAGGCGCAAGTATCGAAAGCGAAAGCAAACTAGGATTCGGTGCAGCGAAGGTGATGACAACGCCAATCAGTAAAGTTAGCGCAGATGCTGTCCATATCTCATGCTGAATAATCCGTACCTGACTTCTCAGCACAGCGATGGGATACCAAGCCAACAGACGATGAAGGCGTGTTTGTGTTTTGGGTAGGTGCGCTGATAACGCTGTTATCATCTGTGCTTTGTGTGATGTATTGCTAGCAGGTGCATCAAATGTGTCTAACAAGCTCATAAACGCGCTACGCTCATCATCTGAAGTATCTGGCAACACATCTTGAAGCCGTTTATCAAACTCGCTCATGATATACCATCTACTTTCATTAGCATCTCGCGCAAACGTTTTAACCCAATGGATAAGCGGGATTTCACTGTACCAACCGGAATACCCAACAAATCACCGATGTCTTTTTGTGGCATGTCTTCGTAGTAATATAAAACCACGACTGCACGCTGATGTTCGGGCAATCGCATAAGCGCATTTGCAACTGCAATATGTGATTCTGTGTCTACCAGCGTGTTTTCAGGTGAAAGCGTCCCAGTTTGTAGGTCGAATGTTTCTGCATCCGTGCTGATAGTCCGTTGTGTATCTGCCAACCTATAGTGATTCCGCACCACATTGGTCGCAATAGCATACAGCCAAGGACGAAACGGTTGATCGGAATCGTATGTCGCAATACCTCGTATCATCTTGAGAAAACTCTCCTGCACCATATCTTCTGCTAATGTCTGACGACCGCCCGTCATCCGAAATACATAACGCAATATCGCATCGTAATAACGGTCAACGAGCAACTGCATAGCTTCTGTTTGTCCTGCTTGTATGCCTTTCGCCAGCGTCTCATCCGAGCGCATTGTCGCTCCCTGTTTTTCTCAACTAGTATTTACTACACACGAAAAACCAAAAGGTTCACACGAATTTTCAAATGGGTCTGGTTGCCATAAAACAAAAAAGCCACAACATCTGTGTTGTGACTAAATGTATTTTATGTGCCGAAAGTCAGTGTGGCTAATGACGCGCAAGCCACTCATCAATGAGCTTAGGTAATTTCGCCTGCACACGGCTACTAACGTAAATACCAACATGACCGACAGGAAATGTCGCTTCTGTGTAATCGCTTGTGCCGACGTAATCGCGTAAGGCAAGGCTTGAAGCAGGCGGAACAAGATGGTCATGCTCAGCGACAATATTCAGTACCGGAAGCGTGATATTTGCTAAATCAACCATCTCGCCATACACATCAATCTCACCTTTGATGAGCTTATTGTGCATGTAAAAATCTTCTACGTATTCGCGCCATGCTGCGCCAGCTTGGTCAGGATTATCAAATATCCACTTTTCCAGCCGTAGAAAATTAGCGAGTGTGTCTGCTTCGACATGCACGCCCAGTAAATTCAAATATTTCTGCAAACCAAGCTCAAAGGGTTTTAGCATCAAAAAACCTAAATTGATAAAATCACCTGGAATATTGCCTATACTCTCGACCATCGCCTGCGGATTGATTGCCTCAGTATGGGCGAGGTCATCGCGCAACCACGCACTCAACGTGCTATCATCTGCATGAAAATCAACAGGGGTCACACTCGTGATGAGATTCGCAATTTTATCGCCATGTGTCGCCGTGTAGCACAAGCTCATCACGCCCCCCTGACAAATCCCAATCAGGTCTATCTTATCCACCGCATGCCGTTCGCAAATGGTATCCACACACACATCGACATACATCATCAAATAATCATCAAAGGTCGTCCAACGGTCATTGCGTGTCGGATAACCCCAATCAATCAGATACACATCGTAGCCCAACCGTGTTAGATGATTGATGAGCGAACGGTCAGCTTGCAAGTCAAGCATGTACGGGCGATTCACGAGCGCATAGGTGATGAGTATCGGGCGTGCTTTCTGAGTCGTTTCGTTTTGGGAAGCATAATGATTGAGCGTTACTTGGTCTAACGTCAACACAAGCTCTTTTGGTGTCGCGCCAATTTCTACCTGTGGCACATTGACAGCCTCTATATCATTAAGCACATGCGACACATCCGCACTCATAGCAAGTAATTCTCGCATAAGCCCATCGGTATCTTTGCCAATAGGTAAAAATGACATCAGCCTATGCTCCCTCTGCACTATCTGATTGCGCTTGCATCATTGTGACTGCCCGTTGTAATTGCTGTACCTGCTTGCGCAAATCATGGATACGCCGATGTGCCTCATCCATTTCGCGGCGTGTTGGCACACCATACGCAGAAAGCAACGCCTCACCGAGTAGTTGCTGTGTCTCACGATGGTGCATGACCGCATCAACCAGTTGCCGTTGTAGCTGAACATACTCTGGTGAACGAAATGTCTCTTTGAAAACACGGTCTGCCAATTGACTCCAGCGATTCAAAAAGGCTTGTAAGCTATCAAGCGCTTCACCAGCTTGAACTAACCCTACACACTGTCGCATCAAGTCTTCAAACGCGCATAACCACTGGTCAATAATCAGCAATTGATACTCGTGATTTGCACGCTGTAATGTGAACCATGCTTCAAAATCACGTTCGATAGTCGCTTGCAAGGCTTTCGTATTCGTCATACCCTGACCATTTAGCAGACTAGCAAAGCTATTCCCGAAAATATCGCTGTGTAAGCTACTCGTCTCTATCAACGTGGCGTTATCAATGCCCATCAGCGGATTGTGTGCTGTCATATATAGCGACTGTAAATTTTGCCAGATAGCCCCTTGGTGACGTAGATTATCCAGATAGGCTTGATAGCGTGTTTCACTGTTTCGTAGCTGTGATTGATGCGTGAGGATGGGTGCTTCCATACGTTGTCGAATATGCTGAATCGTCTGCATTAGCAACAATTCCCATTTGTCCCCATCTAGCACATACGGTTCGATAGCTTGCCACGTCTCGCTGGCTGTCTCAATGAGGCGTAGGGCAGTGAGTTGGCTAGTGATGATTTTTTCAGCAACATGTTTTTTGGTCGCATCAGAGGCGTCAAATGAGGTGCTTTCCAGTAAACGCCGTGTCCAACGCACGCGCATGTCTTCCAGTGAAGCAGATGGACCCAGTGGGGTATTTGCGGTGAGTGTCGGCGCTTCCCCTAGCACAGTCGCATAAAAGGTGTGCCAGAACGTAGTAGATTGTTGGGTTTCAGTCATGGGATAATCGCAAAAATACTTTTTCTAATGATTATGGTACAAGACGCGGACTGCAAAAAAACGAGTTTTTCATTACAATATGTATGAGTATGAGATTAAAATATAACACCGAGCATGGATACCTGTCACCTACAATTAAGTAGTCATCGGCAGGCTCGCCTACCTAAGCAGGTAGGTAAAAGCTGGCAAGCTAAAATATATTTATTAGGAATCAAAGATGTCACAGTCCGTCATTCGCGTGGCTATTGTAGATGACCATCCCCTGATTGTGGATGGCTTAACCCATTTTTTGAATTGCGAACAAGATGTGCGCGTAGTCGCTAGTTGTTACAACGGCGATGATGTGCTAAACATGCTCCGTCGTTATACTGTTGATTTACTACTCCTCGATTTACAAATGCCCTACGATGGGTTTCATGTATTGGCGGATATGCAACGCTTCAAAATGGAAACACCCGTACTCGTCTTTACAGGCATGGATGATCAGAAAACGCTCGAATGTGTGATGGAATACGGTGCGGCTGGCTTGATTTGTAAGACACAGTCCTTTATCACAGTGCGTAATGCCATTCGCCAGATTGCCGCCGGATTGTCTGTATTCCCGCGCAGAATGACCCATGCAAAACCAACCAATCCACTGTCGGATACACCGAAAAACCTCACGGATACCATACTCTCCGAACGCGAAATAGAAGTCTTGGCACTTGTCTCGCAAGGACTCACTAATTCCGAAATCGCGTCACAATTGACCATCAGCAAAAATACAGTGGGCTATCATCTCAAGAATATCTACAGCAAACTCGAAATTTCCAACCGCACTGAAGCTGCTGCATGGTACTTTTCACATATGTCTTCGTTTGACTGAGAAATCTATAATGAGGGTTTGAGTAAGCGGATAAGTTTTCGGCGTGGGAAATACCGGCATCCTAGTCCACTAGACGACCTATCGCGTTTGATAGGGCGGGAATCGAACCTACGTCTCTGGTGGGCGATAACCCAATTACCAGCGACCCGCCTACTCAGGGTCTATTATGAGGTGAAGATGCAGGTAAATCAAGTGATTTGGGACAATCGCTCACGAGTACCGTCACAGACTAGAGAGCAATAGATGAGACTCGAACTCACTTAATCCAGATAACCCAAATCAGGCGACCCACATCACTCACTGTTTTCTATTATTAAACATGCGGATAAAGGGTGGCGTGGAATTTCAGGCAATGCCCGATGCGCGTCTGCCAATTCCGCCACTATGCCACAAAATGGCATAGGTGGGACTCGAACCCACATAACACGTCCTTCAAACGATAATCCACAACCAGCGACCCGCATGCACGTTGATAATATATGGAGGCGGATAAAGAGGTGATATGGCATGCGCTCTACCAATTGAGCTACAAAGATAATTGCTCATCTCTGGCGGGACTCGAACCCGCAACCACATCGTTAGCATCGATAAGCCATATCAGGCGACCCGCCTCCAAAACTTGATAGCTATTTGGTTGTTAAAGACCGCAATCATAGAAGCGGATAAATGGGCGATATAGGAATAGGGTTTGATCCCCACGGCGCTCTGCTATTGAGCTACATCATCTTGGGCGAACCATAGACGATGACAGGACTTGCACCTGCAACAACCGGCACCTCAAGCGATAACCCACATCAGGCGACCCGCTTCTATGCGATTTTCACTTACAATTCACCACGCGCAAACGCACTCATCACATTCGGCGCGGCTGTGTCGAAACCAACGACATCCAGCATGCCTTTATCGTTGGGGTCAGCGATACTAAAACGATTCGCCACCATGCCGACCACAATCAAACGAGCAGGAATCCCTGTTGCATTCCGATACTGTTGCAAAGCCTGTGCCGGATGTACTTGTCCGTACCACGTTTCATTATCTGTATAGACAATGAATGTGTCAATTTGCAAGCCCTTATCCAGTGCATACAACATCGGTTGGGCGCAATCTGTGGCGCCGAAGGGCAGACCGCTAATCGTATTCACAACGGTATCCAAACGCATTTTCGCCCTGATATTCAACGGCATCATTTCGTGCTGAAACGCCGTAAAGTGATACACAGGCTCAGTCCGTGCTGTCACCATTGCCATTGCCGCTGATGCCATACGTGGTGATAGGTTCGGGATGCCTGCAATCATGCCACCCCCCATACTACCGGATACATCCAGCGCAATCATCGTGCGCTTATTGCTCGGCGTAATCGTCTGAAACGCTAAATCAAATGCCTCATCCAGCGCATCAACTACACGCGGAACAGGTGACCATGTTGCATCGTTAGTAGCCTGACGCCGCGAGTATCCACCGCGCATCGCATACCCATTCGCATAGACACGCATCGCTGTCAGCACGCTCAACGGATGAATCCGCGCACGATGCAAGCGATCAACATCCCCAAGACGCTCGATGACTAAGGCTTCTGCATCACTGCCTGGCACGAGTAAACCACATTTGCTCATATTGCCCAGATTCCGAATCATCGCGGTCATCGGCATCGTCTGTAACAAGGCATTCCATACGGCAGGTGTTTTCAACCACTGTGTTGGCAATGCCCCGCGTGGCAAATCGTACTCTGCGACCAAGCGCAATACATCTTGTACGTTCTGTGCTGATTGAACTTGCTCAAATGCCCAGATGAATTGCAATGCTTCATCTTCAGGTTCAGTCTTGCTATCTGCCCATGTAACCTTGTCACGGCGGGTAATCCACTTGAAGATTTCGCCTTGCGTGGTGTCCTTCGGTTGTGGATGCGCTTTGCGTAAGGTGTCAGTGTGCGTCCAACCGTTGCGCTGGCGATATTTCACAACCTGATACGCCAACTTACGTGTTTCTTTTTCGGTGTACCATGCGCCAATGGCATTTCGCAATCCACGTCCCCAGCCACGCATACCCTTGATGACATCCACAAAACTAAACAAATGGGTTGCAGTACGGCACACGGCTGGCACTGCATTCAGTGCCAAACGCCGTGTTGCATCATCACCTGCGCTTGCCGCTAATGCTAGTGCAAAAATAGCAGCGTCATTCTTGGGTGCGCGTCCCCCTTGCGATACATCGACAATTGTCTGGACTGTGCGAGCGCCATCTGCTTGAATACACGCCAATAAATTTTGTGCATTCTCAACACTCAATGTCTGCTCAGTCGCGTAATAACTACCACCTTCACTACCGAGAATGAGAAACCGATTCAGTTGCTCCCATGTATCGACTGACCAGCTATAGCCGCCTGCCGAATTGGATACTTGATTGCTCCCCGGAATCGGTTTCGATTGCGGGGTGCGAATCACATTATGCTTCATCACTTGTGTCAGATATTTTTTCATATCACACACCCCTGAGTACATCAAATCGTTCAGTAAATTGGTATACAAAGTAGTGCCATGCACGCGCACGGAATTAGATAAAAATTATGTACTTGTACATCGCATAGGAACGTCGGGTAATCGCAACGAATATTACTTGAGCGTAAGTAAATACATGCAACACGACCCGACAAGTACATACTATCATAGCTTGGTCTAAAATGTCAAGAAAAATATTTAAGGTTCATGAAGGGTCAAATAGTTTGTGCAGAAAAACCAGCGTCTAAGCATGCGACGCTGGTTCATAATGGATGCTATACATAAAGCCTACTCTGTAGCGAGATTCTGCGCCCTAAATTGCTTCACATGTTCTTCACCACGCGGGGTCAACTGAATGATGTCATTCACAACTTCAATCAATTTTGCTGATTTCAAGCGACGTAACACCGATGACATTTTTTCTCGTGACCAGTGAAAATGCTCATGAAGCGCACTCTCTATAAGCTCATCTTCGTCGTGTTCAGCATGATTGTAAATATGTCCTAGCACCACCTGACTATCGAAACGTCGCCGTTG
>JBCBKJ010000089.1:0-23392 GCA_038522085.1 Chloroflexota bacterium
GCCCATATAGATAATTTCGTACCTCAATCTATCATACTTGGTCATCCTGAAACAGTAGATGGTAATATGGATTTGTTGTTAGCAGTCGTTGCCTCACTCACATTTACTCCTACTGATTTATCGCTCGTCCAATCCAGTTCAGCAACAATTGGAAATGGAAGTGAAATATCTATATCTTATCCAAGCAATTGGGTATTCTGGGCATCCAACGAAGAGGGTGTTGTATTCATATCTAACGATGATGCAATACTCAACCCTGATTGGTCGTATGAGTTTTTACTCGAAAACACGTACATTGAATTACGTATTTGGACAGAGGCGGAATTTTCAGTACAAGATGTATATGATAATGCTTCAGATGATTATTCAGATGCAGAAGTTTCCAGTTTGATAAATATTCCCGTGGGAGGGAGAGCCGGTGGTATATACTTTGTTACGAATGAGACCACTCTCATTCGTCAGCAACACATGATACAAATACGTGATGGGTATAGTGTTGAGATAATAATAAATGCCCCACAGAACGTACTACAAGAGGATTTCAATTTATTTGAAGAAATAATTGAATCCGTGGAATATACACCCGCTGATGGAGCAAGCAACGTACGTACTGAGATAACGGCTGATAATTTGCCGGAATTGACACAAGAATATAGTGAAACACTTAATAATAGGACATTGTCGCTACGTTACCCTGAAAGCTGGACATTTGAGCCAGGGGCAGATGACGATGGAGCAGTCTATTTAGCAAATGATGATGCGATTCTCTCGCCAGATTGGGATTTCACCTTTGAAGATAGTCAAGTCTATATGGTGGTTCGTGCGAGCGAACAAACATTTGGGACGCCACAAGAGGTTTATGAGAGTAGATCAAATAATGATGATTTGGAACTTTCTGAATTGGAAGAACTAACGCTCGGCGGTGATGAGGCAGGTATTTTCAGTGTGTCGATGCAAGGTTTTGACATGGTTGAGTTGAATATTCTCCGTGTATCTGATGACTACGTTATTGAAGTCCTTGTGTATAGCTTACCAGATGATTTAGATGCCAACCGTGAGTTGATTTTAGCTATCGTTTCTTCTGTTGAATACACACCTGCTGAGGACTGAGCAGGGTATAACGAAAAACCATATGTCGTTTGAGATGTGTGGTTTTTGTTTTGAACATAATCGTTTTCGGATGAGTAGAGAGGGATAATAACACGCACAATAAAAGGCAACTTATTATGGAAACAGTCAAAACAATTGAAGCCAGTCAATTTGATAGCGAAATTCTCGCGTCCGATATACCGATTATCGTTGATTTCTATGGCGCGGATTGTGTTGTCTGCGATGCGGTGGCGCAATGGGAGGTAGAGATGCTGCCTGTACGCAAAATTTTCTTGTCTTACCCGACTTTTGAACTAGCACAACGCTATCATCTGCGAGGGATTCCAACGCTGATTCGCTTTGAAGATGGCGAGGAAACAGGGCGTATGGCGGGGTCGTTTTCGCAGAGTGGGGTGCAGGATTTTGTGAGCGCATCGTCCAACGAATAATATAATCAACCCTTAAACCCTTAAAGACACTCAGTATCGGGTGTCTTTGGGGATTATCTACAAAGAGGGTAGCTAAATCGCGTTGTTACACGTTGTAGGGATTGGGAGCGTTCTGTCTGTGATTTTTGCTTAAACCTTCGTAGTAATTATCTCGCAAAACTGGCTCATAAAGTCATATTTTAAGCAAGTGCTATTCGTCACGAAAGTCTCTGGCAAGTGGCTGTGAAATAATGTACAATTAGCACGTACTCATAATGTACTAAACTTGCGCTCACCTCACGTTGACGTGTCTTAGTCGTTATGCTAACCTGTATGTAAATTGGTTTGCTCCAAAAATCACAATCGGAGTACAAATAGATGACATTACAAGCATTCGCACCAGCCGGCGTGATGTTGATTATCGCTATCGTCATTGCGCTGATTATCCTGTTTATCTCGCGGGTATTTGGTCCATACAACCCAACCTTTCGTAAGAACACGCCGTATGAAAGCGGTATGAAACCGATTGGTCCCGCAAATCGTCGTTTACCCGTCAAGTATTACTTGGTGGCTGTTTTATTTATCGTGTTTGATATTGAAGTTATTTTCTTCTTGCCTTGGGCAGTGAAGATGAATGAACTTGGCTTATATGGCTTAATCGTGATGGGCTTCTTCACGCTTATCCTGATTGTTGGGTTCATCTATGAATGGAAGAAAGGGGCATTAGAATGGGAGTAACCTCCAAGCTCGGAAATATGGGCGTTGTCACGACGACGCTTGATGATGCAGTCAATTGGGGACGCACTCGCGCGATGTGGCCTCTGCTTTTCGGTTTGGCATGTTGCGCTATCGAGATGATGGCAACACAGGCATCAGATTATGATTTATCGCGCTTTGGTATGGAGCTTAACCGCGCCAGTCCACGCCAGAGCGATTTGCTGATTGTGGCCGGACGTGTGACACGCAAGATGGCACCTGTTGTCCGTCAGCTTTATGACCAAATGGCAGACCCAAAATGGGTCATCAGCATGGGTGACTGTGCATCCTGCGGTGGGGTATATAACAACTATGCTGTCGTGCAAGGGGTAGACGAAATCATACCCGTTGACGTCTACGTTGCTGGATGCCCACCGCGCCCAGAACAACTCATTCATGGTATTTTGACCCTGCATGAGAAAGTCAAAGGCGAAACGATCCGCGATTGGGCAAGTTAAGCCTAGCGCGATACCGCATATATATGGATAGACACGGGTCTGTCCATTTATTGAATATGATGAGGGAAGCAATTTATGCAAATACCAGCACCGTTAAACCCAGTTAACGAAGTGCAGGCAAACTTCGCTGAGGCTGTCTTGCACGTCAAAGAATTTCGTGGCGAAACGACTATCATCGTCGATGCAGAGCGCATTGTCGATGTGATGCTTTTTCTGCGCAGTACACCTGGCTTGGTTTATAACTATCTGTCCGACATCAGTGCCGTAGATTACTATCCCAACGATTATGGGCTAGAGAGTGGCTATGATGGCGAGGGCAAAGATTATCGTCCAGAGCGTTTTGGGGTGTCGTATCACCTATATTCGATGCTTTATAACCGTCGCTTGCGCGTGAAAACATTTGCGATGGAAGAAGAACCGATTGTCCCGACGCTGACGACGAATTGGCCTGCCGCTAATTGGCTGGAACGTGAAATTGCCGATTTGATGGGTGTCACATTTGATGGACATCCTGACCAACGTCGTTTGCTGATGGCAGAAGATTGGGACGGGCATCCGCACCGCCGAGATTATCCGCTAGGCAAAGAAACAGTAGCATTCTCGTTCAATGTCGCGGACATCCGTAAGCACAAACCACGCGCCGAAGATTAAACGTCACTCGCGGTATGATAATTTGCACCGCATCGCGTGACACGATTTAGAGGAGTTACTTGGGATGGTATTGGAAGATTTAAAACCAACAGACGAAACTAGCGTTGAAGCAAAATGGGAAGGCAGTGTTGAACAACTGCGTGGCTTAGTCAGTGAACGGGCTATGACAGGCGAAACAATGTTGTTGAACATGGGTCCGCACCATCCGAGTACGCATGGTGTGTTGCGCCTTCTGCTAGAACTCGATGGCGAAGAAATGATTAGTGTGTTGCCAGATATTGGCTTTTTGCACACTGGCATCGAGAAAAATATCGAAGACAAAACCTACGAAAAAGGTGTCCCGCTGACAGACCGTATGGATTATCTGTCACCGATTAGTAACAACACCGTTTTTTCGTTGGCAATTGAAAAACTCGTAGACTTGGATGTGCCAGCACGCGCCCAAGCGATTCGCGTTATCATGCTGGAATTGCAACGTATTTCTAGCCACCTCGTATGGCTGGGTACACAAGCACTCGATATGGGCGCGATGAGTGTGTTCTTGTACGCTTTCCGCGAACGTGAACGTATTCTCAATATGTTCGAGATGGTTGCGGGTCAACGCCTGATGGGTAGTTACATCCGTCCAGGTGGGGTATGGCGTGATTTGCCAGCCGAATTCTTCCCAGAAGTGAAAGCCTTCATGGATGAATTGCCTCGTCGCATTAATGATTACGAAGTGCTACTCAAGAACAACCCGATTTGGATTGACCGTACACAGGGCGTTGGTGTTCTCGAACCAGATGTTGCTTTGGCATTAGGCGTCAGTGGGTCGAGTTTGCGTGGTTCGGGTGTGAATTGGGATATTCGTAAAGCGGAACCCTACAGCGGTTATGACTTGTACGATTTTGATGTGCCACTTGGCGAACACGGTGATGTCTATGACCGTTATCGCGTGCGTATTGAAGAGATGAAACAGAGTCGCCGGATTATCTTGCAAGCACTCGATAAATTGCCGGATGGTCCATTCCGCAGTGAAAACCGTAAATTTGTACCCCCACCACGGAGCGAACTTGGTACGAGCATGGAAGCGGTGATTCACCACTTCAAATTATGGACAGAGGGCTTCAACGCACCGGATGAAGAAGTGCATGTGGCTATCGAGAGTCCGCGTGGTGAAATTAGTTGCTATCTACATGGTACAGGTGGCACAAAACCGCGTCGCGTACATTTCAAGACCCCGTCATTCATGCACATTGCGGCAATGCCTGCGGTATCCGAAGGGCATATGTTGGCAGACATGGTGGCTATCATTGGTAGCTTCGATGTGGTGCTGGGCGATGCAGACCGTTAAATCTAATTGCTGACGCCCAGAAGGGCGTCTCTACGAAAATCACTGTAGGGACAGCATCCATGCTGTCCGCAATGACAAAAAATGTAAATTCTGAAACAAACACTAGGAAGCATATAGAAGGACAAGACACGGCATGGCAGTTATTGGGAATCCCAAATACGCAGACCGCATCGAGAAGCATTTTGCTAAATATCCCGACAAACGTTCGGCGGTGATGCCTCTGCTCTATATTGCACAGGAAGAATACGGCTGGGTAACAGAAGATGCCCTGCGCGAAGTTGCAGAACTCTGTGAGATGGATGCCACGCAGGTCAAATCCATCGCAGGCTTCTATACGATGTACCGCGAACGCCTGAGTGGTAAGCACTGGATTTACGTCTGCACTGACCTCTCATGTGCGTTGGAAGGTGGGGATGATTTATACGAAAGTGTGTTGAGCGAACTCGGACTCGACCATCACAAAGACACGACAGAAGATGGCGAATTTAGCGTAGAGCATGTGATGTGCCTTGGTGCATGTGACCGTGCGCCGATGTTGCAATGTAATTATCGCTTCAGTGACCCTGAAAATGGCGAATATCGTGATTTGCGCGATAGTGAAGGCAAAATTGATAGCGAGCGCGTCAACAAAATCCTTGATTACTGGCGTGGTCGTGAACGGTACGAGTGATTACAGTTAGTTTAGATAAGCGTTGGGACGGTAGATTATGGTAGAGCAACAATACATTCTCTTACGAGGACGCGAAATCGAGAACATTCATGAACTCGATACGTATGTCGAAAACGGTGGCTACGATGGCTTGAAGAAAGCTATCGGTATGAGCGCCGGCGACGTCATTAATGAAGTGAAAGCAAGTGGCTTGCGTGGGCGTGGTGGGGCAGGTTTCCCGACGGGCGTCAAATGGAGTTTCATTCCACAAAACGAGCCGATTAAATATGTCACGGTCAATGCGGACGAATCCGAAACGGGTACGTTCAAAGACCGTGAAATTATGGAAACGAACCCGCATCAGCTTATCGAAGGCTCGCTGATTTGTGCGTATGCCACGGGCGCGGCGGCAGTCTACATCTATATTCGTGGTGAATATCTGGATGTAGCGGACGTACTCGAAAAAGCGATTGATGAAGCCACAGAAGCAGGTTACGCAGGCGAGAACATCATGGGTAGTGATTTTAGTTGCCCTGTGTATGTGCATCTCGGCGCAGGCGCGTATATCTGCGGTGAAGAGAGCGCCTTGCTCAATAGCCTCGAAGGTAAGCTCGGTCAACCGCGTGTTCGCCCACCATTCCCCGCACAAAAAGGCGGTGGTTTGTATGGTGAGCCAACCGTTGTCAACAATGTCGAAACCTTGGCAAATGTGCCATGGATTATGACCGAAGGCGCAGATGCCTATAAAGCGATTGGCACCGAACAGAGCGCAGGCACGAAAATTTTCTGCGTGAGTGGTAATGTCAAGAATCCTGGTAATTATGAATTGCCATTCGGGACAACTTTCCGCGAATTGCTCTATGATTTTGCGGGTGGTCCAAAAGATGGGCGCGAGTTCAAAGCACTCCTGCCATCTGGTGGGTCGGGTCCGATTGTGCGTCTTGATGATGAAGTCCTCGATTGCAAAATGAGCTACGAACACACTACCGAAATCGGTACAATTATTGGCTCGGCATCGCTGATTGTGATGGACGATAGCGTAGATGTGACATGGGTTGCTAGCAAAGTGACCAAGTTCTTTCATCATGAAAGCTGTGGTAAATGCACCCCATGCCGTGAGGGTACATACTGGCTAGACCGTGTGCTGGACCGCATCATGGCGGGGACAGCAACAGAAGCTGACATCAACCGCATCGACAACGTCGCACAGAACATGCAGGGCTTGACCTTGTGTGCGCTGGGTGAATTTGCGGCGAATCCGATTATCCACACGATCAAGAATTTCCGTGAGGATTTCATGCAACATATCGGTGGGCAAGAACTCGAAGCTGCGGGTGATTGATGCTCACTGTGGAAGATAACCGTCCTACAGACGCCGAACAGGAAATCACTAATCATGATGAGGCGTCACCAGAAATTGAGGCTGTGGAGCAAGTCGAAACAGTCTCCTCTGACGCACCGAAATCGACAGTACAAGATACGTGGTGGGTGCGGATACGGCGGTTTTTCTTCCAGACAGCATCTGAACGGCGCACAGAACAACGTATGCGTTTGCATGATTTGAACCGTGCGATAGACCGTTTTCCAGAGGTCGCTGTGAATTATGTCTTGCGTGCAGAATTGCACACCGAGATGAAGCAATACGATTTAGCAAAAGACGATTTTGAACGCGCTTTAGAACTTGCCCCCACACAACTTGACGCTGACCGTTGGGGCATTATAGCGCAAGCATCACAAGACCGTGCGCTACGTGGCTTGGCACAATTGCGCGATAGAAACTTAATCTGAAAGCCGCATAACCTGCGGAGGGAAGCAAGTATGGTAACACCTGTACAGGAAGATACAAAACTCGTCACCATCAATATTGATGGCGTAGAGTATGACGTGCCCGAGGGTAAGAATCTCGTTGATATGGCGAAGTGGTTTGCTGGCAACGATATTCCTGTCTTCTGCTATCACCCGAAGATGGAACCTGTGGGCATGTGTCGCATGTGCGTGGTCGAACTCGGCTCCGTATCGCGTGACCGTGCAACAGGCGACATCCAGTATAACGAAGACGGGACACCGCAAATCCGCTGGTTCCCGAAATTGCAAACTGCTTGCACACAGATGGTCAGCGATGGCATGTACATCAAGACCGATACCGAAAAAGTGGATGCCGGACGCGAAAGCGTGCTGGAATTTTTGCTGACCAGCCATCCGCTAGATTGCCCTATCTGCGATAAAGGTGGCGAATGCCCCTTACAGAATTTGACTATGCAACATGGTCCTGAATCCAGCCGGATGTATTACGAGGACAAAATGCACCTCGATAAACATTATCCGCTGGGCGACCTTATCTACCTTGACCGCGAACGGTGCATCCAATGTGCGCGTTGTATTCGCTTCCAAGATGAGATTGTTGGCGATGACGTGCTGGCATTCCACGAACGCGGACGCCGTTTGCAGATTATCACCAATAGCGACCCGGGCTTTGACACGTATTTCAGTGGCAATACCACCGATATTTGTCCGGTAGGGGCATTGACCACAGGCGATTTCCGCTTTGGCGCACGTCCTTGGGAATTGACCGAAGTACCGAGCATCAGTCCTTGGGATGCGGCAGGCGAAAATATCAACCTCAGCACGCGCCTTGACCGTGAATTTGGCGGACGCGCCCAAATCAAACGGGTGATGGCTCGTCAAAATGAATGGGTCAATGAAATTTGGATTAGCGACAAAACGCGCTTTGGGCATCATTTTACCCGTAGTGATAATCGCTTGCTGAAACCTGTTGTTGATGGACGCGAATCTAGCTGGGATAGTGCCTATAAAGCGGTGCTTTCTGTGCTGGAAGGCGCAGAGGGTGATATTGCCGCGCTGGCAGGTGGCATGGCATCCAACGAAGACCTGTATGAACTGTCACAATTGGTGACGAGTTTAGGTGGCGAACGCTTGGGTACATGGCAAGCAACGCACACAGGCGCAGATTTGGTTGCACAAGTTGGTTTGCCGAACGGTAGCAACTTGCGTCAATTGGGTGCGGGGGATGCCGTGCTGATTATTGCTAGCGACCTCGAAGAAGAAGTCCCCATGTGGCGTTTACGCCTCAAAGAAGCACAAGATAGAGGCGCGTATCTCGTCGTGATGAACAGTCGCACGACCAAAATGGGTGATTTTGCGACGGATACATGGGCAGTCGATAACCGTGATGTCGAAGGTACAGAGATTCTCTATGCGCCGGGTGATGCGGTTAACGCGCTGGATACACTGGCAAAAGACCACGCAGAAGTTGCCGACCGTCTTGCAAAAACAGGAAATCTCGTCGTGGTGGCAGGTGCAGAAGGCTTGACACTCGACGGACACCGCGCACTCGTGCAATCAGTGGCGAATATGCTGATTGATAACGGACACGCTGGCAAAGAAAATTCCGGCTTGCTCGTGCCATTACATGGTGCAAACGCGATGGGTGCTTACTATCTCGGCTATACACCGGAAACTACGCAAGACATCATGGCGAATCCGCCAAAAGTGCTGATTACGCTCGATGCTGACCCGCGTGGCGATGACCCCTTCGCTGGTGAATGGCTGGATGCTGTCGAAACGGTCATCAGCTTGACGCTGTTCCCAGATGCAACCGCAAGTGCCGCAAATATCGCGCTGGCAATTCAGAGCTTCGCAGAACGCGATGGCACATTCACAAACGGCGAACGTCGCGTACAACGTTTCTACACCGCACAAGGTCCGATGGGCGAGGCGCTTCCCGCATGGAAAGCAATTGCTAATCTGCGTCAACTGCTCGGACAGGGACGCGCAAAATTGAGCGCGGCGGCTGTCATGCTCGACATCAGCAAAAATGTGGAAGCATTCGAGGGCATGCGCTATAAAGCACTTTCGCGTGTCGAGCGCCAATTCCCAGATGTGGGTGGTGAAGATAAATACTATGGCGGCACGGCGTACCAGAATAATGGTGGGGTCGGGATGCAAATTGCACTTTCTGGCAACGCATCCACCAGCGATGTGAAAGCACCGAAAGCCCTACAAGGGTCGGGTGATGAAATGGTCATCGTGCCATTGACGCGCCTTTATAACCGCGAGACAAAATTCGCGGAGACTTTGCTTGTGCATCCGCGTGTTGCTGCGCCTTTCGCACTGCTTAACGCATCGGACGCTGATAAAATCGGTATTGCCGATGGCGATAGTGTCGAAATATCATTTGGAGCAAATAGCGTGGTCGTGCGTGCAAGTGTGAGCGATGACGTTAGCGCAGGGGCAGTGTACTTGCCACGCCATCTCACCGATGAACCGACACCACTCACGCCGACGACAGGCACAGTGGTCAAAACATCGACACCTGTTCTACAGTAAAGGATGACCTATGTTTGAGATTCAACCATCCGCAATCATTCAGTGTACGGGCGTGTGTTCAGTGGCATGGCCTACTATCCTCTCGTTGCTGATTGTATTTGTGGTACTGACGGGCTTCGCATATACCACCTTGCTCGAACGTGTCTTGTTGGCGCGTTTGCAACAACGTGTGGGTCCAAACCGCACGGGTCCAGGTGGGTTCTTGCAACCCCTCGCGGATGCTGTGAAGCTGATTTTTAAAGAAGATATTATCCCTGAGAAAGTGGATAAACCTGTTTACTATCTTGCACCTGTGCTAAAAGCCGTGCCAGTGATTATTCTGTTCGCTGTCATGCCTTTCGGTCCTGATATTCTCGTGCCGTGGTTCAATGGACAGTGGCTTGAATTGCCTTTGGTGATTGCTGATGTGAATGTCGCTGTGCTGTATCTCTTGGCGATTACCAGTTTGGCTACCTACGGCATGGTATTGGCAGGCTGGTCGAGTAATAACAAATACGCGATGCTCGGTGGTTTGCGTGCCTCTGCACAGATGATTAGCTACGAATTGAGCATGGGTTTGGCGTTGGCTGTACCTGTGATGATTGTCGGTAGCATGAGCTTAGTAGATATCGTGGACGCTCAGCAATGGCCTTGGGAATGGTTTGTATTCCAGAACCCACTGGCGGCAGGTATTCTCGTGATTGCACTATTCGCAGAAGTGAGCCGTGCGCCGTTCGACCTCACAGAAGCAGAGCAGGAACTCACGGCTGGGTATATGACCGAGTACAGTGGTATGAAATTTGCTATCTTCATGATGGCAGAATACATGGGCATGATTGCAGTGAGTGGTATCGCTATCAGCATGTTCTTCGGTGGCTATCACCTGATTCCAGTAGATAATGTGCCGATTCTCGGTCCATTGTTCTTCATCGGTAAGATTGCGATCTTCTTAGGATTGTTCATCTGGGTACGTGCGACCCTGCCGCGTGTGCGTTATGACCGCTTGATGGCACTCGGCTGGAAAGTCTTGTTGCCACTAGCACTCGTTTCTGTCGCATGGACAGCCATCGCTGTTGTTCTGCGTGAAACCAGCTTCACGGCATATGTAGCTGTATCGACAGTCTTCTTCATCGTGGTTGTCTTCGGCGGATACGCTTTCCTCAGTGCTGATAGCAATGAAGAAGAGGAAGAAGTCGATATTTACGACGACCCACTCATCACAGGTGAGCAACGTGGTAGCATTGGCTGGACAGCACTTAACCTCGTGGGTGGTCTGATTGCGATTCCCTTTGCGATTGTCAACGGCATCATCAACGGGCTAGAATCCTTTGGCGAAGCTGTCGAAGGTCCTGCGGAATCGGACGAAACCGCTATCGTTGCCAGCGACCAAGGCGGCGATTAAGTTACATAAATAGCAAATACTGTAGGGACGGCATCCATACCGTCCGCTACTTGAAATAAACCTCGCCTTGAAGGGTTTCTCCAACTAATGAGAGAGTCAGGGTGAGGGCAAAACTATCTATATTGTCAGTTATCGAATTATGGGAGCGACCCCGCCATGAACATCATCAAAGGCTTTGCGACCACGTTCAAACACTTGCTGGAAGAGCCAGTGACGCTCCAATATCCAGAGCAAGTGCGTGATTTCCAGAAACGCTATAAAGGGCGTCATCACCTGCGCCGTTACGAAAACGGACTCGAAAAATGTATCGGGTGTTCGTTGTGTGCGGCGGCATGTCCAGCAGATGCTATCTGGGTGGAAGCCGCAGAAAACACCGACGAAGTACGTTATAGTCCTGGCGAACGTTACGCAAAAACATACGAAATCAATATGTTGCGTTGTATCTACTGTGGGTATTGCGAAGATGCTTGCCCGACCCAAGCCATTCAGCTTGGGCATGAACACGAACTCAGCTTCACAGACCGTCGAGATGCAATCTACACCAAACAAATGCTGATTGACGCGCCAGTGGGCGACGCAGAGGCAACCCCCCGCGCTGTTGAACCAGGTGTCTACACCAAATCTATTCCAGAAATGGAAGACCCAGAGTAAACAGTCCGCAACACAGACTTGATAAACTGAGAGGCGCTTGATAGCGTCTCTTTTGTTGTATACAGTTGTCAGTTTCTAGTGCGCAAGCGAGATGTGATGATGTCCCAAAAACAATCCCTCAAGAAAATGACAGTCTGGCTGTTGCCTGTGCTGATTTTGTTGTTTGGCTTCATGATGCGTGTTGCTGATGGGGCAGGGACAACGACCTTTCGCTATGACCAAGCACGGCTGGCACAAATCAGCTTGGAGATGGCGAATGGTGAGCTATTTCCTTTGTTAGGGATTCAGTCATCGGCTGGCGTGCCTAATTCTCCGATGACGGTCTATGTACTTGCGCCTTTTTTCGCACTGAGTAGCAATCCAGTCGTCATTGCACTGTTTATCATTTTGCTGAATATCATTGGTTTAGCGGTCTTGTGGCGCATCGCCCATCAGTATTTTGGCATTGGTGTAGCGACGATTGCGATACTTGTCTATGCCGTCAGTCCTTATGCTATCGAATATAGTCGGCGGATTTGGGCGCAGAATTACCACACGCCGTTTATCTTGCTAGGCATCTGGTGTGGGCTAGAGGGTTTTGTACAGAAGAAAACATGGGCGCAGATTGCATGTTTGCCCTTGCTCATCATTGGCTTTCAGATTCATTTTGCTGCGTGGACATTGCTCCCGATTTATCTCTGTTTGCTGTGGCTAGGGCGCAAAAATATTCGCTGGGGTGCAGTGATAACGAGTGTGATACTGGCTATCGGCGTGACGATACCTTTTGTGCTGGGGATTCTAGGACAACCAGCCGGCGCATCCGATAGAGCGTCCATGATTGCCAATATCATCAGTGGTGGCATTGACTATCGTCTGAATTATGTCCTGAGCCTCGTTTCTGATTTGGTGAGTGGGGTAGGGCGCAATGGGCAACTTGCAGATACCGCATTTAGCTTGTTTGTGTCGGATGCTGTCTGGGGTGCTTTCGTCGTATTTGCGCTGATAGGTGTGATACTACTATTGCGTAAAACTTGGCGACACTATGCGCTTTTGGTGTGGCTATGGGCGGGTATGACTATCATTGCGTTTGCGCCGATTTGGACAGGCTCAGGTGTGTATCACCATTACTTTATTCCGTCTTTGCCTGCCTTTGCCTTGCTGATTGGCTGTGGGATGATGGGCATGGTGCAACTCATGCAGCGTATGAACAACCAAGCTCTGACGCAACTAACACGCGGGATACTCTATAGTGTGCTGACAGTGATTGTCATCGCGCAGAGCGCAACGGTGCTGGCAGGCTATAGTTTCCGTGCGGATAGCTACACGGTCAATGAGCAAACAGGGCAGACAGCGACGCCTGTTTCGTATCTGCTGGAAGTGCGCGAGATACTCCAAGATTACGACGATGTGATTTTGCTCGGTGCGAATCCCCACGAGAGCAATTATTACATATGGGAGCCGATGCTCTTTAATGAGACGCAGTGTGTGCGCGATTTACTGATTCTTGATGGGGTGATTGATGTGCTTCCGGCTGGGCGTTTTGCGGCAGTGGTTGCGCCTCTCAACCCGATTAATGCTAATTACGAACCTCCCACACGCTATACACATGATGACCCGATAGAAATATCGCTCCGTGAAGGTGAAGACCCCTACATCATCTATACGTTCGAGTCTGCGCCCCAATGGGAAGAAACACCCATGAACCCTGTCACTGCGCCAGCATATAACAACGGCATTCAGCTAACAGGCTACTATCTCGCAGAGACATTCGTGCGTTTGCAGTGGGATGTGCTAGACGCATCCGGTGGCAATTACCAGTATTTTGTGCATTTTCTCAATGAGACAGGCGAAAAAATCGGTCAGCGTGATGTGCCATTTTACTTGGGGCGTCATTGGTGTGCGGGCGATACACTAATCACAGGCGCACTGATTGACTTACCAGCCGAGACAGTCAGCTTGCGGGTCGGCTTCTACGTTCTTAACGAAGATGGAAGCACCGAAGAACGTTATTTGCTCAATCCTGATGGCACAGTCAGCGAGCAAGTCTGGGTCGATATTCCACTTGATGATAATGATGATGATTAGCTGATAGCCATATTTTCGGACGCGATAGATCGCGTCCCTACAGGTGAATCTGTCGCAGTGTAGGGACAGCATCTATGCTGTCCGCAGACTACAAACCAATATGTTTTTTTGCATGCTGGCAAACCCGCACATATTATGAGCGCAAAATGAGTTTCTATCCTTTGAAAAAAGGGTTGATTGTGTTAATCTTCACATAGTTCCAAATTTATGTACGACTGCGTACATGCTTAGAGGTCAAACTGTGCCTGTGAATACACGCGACGCTAACTGAAGACTGCTTTTGTCAGTCTCATCTTGATGTACAGACAATGCCCTACGGCAAACCGTATATCAACCATCATACCCTGTATTCCACCGAGTAACTGAAACAGTCCCTCCCGCCTGTGCGTTTACCTGATTAGTTGTACGTTACTGTGCAACATTTTTGTTGGTAGTACATAGAGAAAATGACGTTTTAGAATAACTCAGATAGGGAAGTGGTAAATGGGACTTGAATTGGCTCTGTTTGGGCTACTCGCGCTCATCGCGGTAGTTAGCGCAGCAGCAATGATTTTCCAAGAAAATGCCGTTCACAGCGCATTATTTCTCATACTTAACTTTGGCTGTGTCGCCCTCCTGTTCTTGATGCTGGATGCACCCTTCATTGCGATGGTGCAAATTGCTGTTTACGCAGGTGCAATCATGGTATTGTTCCTATTCGTAATCATGCTTCTTGGCGCAGAACAGACCTCCGACACAGGTACAGAAACGCTCAAATGGCTACCAGCCGCCGCGACAATTCTCGGTGTTTCACTGTTGGTATCGCTGGCGACACCGCTCCTCATTTCGGGCGGATTAGCATTACCAGATGCCCCTGGCGAAGACCCACAAGTGCGCCTTGTCCACGCGGCAAACGCGGCTGACCCCGTGACCATCACCATAGGCGAAAACGAACCTATTGACGGTGTACGCTTCGGCGATACAACCAATTTTTTTGGTTTGGACGCTGGTGACTATCCGGTCACGATAGCAGATGCCGATGGTGAAGTCATCTATGAAGATACAGTTGTGTTGGAAGCCGATAGTGTTTTCACGATTGTTGCATATGGCGATGATTTAGCACATGATTTGCAAATTATGGTTGCTGAGGATGCTGTTGCACCTTTAAATTTCACCTTTGATGAAATTTTGGATGAGGACGCTGAAGAAGACGCAGAACCTGCTCGTGTTGTTGTTGAAGACCTTGCGCTTGAAGAGCTTTTCAGTGTCGCAGATGTCGGTTCAGGCGATTGGGAATTAACAGTGCGTGGCTCAGACCGCGTTATTGTCTTCTCTGAAACACTCACACTCGAAGGTGGCGAAGTGTTTACGGCTGTCGAAGAAGGTGATCAACTCATTGAGTTAGCGGGTGTACCGAACGTACTGTCTGTACAGGCAGAAGATGTCGCCTCATTCAATGTGTTGAACATTGCTGTCGATGCACCTGTTTCACTGGTAGATTTGGGCAGTGACCGTGAGTTGGATGTAGCCGATGGCGAAATTACAGATGCGGTTCTCGCTACTGATATTGGGTATGCAGAACTTGCCGCCGCGTTCACCTTGCCAGACCGTCGTTATAATTTGCGCTTTGTGCAAGAAATAAACGGCGACTTTGAAATTATTGGCTTGTCAGGTCAGATGTTGGATGTCGAAGAGGGTACAGAACGCACGCTCATTCTGACGCCCGATTTTGAATCGACTGCCAACGCAGAAGGCAACTATCGCTCACAAGTTTTCGATAGCGAACTCAATATCCAAGACCCATTCGGTTCACCAGGCGATATTGGTGGTCTGCTGTTCATTGACTACTTGTTACCTGTGAATTTGGTCGGTTTCTTGCTGTTGGTCGCGCTCGTCGGGGTGATTGTTCTCACGCGCCCAGAAGGTATCCAGAGCAAACGCCGTTCGACAGTCAACCGTCGCCGTAAAGTTAGCCGTCCGTTGGTCAGCGTTATTAGCCAGCAGACAGGTAGCGATGTGGTTGTCGATACGCCGAAGCTCGATGCGCCCGAACCAAGCGATGACGACGCTTAAACGGCATACCAGATAGGAGTACAGATTTTATGACTTCAGTACCGATAGAAGCATTCTTCACACTGAGCCTCGTCCTCTTTATCGTGGGTGCGATGGGCGTGTTGCTCCGCAAGAATGCCATTATCATTTTCATGTCGGTTGAATTGATGCTCAACGCGGGCAACCTCGCGCTGGTGGCATTTGCCCGTCAATGGGGCGATTTGGATGGACAGGTGTTCGTCTTCTTCGTCATGACGGTTGCCGCCGCCGAAGTTGCGGTAGGTCTCGCGCTCATTGTGGCAATTTTCCGCAATAAGAGCAGTATCAATATCGATAATTTGCACCAGATGGAAGGTTAAGCACCCGCCCTGTATAGACGGGAAAGGCACGCTCACTTATGGAAACTTTTCCTTTACTCGTACCCTTGTTGATACTCATTCCCAGTATTGGGACGTTTATCAACTTCTTTTGGGGGGCAAAAATGGGGGAACGCGCAGCAGGCTATCTTGCCAGCGGTGCGTCAATACTAACCTTCATTATTTCGTTCCTCATTTTCACATACTTACGCGATAGCCATGCGCCAGGCGTGGTCGTTGAACCCTTCTTCTTCGACGGCTGGATACGCATAGATGCCTTGGATTTTGCTGTCGATATTCCATGGGAATTTCGCGTGGATGGTCTGACAAGCACAATGCTCCTCGTCATCACGGGTGTTGGCTCGCTCATTCATTTATACTCAATTGGTTATATTCACGGTGACGAAAAAGCACCGCGCTTCTTCGCGTTCCTGAATATGTTCCTCGCGTTCATGTTGCTACTCGTGACGGGTAACAACCTGCTGGTGATGTTCGTTGGCTGGGAAGGCGTGGGCGTCTGTTCGTTCTTGCTCATCGGTTACTGGTGGGATAAGAAAGGCGAAACAGGCTGGCAAAATAGTAACGCCGCCCGTAAAGCGATGATTCTCAACCGTGTTGGGGATTTCGGTATTCTGATGGCAATCTTCCTCACATTCTGGACATTCGGCACGATTGATTACTACAAGCCAGGTGAATCCAGTAACGTGTGCTACCATCTCGAATACAACGAACGCTACGGTGGGCTAGAAGCAACAGAAGAAGAATTTGAAGACGCTTATTCAGCTAATGGCTGTGATGCGCATCATGGTAGTCATGGTGACGATCATAGCGACGATAGTCACAGCGAAGACGACGACCACAGCGACGGCGAATCTGTAGCAGAAGATTCGGATACGCCAGTAGGTGTTCCTGCTGACTCTGCACTTGTTGGCACAGATGAAGACGCTGAAGATGATCATAGCGAAGAAGACGCTGACCATAGCGACACCGAAGACGACCATAGCGAAGAAGATGCTGACCACAGTGAAGGCGACGCTGAAGAAGACGACCATAGCGAGGATGATGACCATTCTGTAGCTGGGGCGGCTGATGACCATGGCGACGACCACGGTAGCGATGATGGCTATGGTGATGGGCATCACGGCGCAACCTTTACCGTTGCTGAACTTTCTAACAGCAACTTCATGCCTGCACAATTGGGTATGTTCAACCAAGCGGAAGTCTTGATGGCACTTGGCGAAAACGAGATGATTCCGTGGTCATACGACCCATTGACAGATACCACCACCATGCGCGGACGCGATGTACACTGGGGACCATTCACCGTGGACATTGGTTTTGCTATCGGCGCGATTGTACTGTTCTTGTTGCTCGGTGCATCGGGTAAATCCGCACAGATTCCGTTGTTTGTCTGGTTGCCAGATGCGATGGCAGGTCCAACACCTGTTTCTGCATTGATGCATGCGGCGACGATGGTCACGGCGGGCGTTTACTTGCTGGTGCGTTCGAGTGTCTTCTTAGACCTTGTGCCAGAAGCGCGTTTTGTCGTTGCTATCATCGGCGCACTAACAGCGGTTATGGCGGGTTTGGCGGCAGTCGGTCAGTGGGATGTCAAACGTGTACTCGCATACAGCACGATTTCACAGCTCGGCTTCATGGTCGCGGCGGTGGGTATCGGCGCGTATGTGGCGGCGATGTTCCATCTTGTGACGCACGCGGTGTTCAAGGCATTGCTCTTCTTGGGCAGTGGTAGCTTGATTCACGGCGTCGAACATGGCGAACATCACCTGCACGAACACGATCATGGGCATGATGACGACCATCATGACGATGAGCATCACGATGATGAACACGCATTTGACGCCCAAGATATGCGCAATATGGGTGGCTTGGCAGATAAAATGCCGATTACCTTTGCGACTTATCTCGTCGGTACGTTTGGTCTGATGGGTCTGCCATTCTTCGCAGGCTTCTGGTCGAAAGACGAAATCTTGCTGGAAGCGTTCTTGAAAGCCTTCTCGGCAGATGCCTCTGTTATCGAAGCGACAGGCGCGTTAATCGTGTTTGGTCTGCTCACAGTGGCGGCATTCTTCACCACATTCTATATGTGGCGTCAGATTCAGATGGTGTTCTTCGGCAAAACCCGTAGTGAAGCGGCGGCACACGCGCCAGAATCCACCCCATGGATGACGATTCCATTGGTGATTCTCGCACTGCTTGTATTCTGGGTTGGTTTCATCAACGTACCAGAAGGCACAATCATCTTCGATTGGCTGTTCAACGAATACCATAAATTCGGGCATTTCCTCGAAGGTAGTATTCCAAGCATCACTGAACACGAAGTACCCAAGTTCAATTGGTTGATGGCGATTGCAACATCGATTGCCTTGCCAGGTGCGGCAATTTTCTTAGCACACAATATCTACGCGGGCGATAAAGCTGTAGAAGACCGTGATGAAGCACACGGCGAACTCGGCGTTGACCCGCTTTACAAAAACCCAGCAACCCGTCAGGTATGGGTCGCGGCAAACCGTCGCTTGTACTCGGACGACTTGTATCATGCGCTGTTCTTACGTCCATACGAACGCATTGGTAAATTCCTTGCGGAAACCTTGGACTGGGACTTCTGGCATGATTACTTCCACAACAACGTCATCAAACGTGGTTATGATGCGGTGTCTGAAATTCTCAGCAAACCGATTGATGTTGGTGTGATTGATGCCGTCGTGAACGGTGTTGGTAAACTCATAAGTTTCTTCAGTGGACGCTCTCGTGGCATCCAAACAGGGTATGTACGCACGTATGCCGTCGCCGTTTTCCTCGGCGTGGTCGTAGTGATTGTGCTTATGTTGCTTCCACTGCTGGTAAATGGCTCATAAAGGGGACGGAATTCGATGAATGGATTTCTAACAACGCTCATTTTGTTCCTACCAATGGTAGGATTCACCATCCTGCTCTTCTTGGATGAAGAAGAGCAGAAAGACGCAATCAAATGGACGGCTTTTGCCTTCTCGATGATTACGTTCGCACTTTCGCTCGTGATGTGGGCTGGCTTCAACAATGCCGAAGCAGGTCTGCAATTTGTACAACGCTGGACATGGCTCGATATTGATGTCGGCTCGATTGCTATCACCTCCGAATATTATGTCGGGGTAGATGGCTTGAGCATTTTGCTCGTCGTCCTGACGACCTTCATCATGCCGATTGCGATTCTGGCATCGTTCCGTGCGGGTGTGCTTGAAGAACGCGGACGTCATAAGCTCTACTACAGCTTGTTACTCATGCTGGAATGGGCGATGCTCGGTGTGTTCTTCATCCAAGATTTGATTGTTTTCTACGTGTTCTGGGAAATTACACTCGTGCCGATGTATTTCTTAATCGGTATCTGGGGTAGTGAACAGCGCGTGTATGCGGCAGTCAAATTCTTCCTGTATACGATGGCTGGCTCTATCTTGATGCTGATTGCGATTCTGTTTGTTGGTAACTACACAGGCTCATTCACGTTAGTGGGTGATGGGGTAGATGGCAACAACGCAGGTATCATCACACAAGTACAAGAGTTCAACCGCGTAAACGAAGAAAATGGCTATCTCGCTGACCGTAGTTTCTGGAATTACGGCAGTGCAGAAGCGGCAATGATTGCGGCTGAAACAGGCGAAGTGGCTGATGACATCACCGATGCGGGTCCATTGTCTGCGGCAGTGATTACAGGTGGCTTGCTCTTTGCGGCGTTCTTCATCGCCTTTGCGATTAAAGTGCCTGTGTTCCCATTCCACAGTTGGCTACCGGATGCGCATGTTCAAGCGCCGACGGCTGGCTCGGTCATCCTAGCGGGTGTCTTGCTGAAAATGGGTACATATGGTCTGGTGCGCTTCAACTTGCAGATGTTCCCTGTGGAGGCTGTCCAATGGGCGCCCCTCATCGGTACGTTAGCGGTGATTGGTATCCTCTATGGTGCATGGGTCAGCTATGCCCAAGATAATGTCAAGAAATTGGTTGCTTATAGTTCGGTATCTCACTTGGGCTTTGTGGTACTCGGTATCTTTGCGCTAAATTCACAAGGTATTCAGGGTGCAACCTTGCAGATGGTGAATCACGGTATCAGCACCGGTGGCTTGTTCTTGATTGTGGGCTTCTTGTACGAACGTTATCACACCAAAGAGATGGCGGCGTATGGGGGTATCTGGAAATTGATGCCGCTATTCGGTAGCCTCGCGCTGGTGATTGCCCTCAGTTCGATGGGTTTGCCAGGTCTGAACGGCTTTATTGGCGAATTTACGATTCTGCTTGGTTCTGTTGGTAGTGAATATCTCGGCTTCTTCTGGACGCTGTTCGGTACAATCGGTGTCATCCTTGCGGCAACATACATCCTCAAGATGTACCAGCACGTATTCATGGGTGATGCGAAAGAGCCAGAACACGTTGAAGAAGATACCTTCAAATTGCACTGGACAGAACTTTCGACACTCGTGGTCGTGGTCGCTGTCAGCATTTGGATTGGTATCCAACCAGGTGGCTTCTTCGATAACATGGGCGCAAGCTCGGTAGCACTCGAAGCACATGTTGACCAAAGCTACGAAGCCATCGAATTTAACGCTGACCTCGCTGATGAAGATGTAGACACAGAAGGCGAAATTGAAGACGCTGGCGTAGCTGATACTGATGCAGAAGAAGATGAATCTGAAGACGTAGAAGCTGGCACAGAAGATGCTGCCGATGTAGAAGCAGGCGCGGCAAGCGAAGGCGAAGAAACTGAAAGTGAATCGGAAGAATCCTCCGGCGAATAAGGAGCAATAATGTTCGAAGCACCAACACTGCAAACCCTTGCAGATTTCAATTTGAACATTGCGCTCCCGGCGATTTGGTTAGCGAGCAGTGTCATGATTCTCCTGCTCGTTGACCTCTTCCTCCCGGATGAGCGTAAAGATTGGACACCTATCCTCGCGCTGACGAGCATTAGTATCGCGTTTGTGATGACCTTGCTCAATTTCAGCCCTGACGAAACGGAAGCCTTCGGCGGAATGTTTGCGGCGGATGGTTTCACGGGCTTCTTGAATATTGCCACGCTCGGCACGGCGTTCTTTGCGGTGTTGCTGAGTACGGATTATCTCAAGAAGGCGAATATCTATCACGGCGAATACTACACGCTCCTGTTGCTTTCGGCGGCTGGGGTGATGTTCATGGTATCGGCGAATAACTTACTGGTTATTTTTGTCGCGCTGGAAGTGTTGAGTATTCCGCTATACATCTTGTCGGCGTTCCGTGCGACAGATGCCGAACATATCAGCCAATCATCGGGCTTAGTCTCGCGGGGTGATATTGACCCACAAATCCTGAAATCACAGGAAAGTGGTATCAAATATTTCATTCTCGGCGCGTTCTCTAGTGCGTTTTTGGTCTATGGTATGGCGTTAATTTACGGCGCAACAGGTAGCTTCATGTTGCCAGAGATTGCCGAAAGCATCAGCGAGATTGTCATTGGTAGCAACACACAGAGCTTCTTGTTGTTGGCGGGTGTGGCACTGACCGTTGTTGGCTTGGGTTTCAAGGTGGCGGCTGTGCCGTTCCATATGTGGACACCCGATGTATACGAAGGTGCGCCAACCCCTGTCACGGCATACATGAGTGTTGCCGCGAAAATCGGTGGTTTTGCCGCACTGTTCCGTCTCATGATTACGGGGCTAGCTGGATTCAGTCTCGGTGAGACAGACATCGCCGCATGGGTACTGACTATGCAATTTATTGCTGGTGCAACCCTGATTCTCGGTAATGTGATGGCACTCGCACAGACGAATATCAAGCGTATGCTGGCGTATAGTTCGATTGCCCATGCAGGCTATATCCTGATGGCAGTCGCTGCAGTCGGCGTGCAATCCGCAGAAGGCATCAGCACAGCGGCGGCACAAGGCGCGGCAATTTACTTGCTGGCGTACATGTTCACGAATATCGGCGCGTTTGCGATTGTACAAGCTGTCGAAAACCAGAGCGACGACACAGGCTCAGACATCAGCGACTTTGATGGCTTGTTCAACAGTCGTCCGGTGATGGCAGTAGGCATGGCGATATTCATGTTCAGCTTGACGGGGATTCCGCTCACAGGTGGCTTCTTCGGTAAGTGGCTCGTGTTCAGTGCGGCTGTGCAAGCAGATTTGATTCTGCTGGCAGTGGTCGGCGTCCTGACGAGTGTTATCAGCGCGTTCTACTATATGCGCGTTGTGGTGGCGATGTTCCTCAATGACGGCGACGGTAGCGAAACACCAGGCGCAACTGTGCCAGTGACGATGGCTATCTACGCGGCAATGGCAGGCACGCTCATCACAGGGATTGTCGTTCCCGTTATTGCCAGCATGGCAAGCCAGATTCAGTTCTGAGTTAGCTGTAGCACAATCACATAGCTTTTCCGCAGGGATGCCAGATGGTATCCCTGTTTTTGTTGTGGGATAGGTGAAAGGGCAAAGGGAAAAGGTAAAAGATGACTTTTTGCCAGACTTGTATTCTACCCACTAGCTGATGACTTCAGTCGCCAGCGAAGATTTGACTATTCTTGGTTTTCTGCATTCAAAGAAGCTAGCATTTGTTTTTCACCTTCAGGGCTGTTAAACCACTCACGCCACGCCTGAGCATCATATCCAAAATCTTGTCCAGACAAATCTTTTAGTTTATCGAGAGCAGATGCCTTGTCTTGGTATATAGGGTACTCTTTGTCAAATTTGCCTTCTAAATTTAGAAGCATCTTTTCACGAGTACGGGTGTAATTGAGTAATTTGCTGAGGTCCAGTGAAGACTTTTTCAGAGGTTTCCGCATATGTTGCCTGCCTTCGGGACTTTTAAACCACTCACGCCACGCCTGAGCATCATATCCAAAGTCTTGCCCTGAAATCTTTTTTAGTTTGTTGTAGGCATATTCCTTGTCTCGGTGGAGAAAATGAAATGGATGTTCGCTATCAGCCCATGTGCCTGCTAAAATATTAATCATTAGTCGATGATACCGCATACGAGGTCTCATTTTTTCCTCTTTCGTTACTTTTAAACTATTCAGATTAAGCCTCTACATCATATCCAAAATCTTGCCCTGATATTCTTTTCAATTCTTTGTAAGCAAATTCCTTTTCTCTAAAATACATAAGGGAGTCTTTATCAAAGTTGCCTGCTAAATTGTTAACCATCAGTCGATAATACTCCATACGCATAGTTTAGT
>JBCBKJ010000090.1:0-22579 GCA_038522085.1 Chloroflexota bacterium
GCACAAACACTCTCCTGTGCAGAATTACTGGAGCTATCGCTCCAAAGCGCCACGGTCAACCAATTGGTCGCCAGTGTTGCCGCAGAATACTTCCGCAAAATCATGTATCGTGAAGACATCAAAACATGGTACACCCACATCAGCACAACCACACTCTCGATGCGCTCAGAACCGATCACGCTCGATAGCATCCTTACGAACACACCGGCGCTAGATCACATCACACTCGCCAGTACAGACTAGGGGAGGTGCGTCGATGACGATGCAATACTTTCCATATCCACATCGCAAAGATGAGATCATACGCCATGTCAAACGACATCACGACACACGTCGCTGTCCGGGTGTCTGGTCTCATAGTTACATCGTGACGAATCACCGCAACAAAATACAAGCCGCACTCCTCGTTGGTCCTGCCCCGTACCCAACCGTTGTACGCGCTTTTTGTCGTCGAGAGGAAGACTATACCCGACACGCATGGGTTGCCCGCATGAGCAGTGCAGGCATCACATCTCAGCAGATAGATGACCTCATCCAATATGCTCACAAGCACCTACAGTCACTCGGAAAATACTGGGTGCATACCCTATCAGACTATCACGCTTACAGCATTGCATCGCACCTGTGCTTGAGATCAAAAGGCTATACAGGCGAGGTCTATCATCGTAATCAGTACCACTATCTCGGCACAGCAGGGCGTCGCTGTACAATAGGATTCATTGTAGACGGAATCCCGCACCACATTCGGCAGGGCAAAGTTACTCTGTCGGATAAAAACGTACATGCGTATTTCCCCGATGCACGCGAAATCCGTGCCATCAAAGGGCATCCCAAACGGCGATGGGCCGCAATTCTGGCTGATACCCCTGAACAATACCAACAACGGCTTCTTTTGATGAAATATCGACCTCAGCCATATACACCCTCGCGGCAACCCTTACTTCTTATCGAGCGTCTCTATCACGACATCATCCTCTCGTGGCTCATGGCTTATTCCACATAACAAAACTATATTCCTCCTATGTGCAATAACCATTTCCTTACCTGAAATAGAAGAAGGACGAAATTGTAGAGTACGATTTCGTCCGCGAATATCTACAAGATTTCCTAGAACCAGACTTGAAGCCTCTAGGGCATCAAATCATCGAATGTTGTCTGGATAATGACACGGTGGAAGACTACAACGCCTTCATGCCGATGGAATATTGACCTTGCTTTCATCCAATCTCCTCGTGTTATTGGTATCTTGGTGAGACATTGAGATCAATGAGAGGGATAGCATTCAAGATTGTGCTATCCCTTTTGCATTTTCACTGCGTCTATGCATCTCGGTTATGAGCAAGTTCAAAAAGTATCATTGCTAGAAAGCATGTTTTGTACGTGTTTCGCTTGCTTGCGCCAGTTTAGATTACGATGTTTCTAAAACGCAAATAGGGTGCAATGCGCACCCTATTTTCATATGTTGTATTGCAATGTAGGCGTTATTTCGCTGTGTAGCTTTCACTCAGTAGAGCAGAGTGTGCGGTTGCAAGGCGTGCAATTGGCACACGGAATGGTGAGCAACTCACATAATCCAAGCCAGTTCGGTGGCAGAAGTCGATACTCTTCGGTTCGCCACCATGTTCACCACAGATACCGATATGAATATCGGGGCGTACAGCGCGCCCTTTGCGTACAGCCGTTTCTACCAGATAGCCCACACCTTCTTCATCAATCACTTGGAATGGATTTTCGGCCAGGATACCTTGTTCCACATATTCCAGCAGGAATTTTGATTCGGCGTCGTCGCGGCTGATGCCAAATGTTGTTTGCGTCAGGTCATTTGTACCAAAGGAGAAGAACTCTGCGTCTTCTGCAATCTTATCAGCCGTGATAGCGGCGCGTGGTAGTTCAATCATCGTACCGACTTTGTATTCGATACTGCAATTGGTTTCAGTCATCACTTCGTTGGCGATGTCGTCAATAAGTGCTTTGACAGCTTTTACTTCGTTCGTGTGGCTCGCCAATGGAATCATGATTTCTGGTTTGATTGCTAGACCTTCGTGTGCCAGTTGGCAGGCAGCTTCAAAAATAGCCCGCACTTGCATCGCATTGATAGCTGGTCGTACAACACCGATACGCGCTCCACGGAAACCAAGCATCGGGTTGAATTCTTGCAGACCTTCAACAGCTTTCATCATCTCTTCAATGCGTGTTAGTTCATTTGGACGATCACCTAGAATGCGCAAGCCTGTCGCACGCATCGCTAGTTGTTCGTGGTCGGGCATGAACTCATGCAGTGGTGGGTCAATCAGACGAATGATAACAGGCAGACCTTCCATCGCACGGAAAATGCCGTAGAAATCGTCATGTTGGAAGTGTAACAGTTTTGCGAGTTCACGAGCTTCTTCTTCACTGCCTGGTTCTGATAAAATCATGCGTTGTACGATAGGCAAGCGTTCTTCTTGGAAGAACATATGCTCCGTGCGGCATAAGCCGATACCGCGTGCGCCATAGCTACGAGCGCGGCGTGCATCGGTTGGATAATCTGCATTGGCATAGACATCGAGCTTACGGAACTGGTCTGCCCAGCCGAGTAATTTCTGTAGGTAATTTTCGTGTTCAAAGTCAGGTTCAACGGTTGGGATTTCGCCCAAGTAAACCTCACCTGCGCCCCCATCAATCGAGAGGGTATCGCCTTCACGCACGATAATATCACCGACACTCAAACGACGTGCTTTGATGTCAATTTCGAGTTCTTCTGCGCCACAAACACAGGGTACACCGAACTGACGAGCGACCACAGCCGCATGACTGGTCGCACCACCGCGATTAGTCAGGATACCTTTAGCGGCGAGCATCCCATGCACATCATCGGGTTTGGTTTCTGGACGTACCATAATCACGCTTTTGCCCGCTTTTCCCCATTTTTCTGCGAGGTCAGCATCAAAAGCGACGACACCAACTGCTGCCCCTGGCGACGCATTCACACCAGTAGCGATACGTTTCCCTTCTGATGCAGCACGTGTTTTCACGGCTTCATCGAATTGCGGGTGTAGAAGTTGCGATACTTGTGCAGGTGATACACGCAGAACGGCTTGTTGCCGTGTGATAACCTCGTCTTCTGCCATCTCGACAGCGATACGGATGGCGGCACGTGCAGTACGTTTGCCATCGCGGGTTTGGAGCATCCATAATTTGCCACGCTCAATAGTGAATTCCACATCTTGCATTTCTTTGTAGTGGTCTTCGAGACGATCCCCAATATCCACAAATTCTGCATAGATTTCTGGCATGACATCGTTCAATTTGGCGATGGGTTCTGGAGTACGGATACCTGCTACTACATCTTCACCCTGCGCATTGATGAGATAATCACCAAACAGCACGTTTTCACCTGTGGATGGGTTACGTGTGAAAGCGACGCCCGTACCAGAGCCTTCGCCCATATTGCCGAAGACCATCGTCTGTACGTTAACGCCTGTACCTAGTGTATGCGAGATACCTGCTGCATTACGATAATCTATCGCCCGCTTGCCATTCCATGATTTGAAAACAGATTGAATCGCTAATCTGAGTTGGTCGTATGGGTCGGCGGGGAATGGGTCGCCAACAGCATTTTGATAGACCCGTTTGAACTCAGCGAGAACCTCTTTCCAGTCTTCAGCTGTCAATTCGGTGTCTAATTTGTAGTTGCGTTTTTTCTTGATGGCGGTTAGGTAATCTTCAAATGCTTCATCTTCGATGCCCATCACAATCGAGCCGAAGAGTTGGACAAGGCGACGATAAGCGTTATAGACAAACGTTTCGTCATTCGTCAAACGCACCATAGCGGTAGCAACCTCATCATTCATACCAAGATTGAGAATGGTATCCATCATGCCAGGCATAGAGAATTTTGCACCAGAGCGGACGGAGAGGAGCAAAGGATTGGTCACATCCCCAAAGGTTTTGCCAAGTTGGTCTTCGATAGCGTCCAGACTATCCAACACCTGTTCCCACATGTTGGCAGGAAAGGTTTCCTCATTAGCAAGGAAGGTATTGCAGGCTTCGGTAGTAATCGTGAATCCGGGTGGTACGGGAATGCCGATGCGGGTCATCTCGCCCAGATTGGCGCCTTTGCCACCGAGTAAAGAGCGTACCGCTTCCCAATCGCCACCGACTGCAACTTCTGCAGCAGCGACATCACTAAATAGGTAAACCCAACGGTCATTGGCGACCATTTGGTTGGGTGCTTGCAGTACATCTAAGTTGGTCATGGTATATCCCCTCTGTATTTATTGCTAGCTTGATTGCGAAAATGATTCCTACGACATGTAAGAAAATTAAGTATGTTTCACCGCACTTGGGTTCTTACGTAAATTGGTAATTACCCGTACACGGTCTAATGGCATATTTAAGCCATATTTTGAGAGCCAGAACGATTGCAATTTGCCGACGGTTTTACCGCTATTGATGGTGTCATCAATGAAAATCGCTTCTTTGCAAAAATGTTGCTTCAGCTTGCAATCGACGCCATCACACGTCCATGTACCGTACAAGCACTCTTTTTTGACCTGTAGTGTGACAGTGGGTGGGTTTGATAAGGTGATTTCATAACCCATTTCGGTTTCATCAGGGTTAAGCATCCACCCTGGCATCAACAGATACAGCCGTGTTTGCTGACTATCCCGATAGGCTTTGATGAAATGGTGATAACCATAGATGGGCGTATGCGCGATGATGCAGGGTAGGGCATCTGGTTTTTCGGCAAGAAGGTTTTCCGCAAGGTTTCGCCACTCATCCAATAATTGGCTATTTCCCGAACGACTGAGTTGCGCCAATTTCGTACCTGTGACAGTCATATCTTCAGGAATGCGTGTGATGTATTGCTCTAATAATGCTTTGAGTTCATCTACTGTCCAATCAACGCGGTAGTACAAGCGTGTCAAGTCTTCGAGAAATTGGCGCTGGATGTCTCTGTCAAAAACGAGTGCCTTCACCACTAAATAAACGGCTTCCAAGTACCAAGACGTAAGCAGTGACCGTATTTCTGCGCGTCCCATTTCCGCACCTTTATATTGCAAGGCATAGCGCACTGATTCAGGATAGATGGATTGGTAAAACGATGCCTTCTCTGTGGGTTGCGCTGTTGGTTTAGATACGTTCAACCACCTGAAAAATTGCGTGATTGCCATCATTAGACTCATTAATTTCGTTTGCTTCATCTAAATATAGGGTAGTCCTTTCAAAAAACACTCAACAGTAACATTTGTAAAGAGGCAGTAGTGACGTTTATCACAAGCTATATCTAAGCAAAATAGAGGCTCTTTCACGGTCAAAGCTGGCGCAATTGCAAGATGACATTACACACATAGGAATCATGCTGAATGACAGCGCGAGTGAGGCGGGCAAAGTGCTAACATGCTAAGAGAGGTACTTGAGTTGACAGTCATAGACTACAAAGGAGACACCCTCAAATGCCTGAATCTACTACTGTATATGATCGAAGCGACAAACGCTTCAAACTCGTTGAAGCAACTATGCGCAGGAATGGTTATCGTCCTGATGCGCTGGTAGAAACGCTCCACACTGTGCAAACCACATTTGGTTTCTTAGATGATGATTTGCTCCGCTTTGTTGCCGAAAAATTACCTGTTTCGCCCAGTCAAATTTATGGCGTAGCGACGTTTTATCATTACTTCACCATGAAGCCGGCTGGCAAGCATACCTGTGCTGTCTGTACAGGAACAGCTTGTTACATCAAAGGCACAGATAAAGTCATGCGCTTATTAGAAGAAGACTATGATTTGCGTGATGGTGAAACAACAAGTGGTGATGAAATATCTGTCATGACAGTGCGGTGCATTGGCGCATGTGGCTTAGCCCCTGTTGCAGTTTTTGATGGAGAAGTTATTGGCGATTTAGAACTGGATACGCTCAAGGAGACGTTTGAAAGGTGGTTAGCAGATGGCTAAGAGAAGGCGGCGCGAGAATATTACTATTGAAACCTTTGATGATTTAGCAGCCCTTACCGAGAAGGTTAAAGCAGAAGAAGCAGGTTTTAAGCATTGTCTGCGGGTCTGCCAAGGGACGGGTTGTGTCTCACAAAATAGTCCGGCTGTCCGCGAAGCGCTTGAAGATGAAGTGACAGAACAAGCCCTCGAAGATGACATTTTAGTGAAGGGCGTTGGCTGTAATGGTTTGTGCGCGGCTGGTCCTCTCGTGCATGTGAGTTCTTCAGATACGATGTATCGCCATGTAAGAGTAGATGATGTGCCAGATGTGTTAGCTAGTTTAAATACAGAGCCTATTGATCGTTTGATACTCGATCAAAATGTGCCATTTTTTCAACGCCAACAACGAATCGTATTAGAGCATTCGGGTTTGATAGACCCCGATGAAATCCGTGACTACATCGCCGTTGGTGGTTATCAAGCGATGTACAAAGCCATTACGGAAATGACCCCCTCCCAAGTCATTGACGAAATCGTGACGAGTGGCTTGCGCGGGCGCGGTGGTGGGGGGTATCCCTCTGGCTTGAAGTGGCGGACGGTTGCCAAAGCAGAATCAGATATGAAATATGTGATTTGTAACGCCGATGAGGGTGACCCTGGTGCGTTCATGGATCGTAGTGTCTTGGAAAGTGACCCCCATCGCGTTTTAGAGGGGATGGCAATCGCAGCATATGCTGTCGGCGCGAGCAAAGGCTATATTTATGTACGGGCAGAGTATCCGCTTGCGATTGACCGCCTGACCGTGGCGATTCGGCTTGCAAAACGCGCGGGGGTACTAGGGCATCAGATATTCGGTTCACCGTTTGATTTTGATATTGAGTTGCGTTTGGGCGCAGGCACATTTGTCTGTGGTGAAGAGACAGCCTTAATCGCGTCTATTGAAGGCAATCGTGGTTTACCAAGTCCGCGCCCACCATACCCAGCCGAACAAGGTTTATGGGGCAAGCCCACCCTCATCAACAACGTGGAAACCTTAGCGAATATCGCGCCTATCATCGACAAAGGCGGCGCATGGTATGCAGGCATCGGTACAGAAGGCAGTAAAGGCACGAAAGTCTTTGCGCTCGCCGGACAAATCAAAAATACTGGCTTAATCGAAGTGCCAATGGGCATTACGCTGCGTGAAATTGTATTCGAGATTGGGGGCGGTTTGCCTGAAGGTAGAGCATTCAAAGCTGTACAAACGGGTGGACCATCCGGCGGTTGTGTTCCAGAAGCATACTTAGATATGCCCGTTGATTATGAATCCCTGCGTGAAGTCGGTTCATTCATGGGGTCAGGTGGCATGATAGTCATGGATGAGACGAGTTCGATGGTGGAAGTCGCCCGTTTCTTCATGGAATTTAGCATGATTGAGTCCTGCGGCAAGTGCATTCCGTGTCGGGTTGGCACACGCCAAATGTATGATTTGTTATCACGCATCATCAACGGTCAAGGACAATCAGAAGATTTGGACTTGTTGCGCGACATCAGCGAATTGTGCCAAGAAACCTCGCTATGTGGGCTTGGACGTGCGGCACCGAATCCGATTATCAGCACCCTACGCTATTTTGAAGACGAATATCAGGCATTGATTCCTGATTTATCAGGCGCAGTCGCGGACTGAAAGGAGCGCAAGCAATGACCTTACCAAGACGATCAAAGGTCAAGACATTACAGATTAATGGGCAAGATGTAGGCGCACACGAAAACGAAACGGTCTTACAAGTTGCCCGTGATAATGGCATCCACATCCCGACTCTGTGCCAATTGGATGGACTCTCTATTCCGGGCGCGTGTCGCTTATGCCTCGTAGAAGTTGAGGGTTGGAAATCGCTTGTGCCTGCTTGTGCAACCTACATTGAAGAAGGCATGAAAATTAGTACCAACTCTGAGCGTTTGCAGAAATATCGCAAGATGATTATCGAGATGCTCTTTGCAACAGGTAATCATGTCTGTTCCATGTGTGTGTCGAATGGTAATTGTGAATTACAAGATTTATCAGTCGAATTTGAGGTTGAAGAAGTCCGTTTCCCTGTCATCCAAACTTCCACACGCGTAGATATGACCCATGATCTGTTTGTGCTGGATATGAATCGCTGTGTGTTATGTACCCGTTGCGTGCGCGTGTGTGCCGAAGTAGAAGGAGCGCACAATTGGGATGTGATGGGACGGGGTATCAATTGCGAAATCATCAGTGATTTCAATACCCCTTGGGGTGAATCCGTGACCTGTTCTAGTTGTGGCAAATGTGTGAATGCTTGCCCGACAGGCGCGATTGTCGAAAAAGGCAAAACAACAGGCGAAATGGTCAAGAATACCCATTTCCTTGACTACATCACCAAAATGCGAAAGGTAAACACATGAGCAAGAAAGTAACCGTTGCCACCACGTGGCTTGATGGCTGTTCAGGATGCCATATGTCGCTGATGGATTTGGACGAACGCCTCATCGAACTCTCGGAGGTGATTGAAGTTGTCTGGAGTCCATTGGTTGACCGCAAAGATTATCCTGAACAAGTGGATGTCGCTATTCTGGAAGGCGCAATCAGTAGTGAAGAAGATTTGCACAAAATCCAGATGATTCGTAAGCATACAGACATCATCGTTGCACTGGGGGATTGTGCGGTGAGTGGCAATATTCCGACGATGCGCAATCAGTTCAAGCCGGAAGAGGTTCTCGACGCGGCATATATCACGACAGCGAGTACAAATCCTTTGCATCCTGATGAAGTCGTGCCTGCTTTGTTGCCCAAAGTTGTGCCTATCCATGAGGTTGTGCCGGTAGATGTCTTTGTGCAAGGGTGTCCGCCTTCAGCCGATACGATTTACTACGTAATTTCAGAATTGGCGGCTGGGCGCAAACCTGACTTAACGACAATCACGCGACGTGGGGTATAAGGAGACAACACGATGGCGCAAAAAATTATCACGATTGACCCTGTAACTCGTATTGAGGGGCATTCAAAAATCACACTCAAGTTAGACGAAGCTGGCAAGGTAGACGAAGCGCGTTTCCATGTCACGCAATATCGTGGCTTTGAGAAAATCGCAATTGGGCGTCCATTTTATGAGATGCCAGCCTTGATGGGGCGTATCTGTGGCATTTGTACGATTAGCCATATGCTGGCATCCGCACAAGCCTGTGAAGACATCATGTCTGTGCGCGTGGTCGGGACAGCCGCCACACTTCGCAAAATTGTCAATTATGCGTCGGTGATTCAATCACATGCGCTGGCATTCTTCCATTTGGGTTCGCCTGATATTTTGCTCGGTCTGGAAAGTGACCCGGCAAAACGCAGTATATTCGGTTTGATGTCTAGCCATCCTGAAATCGCACGCGATGGTATTCGTCTGCGCCGTTTTGGGCAACGGGTCATTGAATTGTTAGCGAGCAAACGCATCCATCCTGATTGGATTGTCGCGGGTGGCGTCACCGAACCTCTGAGCGAAGACGCGGCTAAAGAAATCCGCGAGATGTTGCCAGAAGCCTACAGCATCGTTCAGCGTACTATTGAGTGGTTCATCCGCTCCCTTGAAGATTTTGAAGAAGAAGTCAACACCTTTGGACACTTCCCTTCGCTATTCTTGTCACTCGTCAATGAGCATGAGGATGTACTGGAATTGTACCGTGGGCGTTTGCGCATGGTCGATGAAAATGGCGCTACGGTTGCCGATTTCCCGCGTGAAGATTTTGAAGACTATCTAGGGGAAGCGGTTGAGCCGTGGTCATATCTCAAGTTCCCGTATTTCAAACCACAGGGCTATCCTGATGGCATCTACCGTGTGGGTCCATTGGCACGCCTGAACACCGTGAGCAACACAGGCACACCGCTCGCAGATAAAGAACTCGCAGATTTTCGTTCGCGTAATCACTTGAGTTCCTTCAATTATCATCTGGCACGCTTGATTGAGTGCTTGCATTCTGTCGAAATGATAGAACGCTTACTTGATGACCCTAACGTGATGAAAAAACGGGTGCGGGCGCGGGCAGAAGCCAATAAGGAAATTGGTGTCGGTGTCACCGAAGCGCCACGCGGCACGCTCATCCATCAGTACGAAGTTGATGACTACGGCATGATAACGGGCGCTAATTTACAAGTAGCGACGACGCATAACAACCTCGCCATGAATAAAGGTATCGGGCAAGCCGCCTGTCATTATATCGATGGCAAGAAGCTCACAGAAGGGGTCCTGAATCGTGTGGAAGCGGTTATACGTGCTTTCGACCCCTGCTTGAGTTGCTCCACACACGCATGGGATTCGATGCCCTTGCAAGTAACACTCATCGGACCTGATGATGAAGTTTACGATGAAATCCAACGATAAACAGGATGCAAAGCCATTGATTATTGGCTATGGGAATCCGTTACGTGGCGATGATGCGTTCGGGCATGTCATCGTCACGCAGTTAAAAGCAGAACTAGACCCCACACTGGCAACGCTCATGTGTTGCCAGCAATTAACCCTCGACCTTGCCGAAGACATCGCACACGCATCACAAGTCATTCTGGTTGATGCCGCCCTCAACGGCGAAGCAGGCGCGTTGACAATCCGCACCATTACGCCTTCACGCACCGCGACACACACCCTCGAACACCATATGATACCCGCTGTACTTATTACAGCTGTATCAGTGCTATACGATAATGTCCCCCCTGTGACGCTCGTTAGTCTTGTGGGGCAACAATGGGAGGCAGGCACAGGACTATCAGAGATGATTCGTAACGCGCTACCGGAGGCTATCCACGCTATTGAGAATCTTCTGGATAATGCAAAACAAACGGATGCCATCTGATAAATTTTTGAGAAATATTATTCATAATTTCGGGCGCAAACACAACTATACCCTACAAAAATCCATACTGAACGCGGTATCAACAGATGCGCGGTAATTGGCTTCCAATTTGCATATCCACAACACGCGTGCCACCAATACCTGTTCTGGCAACTACCATTCCTGGGTGCTCTGCGACGACTTCGCCTATTATCGTTGCTTGCTGCCCATATGGATGCTTCTTCATAGCTTTCAGTAAAGCATCAGCAACATCAGGAGGGACGATGGCTATTAATTTACCTTCGTTGGCAACATAAATTGGATCCATGCCCAGTAGTTCACAAGCTGATTTCACTGCCGGATTAACAGGTAAGGTCTGTTCTTCAAGCGCAATGCCTACATTGGCGACTTTCGCAATTTCATTCAGTGTGGAGGCAACGCCACCTCGCGTCGGGTCACGTAAAACATGAATGTCCTTGGTGACATTTAGCATTGCGGCAACTAAGCCATTGAGGGGGGCAGAATCAGATTTAATCAAAGTCTCAAATGCAAGCCCTTCACGCACGCTCATGATTGCCATACCATGATCGCCAAGTGTACCACTCACGATAACGACATCGCCAACTTTTGCATTTTGTGCTGCGATATTTACCTGCGGAGGAATGATACCTATACCGCTGGTATTTATATAAATCCCATCCCCATGCCCTTTATCAACGACTTTTGTATCACCTGTAACGAGTTGAACCCCTGCTTCGCGGGCGGCTTGTCCCATACATTCGACAATGCTACCGAGTGTCGATAAGGGTAAGCCTTCTTCGATAATGAAACTAGCCGTCAGATAGCGGGGCTGTGCGCCACTCATGGCAATATCGTTGACTGTGCCATTGATGGCTAAATCACCTATGCTTCCGCCTGGAAAGAAAAGAGGTTGGACGACAAACGAATCTGTGGATAGAGCGAGATGCTGTCCGGCAATGTTGAGTACACAGGCATCTCCCAAGCTGTCTAATATATCATTTTGAAATGTTGGTAGAAATAGATGCTCAACAAGCTCCTGTGATAATTTACCACCGCCCCCATGTCCCAATATGATATTGGGGTAGTCGCGTAATGGGAGAGGGCATGTCCAACCGTCAATTTCTGATGATGGCTTATCTTGCGTCATCCGATATTCTCCAGTGAAACAAAACGTCCGTATTGATAATACGCTGCACATGCTCCTTCACTGCTCACCATAGTTGCCCCTAGTGGCTTACGCGGTGTGCATGATTTACCAAATGCAGGGCATTCATTCGGCTTGAGATGTCCTTGCAATACATCCCCACTACGACACAGTAATGGTTCTTCCGTTTGGATTGCGCTCACATCGTATTTTTCAGCGGCATCAAATTCACGATAGGTTGCTTTCAAACGCCAACCACTTTGCGGAATCTCGCCGATACCCCGCCACTTTCGATCAGTTACTTCAAAGACGTCTTTTAACATCTTCTGTGCGGAGACATTGCCGTCTCTGCAGGATGCGCGTGCATACGCATTCTCTACATCGGCACGCCCTTCTTCTAATTGTAAGACTGTTTTACGAATACCCTCTAGAATATCCAGTGGTTCAAACCCTGTGACGACGATAGGCACATAGTATTTCTTAGCGAGTGATTCATATTGCCAATATCCCATCACACTACATACGTGTCCGGCCGCGAGGAAACCTTGTACACGGGTAGTTGGAGAATTCATGATAGCTTCTATAGCGGGTGGGACTAAGACATGTGACACTAGCATCGAGAAATTGGTCAAACCTAACCGCTTCGCCTGTACAACAGCCATTGCATTGGCTGGGGCAGTTGTCTCGAACCCGATACCGAAGAATACAACGTCTCGATCTGGGTTCTGCCGGGCGATTTTGAGAGCATCTAATGGAGAATACACAATCCGAATATCGCCCCCTTCACTTTTGATAGTGAATAGATCTTTGCCACTGCCCGGCACGCGCAACATATCCCCAAACGAGCAAAATATGACATTTGGACGTGCTGCGATGGCAAGTGCTTTGTCAATCATCGCTAAAGGGGTCACACAAACAGGGCATCCTGGACCATGAATCAGTTCGATATTGGAGGGCAATAACTGGTCGATGCCGTTGCGTATTATACTGTGTGTTTGTCCACCACAAACTTCCATGATTGCCCATTGGTTTGTAGTAATAGTATGGATGTCATCTAATAACTTCTTTGCTAAATCTGGGTTGCGGAACTCGTCTAGATATTTCATGGATGAGCATCCTTATGGTTGGATAGTACGTTTTCTGGGATTGCTTGCTCTGAGTCGCTATTGAGTTCCTCTTCGAGAATACCCATATCTTCAAATAACGCGAGCGTTTCTTTTGCAGACGCCTCATCTAACTGAGTAATAGCAAAGCCTACATGGACGATAGCGTAGTCACCAATTTGTATATCAGGTACAAAATCGAGGCAGACTTCTTTCACGATACCGCCAAAATCGACTTTTCCCATATTTATATCATTGGCTGTGTAAATCTCTATAATTTGTCCAGGAACACCTAAACACATTCGTTTTCTCCCTTTGATCTACAACTGGCGATCATTGCTTGTCCGAGTGCTAACCCACCATCGTTAGCTGGCACTTGCTTGTGAATGAAAACATCAAAATCATGTGCTTGCAATTGTTGTATCGTTGCTTTTAGAAGCAACATGTTCTGAAAAACGCCGCCACTCAGTGCAACTTGCGAGATACCGTACTGATTACGACTTTCTATGCTCAATGTAACGATGTTTTGCATAATTGTATTGTGAAATTTACCAGCTATTTCATGGACAGATGTCATGTTCTTCATATCTTCGATGATGCCAATAAGTAAGGCGCGTAAAGAATGAAATTGGTAGCAACTTTGTGTTTCAGAGGCATGAGCTTCCATCTCGATAGCTGCTTGCCCTTCGTAGGAGATAGATTGTCGGATACCGATAAGACTAGCCACGACATCGAATAAGCGACCCATACTACTCGTTTGTATGACATTGAGATTGCGTTCTAGTTGTTTTTTCAAGATACCTTGTTCAATATCACTGGCATACTGAACGGGAGGTAGACCCGCGTCCCACTTTATATTATTTGCCCATAAATAAGCTAACGCCAGCCGATAAGGATTCTTGATAGCTTTATCGCCTCCTGCAAGTGGCATGTAGGGAAGGTGGGCGATGCGCTTGTATTCTTTATAATCAGCAATCATGACTTCGCTACCCCATATCGCGCCATCATCACCGTAACCTGTGCCATCGTAGCTAAAGCCAATAACAGGTGTCTGTAAACCATTTTCAGCCATCACGGAGGCGATATGTGCGTGATGATGTTGAACTTTCACCAATGTAACATCGCGCTCTTTTGCAAAAGTCTCTGCCCATTTTGTAGATAGATAACGTGGATGTTTATCGCACACAATCATTTGAGGTGTCATGCAATAAATGGCGCTCATGTGCTGGTAGGCACGCTCGAATGCCTGCAAGGCTTCAAGGTTTTCCATATCCCCGATATGCTGACTCATGAAGGCATTGTCATCTTTTGTCAGGCAAAATGTACTCTTTAATTCACCCCCCACAGCCATTATATGTGGCACAGAAAAGGGCAGTTTGACGGGAAACGGTGCAAAGCCACGCGACCTGCGAATCGGGTATTCAGCATTGTCTACGATACGGATGACTGAATCATCACAATGAACGTGTATTTCACGATTATGAAGCAAAAACGCATCTGCAACGCTTGCTAGTTTAGTCAATGCTAACTCATTATCTTTGATAATGGGTTCAGTTGAATAATTTGCAGACGTCATCACCAATGGACGGTCACAGAGTAGGTAATGGAGGGGCGTATAGGGTAACATCACACCAATGTAGGGATTGTTGGGTGCTACACTATCGGATAGCTTGCTTTGTATTTTACGCAAGAGAACGATAGGACGTTCGAGGCTAGTTAGCTGATGTGCTTCATGTTGATCGATATGTGCAAGCTCATGTGCCATCTCAACATCACGCACCATAATGGCAAATGGTTTGGCGGCGCGTCTTTTGCGTTGGCGCAACAGAGCAATTGCCTCATTATTCATTGCATCACACACAAGGTGAAAGCCTCCAACCCCTTTGACAGCAAGGATTTTGCCCGCCTCAATCAGTGACAGCGTTTGTTGGATGGCATCATCGCCCGATATGCACACATCATCGTAGGATAACGTGACCTGTGGTCCGCAGTCCGGGCAGGCATTGGGTTGGGCATGGAATCGTCGGTTTAGCGGGTCGTTGTACTCAGCGATACAGGCTTCGCACATCGTGAAATCAGCCATAGTCGTCATTGGACGGTCATAAGGGACATCTTTGATGATAGTAAAACGTGGACCACAGTTCGTACAATTGATGAATGGATAGCGAAAACGGCGATTTTGTGGATTTTGCATCTCATGTAAGCAATCGTCGCAGATACACAAGTCAGGTGAAATGAGGGTATTTCCTCCGGCATGTGCTTGGCTCTCCACAATACAAAATTCGATGCTATCTTGTACGTCAAGCTCAGATGTATAGATGCTATCGATATGGGCGAGAGGCGGTGGGTTGTTCTGTAGCTCAGTCGAAAATGCATGAATAGATGTAGGACACCCCTCAAGCTCGATGAAGACCCCCTCGCTATCATTGCCTACAAAGCCCGTTAAACCGTGCTTTAAGGCTAAACCATATACATGAGGGCGAAAGCCGACACCCTGCACCACTCCCCGTACAAATAGACGAGACCGCACTAACTCGTTAGACACTGAGTAGGTTGTCATGATTAACACTCACTGACCGTTTGCATCTGCTGTTTTGCTTTTATGAGATAGGTGAGCCACTTTGCCATACCTGTTCCTTTTTTAGCAGATGTTTCCAAGATAGTTATGTTAGGAGAGACATTCTGGATATTGGCGATAGCGAGGTCACGTTCAAACTCAACGGCATCTGCAATATCTAATTTTGTGATGATTGCAATATCTGCTGAGTTGAACATCGGTGGATACTTGAGGGGCTTATCCTCGCCCTCTGTGACAGAGAGTAAGACAACACGGATATCTTCACCTAAATCATAGTGTGTTGGACAAACGAGATTCCCAACATTTTCTATAAACAGGAAATCGAGCGCCTCGAGGTCGATCTTCCAATCGTCTAAATGATTGCTAATCATATCTGCTTCAAGGTGGCAGTTCCCACCTGTTACGATTTGACGCACAGGCGCACCACTACGCACTAACCGTTTGGCATCGTTTTCTGTTGCTAAATCTCCGACGAGTGCGGCGGCTTGATAACCCTGTGCGAGAAGTTGTGCGAGTGTCAGTTCTAGTAACGCAGTTTTACCTGTTCCAGGACTCGACACAAGGTTGAGCACCAGCACACCCGCATTGCGAAAACGTTGTCGTAAATTAGTTGCTAGACCATTGTTTTTTTCTAAGACGCCTTTACGAATTTCAAGAATACGTGGTTTCATCACCATTAACTTCCAGAGATACAATTTCTAGTTCTTTTCCTTGACGAATATCTCCTGTGAGCATGTTACAGATTGGACAACGAAATGCCTGAGTGTTGTGCAAAACCTGTTCTTGCTCACAATTTGCACAATAGATGGTGACAGGCACATCTTCAATCTGGAGGGTTGAGCCTTCAAGACAGGTATTTTCGGTTGCAATGTCATAACCAAAAAGCAAAGCCTCTTTTACAACTCCCGACAATGCCCCCAAACGCAAATGAACAATATTAACGCTGTCAATACCTGCATCGTGTGCGGCTTGTTCTGCTGTGGTCACGATGTTATATGCGATTGATAATTCATGCATCTGTTTACCTTCTTTTTTGAGCTACACAGTTATCATCAGTTCCATATGGGGCTGGATTACTTAGGCAAGTAATCCAGCCCCGTTAGCCTTAGCTTTTCAAGACATAGGTTTTCAGACCGCGCATATACTGCGCCCGTTCTAATTCAGAGGCATTATCACCATTTGCTTGGCTCATACTGCCGCGCATCTGAGCGACAGATTCATACTCATGGTCTTCCATCCAGCGAACTACATCCGCTTGCACACGCGAGAAGATGCCAATGCCGAATTTCAACGCCGCAGAAGTCATCATCGTGACGTTTGCACCAACCATCAGCATCTTGATGACATCTTCAGCTGTGTGAATACCACTCGTCGCCGCGAGGTCGGCTTTTAGTTGCTGATACAAAATGCCTATCCAGCGTAAAGGCAAGCGACTATCGTAGGACGTACTCAGCAGGATGTTTGGATTATGTTCAAGTGTTTCAAGGTCAATATCTGGTTGATAAAAACGATTGAACAACACCAGCGCATCCGCACCAGTACTGTCAAGTTGCTGTGCCATATGAGCCAGATTGCTAAAATACGGTGATAGTTTGACTGCGACAGGTACGTTAACAGCCTCTTTTACGGCTTTCACAATATCAAGTGTCATCTGCTCAACTTCTGTGCCTGCTTGCATGGGGTCGGTTGGGACGTTGTAAATATTTAACTCAATCGCATGAGCGCCTGCCTCTTCCATACGTTTAGCAAAAGTGACCCAGCCACCTAGTGATGACCCATTCAGACTAGCAATCACGGGTATATCCACCGCTTGCACTGCTTGGCTAATATGTGCTAGATAAGCATCTGTCTTGGCATAGTATGTCTCTGGTTCAGGAAAATAGCTGAGGGCTTCTGCAAAGCTCTCTGTGCCATAATCTAAGTGATTGAATAGAGCTTGTCTTTCAAGCTGAATTTCTTCTTCGTAAAGTGAATGCAACACTACGGCAGATGCGCCCACTTCTTCAAACTGTTTGATATTGTCTAGATCTTGCATGAGAGGGGAGGCGGAAGCTACTAGCGGTGACTTCAATGCCAGCCCCATGTATTGGGTATCTAGGTTCATCAGGTCGTTACCTCTGTTTCTTCCTCTGTTGATTCGAGTTGCATAGACCGACTTGCAAGGTATTCGTATGTAGCCCGTCGCTCATCGACATCTTGCTGTGCGAGGGCAAACAATTCTTTTGCTACCTCTGGCTTGCTGATTTCCAGCATACGGAAACGGTTTTCCATGCGCAGGAAATCGCTAACAGGGATTTTCGGTGGGCGTGAATCCAGTGTGAGCGGATTCTTGCCCTCAGCGACGAGATCTGGGTGATAGCGATAGAGTAACCACTGCCCACTATCAACAGCCGCTTTTTGATTGCGTAGTGCCGTTGGCATATGGATACCATGCGCGATGCAGTGACTGTACGCAATAATCAGAGATGGACCATCGTAGGCTTCGGCTTCTAAGAAAGCACGCAACGTTTGTTCATCTTTGCCACCCATCGCCACTTGTGCCACGTATATATTGCCGTAAGTCATCATCATGCGACCCAAATCTTTTTTGCCAGCTGGTTTCCCGCCAGCCGCAAATTTTGCAATAGCGGCGCGTGGGGTGGCTTTTGATGCTTGCCCACCCGTATTCGAGTAGACTTCTGTATCCATTACCAGCACATTGACATTGCGCCCACTGGCGAGAACGTGGTCAAGCCCACCATAGCCGATGTCGTATGCCCAACCATCACCCCCGACAATCCACATGCTTTTCTTAGCGAGTGTATCCACAACTGAGAGCAGTTGTTTTGCTTCGGGTGTGCCGAGTGCTGATAGTTTTTCTTTCAGGATGCTGATACGTTCGCGTTGATCGAAAATACCGGCTTCATCAGATTGATCCGCACGCAAGATAGCATTTGCGAGTTGCTCTCCGATTTCGCTAGCAAGCCGTGCGACCAATTCGCGGGCATATTCAATTTGCTTATCGAGTGCTACACGCATCCCCAGCCCAAACTCAGCGTTATCTTCAAATAGCGAGTTTGACCACGCAGGTCCGTAGCCCTCTGAATTTTTCGCCCAAGGGGTTGTCGGCAAATTACCACCGTAAATCGACGAACACCCCGTCGCGTTAGCGATAATCGCACGGTCACCGAATAGCTGGGTTAGTAATTTGAGATAAGGCGTTTCACCACAACCTGCACACGCACCACTGAACTCAAACAGTGGTTGTTGCACTTGTTGCTGACGAATGCTGCCAACCTTGATGATATTGCGGGGTGTCTCTGGAATCGCCATGAAGAAATCCCAGTTATCGCGTTCTTGTTCAAGGATAGGTGCTTGCTGTTCCATGTTGATCGCTTTGAGACTCGTTTGTGCTTTATTCTTCACTGGACATACATCAACACATAAGCCACATGCGGTACAATCTTCTGGTGATACTTGAATTGTGTATTGCATATCCTGCCACGCACGATCACGCGCAGGGACAGATTTGAAAGTCTCTGGCGCATTGTCTGCTATCGCGGGGTCATAGGCTTTGATGCGAATAACTGCATGCGGACATACGAAAGCGCATTTGCCACACTGAATACAAATATCCGCATCCCATACAGGGATTTCTTGCGCGATGTTCCGTTTTTCGTATTGTGTTGTCCCAGTTGGGTATGTCCCGTCGGCTGGCATCGCACTCACAGGTAAGCTATCACCTTGACGCGCGACTATCGTACCCAATACATCGGTAACGAAATCGGGTGCTTGTGCGCTGAGGGGCGCAAGGAATTCACGCTCGCTGCTCACTGTTGTGGGTACGCTGACCTCATGCAAATTAGAGAGCGTGTTATCGACTGCTTCCAGATTCATCGCTACGATGTCTGTGCCTTTTTTGCCGTAAGTCTTCTCGATAGATTTTTTGATTTCGGCAATCGCTTCATCACGCGATAAGACGCCGGAGATAGCGAAGAAACAGGTCTGCATAATCGTATTGATGCGGTTACGCATGCCGCTCGCACGCGCCACTTTATAAGCATCAATCACATAAAAAGTGAGATTTTTTTCAATGATGCGTTCTTGATATTGGCGTGGTAGGGTGTCCCACACCGTATCGTGGGAGGCGGTGCTGTTGAGCAAGAACGTCCCGCCATCAACCACATCACTCAGCACATCAAACTTATCCAAGAATACCGTCTGGTGGATGCCGATAAAATTCGCTTTATCAATCAGATAATTCGAGCGAATCGTATTGGGTCCAAAGCGCAGATGCGAAACGGTCATACTGCCGGATTTTTTAGAATCGTAGACAAAGTAACCCTGTGCATAGTTAGGCGTATTTTCACCGATGATTTTGATGCTATTTTTGTTCGCGCCAACCGTGCCATCACTGCCCAAACCGTAGAATAACGCCCGTACGACTGTATCTGGTTCGATACTATAACCTGCATCGTAATCGAGGCTGGTATGCGTCACATCATCGTTGATACCGATGGTGAAATGATTTTTTGGCTGGGCAGTCTGTAGATTATCGAAAACGGCTTTTATCATGGCGGGGGTGAATTCTTTGGACGATAAGCCATAGCGTCCACCCACAACCAACGGCATCGTTGGTGTTTGCCAGCCCTCAAAGACAGCCGATATGGTATCCACGTAAAGCGGTTCGCCTGTACTACCCGGCTCTTTGGTACGGTCTAGCACAGCAATAGCACGTGTGGTTTCTGGGAAAGCGGCAACAAAAGATGCCACATCAAAGGGACGGTACATACGCACTTTTACGACCCCTACTTTTTCACCAGTCGCGTTGAGCGCATCCACTGTTTCATGCACGGCTTCACAGCCAGATGCCATCAGCACAACCACCCGTTCAGCATCGGGTGCGCCATGATACTCATATATATGGTATTGGCGACCTGTTAGCTCTGCAAAGCGATTCATCGCATTCTGCATGATGTTTGGCAAAGCATCATAAAACGGATTCACAGTCTCGCGTGCTTGGAAAAATACATCAGGATTTTGTGCCGTGCCCCGCAAAACAGGGTTTTCAGGCGTTAGACCCCGTGCGCGATGGGCATGCACAAAGTCATCATCTATCATTTCCCGAATGACACTTTGCGGAAGCAGTTCGATTTTTGAAACTTCGTGCGATGTGCGGAAACCATCGAAGAAATGCACAATCGGTAAGCGTGATTCTAGGCTCGCGGCATGCGCTATCAAAGCAAAATCGTGTGCTTCCTGCACAGATGCAGAGGCGAGTAAGCCCCAGCCAGTGGAACGTGTTGCCATCACATCGCTATGGTCACCAAAAATGCTGAGCGCCTGCGCCGCTACGGAGCGTGCCGCCACATGAAAGACTGCCGATGTCAGTTCACCTGCAATTTTGTACATATTCGGAATCATCAGCAATAAGCCCTGTGAGGCAGTAAAGGTACTCGTCAAAGCACCCCGCTGTAACGCCCCATGGACAGCCCCAGCCGCACCCGCTTCACTCTGCATTTCGATCACTTGTGGCACAGTACCCCACAAATTTGTCTGTCCACGCGAAGCCCATTCATCTGCCCATTCGCCCATCTGGGAGGACGGCGTGATAGGATATATGGCAAGTACCTCATTCACTTGGTATGCCACACGAGCGACTGCCTCGTTGCCATCGAGCGTCGCAAATTGTTGTGTTGTCATGGAAAAAATTAACCTCACACTAATCTGAATTTATACCTCTATAGTGATTGAGGCGTGTCTTATTGCGTAGTGCCTAACATCATACGCGATGGGAATATCTGTCATGTTTCACTGATGTACTCCCAATAAATAATATGTTCTGATCAGTTTTGCTTCATATATTTTACAACTATGACTATTCCATCGGGAATTCACGCATGTCCTGCAAGCTGTGCGTGATGAGCAACCAATCTGATCTACAAAATGGTATTGCCTGGAATCCCGAGCATTTCCGTGACATCTCTAAACTGGAGATACGCTCAGGCTTTTCGTTTCAATCCGGGCAGTGGTTATCCGATTTAGGACTAGACCATTTATCCGATGAGGAAATCGAAGCTCTGCGGCAAGCCAAACCGAGCAACCTCGAATACCAACGGCTGAACCAGCCTGACCATCCAACCCAATTACCGCTTATCTAGGAGGCTATATGCCCGATCACACGCAAGCAGATACCAACAGTCCGCTGTGGATGCATGTCGAAATGCACATCCAGAATCACTGCTTCGGCATCATCCATGAAGATACCGATGTCCGCGCCAGTTACATTGGACAAGATCGTCCCTCACAAATTTTGCAAGCGATTCTCGCAACGGCAGAGCAGATTGCTGAGTCTCCTGTCCAACGCCATGCAAATGGGTTGCGCCGCTTGATTCTGATAACGATACAAGAAGACCTGCCGATGGTCACGGTGCAGGCAATCACGGCATTTTTATCAACGATAGGGGAATATACCAGCCCGATGGCGCTGGATTACCTTGCGACCATCAAAACACTCCGTGAACTGAAAGATACTGCGAGTGCCGTTCATTTGTCGGTGACACAGGCGACTCATCTCCACGGTCATCAAGGGCAACTGGCATATGATCTGCTCAAGACTGCCCACTTGTTGATCCACGCTGCTGATGCCACCCTCAAACATGATGGCACTTACGCGCTTGAGAAGCTCGGCACAGCACTTGAAACGATGCAGTATGCCCAAACGTGCGCTCACCGATGGCAACTGGATTACGGTAAGCAAGAGGCTGAATAAGACACCATCGTGAGAGCCATGATGATCTGTGAATGAAAATGAGCCAGAAGCAGTTCTGGCTCACTTGCGAAACACGGTATGGGTGCCCCGCAACAGTCTATTGAGGATTGGAGCAATCAGATGACTGCGCCAATCATATCGGCTGTGAGGAAACTGTGAGCTATCAGCAAGTGAGTCACAGATAGAACATAGGGTAAGCGAACCTGTTCATCCCACAGACCACCATTCACATATCAAAAGTTGCAATTCGTC
>JBCBKJ010000091.1:0-22532 GCA_038522085.1 Chloroflexota bacterium
ATTTTTTCGGGAGCTTCTTGGGTTTCTCTTGTTTGGACATGGCACGCGCTCTTTCAGTTAGGGTATGACAAATATTTTTACTTACTAGTATAGGCGTCGCTTGCTTGATGTACAACAAAATGAGTACACTTAGGGTACATGTCCGCGAGTGAAACGTATTTTTGCTATGCCTCGATTATTAAAATCCTCAAGTTATCGCCTGTGGTTGTTGCTCTTACTGAGTGCGGGTTTGCTCGGTGTGTTCGTGACGCTTCATCACCCGAGTGAGCGCGTGATTGTGCATTTTGCGCCTGATAGCACGCTGGCTGAACGTGAGGCGTGGTCAGTGACACAAGAGATTGAATTGGCGATTCCGGCGTTGGATGCGGTAGTCATTCGCACAGGGCAGGCATTGTCTACATTAGAGCAGCATGCTGTTGTTGGTATAGCAGAATACGATGCGCCTTTGACGCTGTTGCAAGATGATGATACAGATAATCCGCTGGATGCACTTTCTGAGCCGATGCGCCCTGCGCCACCCCCTGACCCTCTCTATGCGCAACAATGGAATATACAGGCTATCCATGCGCCGGATGCGTGGATGCGTTTGCCCCGTCAGCATGATATAAGCGTCGCTATCATTGATAGTGGCATCTGTGCTGAACATGATGAATTTAGTGGTGTGCAGATTACAGGCTACGATTTTGTCGAGCAGGATGCATATCCGCAGGACAAACACGGACATGGTTGCGGCGTAGCTGGGATTATTGGCGCGACCCGTCAAAATGGCATCGGCATCGCTGGCTTGCTGAATGAAGCACACTTAATGGCGTTGCGCGTGGCAGATGGCGCAGGTGAGGGTTATGCGTCAAATATTGCGGCGGCGCTGGTTTATGCAACAGATAATAGCGCGGAGGTTATCAATATGAGTTTAGGCACACCGGAGGATACATTGCTGATGCGTCGTGCGGTGTCGTATGCAGGCGAGATACCGATGGTCGCGGCGGCAGGTGATGCGATTTACTATCCGGCAGGCTACGAAACTGTGCTTGCGGTAGGCAGTCGCAATCAAGCAGGGCAGGCTATTGATAGTAATGGGGCAGATGTCTATGCGCCAGGCGTCGATGTGCTGACGACAGGCTTGGATAATCAGATTGTTACCATGTCAGGAACATCGGTGGCGAGTGCGCACATGGCAGGGATGGTCGCGTTGGATTTACTGACGGCGGATGAGATGCGTGTGGATGGCACACTGGCAGAAATGGTCGCGGATATGCCTGTGCAACGTCTGGCTGGAGCGCGAGAAGTGAAAGTGTTCGTCGTCGTGTATGAGAGTTCGATTCCATTGTATGACCCCCTCAAACTGAATGACCTCACATTATTAGACATGACCCGTTCGAGCATCGCGCATGGTTACGATAATCCAAATGGGCAACCGGCTGTTGAGTATGTATTGGCTGATGAGCCTGTGGTCATCAACGGAGCGCCCCCTGCACCTGACCCGAATTACCGTGCGGATTATAATTATGCGGCAATTTATGAGGATTTCGATTTGTGTGCGCGAATACAGGCGCATGAGGTCGATGAGGTATGGCTATGGGGCGAGGCGAATCCTGATTTTGGCAATGGGCTGGAGTGGGTGACGAATGGACCCGAATTGCAGTGGACATGGGGGAGCAATGTGCCGGATTGTGGGCGCACAATCACGACGATGTGGTTTGAGTATAACCGCGAGGTCGCGTTGGCGTTGCACAGTTACGGGCATCGCATGGAAGGGGCGTTTATGTTGCGGACACCGTGTCAATTCATGACAGCGACCTATCCTTGGGCAGGCGAACAATGGTTAACAGATGAAGATCATGGGCGCGATTGTGACGATAGCCTCAGTGATACGACAGGCTTTGTCGCACGCACACATGCCAACAATGGCAACGTTAGTGCGTGCGGGGATGTGCATTCACCACCGAATATTTTGCCAGGTACAGGCGCGTATCAATACAGCGAAACCAACCAAGTTGCGTCGATGTGTGAAGATTGGCAACGCGATGGCACAGGGACGTATCAGGTCTTCGGTTGCGAACGATGGAACTGTAACGAGCGCGATTATCAAATTTGGTGGAAGCAAAATATACCCGCGCTTGGCTACGAGCATCGGGATAGTGACGGGTCAATTTTGCCGAATTGGTGGGATTATCTGTGGGATATGGAAAACTAAAGCGTGATGTACTGTTCACGCTTGCTGGGTGTCTTTGCTCAGTATAGGTATTAAGCAGAATATATTGAGTAACGCTAGAACGACCTCAGCGCTCATGGCACGTAGCAGGTTGGTGTTGGGCATACCATCAATGACGATGCTAATTGAGCGCCCTAAAACCACACCACCGAAGATGACTGTTAGCATGCTGAATGCTGTCAGCCGGAAGTCTGCTCTCCGTATACCCAGCACCGTAACAATTGCCGCAAGTAGCATTACAGCGCCAATACCTCTTATTTCGTTTACGAGGTCGCTATTAGTTGCGAGGCTATTGGCTGGATTCTCGAAATAGGTTTCTAAGAAAAGAGCGTTTGTCGGGTCGAATAGGCGTGTTGAGCTGGCGTAGAACAGAGCAAGCGCGGATACCAGCAAAATACCGATTTTGAAGTATTGCATTGTAGTTTCTTTCTATGCTGGCAAGGTAGAATGTGATGCTCATCACTGACAGCGTGACTTGCGATGAGCATCGCTGACAATCTAACTCTCAGTTATTGACACTGGCTCAGACAGAAATTCTCGCATCGCTGTGGTAGCTGCCTCTGATGCGCCAAGCTGGAAAAAGTGGTTGCCATCAATGAATTGCACACGTCCGTTGGTGACGAAGTCGGGTGTGTTTTCGTATTCTTCGGTGTGTTGTCCTGGATCGAAGCGCCCCTGTAGGAATAGAACGGGCATAGTCATTTTAGCGAACAAGAAATTATGACGGTCTTCTAGTTCCTGCTCTAAGCTGGTGTGGTCAAACTGGCGTGGTGATGCTTCTGCGATGCCTTTGAATTTAACCTCATGATCCAAGCGAGCCAAAACGTCAGGTGAAATATCCTCTACGCGATATGCGCTGGCGGCATAGGCAAGACGCGGAAAACCCGTCCATTTCATCAGCATAGGAAACCACGATGAAGCGAAGACTTTATGAGGTGGTTTGGGGTCGCCATGTGGTTCGTTCGCTGATTGTTGCATCCGCACATAGCGCAGAACACGTTCTTGCATACCTTCGACGTTCAGAAGGTGGTCAGAGATAACTGAGCCACGATCATGCCCGCCAAGATTGAATTGCTCGATGCCGATGGTATCTAACAATTTTGCTAGGGATTCAGCAATTGCAGAATAACGATAATCGAGGTCTAGTCGTTTATCACTTTGTCCGTTGCCAAGCGTATCAACAGCAATGCAGTAAAATTGGTCGGATAGGTCGCGCATTTGGTTATGGAAGGTATACCAGCTTTCAGGGAAACCATGCACGAGAACGAATGGCTCGTTGTTGGGATTGCCCGTCGTCACAAAATGCCATGTGATACCGTCAGCATCCGCATACCAGTGGGTTGCTTCTACATCGCCAAGCATTTCAATTTCGCCATGTGCGTTTTCTGCCCCTAATGGGAATGTGTCTGGGCGTGGGTAGCGCATATCTGTAGTAATCAGCGCGTCCTCACGAATGCCACCTTCACGCACATTTGTCAGGCTAAAATCCTCACGCGAGAGATACTCCAGCCGTGGTAAGGTCTGCGGGGAGAGTATCTTAATGAGCTTCAATATTTCTTTCGGATTGTTTGTGTTGGTCATGTTATTTCCTCAACTCATGATTTTGATTGGTCAATTCAGATGGCTTCTGGTATCTTTGTTTCTTACACGCTATAAATTTCTTACATGTGTAAGATAATTACATCAACAGTTTGCTAGATAAGGGTGCGGGGGTCAAATATCAAATGCTTATGTTTGTAAGGAATCTTACAAAGGATGAAAAATGACAGAAAACCGTAAAACGGATAGGCGGGTGCGTCGGTCACGCAAGTTGTTACAAAATGCGCTGATTGAATTGCTACGGAAGAAACCACTGGCGAAAATTCAGATAGGGGAGATTGTTGATGTAGCGGATGTTTCGCGCCCGACGTTTTATTATCACTTTGAGACGAAAGAACAACTGCTGACAAGTTATGCCGACGAAATTATGGAACAGGCGTTTAATACAGTCTTTGGGGATGTTGAAGAAGCAGATGGTGTCGAGCTATATCAATTTTTTGTTCTTTTCTTTGAGCAATGGTTGCAACACAAAGAGATTATCAAGTGGGTGCTACAAATTGAGAATAAAGATTTCTTGTATGCACATATCCTCACCCATTTGACCAAATTGTTTCAAGCGTATGACAAGGTTTTTCCACGAGCGAAGCATTTATCGAAAGATTATAATTTTGCCCTTAGCTATCTAGCGGGTGGGATGTTGATGCTCATCAAAAGCTGGATTGATGATGATACAAAACGCTCACCACAAGAGATGGCTGAGTTAACCCAAAAACTCATTTTGAATGGTGTTTTTCCGATGTTGTTTGACCACTCAGAGCTAAAATAATTTAGGAGCGATAAGCCGACCATCTTCATTGTCATACATAAGCGTATAAGACATAATAGACATATTATGTGACAATATACTGAAATTATGACCATGAAACTCTTCATCAGCTACGCCCGTGTCGATAAACCGCTCTGCAAGCAAATTGTCAGCCAACTAGATGCAGTACACGATGTCTGGTATGACCGTCGTTTGCATGCAGGCATGGACTGGTGGGCAGAGATACAAGCAAAACTCGACTGGTGCGAAGGGTTTGTTTATCTCATGTCGCCGGAATCTGTGGCATCTGAATATTGCCAGAAAGAATTTGCTATCGCTACTGAAGCAGGCAAACACATTTTTCCTGTGCTGATACAAGCCCGCACTAAAATTCCAGAGAGCCTCAGCCATATTCATTATGCGAATCTCAGCGAAGGTATGGAGGATATTATCACGTTGCTCAATGCCATCACACTGGCTGAACGTCGGCAACGCAAGCCCGTTCCCAAGCCCGCGCCCAAAGTGCAACAACCAAACACACCACCTAAAGATATGCGACCTAGAGAGGCAATCCCACAAGCGGCGGATGCTATGGATGTCGATAATTTTGATAGCGCCGTTTTCATTTTGAAGGGTGCGATTGAGAAGAAGCCCACCGGACGCATCAAACGCATGTTACTGAGTATGCTGGAAGAAGCAGAGACGGCGCTCGAAAAACAAGCCTATCTGCGCGAAGCCGAACGCGAATATCGTCCGATTGCTGAACTGGTCAAGCGTGAGCGAACCCGAAATATCGGCTGTGAGGAGTTCGTAGACTTCCAGACACAGTTTCCCGAATATGACCCCGACGACTTACAAGCCATCTGTGGTAAACCTGCTGTCACAGTCACTACCTCAAAAGTGCCAGATATTTTGCCTGCGCCGTTCGCGTGGGTTGATATTCCAACAGGGCAGGTGACACTCATCACCGAAGAAGGCTGGGCTGACAACTACATACCACAAGGTGGTGAGAAAACATTCACCGTCGAAGCCTTCGCTATCACCAAATATCCTATTACCAACGCGCAATATCGCCTTTTCGTAAATGCCGGAGGTTACATAACACAACGCTGGTGGACAGAGGCAGGATGGACAGCAAGGCTCAAAGGGTGGAAAATATTTAAAGATACAAATCAGTGGATGGTGAGACCAACTGACCAAGCATGGGCAGAGCCACGTTATTGGGATGATTCTGACTTTAACAGCGATAATCAACCTATAGTCGGTGTAAGTTGGCATGAGGCAAATGCCTATACTCAATGGTTAACTGAGGTTCTGGGTGAGCTTGTTATGTTGCCAACCGAGCAACAATGGCAACGTGCCGCGCAGGGCGATGATAACCTTACCTATCCATGGGGTAACCAATGGGATGTTGCACGCTGTCAGAATACTGTCGATAGTAAAGCAGGCAAAACCAGTTCTGTAACTGAGTATGAGGGCAAGGGAGACAGTCCCTTTGGGGTCGTTGATATGGCAGGCAATGTCTGGGAGTGGTGCTTGACCGCTTACGAGAGCGGATCGCATGAGCCAGATGGAGAGGACATACGCGTGGTGCGTGGAGGGGGTTGGTATGATAGCAATATACTCAACTTCCGCTGCGCCATTCGAGATAAGATGGTACCTGAGGGCTGGCATAGCAGCTGCGGCTTTCGCGTTGCCCGCTCTTACACTTAATGCTGACTTATCCTAATCAGCCTATATGCGTTTTTTACAGACTTGCTGGTTGGGGTATGGTAAGATGACGCGCTGATTTATCCATAACCCACTAGGAACTTTAGATGTTACGTACTTTACTCTTTGCTGTATTGATGTTTGTACTGGTCGCGTGTGGCAATGCAGAAACAGACACCCCAGCCGATGCTGAAAGTAGTGACGATACGGCTGTTACGACGACTGAGAATGATACAGATACCGACACGGAAGAAAGCACAGATGACATGGATGCGGATGCACCGTTGCTGACTTTGAGCGTGACGGGTAACGAGACTTTTGAATTTGAAGCAGAAAACCTCACCTTTGGTTGTGTAGAAGACGAATTTACGGTGACGACACCGACAGCATCGCCGAATGTGTCTATTTACTTGCCATCGAGCATCGAAGCGGGTACGTATCCCTTAGCAGATTTTGACCCGAACGTAGAGACAAGTTATGTTGAAGGCTCGGCTGTGGTTGCGATACGTGGTGAGTTCGTAGCGGGTAGTGGTAGCGCATTTGGGACATCGTACTTTGTGAATAACGCCGGCGAACTGGTCATTGAAAATGTACCTGCTGAACCAGGTGGACGCTTCACGGCGACGCTAGATGGCACGTTTGAAACACCGGATGGCGAGAGCATCACCGCAATAGCGACCATCGACCTAGAAACATCAAGTATGTTCTTCCTCGATTGCGAATTTTGAGTGAGCATCACCTGAAACTGAACGGGATTTGTGTATGCAAATCCCGTTTTTTTGTATTATGTTTAGCTGAAAAAACCTGTTTCACGTTGTAACCAAATGAGTTGCCCAATCCAGACGATTATCGGCACAACTAAAACGATATATGCAAGTATCGGGCGGTCTGTACGTTGTAATAATACAGACACAACGACGGCTACTATCCCGACGAGGGGCGCGATAGTCATTAATGATTGTCCGATTTGCTGAAACGCAGGTGTCATGCCCCCACCACTGAGGCTGGACATAATACCAAGACACATGACAGGTACAATCATACAGGCTGTGAGAATTTGGAATAGACGGAGCATCAGAGGCTACCTTTGGTCTATATATGCGTTCTGCATAGGGTAGCATGCGCTTGGCAAATGAGCGAATTTGCCAAATTGATATGTATCAGTCAATGTATTTTTGAGTAACGCTATGACGAAAACTACGCTTCACATTAAGCATTTAGCCAAACCTACGCGCCTTGACCGTATTCTACGGGATGAATTGCCGAATATCGGGCGTCAAGCCGTGAATCGTCTCATTCAAGAACGCAATGTACAGGTTAATCGCAAGACTGTGTGGATCAATTCGTGGAAAGTGAAAAATGGGGATGTGCTAACAGTGCGCAATGTGCCGGATGCCTTGCCGGAAGCGCCAACCGTGTTCGATAGTGCGTGGATAATTGCTGAAGATGATGACCTCGTGGTGCTGAATAAACCGGCTGGCTTGCTATCGCACGCGACAAAATATGGCAATCAAGCAGATTTACTGAGCCTCGCAGAAGGGCATTTTGGCAAACTCGCACTGATGCACCGCTTAGACCGCGATACATCGGGGGTGATGCTATTTGCTCGGCATGAGGCGACTCAGCAAGCACTCGATAGTGCCTTCAAGCAACACACGATAGAAAAACACTACATCGCTATTGTGCATACGCCGAATGACCTCTCCGAACAGGGAACGATTCGCGCACGCCTGAAAGCACATCCCAAACACCGTAATCGGATGCAAGTTGTCGAGAAGGGCGGGAAGTTTGCGCAGACAGATTATCAAGTGAGCGTACCAAGCAACGGGGCGCAGTGTGTTTTCCTGCAACCCAAAACAGGGCGCACGCATCAGTTACGGGTGCATCTTGCGCATGTGAACGCGCCTATTTGGGGAGATCGTTACTATAGTGATGCTGCTGATAACTATCCGCGTCTCTTTTTGCATGCACACCAACTGACGATTCCTGCGTTTAACGGGCAGGGGTCACGCACATTTACTGCGCCTGCGCCGGATGTATTTTTGCCGTATGTGCCGGATATGCGACGCCTCACATAATGTCGGCAATCACACGATACATTGCTAAAATAAGTGCCTTACATATTCTGCGATTTAGAATAGGAATTATTTATGGACTCTCGCATACCAGCATGGCTTCCAAGCCAATCTGCTGACTTGGTTCAAGATGTGCTTCAAGGCTATGATGCGTCTAGCAACGATGCGCTAGATGCACACATTCATGCGCTTGTGAGTGAAAATCGTAGGATTCATGAACGTGATTGCATCAATCTCAATCCAGGAACGAACGTGATGAATCCGTGTGCGGAAGCCTTGTTAGCGAGTGGCTTAGGTAGCCGTCCGTCACTAGGTTATCCTGGTGATAAGTATGAAATGGGCTTAGAGGCGATTGAACAGATTGAGATTATCACGACGGCTTTAGCTTGTGATGTTTTCAAAGCCAAGTATGCTGAAATTCGGGTTGGCTCTGGGGCGATGGCGAATCTGTATGCTTTCATGGCGACTTGCCAACAAGGGGACAAAATCATTGTGCCACCTGCGTCTATTGGTGGACATGTCACCCATCACATGTCAGGGGCGGCAGGGTTATACGGTCTTGAAATTCATGAAGCGCCTGTTGATGCGAATCGCTATACGATAGACGTGGATGGTTTACGAAAACAGGCTAAAGAAATTGCACCTAAGTTAATTACGATTGGTAGTAGCTTGAATTTATTCCCGCACCCTGTCGCTGAAATTCGGGAGATAGCTGATGAGGTAGGGGCATTTGTCTTGTTTGATGCGGCACACTTATCCGGGATGATTGCAGGTGAGGCATGGGCGAATCCGTTGGCAAATGGAGCGCACCTGATGACCATGAGTACGTATAAAAGTTTAGGTGGACCTCCGTCTGGCTTGATTGTGACAGACTCAGACGAGCTTGCTCAAAAACTCGATAAAATTGCGTATCCTGGTTTAACGGCGAATTTTGATGCGGCTCAATCTGCCGCGCTGGCAATGACATTGTTAGACTGGAAAGCATACGGGCGAGCGTGCGGTGCGATGATGAAACAGACAGCGATTGCACTCGCGGATGCCCTCATTGAAGCAGGAATGCCTGTTTATAAAACGACGCTCGGTGTTACAGATTCACATCAATTTGCTATTGAGGCGGCATTATTTGGTGGGGGACAAACAGCGGCTAAAAAGTTGCGTCAAGCCAATTTGCTCACCTGTGGAATTGGTCTGCCGATTGCGCCAGTATCTAATGATGTGAATGGTTTGCGCTTGGGGACATCGGAAATTGTGCGGTGGGGGATGGCAGTGGATGATATGGCACAGATTGCTACATTCATTGCGGATGCTTTGCTAGATAAACGGTCAGTGGCTGATATTGCCGGGGATGTGAGTGCATTCAGAAAATCGTATCAAGATATGCACTTTATCCGCACAGGGTAGGGTATTTTAGAGAACTAACTCGGTGGCTCTTGGCGGAAAACGAGTTTGAAGAAGTGCCGTGCCATAACCTCTGCATCGCCTAGTTCGGGATGATAAAGCCAGTATTCTAGCACCTCCATGATGGCTCCTGTGATGAAGCGTGCGCCAATATCGGGCGGGACATCAATCAGTAGCGAGTAAATCCCTGCGCGTAATTGTGCCTCAAAAGTGGTGATGAGGTGTTCGCGTTGCCATAAGCGCAAACGGCGGGATAAATCGCCATTGAGTTGTTGATAGAAAGCACGCTGAAACGGCACAGACTGGAAAATCATATACCATGCTGTCCATTCGCGCTGAGGGGAGGTTTGGTTTTGGATAGCGTCTAAAATTTGGGCATCATGTACGGCTAAATTGTGCTTGAGGATTGCCCAGAATAAATCTTCTTTGTCTTTGAAATAAGTATAAAAGGTGCTTCGTCCGTAGTCCGCCACCCGACAAATCTCCGCGACGGTCAGCGCATCGTAGCCTTGCTCCAACAATAACTCGATAGCTACCTCATAAAAACGATTCTGAATACGTTGTTTTGCTTTTTCGTAGCGATTCATAACTAGACACTTGTCTAAGAGTGGACAGGTTGACGGTGAAAAATGGATTTGCCTATTATGTGGGCAATTAACACAAACCAAAAGGGAGAGCATCCTATGTTCAAGGGAAAAATCACAGAGAGCATCATCGTATCTGCGAGTCCGCAAGAGGTATATCATTTGCTGGCAGATTATGAAGTCGGGCATCCGTCGATTTTGCCGAAACCCTACTTTGCAGATTTGCGTATCGTTGAAGGGGGTTATGGCTTAGGCACAGTCGTTGATGTCGATATGAATGTCTTTGGGGTGGAGCGCACGTTAAATATGAAAATCACCGAAGCGATTGCAGGCGAGTTGCTCACAGAAGAAGATACGACAGGCACGGTCACACATTTTCTATTTGAGCCAGTCGCGCAGGGGTGTAAGCTGACTATTGATACGACTATGCTGTTTCCGCGCACAATTGCTGGCTTCATCGAACGCTATAGCACCCCGATGATTACGGCGATGATATTTCGTAAAGAATTGGCGCTCATCCAAGCACATTTCACAGATGAGCGTGAATGGGTATCGTCGGAATCCCGTAGCTAATCATCAACACGATAATCAGCCCATCTACATATGATATGCAGATGGGCTGTCGCTATCACTGACGGAGAAGGCTCGGGTTAGGTGGTGATGCGGTCAGTGATGGTTTCCAAATCAAAGATTCCGTTACGTTCTTTCTTCTCTTTTGGCGTTGCACTGCGGTCAAGCATGTTCATGAAGTATTTCTCGAACGCGAGTTTCGCCCAATGTGCTTGTGGTCCTGGAATGATGGTTGCGAATTTACGGTTCGGGAGCATCTTATCGCCCAAAATCATCATGCCCATATTGCCAGCATCCATCACGCAGATAGCAGGAATATCGCCATAAGGTAGTTCTTTTGTCTCGCCACCATAAATATCAGTGAAGATATTGTGCGCGACCACTTTTGCCATTTCTTCGGATGGATAGCCTGTTTTTGGCACGCCACACGCAACGGGTGTTTCTTCTGGTGGGGCAACATGAACTGCCACGCCTGCCGCGAATACATTTTGGTATTCCAGATGACGATATGCATCATCTACGACAACCCATCCAGCTTCGTTGGCAAGTTTAGGGGAGCGTCGTACAGCGTCTACGCCCAAGAAACGAGGCATCACGAAAGTGTATTTCGATGGCAAAACTTCGCCACTGGCAAGTACCACACTATCTTCGCGTACTTCTACGAGTTCCGCATTGAAACGTGAATCGATGTTATATGCACCAAAGAACATATTGGTGAGTGGTTTGCCATAACTGAACCCACCAATACCGAAGTGACTGGCGAATGGTTCTGCGCTGACGTAGGTGAAGCTGATGTCTTTGTGTTTGCGTGCTTGGTAACGGGCGTTAAACAAGAATTCATAGGCTGCACCGAAGCATGCTGCGCCTTGCGCGGATACTACAACTACGGGACCTGAATCTTCAAGTAATTCAGTCCATGCTTCACGGGCTTCTGTCGCGGCGGGGATACCGAGGATGCTATGCGCGTATTCACGTATGCCCGGAATATAGTCGTAATCGGCTTTGGGACCTGTTGCGACGACGAGATAATCATAGTCGAATACGCCTTCAGTTGTAGTGACTTGTTGCGCTTCGAGGTCGAAATAAGTGGCTTCTGCTTCTACAAAGCGAATATTGCGTGCTTCATAAGCAGGGCGGACATCGTAGGTGATGTCGTCAGCTTCGCGTAAGCCGAACGGATACCAGATGAGCGAGGGCATGAAAACAAAGTCTGGGTTGCGATCAATTACGGTGATGTCATGTTCATTACCGAGTTTTTCATATAGTTCAAGCGCGGCTGTGTAACCGGCGAAGCTAGAACCGACTATAACGATACGTTGGCGTTGCATAATGAGCCTTCTTTCTGTGCGTTTTACTTTATGCTTTCATTATGCGCCCGTAGGGTGTTTTTCGTTAGTGATACCTGTCACATGTAGAGCATGACAGGTATCTGTATACGTATGGGGGTATATGGGGATACTACTGATGGTGCGAAAAATATGCTTGTTTTGTGTTTGTTTGATGACAGCGCGTGTTAGTAGCGGACGCCAAGAATGGCGTCCACAAATGTAGTGCATGGGTAAAATTGACTAAGCGCCTGTGACTTCTGCGATGAAGTCGTAGGGATATGGACCTGGCATACGGCTGATGCTATTTAAGCGTTCTCGTTGTGCATCACTGAGCGCCCAACCAACTGCGCCGAGATTATCGTTGAGTTGGATTAAATTACGTGCGCCGATGATGGGAGATGTCACGGCTGGCTGGTCTTTGACCCAGTTGAGGGCTGTTTGTGCCATCGTTTTGTTGTTTTCTTCAGCGATTTCGCGCAGGACATCGAGAATTGCCCATGTGCGCTCGGTGTTGTAGTTGCTCCATTTTTCCATCCAGCCTTTATCTTCGGCTTGCGCGATGCGGGTGTCGCCTGCGGGCGGATTATCGCGGGTGTATTTGCCTGTCAGCCAACCACCGCGCAGAGGCGACCACGGGATAATGCCGATTTTTTCTTCTAAGCACAGTTCGACAATTTCCCATTCTAGTGAACGGTCTAGCAGGTTATAAAGCGGTTGAAGGCTAATGAAGGCTTCCCAACCATTGGCGCGACTGAGGTCAACAGCTTTTTGGATTTGGTAGGCTTTGTAATTGCTGACACCGATATAGCGCACTTTGCCACTCTCTACTAATTGGTTAAGCGTGGAGAGCGTTTCTTCGAGCGGGGTGTTAGCATCCCAGCAATGGACTTGATACAAATCAATGTAATCAGTACCGAGCCGTTCTAAGCTGGCGTCAATTTGTTGCATGATATGTTTGCGATTCAGACCGGATTTGTTCGTGCCATCGTCGCTCATGGTGAAGCGCACTTTGGTGGCAATCACGAAATCGTCACGGGCTTGGTTAGCAAGCCATTTGCCGAGAATGGTTTCGCTTGTGCCACGTCCGTATACGTTGGCGGTATCAATGAACGTGCCACCTGCCTCTACGAAGGTATTCAGCAAGTCAAAACTGGTTGCCTCGTCGGATTCGCGCCCGAAGGTCATCGCACCGAGACACAATTCGCTGACTTGCATGCCTGTATTGCCGAGATAACGGTATTCCATCTATAGGGGGCTTTCTGTTATGTGCGGGTAATACGCAAACATCATAGCATAGGCAAATAAAGGACGGTATGCTAGTGGTTATGCAGACGTGAAAAGGTAAAGGTAAAAGGTGAATAATCGAATATGGGCAGGTTATTTCTGGCAAGTCTAGAAACAGAAAAATCACTCGAAGCGTTGGAAGGTATGTGGACTCGCACTATCCAAGCTGACATCTTATCAAGGGAGCAAACAAAAGAGAAAAGGTTGATTGTCTATCATCCGCTAATGGCGATAGACTTTATACATTATGACAGGCAAATAAAAGAGCGACAGATATTTGGCGTCACTTTAGATTGGACGATAGGCTTTCATGTACCGTCTGTTCATTACGATGATGCGCAAGCTATCATCAAAACTATGACTGTGCGATTTTTAAGCCATGATGATACCCCGATGGTTCTACTGCTAGAAGATATAGGCGTGATTGCTCGCACTCAAGGTCAGATTATTGTGAATCCTCAATATTGGTCGGAAACTGAGTTAGAGAATCTTCCATTTGAGTATAAGCAAGAAAATTTTATTGGGTAAGCGCCGTGTCAATAGACATGGGCACTATTTTTCTATGACAGGAGTAAGGAATACCAATGGATGTAGTGAATCTTTTTGATGTGATTGCGTGGGCGTGTGCGGTGGGGCAGGGCTGAGGTTACAAGATAATGTTAGTGAAAAGAATGGGACGCTGGTAAGAGCGCCCCTGTTGTTTAGCTGTTTATGATTTGGGTGATTTGACGCCCAAAGCTCGTGCCATCTATGGGTTTTGGGAAATAGGCTGAAAAGCCAGATGCTATCGCTTCGGTGCGGAGCTTTGAGGTATGAAAGGCAGTGACCGCGACGCACGGTAATGAACTCATGCTAGGGTTGGCACGAATTTCTTCCAGTAGTTGCCAACCGTCTTTGCCTGGTAGGGCAAGGTCGATGAGGATGAGGTCGTATTGTGTGCCCGAATCCTCAATAATACGAGAGGCTTCATTACCATCGCCTACAACATCAACTTGAAAGTTCATATGTTGTAGAATGGTAGCGACCATTTCTTGGCTATCTGTATCGTCTTCGATGATGAGTATGTGTTGCGACATAGGTTGCTCCTTAAACTCTTATGTGTTCAGCTAATTCGGGTATATTCGAGAGTAACTGAACAAGGTCTTCCATGAATTTTTCGACAGTTAAAGGCTTTGTTAGGTAACTATGAAAGCCAACATTGAGCGCCCGTTCTTTATCACCTAACATAGCGTGTGCGGTGAGGGCAATGACAGGTGTATGTGCGATGGCATCGTCTGCTTTGATGGCACTAATCAGCCCCCAGCCATCCATAACAGGCATAGACATATCCGAAATGACGAAACGAGGTTTGACAGCTTTGACTAAGCGTAAGCCTTGATTACCATCGCATGCTGTATAAACACTTGCACCATATTCAATAAGAATAATTTCGGCAACTTTTAAGCTATCTGGTTCATCATCTACAAGAACAATATCCCAGCCTTCCAACATATCCATTGGTATTTGTGAGGTCATTATCACTTTCCTTGTCTCCCTTTATTTACAATACAACTGCTTCTAAATTCATAGGTACACGCACATGAAACGTCGTACCTTCACCTACTTCACTCTCTAAGCTGACTGTTCCATTCATCGCCCGTACTAATTTGCTAACGATTGCCAGCCCCAAGCCTGTCCCACCGTGTTCCCGCCGTGATGATTGGTCAACTTGTCTAAACTCATCGAAGATAAATTCACGCGCGTGTGGTGGAATCCCCATACCGGTATCTGAGACAATCATATCCATTTGGTCGCCATCTTGCTTCAATTGTAATGAAACACTGCCTTCAGAGGTGAATTTGATGGCATTACCGAGAAGGTTAATAGCTACTTTGGATAGGGCTTCTTCATCACCATGTATGGTGGTTGGTAGATTGGGGTCAACATCTACAGTGAAATCAAGCCCTTTGTTATCAGCGAGTGATATTAAGGTACTACGCCATTGGGTTGCCATCGACTCTGGCGACATCGGCTGGTTCACCAGTTCGAGGCGACCTGATTCGATGCGCGAGAGGTCGAGGAAGTCATTGATAAGCCCTAGCAAACGACGGCTATTAGAACGTACTTTGTGTAAGTACGATTCTGTTTTTTCGTTAAAGTCTGCACCACCCATTCTGCTCAGGATGATACCGACAAAGCCTTCGATTGCGTTCATAGGGGTGCGTAATTCATGCGACATCGTGGATAAAAACTCTGATTTGAGGCGTGAATTTTCGTTGGCGATGCGTTGTGCGGCGAGTGCTTCATCGCGTGCTTGTTCAAGTTCAGCTGTACGCTCTGCAACACGTTTCTCTAGTGATTGATTGAGGTTTTCAAGTGCTACCTGACGATCATTCACTTCGGCAATCATCGTATTGAATGTTTTTGCAAGTGATCCAACTTCATCATTGGATGTGATGTCTGCTTTTAGGTCACGATTACCTGACGAGAACTGTTCTGCAACAACGGATAGTTTGCGTAGCGGGGTGGTGATGCTACGGCTAAGAAGAATAGCAACAGCAATTGAGATTATGGTGGCGAGCAACGCAGCTATTGTTGCAGTGAGTTGTGCTTGTACGAATTGTTCTCGGATAGTAGCGGTACTCAAACTAAGTTCGACTGCACCGACAACTTGCTGACCAATCAATACGGGTTGTGCGGCATTGAGTGCATTATCACCCCATTCAAGAGCTAGGTTGCGTTCGTTGATGATGTCTACACCTCGTTCATTTGGTTCAAATGAGAATAAGGCATCATCGCTGCCTATCGTGCTGACAATTAACCGTCCCGTTTGGTCGTAAAATTTTACGAGGGTTACGTCATTAGATGCGTCTACTTGTTCAGCGATGGTTGTTAGAGAAGCAACATCTAAGCTGAACAGGTTGTTATCTGATGCAACGCTGAGGGTTTCTACCAGTAGGGTAGCTTGGTTTTCCAAGTCCTCACGTAGCGTCAGTTGCTGGTTGAAAGATGATACCGTTGTGAGGGCTATCACTGTGATAAAGATAAGCACTGATACGGTGACTGCAATTTTTGATGAGAGATTCCAGTTTTTCCACATAGTTATTCACCCTGTAGCGTATTGAGCATGATAGTCACTTCTTCTGCAAAGGTGCTGGTGCCTTGCGGAAAGGCATCAAATCGTGCGGTATCGAGTGCATCAAGTATTTGTTGCCCTGTCTCGCTATCTGTCATGGTACTCAGCACATTTGTGATACTAGCAACGAGGGATGCATCCATATCAGGAGCAGTTGATACTGTTCTGCGAGGCAGTGATTGTGTTTCTGCTAGAACAATAAATCTGTCGCGGGTCGCTTCGGGCAAATCGGCATAGTCAATCGTATTCGTGGCACCAGCAATAACAATTTCGTTGATGACCCAATTAATCGTATTGATGTCTTCGTTGCTGAATACATAGCCTATCTGGTCATCTGGTACGGGGCATCTAATGTATCGTATTGCTCAGTAGTATAACCTTCGTTGAGCAAATAAAGATTGGGTAAGAAGTAACCAGAGGTCGAAAATTCTTTGTCGAAGGCAATGGTATGTCCTTGTAAATCTGCAATATTGGTCAAGCCACTATCTGCACGCGCAAAGAATACAGAAGCATATTCTGCGGTGTTTGCGCCCCATTGACGCAAAATAAGTTGCGAACCTGTACGTTGGCTAACAATCATAGATGGGTAGGCACTATCGAAGTAGAGGTCAATTTCACCGTCTGCCATCATTTGCGAGAGGGCGTCTAAATCTGGTGCAATAACCACACGCCCGCTATCGAAGCCGTCTAGATTAGCAGCAAGATAATCGGCTAGCGGTTGTAACTCAGGGATGAGGGCATCGGGATTAGTACCAATATCAGCGATGACGATGCTTTCACCAGCAGGGGGTGGCGCTTGTACTTCTTCGGATTCTGTCGGTGTTTCACTTGTACAACCAATAAGCCATAGTAGAAGTGAACTGAAGATTATATATAGGAATTTCTTGTGCATTTTACGCTTTCTGGTAGTGATAATTGGTTTCATATCCTACTGTGTACATTTCTATATCTTAATTTAATATAATTAATTTAGATGAAATGTTTCGTTATGTCAACGACAATCATTGATTAATTATGAGTATAAGATGAGTAAAATTGATTATATGTTTAAAATTACTTTAAGAATATTTTTCTATAATTAGGTTCAAGATGTATATTACAGTGCATTTTTGTTAAATATTGATGGTAATATGTCGAATATAAAAATTAACTTTAGATAAATATTGTGTGCTAATAATGACAATGAATCGTTATGTGTATTACGAATTATTTGTAATGCAAACAGGTGGATACCATGAAAAGGCAAGGTGTTTTTAGAAATTAATGGGTTCATGTACTATAGAAGGGCAAAAATATTCTTGATTAAACGCAAGGAGCAAAGAATGCCAGTTAATGTAATCAATCCTTTTGATGCGAGTGTGGTGGAAAGTATCGAGCCAGCCGACGAAGCAACAGTGCGTGATGCGATTGCACGGGCGTATGCAGTGCGCGAGACAATGGCGACAATGCCTGCGCACGAACGCGGACGTATCCTCAATAAGACGGCAAGCCTCATTGAACAACACGCTGACGAACTAACAGACCTCATCATTAAAGAGAGTGGCAAACCGCGTCGTTATGCGCGGGGCGAGGTGAATAGGGCAGTCGAGACATTTACGTTTTCGGCAGATGAAGCGCGTCGCTTGCATGGTGAGACGATTCCGATGGATGCGGCACGCGGGGGTGTTGGGAAGATGGGTTATTATGTGCGGATGCCTGTTGGGGTGGTGGGCGCGATTACACCGTTTAACTTTCCGCTGAACTTAGTGGCGCATAAGATGGCACCGGCTGTCGCGGCTGGGTGTCCGATGGTGCTGAAACCTGCTCCGGCGACACCCCTCACGGCATTGCGTTTGCGTGAACTCCTGATAGAAGCGGGTTTGCCAGAAGATGCGCTGAGTGTGGTTGTAGGTGATGCCGATGTTGGACGTTGGCTGACGACAGATGAGCGGGTTGCTATGATTACGTTCACGGGCAGTCCACCAGTGGCACGCGCCATCAGCCAAGTATCAGGTTTGCGCCGTACGGTGTTTGAACTCGGTGGCAATGCGGCGACCATCTTGGACGAAACAGCCAATATCGACGCGGCAATGAATCGCTTGTTGATAGGTAGTTTTGCGTATAGCGGACAGGTGTGTATCAGTGTGCAGAGAATTTATGTGCATCGCAGTTTGTATGACGATTTCCGTGAAAAATTCATCGCTCAAACAGAACAACTTGTCGTCGGCGACCCGATGGATGCAGAGACAGAGATTGGTCCGATGGTGAGCGACGATGCGGTTGAACGGGTAGCGGCGTGGCTACAATCCGCAGAAGAACAGGGCGCGACCATCAGCGCAGGGGGTACACACGAGGGACGCATGTTCCGTCCGACGGTGCTAGAGAATGTGCGTGAGGATATGCAAATTATGTGTGCAGAGGCATTCGCGCCAATTGTCAATCTCGTGCCATTTGATGATTTTGAAGAAGCACTCGCGCTGGCGAACGATAGTGAATTTGGTTTGCAAGCAGGGGTCTATACCCGCGATATTAACCGTGTCTTGCAAGCGATTGATAAGTTGGATGTTGGGGGCGTGATTATCAATGATGTGCCGACCTTCCGTGTAGACCAGATGCCATACGGAGGCAATAAGAATAGCGGGTTAGGGCGCGAGGGTCCGCGTTTTAGCGTGGAAGAGATGACCACGATTCGCATGGTGGTGATTAATCCGGCGCAGTAAGGTCGGGGAGGTGAAAGGGCTAAAGGTAATAGGTGAAGTGTGCTGGGTGTATTAGACCTTTCACAGTAGATAGACGCGTGTGATTGTACCGTGTCATTAACAAGATTCAAACAAGCTCATCTTGATTGTGCTGAACATAAAAACAGCCTGCACTACAACGCAGGCTGTTATTTTGTTTATAATTGGTGGTTATTCACATCTTCGGTTTGTTTCTGCATTTGTACAGGTATCCGTACCAGAACCACCGTTTGCGGTATCTGTGCCTGACCCTGTATCAACGGTATCATCACCGCGACCCGCATTGACGGTATCATCGCCATCACCTGCATTGACTACATCGTCACCGTTGCCAGCATTGACGCGGTCATCGCCATCGCCTGCATTGACGGTATCATCGCCACTGCCAGCGTTGATACGGTCATCGCCATCGCCTGCGTTGACGGTATCATCACCACGACCAGCATTGACGCGGTCATTACCATCGCCTGCGTTGACTACATCGTCGCCGTTACCTGTGGTTACACGGTCATTGCCATCACCCGCATCAACGATGTCGTTGCCATCGCCTGTGTTTATACGGTCATTGCCATCGCCACCAACTACAATATCGTCACCATCACCTGATGTAATGTTGTCGTTCCCATCAAAGCCAATGATGATGTCGTCGCCATCACTACCATAAATTCGGTCACGCCCATCTGTGCCGTAAATTTCTAAACCGCAGGCACCATCGAGGTCATAATCACGCCCATCAAAGTCGAATCTTCCGTAATCTGCTGGGTTGATTACTGTGCCACTCCCTGTATACGGGCTGCCTGGCAAAATGATAACAATACGGCAATTTTCTTCGACGCGTACTTCTACACCAGGTATTAGTGTTGTCAACTCTGTGAGTGCTGGACGGTATTGTTCTGGAATATCGAAGTATGTGATTTCACCAGATGTAAAACGTGCCATGTGCCATCCAGCATTCCAATACCAATCTTGTAGAGCAGGGTCATCATGCATACATTGATTTTCCCATGGTTGCCCATCGTAGCACCAATTAGCGTCTTGACTATCATCGGTTACGGCGTTCTGTGCGTTTACAATCGCAGCCGATATGGAAAGTATGATGATGACTACGGATAAACTTAACTTGCGCATTTCGTGTCCTTCTTAATGTATGCTAATTTTCAAGCACCTTTTTACTGAATATCATCTACGTATCACTACCTAGGTAGTACTACGCAACCTTTAGAATAAATATACGGAAGCTTTTATTGTTTTCAAATTAAGAATTTATTTTTTATAACTAAAACTTTAACTATCTATCCAATTTATAACTTTAGGTAGCGTTAATTGCATACAAAATAACTGTTTACATTAATTTTCACTTCATAATGCGCAAGTGGAGGTTGAAGATTGCTTTGGTATCGTGGGATGTTTGGAGATGTCTTGCAGGGATGTTGGTTCAAAATGGTAAGGGGCAACACGCAGGTCGCCCCATACCATTGCTACTCAGGTGACTGGTTATTAATCACTGACTTGTGGGTTGCGCAGGCATCCGGTATCGGCTTGATTGCTATATTCGCCTCGAATTTGTACTTGCGTGACATCACTGAGTATTTGCTGGAATAGCTCAGGGTCGGTGGTATCGAACATGCCGTCTTCATCTACCCAGCCGCCTGTTTCATCAAGGGCGAGAGTGTAGGGCGTGAACTCGGTATCGGGGTTGGCGGGTAGGTCGTTCACCAGAAGGAAGCCATTCCCTATGACGAAAATCACATCCACATCATCGTATTGTCCGCCTGTTGTATCTTGGCTCAGTTCAAAGCTGAGGGTTTGCCCGTAACCATCCACTACTTGGTCAACGAAATCTTGTGGCGCGGTGAAATACCAAGTCACACCACTTTGTTGGTCACTGGCACAGACGCTACCATCCTCATAGAAAATAGGGTCGCTGGCATCGCCATTGACATCCACACCCCAGCCAACGACGGATGCTGTTTCTTCTTCCTCTGTAGCTGTATCTTCTTCGCCGTCTGGAATTAAATCTAAGAGAATCGTTGCTGTCAGTACACAATCACTGAGCGTAAGTGTTTCCGTGTACGCGAGTCCGATTTGGGTAGGGGTCAATATGGTATAGACATAGGTATAAGGCTGTCCTTGAATACCTGGAATGACGACAACGCTACCATCGTCTAGTATTTCGGTTTCAAAGAAAGTAGGGTCGTCTGCGATTTCTTCTGGCGCGACAACAGCATGAAATTCGAGGGCTTGCGGGGGTTCGCTAAAGCTGAGAACATGTACGCTATCGTCAGCGGGCAACCACGCATTGTCTAGGTCGAGGTCATCAGGGCAACTGGTTGTGGATTCGCCATAGGTCACGCGCCATTCGCCGGATACGAGCGTACTATCGTCAGCATCGCTATCAATGTCGCTATCCTCGCTTGTTTGGGCATCCGAGAGGCTAAATTGGACAACGGCGCGTCCTGACTGCCCATCATCGGCAGTGAGGAGCAGAAGATTATCGCCAGCCGGCGCGGATACAATCAGCGTTTCGGCACTATCAATCGTTTCTGTGATAGTGATTTCGCCTGCTTCATCAAAAATTTCGAGTGTCATGCTGAAAGGTGTGCCTAAATAGCGCACAGATACCGCGAGTGTGCTATCTGTATCGAGGGACATATCGTAGGCGGTGGTAGGGTTTTGTTCGGTCAAGCGCACGAGAATATCTTCATCATAGGTGATGTCGATGATGGTTTGGGCGCTAATGGGCAAACTGATAAGTAAGCCTATTAGCAGAGTAAATAGAGAACGGCGTATCATTATAAGCCCTAGTGTTATGGATAATGTGTTTTCACTATACAGGCACAATGATGGTAGGGCAACTGATATAACGTGTTTTATTACGAGGGCATATATTTGTAGGTATATCGCCACGCAATGAATTACGTGGCTAGTAAAGATGATGCTTCGCGTTGGGCGGATTTATGCAAGTTAGGAATTAAGAGCGTATTTGCAAAAAAATAATTCCGTAGCTTGCGTCGCCAAAAGTTCAAAACTTTTGTCTGAGAATGAAGGTAAGTCGGCTGAAAGCGACTCAAAACCCCTTTGAGTGGGTTTACCAGAAGCCTAACAGCACTCGGTTGTGAACCTCGCCGCCGGACAGTTTTCATGAATAAAGCCTAAAGAATATGGGAATCTTGCGCTGATTAATCAATTGATTGA
>JBCBKJ010000092.1:0-22398 GCA_038522085.1 Chloroflexota bacterium
GTTGTATATATCCAATAATCGCAGCAACTGTACCACATATCAATAAAATATAAGCTGACGTCTGTGCTGTTTCAAAAGGATTTCTTACAAATTGCCAAAAGTGGTTTAGACGTTGTTGCATTTTGCAATCCTTCGCTAATATGTAATATGGTAGGAATGGCTATATTTCTTGCAAGCGTGTTCCCAACTCTAGATTATCGCCTTCGATGACGAGCGCAACTAAGCCTGTTTGTGTGCGGGTTTCGTGTTCCTCTTTGCGTTCCCAGAATGCCGCCTGCCCTGCTTCAATTGGATGAAAGATGCCATCCGCACCACTCACCTCGCCTGCTCCTTCGACTACCAGAAATAACTGATTACCTACCGTGCGATGGCGTCCGATGCGCCCATCAGCATCTAGTCGTATACAGACGACGGATACCGCTTCAAGGCTTTTTACGATATGCGTTAGATTAACGCCAACACTGCTATAAGCGGTGATATTTTTGCTTGTTGCATATCCAAAGGCATAGCGTTTCATGACTAGCTCTCTGACATTTGTCGCAAGCGCCGAATGAAATCCACGCTTTGTACCCGGCTTTCGAGTGTATAGCTGAGATAGCCGAGCATGACCCGTTCCATATCGCGCTGAACACCATCAGGAATGGTCAAGCTGGCAACTTGAGAGTAGTCACTGCGTTGGAAATGGCGCATGAGCTTGAGTGTTGTCATAGGCAAGGGCACTAAGCCAGCGGCGTGCATCGCGCCTTCGTTGGATACGACACCACCGCCATCGTAGCTGAAATATTGGTCAGTGGGTTCGATGTCGGTACGCATGACCACACATTCACTCAACTCCGGGCGAAAGCCAACTTCGTCTAGCAAGTGTAATTCAAAATACCGTACCGATGTACGCGGGTCGGCGTCTAATTGGCTCAGGCGCTGAAAGGTATCGGATAGTAGCTCGAAAAGGGGCGCTGTCTCGGTATCGTCGCTGTCGTAGGTGAAGCGGTCTAGTAATTCAGAGACGTAACTAGCATATGCGCCACGCTCTAAATCTTCGCGGATTGCCAAATAGGGGTCTATCAACTCGGCTTGCGTGAGAATATCCAATGAGCGACCTCGCGCAATCAGCACATCGGTTTTCATGAAGAGTTCGACATGCCCTGTTTTACGGCTGGTAGGTTTGCGTGCGCCTTTCGCAATGACATCGAACTTGCCATAATGGGGCGTTAGTAGCGTCAATTGACGGTCTGCTTCGCCGAAGTTGCGCCGTTTTAGCACCAGCGCAGGCGTGCGAAATGTACGTGGACGTTCACTCATGGGCTATATCTTTCACCACAAAGGCACAGAGGACACAGAGAAAAAGCATAACGGGAGGCAGACCTGCCTCCCCTACAATGTTTCACATGATGTGTATAATATCGTTTTCAGACACCATAATAGGCTTGCATTTGGCTGAGTTTCCAGCCACGCCAGAGGGTTTGGATACCAAATGCGCCCAGTATGCCTGCTAAAGAGCGTACAGAAATAGCTGAGAAAAACCACCAGAACGATAAGCTGTGAGTAAACGTCAGTATCAGTATGGTAATACCCAATGTGATACTGCCCCCTACCACGTAGTAAAATGGCGTCTTATGTAAGCGTTGACGTAAGCGGGCTTGAATTTTTTGTGGGGTGGATGTCCGTAACCAAAGATAGACACCTAAGAGAGCCATGCCTATCCAGAATCCATACAAGCCATAAATGATATTCGTCCATGACCAATTAAGAACAATGAGAATATTCAAAAAACCTGCCATCACACAAATCATGCCCACAAGACGCTCAGACCAGCGTTCCTCGCTAATCCAATCTTGCATCTCAGAGGCGAAGGCGAGGTGCTTAGATTTCGCTTTCTGTGTCATAGTCACCCTCTATCATATCGTCTGGTTCGCCTGTGGCTGTTTTGCCGAGTGCGTCGAATGCTTGGATTTGTTTTGCCCGCCAGTTGAACCAGCCAGCGACACATAAGAGCATCCCACCGACTATTAATGTGAGGGGGCGTGTTCCCATTTGTGTGATGAGCAAAATTGCGCCACCACCTGCATACATGGAGCGTTGCATCTGCTTGTCAGCTTTTAGAAAGTGCAAGGCTGTACGTTCAGCGCGGGGGGTACGGGCTTTCATGAACAGTGTCAGACTACCGGCGACTGATCCTGTAATGGCTAATAATGTCCATTGGTCGCCAGGTTGGTCTAGGGCGACGATTGCCCCAGCCGCGAAGAGCAGTATGACTGCCGCGATGCGTTCGAGCATTTTTTCGCGCTTGTGCCACTGTTCTACAAATGTTTGTCTTTGTTCTGATACTGATTGCATCGTTAGTGTGCCTCATCTACCTGCGAACGGTACACCTTCATTTTATCATACGTGGTGGCTTCCGTACTCATACTTTTTTCATGGGCAAATATCGTGGTCTATACCCCGAAAGCCTTAGCGCGTGGTATAGTTGAGCATAATCGTTTTAATTGAATGCGACTGTTATGGGCGACCTGCCATCCTCCACGATTACAGACGAAACGCCGGATATCTCCTCTGCGGATACTGAGAAAAAACCGCGCTCGCGCTCTGACCTCATCGTGCGCTTGATTACGGGGATGGTCGCCTTGCCTGTCATCGTGACGGCGATATTTTTGGGGGGCTGGTTTGTCTTTGTACCGATTGCCTTTTTGATGCTGATGGGTGTGCTAGAGTTTTATTTCATGGAACGCAAGCGTGGCGCACAGAATAACGCATTACTGGGCGTGACGGCAGCCTCGTTGGTGCTTGCGGCGTTTCATTTTGAACAGCCGATACTATGGCAAATTGCAGTGGTTGGCACAGTGATTATCACCTTTGCTATCGAATACGGGCGAAGCAAAGACCTGTCGGATAGCTTGCAACGCATCCTGACAACTATCGCGGGTATTTTTTATATTGCGTTTCCGATGGCATTTCTGGTAGCGATTCGGGCTGGTGAGGATGGTTTACACTGGTTCTTCGCTTTTATCTATTGCACATGGGGAACCGATACCTTTGCGTATTTCGCAGGGAATATGTTTGGCAAGACACCGCTATCTCCCAAATTATCCCCTAAGAAAACCATCGAAGGCGCTGTCGGTGGCATGGTCGCAGGGGCAATCTTACCGTTGATGGTGCTGTATCAGGGGCAAATTCCGATTACGCCGTCAGTTATCCTTCTGTTTATTGTGGCGACTATTTCTGCAGTAGGCGCAGACCTCTTTGAATCAGCCGTTAAACGTTTCTTTGGGGTGAAGGATTCGCATATTCCGGGCTTCAATATTTTGCCGGGGCATGGTGGCGTGCTAGACCGCATAGATTCGACGTTGGGAGTGGCGACGGTGATGTATATTTATCTCGTGATGACGGGACATTTGATGTTGCTTATTTAGTATCTCGTTTGAGCATAATTTTGAGCAGAGATACTCACAAAAGCAAACTTCCTACATCACGGACGCACCAAGGCGCTGTCTCTACATGGGTTCTACCACTTAAAATGGCTCAAAAATTGGACATTAAGTTATCCAAAACTGGGATTAAGTAGGGTCGTAGCAACAGGTAGTTTCGAGTGCAATATGGCGGACGTGAAGAACGGTGTCTTTACGAAAGTTTATATTTTTATGCGCGGAGTGCGTCGGCGCGTTCGGCTTCTACTTCGGCAACGAGTTGGCGCACGGTTGCTGCGTGGCGTTCATGGCGCAAGACATCCTCATTGACAATGATCGCATCCACTTTTGCTTTCACTGCCAGCGCGACTTCTTCTACAGAATTGAGTGTCTTGGCGAGCATCACTTTGACAAAAAATGGTAGCGTGCTACGAATGTCATCTAAGCTGGCGACAGTATCTTCGAGGTCATCTTCTAAGCTACGCCCAAATGCCAAAACATGCGGACTGAGCGTGAGCGCATGATCGAGGTGGTCTTTGTTGGCGACTTGTACGATGGTGTTCATCTTCCAACGTTGTGCCATGCTGACCATTTTGCGCACGTCGATGGGCTGTACAAGGTCACTATAGAAAAACACAGCCGACGCATCCCATGCACGGGCAGACATGACAGCGTATTCGTTCATCATGTAATTTTGGAATAAGACTGGCACATGCGGAACAGCGCGAGCGAGCATCAGCAAATCATCGAGGTCACTATGGTAGATGCTATGGTCAGTGAACAACGCAATGGCATCTGCCCCATTAGCTAGGCAATGCAAGGCGCTGGTGATGGGGTCATAGATTTCATGCCGTGTTACCTGCGCGAAGACCGTTACTTTTTCGCCATCATTGCTAAAATTGAGGATACCACGCGGACGCTTTTGCATGCTTGCGAGCGCCACAACAGCATCCACAGGGGTATGCGTGACCTGTTCTTTGAAGTATTGTTTTTTGGTAGCGAGAATAATGTCGCGGTTGACCTGTAAACTTCCGGTTGCCATAGTCTCTCTCAGTCTTATGCGTACTGAAAGGCTATTATAATCTCAGTCTAGCCTCTTGGAACGCGATTTTTACAACTCTTTATAGTTCGATTATATAGCAGTTCAATCGTAATTGAACCTTTACGCTTGGATACCGCTATCTAACATGATTGTCACCTCTACGGCACAAATGTTTATTTTGAGGAACGTGGCATATGCTATAATACGTGCATTGTGACCGTTGTATATTTAATAAGCACACTTTATAGCAAAGGACAATTCTCGTGGCGCAACAACGCCTTTCTCACGATGAAGTACGCGATATTGCTGAACTTGCCAAGCTCGACCTCTCCGACGATGAAGTGGCACTCTATGCGCAACAGTTGTCACAGATTCTCGATTATTTCACGCTATTAGAAGAAGTGGATACCTCTGATGTGGATGTGACTGCATCGGTGATTCCGTTACGGAGTGTGATGCGCGAGGATGTGAACCCAGCCGCCATCGTGCCAGAGGATGCCGTGAAGAATGCGCCATCTGCGGAAGCGAACCAATTCAAAGTCAGCGCCGTTCTCGGTGACGATTAACCAGAGGAGCAGTTACGCATGGCAACAACCCACCGACTACTGATTGTCGAAGATGATTTTGATGTGGCAGAGATGCTACTCATGTATTTTAGGTCGCAAAATTACGAGGTTCTGCACGCGGATAATGGCAAAGATGGTATTGAACTTGCCCGTACTAAATTCCCGAATCTCATTTTGTTAGATGTGATGTTGCCGGATATGGATGGCTACGAAATTTGCTATCGTCTACGGAAAATGTCGCTCACCAAGTTCATCCCGACACTCTTTTTGACGCAGAAAGACGAACGTGCCAGCAAGGTACGTGGTCTAGAATTGGGCGCTGATGATTACATCACCAAACCATTTGATATTGATGAATTGCGTTTGCGCGTTGAAGGTGGGATTCGCCGTGCGACCCGCGAGAATTTGCATGAAGTCCGCACAGGCTTACCGACGGGTCCGCTGATTGCAGAAGAGCGCAAAAAACGCCCTGACGCTAATGAGCTTGTTTTTCGTTTACAGGGTTTCAAGGCATACAGTGATGTTTACAGCTTTATGGCGGCGGATGATGTGCTGTTCCATGCTGGCAAGACCATTCGTGATGTACTGAGCAATTTGGGGCATAACTATACTTTTGTGGGCATCCAAGATGATGAATTTGTGATTATCACCGATGTGAACGACCTTACGATGCTAGAAGAGCGCATTGCCAGCGATTTTGCAGGCAAAGTGACGACGTTCTACTCGTTTAAAGATGCCGAGCGCAAAGGCATTATCAAAGAGACGGCTGAGGGTGAGAAAGAATTTTACCCGCTGATGACACTCACGACAGCGGCGGACGATTTTGCACCCGTGCCTGCACCCGATGAGGACGACGAGGATACGAGTAACGTCTTCGATTGGTGAGCTATCCCGAAAATAAGTTACCTGACAGGGATGCCCAGGCGTCCCTGTTTTTGTCTCTTAATATGGATTTGCTAAGATGCAGGTCTAGAATTTATTTGGTGCAAAAAGCAACGGTATAGATGCGCATTAAGAATTAAATACGGTATTTGAATCGCGGACGCACCGTTGCGCATAGCCGTTAAGCTAAGGTGTTTTTCTAATAGATACCTACTTTTGTGCGTGTAAAACGGCGGACAACATAGATGTTGTCCCTACAAAGGCTAGTAGCGAAAAATAGGTTTGGGCGTAAAATGGCGGACGCACAGAAGTGCGTCCCTACAGTGCAGATTTATTTATGACATGCACCAATTATCGTATCCAGAAATTATTGGCTGACGAATAGAGGAAGACATTATCATGCGACGTAGATTATTGCTTTTTGATATTGATGGCACGTTGTTACACTCGAAAGGCGTGGGGCGCGAGTCTAAGGCGCTGGCGATGGAGGAAGTTTTCGGCACGTCGGCTGGGGTGCGCACGCATCCATTTGGGGGCAAGACTGATTGGCAAATTTTACGCGAGACGCTCGAACCACATGGGATTACAGGGATTCAAATTGGTCAGAAAATGCCGACTTTTGAGCATGCGTTCGCGGAGCAAATGAAACGCATCATCGGCAATTTTGATGTGGAAGCCTTGCCAGGTGCAAAAGATTTACTGGCGTATCTGGCGCAACGTGAAGATATTGTGCTGGGCATTGTGACGGGCAATACGTCCAAGACGGCACCGATTAAGCTCAAGGCGGCTGGGTATGACCCTGCGATGTTCCCTGTTGGGGCGTATGGTAGCGAAGCCGATGACCGTAACGAACTCCCGAAGTTGGCACTTGAGCGTGCGATTCGGCATATTCGGCACGATATTTTGCCCGAAGATGTGATTGTGATTGGCGACACGGTGAAAGACATCCTTGCCGCCCGTGCGATTGGGGGTGTTGCTGTTGTTGTGCTGACAGGTTTTGAAGAAGCAGACAAACTCGCAGAACACAAGCCAGATTACACGCTCAAAGATTTGACGACATTTCGGACGACTGTTCCTCTCTGAACAGTAAAAACACTTGTAGCGGACGCCAAGAATGGTGTCCGCTAACACCCAAAACTAAATTTTTTGATTCTCACCTACGCGCTGTGACGCTACCCGCAAGCATCCCCATGTAATCATGCCCATCATTAGCCAACTTAATCCTGCCGCCATCATTTGTCGTAGGTAGAATGAATAGGGTGGATTAACCCATATGTGGTATCCTTCTGTCCTTCCACCGTAATATGCGTAGAAACCGACCTCTCCATTACTCTCAACTAGCTGGCGCGAAATCAATGTGGCAATACCCAGCCCGTTGTCCGCGAGTCCCAGACCAGCAGATGATAAAGTGTATGTTATGCGTGGACGCAAAATACAGTTACATGCACCATAGTCACACCCCATCGGTATCATCAATGAAGATTTTGCAATTAGTACACCTAAAATAATAATCATGCCATATAGACTGATACCTACCAATATCTTACGTCTGATTTTTTTGGTAAACAAAATAAGTGCGACAATTAAACCAGTTTGTAAAAGTGCAAACACACACAGTATGCTAATAGCCCAAATTATTGCTACAACTGGCGTGTAGACTTCTAGCCCATTGTTACCTTCTGCAATACCTCTAAGTGAGTTGCTTCTGATGTAGAAAAAGGGTCTCAATATACCAATTATGCGAATCAGGTTTAGATATCCATAATCATATTGCCATCCCGCATACAATGCCTGCGAAGATGCTAACGCGACCCCAAAGCGAATCGGTACAACGCCTAAGCCAATCCATGCTATCTTCTTAACCAGCCGTCGCCACCGTACCCACACGGATTCTCTATGTTCAGCGTCGCGTTTGCCTTGCCCAATCTCTCGCAAAGCCTCGCGCACCGTGTAGATACTACTCAAGAATGACAGACACACTAAGCATGCTACCATCCACCAATAAAAATACCCTGTATCCGCTTCCCATCTATAGGAGTCAGAGAACTCAACAAACACAAAAAAGGGTATCACCACAAATCCCAGCGATACCAGTACAGCCAATGTATAAAACCGTTTCAGCATCCGCGCACCTCACATATGTATTCTTGCGCTTATGCTACCGCACGCGATACTTTTACCGTCTGACGTTCGCCCCATTATTGCCCTATGGAATAGATACTTGCTGTTTTTATGTAGTTGGTACGGGTGTGCCTATGAATTAAATACGGTATTTGAATCACGGACGCACCAAGGCGACGTCCCTACACTGTTGGGAGATTATTCAAGCCTAAATGTTCAACAAACCAACATAGTGTAGGAACTAGGCTTGTCCTGTCCGTTATGTCTGTGTCAATTTTTAAACAGCATCGGGACGCTCTTATATGGATTTAACTAAGATTCGATTGAGTGAGACATCAGTATCACTCACGGCGCGGGGTGCGAATGGTAAATTCCAAGCCTGTTGGGGTAACAGTGACATCTGTAAATTCTGAATCGTTCTCACGGTCACGCGCATTGCTGGCGATACGGTTTGCTAGGCGTTCGTTAAAATCATCAATCCCTGCTTGGTTTGCGGTGTAGCCTGCAAAGTTAAACGACGTCACTTCAATATCGAGCAAGCCATTTTGGTCGCCAATCTGTACGATGAGACTACCGGATTGTGTTGTGCCATTTCTACGCACCTCCCCTGTTACATAGACATCGCCATTGCGCAAATTCGCTGTCACATTTTGCAATTGCGAATCGCCGGAGGTGAGTAGCGTCTCTATCATATTCTCGACAGATTCTTCAGACATGGTAATGGTCAAATACGAGTAATTGTCATCCAGCCGGAACGATACCTCTGCACTACAGGCAACCAATACGGGCATCAGCAGTAAGCCAAGCAAATAGATTATTTTCTTCGACATGATGGATAGCTCCTTGTTTAGCGGTGTGTTGCTATCACTGTATGACAAGGTAAGGCGTGTGTGTAGTGAGGTGCGTCATGTATTCGTACGGGAGACTCATATTTTTGTGTGATGGGTATCATGTGAGATAGTGATTGTGGTCAGGGGATTGTCATAGATTAGGGTGTTTAAAAGGCGGACGATGCAGGCATCGTCCCATGCCTGTCAATTTAAGAAGTTTTTCGATAAATGAGTATGACATATTCTATTTTCTTGTCTGACCCCCACCCTAAATCCCTCCCCGAAGCGTCAGGGAGGGACTTTTGTAGCTATTCGTGGCTTGTTTAGATACGCACTGGTCACACTTTTTAACGATAGGTGACGACATTGCGTCGCCCCTACAAAACGATGTTTTAGCTTATTTAGGCATGATTTTTTGCTTAACTTGACACCTATTGGACATCCAGAAGGATGTCCCTACGAAAATGTCTGTTTTTGGGCGCGTCTTGCCTTTAAAGTAGTTTTTCGGGCTTAACGATGCTACAAAGCGGTTTACTCGCTATTTCTTTCGCGCCAGCGACGGAGCAAGAACGGAAAGCCTATCAGTGAGCCTGCGCCGAGTACCGCGCCGATACCACAGAGTATCGGCAAGAAATTCAGTAGGGACTGATTGCGAACACTGATGCTATCGACTAAAAAGGCTTGTGATGCGGATAGTTCATAGGTGCTGGTGGTATTGGTAAAATTACTCGTCACGAGTGCGGTTTGCCAGCCGTTGGTCGCATCGAGGGTGCTGATTACCGAGCCATTTTGTGTGATCACGACAGGCACGCTACTATTGAGCCGAACCGTAATATCTGACCCGCGCGCTTGGAATGTAATAGATTGCGTTTCTACGGCTTCGCTAAATTCGGCGTCCGCGTCTGCGACTATCACGGCAGTCTCCGGTAGAGATATATCCCAACTCTCGGCTTGATGCGTGCCTACGTAGACAATAGGTAGCTCATCGGATAAGCCCGTCAAGTAATCTTGCGCACTGTTATAAACAGGCAAAGGCGTGAAGGTTGGGTCTTCGGGACTATAATCGGCTTCTACCATCCTGAACCAGTAAAAGGCTTGGTCAGCTTCTTCGATGGTCGGGCGTGTGAAATGCCAATAGCTCAGATGCCCTATCCATGACCATTCTTCACGGGCGCGTTCGTAGGCTTCAGGGAGATAACGTGCGGCTTGTTCGTTGGTGACTGCACCGAAATTATAGACACCTGCGACCTCTTCTGGTGCGAGGCATTCGCCTGTTTGCAAGCATAGCTCATTGGTGGGATTCCATGCTACTTCACTGAGCCAAATCGCTTTTTCGGCATCACCATTAGCGACCATCAAATCACGATAGAGTACATGCCGTGCATAACTGAGGTAGGTCACGCGGCGACGCCTATCGGTAGGACCACTGTTGAGTCCGTAGCCTTGTGCGGATAACACATCGAAGCACTCTGACGCGCCATTGTCATACATCGCTTGAATGAATGCTAAATCGTGATAACCAAAATAACCATCTAGCGAATCCGTTGGCGCAATTGTGCCACTGATGACGACAATATCAGGGTCAACAGCTTTGAGCGCATCGTAGGTCATACAGAGCATGCGTGTGTAGTCGGCTGGGCTAATTGGATTTTCGCCCCACTCAGGGTAGATATTGGGTTCATTCCACACTTGAAAATACTGAATCCGTCCCTGATAGCGTTCTGCAACGGCGACGGCGTAATTCACAAAATCTTGGTAATCGTCAGGGGGTGCAAGGGGACCTGCCAGCGTCTCGAAATTCTCTTCACGTGACCAATTCGGCGGGTTGCTCAGGCGCACAATCATCTGTAAATCATATTCGTCGGCAAGGTCAACAATGCGGTCATATTTCTCCCACGCATCAATCGTGTCGGGTTCGCCATCACCATCGTAATCCACACGGGTGTCTGTGAATTGTCCGCGTCCATCAACTTCTAAGTCTTCCCAAGGAAATTCTTGGCGTATCCAGCCAAAGCCCGCCTCTCGAATCATCTGAAATTGGACATTCATCTTGTCGATTTCAGTTTCTTGCTCGAAAAAGGTGTTGATGCCATAGGGAAAGACATCGGTGTGTGCGATGGGCGTCATGCGTTGCAGGTTCGGTTGCGGGCGAATGAGGTTGCCAGCGACTTCGACCATGCCTTGTAGCTGTCCGGCGATAGATTCTTCGCCTGTTTGCTGATAGGCATACTGCCAAATTAAGCCACGATAATACAAATCCGCGAGTAGGAGTCCGCCGGCAATGAGTACCGCGACGATGCCGATGCCCACAATGCGCAGACGCTTTTGGGTATCTAGCGATTGTGTTGGGGCTGTGTTGTCTGTTTTGGATGATGGATTTTGAGTTGTCATAGTGCGCTATTCTAACGCACCTTGCGGTGTTGTCTATGCTTGTGTCTAGGGACGTATGAAAGTGACAAACTAAGCATTAAATACGGCGTTTGGATTGCGGACGATGCAGGTATCGTCCCATGCCTGTCAATTTAAGAAGTTTCTCGATAAATGAGTACGACATATCCTATTTTCTTGTCTGACCCCCACCCTAAATCCCTCCCCGAAGCGTCAGGGAGGGACTTTTGTAGCTATTCATGGCTTGTTTGGATGCACACTAGTCACACTTTTTAACGATGGGCGACGACATTGCGTCGCCCCTACACAAAAATGTTTTAGCTTATTTAGGCATGATTTTTGCTTACCATGATACCTAAGGCATCGTCCCTACAGAGTTGTTATTTTCGAGCCTAAATGTTCAACAAACCAATATATTAGGATTTGAGCTTGCTCTGTCTGTTTCTGCGATGTCAAATTTTAAACAGCGATCCACAATCCAATCACAAAATTTTCTCCACCGTTGTCATGTATAATCAGGGCGCGAATGAACAGACTAAGAAAGTGATGGCTGCATGCGGGTAGATGTGTTGACCTTGTTTCCGCAGATGTTTGAAGTGCCGATGGGCGAGAGCATGATGTGGAAGGCGCGTGACCGCGATATTCTGGATTTGCATTTGCATGATATTCGGGATTGGGCGCAGAATAAGCACAAAAAAGTCGATGACACGCCTTACGGTGGTGGTGGCGGGATGGTGCTGAAGCCGGATGTCGTCGTGCGGGCAGTAGAGGCAATACAAGCTGAGGATGACTGTCCGGTGATATTGATGTCGCCACAGGGACAGGTTTTTTCGCATGAGAAAGCCATCGCGCTATCACAACTCCCGCGCATGATTTTACTGTGTGGGCATTATGAAGGCTTTGACGAGCGCATTCGTCAAGAAGTCGTGACAGAAGAACTCTCTATCGGGGATTATGTACTGACAGGCGGTGAATTAGCGGCGATGGTCGTGATTGATGCGGTCATTCGGCAGATTCCGGGCGTATTAGGCGCAGAAGGTGGCGCAGAGCGTGATAGTCATGCAGATGGCTTGCTAGAAGGTCCAACGTATACGCGCCCTGTCGAGTTCAGAGGGCGTGGGATTCCGTCGGTGTTGACGAGTGGCAATCATGGCGCGGTGGATGCTTGGCGACGTGAACAGGCGATTCGGCGCACATGGCAAAATCGCCCTGATTTATTACGCAAAGCAACCCTGACAGAAGATGAAAAATACTTTCTAGCGACATTGGCACGCGAAGCCGCACAAAAACGCATCGCAGAAATGAGACAAGATGACAGCTAACACAAATGAGATTCCCGGACGAGTACGACTGGTGATGCGGGCGGCTTGGGCATTTGAGCATTGGGTATTGCTATGGTTGATTATTTTCACCGTATTTAACCTGCTTCCTTGGCTCGCGCCTGTTTTCATGGAACTCGGTTTGACACCTCTCGCTGATGTAATTTATGGCGTATACGGTTTGATTTCGCATCAGTTTGCGCACCGTTCGTACTTTTTGTTTGGCGAACAGATGATGTATGCACCGTCTGCCCTGCCCGTTGCGCTAACAGGCGATTTTGGCGCAGATGGCGAACTGATGCGGGCGATTATCGGCAATGAGGCAATCGGCTACAAGGTCGCTTGGTCGGATAGGTTGGTGAATATGTTCGGCGGGGGTTTGGTGACGGCGTATCTGTATGCGCTACTGCATCGTTTTGGGAAAGCGCCACGTCTGCATTTTATTTTGATGATGCTATTGATTACGCCTCTCATTATCGACGGTACAATGCATGTGAGGAGCGAAGTCAATGGCTTAGTCGGTGGTTGGCGCTACTACAATAGCTGGCTGGTCTTGTCGACAGGGGGTGCGTTAGGGGGCAGTTTTTATGTTGGCGATACGGTTGGGAGTTTCAATTGGTGGATGCGCCTGATAACGGGTGTGATGGCAGGTATGGGTGTGATGGCTTGGTTGCTAGGCATAGCAAAACCCTATTTTGAGAAAAACGCAGGGATTTTACAGGCACGACTCGCTGATTGGCGTGCGCGACAAGAGACAGGTGCATGAGATGTTAGGTTGTTGGTGTCGCTACCTCGTAAGCCTCAATGAGCGCGTAAGCAGCATCAAGGTCTGGAACGAGTTTATGTCCTGAGTTGATGATGGCAAACACAGCGCGTAACATACGGCGTGCGAGTCCGGGCGCGATGATGCTACAAGTTGCGCCTGCATTTTGTGGGAACATTTTAAATGTGCGCAGTAGGTTTGCAATCGGATTGCCTGGTGGCATAGCAACATCTGTTGGTGCATCAAAAATAATGTGTACCGTGTGTGGCAATGTTTCGATGAGACGACAGTATTCGTCAACGGCTGTATGGTATTCATCCCATGTATTTATAGGCGCTTCGATGGTGAAACGCGCAATGGTTTGGGCATCGTCATCCCATTGGAAAACAATAGGCATACAATAATTTACCTTGAAGATGTTATTTTTCTTATCTGTGCTTATACATTTTACATTTACATTTTGAAATCTTGCGTAAAGGTTGACGTAAGGTTCATTTTAAGTCATAAGAGAGTGTTGAGTCGGCACACACAAATCATGTTATCATTGCAGGTAAGCTAATAATTTTTGGGAGAATATATATTTATGGTTACGTTTTCGGGTATTGAAACACAGATTTTAGATGCTCTACGTGCGATTGTCGGGGATGATAATGTGAGTGCGGGTGCATCGGAATTAGAATTACACAGTAAAGACCAGAGTTTTCATGAGGGGCATTTACCAGAGGTCGTTGTGTGGGGACAGTCTTCGCAACAGGTGGCGGATGTGTTGAAGCTGGCAAACGATAATGGGATTCCGGTCACACCTTGGGGCGCAGGGTCATCCTTAGAAGGCAATCCGATTCCGCTACATGGGGGTATCTTGCTCAGTTTGGCACGGATGGATGCTGTTGTAGAGGTACATGCTGATGATTTTCAGGTGACGGTGCAAGCTGGTAAGCCGCATAAAGATTTGAATGCTGACCTCGCTAAGTATGGCTTATTTTTCCCGCCTGACCCTGGCGCAAATGCAACTATTGGGGGCATGCTGGCGAATAACGCGGCTGGTATTCGCACGGTGAAATATGGCGCGAGCAAAGACAATGTGTTGGCGGCAACCGTTGCGCTGGCAGATGGTCGCCTGATAGAAGTCGGGTCGCGTAGTGTGAAGCAATCCGCAGGGTACAACTTACTGCAATTATTTGTTGGGAGCGAAGGCACACTCGGCATTATCACTGAAGCGACGCTCAAACTTGCGCCCATTCCAGAGCATCGCAGTACGATGATTGCCACTTTTGACGATATGGATAAAGCTGTTGAAGCGGTTGTCGCTGTGCGCGGGAGTGGCGTTGATGTGGCGGCGTTGGAATTTTTAGACCAAGTGGCGGCGATGATGCTGGCACGAGCTGGCATGCAGATTGCGCCGAATAATGTTTTGTTGATGGAAGTATTTAATGCGCATGCGTCCGGTTTAGAAGAAGATGTTTCGGTAGTGCGCGATTTATGCCAAGACTTGGATTGTGTTGATTTTGTGGCGATGACTGACCGCACAGCACAAGCAAAATTGTGGGAAGCACGGCATGGCGCGTATGAGACGATGGTGCGTATGATGCCTAGCATGAATTTCCAGATTATGGATGTTGCCGTGCCGATTAGTGCCTATCCTGAGTTGGTACGTCATGGACACGCCACGCTAAAAGAACACGGTTTGATGGCGGCGCTGGTCGGGCATGCGGGCGATGGTAATTTGCATGTCACCCTGCCCTATGCGGATGAAGCTGGACTCGACACTGTGAAAGCTATCAATCATGCGATTGTGACCAAAGCACAGGAACTCGGGGGTACAGCGACGGGTGAACATGGTGTTGGTATCGGCAAGATGGGTTATATGGAAGCCGAACATGGTGTGGCAATTGATGTCATGCGGGCAGTGAAACAAACCTTTGACCCGAATGGTATTTTGAATCCTGGTAAGGTATTGCCTGCGTAATTGACTCGCACATTACACGACAGTTTGTACACAAGAATAAAATAACAAATTTTATTACATTCATAAGTGACAAACTAACAGAAAACCAACTTGCCCTGACAAGTCCCTGACAGTTAAGGCAATATTGCGCAAGCCTGATGAATGTATGTGTGCTAGACTATATATAGCGATAGTAGGTATATTAAGAAGTGCATTGTGAGCGATAACGCGAAACCGAATTTTTGGGATATGGACTCTAAATTAGATGCCAACAGCTTGCTGAATGCTTTGTCGCATGAAGACAAGATGGTACGGCGACAGGCGGCAACGAGCTTACAGGCAATTAAGGCTGTGGCGGCGATAGATGTATTGCGCCAAGCGCATAAGGTCGAAGAAGACCCTGAGACGGGCTTAGTGATTGCCTCCGCAATACAGGTACTCAGTCGGTTGGTTGACGGTGGTATGACGGATGCTGACAATGATGCTGAAGCGCCGCGTGTCAAACGCTTGATTGCGCAATTATCATCAGATAATCCAGAAGTGATTGCGAAGGCGGCACAGCAACTCGGTGATATGGGCGATAAGATTGCGGTAGAAGGCTTGATTATCGCATTCAATAACCAGAAGCTCTCGATTCATGTTCGGTTGGCAATTGCGGAAGCCTTACTGAAGTTAGAAAGTGCGCCGGTTGAGGTTGCTTTGTTGGCAAATGTACGGCATACCGATTGGCATATTCGGCGTAACGGCGCGGCGATTCTCGGTCAGTTGCAGGCAGAATGGGCAATTGAACCCCTCGCACGGGCGTTGAATGACCCGCATCCGGTGGTGCGTCGTACAGCACTCGCGGCACTGAAACACATCGGCACACCTGAATCGCGCAAGGCACTCGCACAACATGCGCCCTCATCAAGTGCGCGTTCTTTATCCACGACAGCTAAGACGATGCCAAAAAAAGTATCTGGTATCGAAATTAAACGCCCAAGCAAAGGCGAGGATACCGATAGTGCCTCTAGTTCTTTGTTGGAACGTTTGGAAGAAAAGCGGGCGCAAGAAGCACAATCTAAAAAAACGACTGAGGCATTGGATCAGACTATTGTCAGTAAAAGATCGTTTGAACCAACCCAGCCTATCAATGATAATATGCTGGATGATTTGGATGCTTTGCTCGATAGTGATGAATTTGATGATTGAGGGTGATGCCTAGCGTACCAATAGCATCGTTTCACATGCTACATAGACGATTAGACGAAGAGCGGGGCAATAACTCGCTCTTTTTGCGTGATGGGGTACAATACATGCATAATCTTTCACTCACCACAGAGAATAGTAGTGCTGAGTCACGTTACTATGCTTTTGGTCGTGTGCGAGCAAGTTTTTTCACCACAGAGGCACAAAGACACAGAGGAAATATCTTTGTACAATTGTGGTGATGGTGATAGGCGTTATAATTCAGCATAGACGATGTGCTGACTGCAAGTTAAGAAATAAATTGGGTGCATGTATTGCGGACGCACCAAGGCGCGTCCCTACACAGTTGCGTGTCGTTTCGAGCTTGACTATCAAATGAACCAACAAAATGTAGGGACATGGGCTTGCCTTGTCCGTTTTCACTGTACTAAATTTAGAATCTATCCGTAAATTGTACTACCCTGGTTCGGGCGCACTACAGTGCGCCCCTACAGAAATTATTTTTCGGATAAGTTATTAAGTGATTGGGCAAAAGAATGGGCGCAGACACAGCAACGCCCCTACAACATGTAATTTCTTTCGACCATCTGCTTAATCAATATAAAAAGATGTCTCTAACTTAAGAGGCACGAGGGTTAGATTAGACTAGGGAAATGAGGGGAACACCACATGCGAAAATTTGTGATGCGGGGCGCGACATTTTTGGTTTTCATCATGATGATGATGGTCGGGATGCGCACAAGTCTTGCACAAACGGGGATTCAAGTCGTGGTGGTCAACGAATTTTTGAATATTCGCGTCACACCAGCGATTGGGGCGGAGGTCATCACGTCTGTGACGGCGGGGACTGTATTTGATAATATCACGGCGCGGAGTGGTGATAATCAGTGGTTGCGGGTGGAGTATCAATGCCAAGAAGGCTGGATTAACCTCGCGCCAGTGGTCATCTTGCAGGGCGACATCAATACATTACCGACAGCCGACCCGCGCAGTGTGCCGTTCGGGGGCTTTGAAGCGCCTCGTTCGGGTTTCACAACACAAGTTGGCATGGTAACTGGACAAGCGACGGCTGGTGTGCGGATTCGTTCGGGTCCGAGTACGGGCTACCCCACTGTCGGCAATATCAATTTCAACCAAGCCTTCACAATTACAGGGCGCAATGGCTGTGCGACGTGGTATCAAGTGTCGTTTGAAGGCACGCTTGGTTGGGTCGCGGCGGATTTTGTACAATTGACCAGTCCGGTAAATGTAGAGACTGATTTAGCCGTCGGCGGGATTGTCGCGGAATCTGCGCCACCGCAAATTGATGGCGATAACGAGTATTTCACGACGCTACGCTTGATGCGTGACCGTCTCGATTTAGCACGTCCGTCGTTGGATACTATCCGTAGCGATTGGACAGATGCGGCGTTGCAAGGACGCGCTATCTGCCAAGATTATCCAGCACGTCCGAGTGATTTCAATATTCCTGTGCCTCTGCTGGCGGCGAATTTCCCTGTACTGAACCCACTACAGACTGATTTCAACACTGCCATGAGCCGTGTCCGCGAAGCGATTGACCTCTTCATACAAGTATGCAATCAACCTGGCACGGGCAATCCAGTTGGGCAAGCGACGGTACAAGGCGCGTTGAACATCCTCAACGAAGCTGACCAACTGTTTTTGTCTTTACGCCAACGCCTGAATGAACTCATTCCTGATACAGATGTGGGTCCTGATGAATGCTTGTTGATTTTCAACCGTAAAGCAGAGATTTTGCCTGTGGTGCAATACGGCGTGATTTACGGCGACGACATCACTCAGCGCACGTATGCACGCGGTTATTGCTTCGATGGTATTCAAGACCAGATTATCAATTTCCAAGTCTTGCCGATTCCACCTGCGGAATTATCAATGTTCGTGTCGATTAGTCCGTTGGATAACCCGACTGATTTCCTCGTCGTGCAACAAGGCACGCCTGGTTTCCGCCAGACGATTGGTCCTGTTACTTTACCGACAACCGGACGCTATTTGCTACTGTTGGCAGATTTGCAAGAAGAGACTGAGGAACGGCAATCCTTTGGGGATTATGCTTTCTACTTTAGCGACCTTACATTCAGCACGACCTTCTCTTTGCTGGCATACGACGAAGCGAGCAATTCACTGACGCTAACTGAGCAAGAATCGCAAGGTGGCTTCACGCTGACGCAAAATGAGAATGCGCAACCGGTGCAGACAACGTGTCCTGGATTAGATTTTGGCTGTGCGGAGTTGTTCAGTTGTGATGAGGTATCCGCTTGTTTGGCGGCTGGTAATTTCAGCCTCGATATTGATGGGGATGGGATTGGGTGTAATGAGCCGGGTAACTTGGTGCTGAATACGGTGTCTTGTACGACAACAGGGACAACGACGAATCCATAAGCCCTATTCGGTTTGAAGCATAGCCCTGTATCTGCTGGATATGGGGCTTTTTTGTTGCTCAATCTCTGGATGCTTGTTTGAGCTTGTTTTGGGCGCTGGGTACAACGTCCCTAGCATATTGGTGAGGATGAACAAATCTAGCTATGGATTTATGCAAGTTAAGAATTAAATACGGAGATTAGAGCTATATTGGCAGGTTGCTCTTAACCCCTCCCCTAAATCCCCTCCCCCCTGCGCTTCGCTGGCGGAGAGGGGACTTCAAAAGCTCTATTTGGGGAGATTTGGGAGATAGGTTTATTTCCGTACTCATTTTTTAAACAGCATAAATCCATAGCTAAATAAATGGGTAGCACAACAGCAAATTGTGAACGATATGGTTTGGTGAAACGCGGACGCGATAGATCATGTCCCATGCCTGTCAATTTAAGGGATTTTTCAGTAAATTGAGGACAGTATAGACAATTTTCTTGCCTGACCCCCTCCGTCGCTGACGCGACACCTCCCCGAAGCGTCAGGGAGGGAATTTTTGTAGCTATTTGTGAGTGGGTATCTTTTTTCTTTTCTCTATTTGAGAACGGCGGGAGGCGTACACGCCACCCCTACAGGTATTTTTTGTTGATGTACGATTTTTGCTTAACTTGACACCTATGAGACACCCAGAAGCGCGTCCCTACACAGTTAGTAGATTTTTCGAGCCTAAATGTTAAAGAAACGAACATAGTGTAGAGACTGAGCTTGCCCTGTCCGTTATTTTCGTATCAATTTTTCACAACAGCATAAAGTGGTGAAACTTCGCCATGAAAGAATAGCATTCTCCTATTTTAAGTTACCAAAAACAGTCCGCTTTCTAACCACTGATTTCATGACAAGATACGTGCAAGACAGGAATTAGTGCTATGCTAGAGTTATCCAGACATGGCAATAGTAATAGGGCTACAGGGTATGCTCAACGAAATTTTCCGTCATTGGCGTTATTTTATTCCCTCATTTGCACGCTACGGGGTCATTCTTGGTGCGCTCTTTGGTGCATTGACGTATCCGATTTTGGGCTTACTTGTCGGCGCACCTTGGGGCTTGGCGGCTGGCTTGGTGCTGGGGATATTATCAGGGATTGGTGTGCCTCTTTATAATCGCTATGCCGCGCCAAGTGACGATGACGCTTATCAGACACAACTCACGTATGGCATGGGCTTTTTGACGCTCATCACGATGGCATTGCCGATGCTCTTCATTTTCGCACTTCCGGCTGGGCTGGTTGCGGCGTTTTTAGGGCATGAGTACGCTGAAAATCGCCATCATATCAACATCAAGCGTAAGAATGACAAACACGATTATCAGCATTTTAGCCGTGCAACAACAGCTATGCTCTCGCGCGGGAAATATGTGGTGATATTGGGCGTGGCGATGGGATTGCTGGCATTCATCGGCATTGGCGTGAGTGACCCGTTTATCAATGTGAGTGTCGGTAGTATTTTGGGCGTGGGCATTGTGTCAACTATCTACGGCACGCTTGTTGCCAGTGTGATAGCTGTTGTGAATGCGATATTTATTGTGTTTGCGAATCGCCTATTCTTTGCAGATATGCCTAAAGAACAGTACAAACCGCGCTTGATGGGCGTTGTTGGGATTCTGACACTGTTTTTAAGCATGATTGTCACAGCGGGGATTGGTGCGCCGATTGCCGCGATTGCAGGTGCGTTGGGGGCAGGCAAATATGCGGATTGGCGTTATAGCCAAGCGACGCCAGCAGAGGACATCGCTACCCGCATGGCACATCTTGAAGATGATTTATCAGAGAGCGATAGTCTTGCAGATGTAGATTATGTGACTAGCGATAACAAGCATTTTCTGGTTGGGTGATAAGTGCTGGTACAAGCACAAGATAGCGTGGTCGCAAATTTTAGGCGACAGATAATGCAGGCATTGTCCCATGCCTTTCAATTTAAGGGATTTTCTACTGAGCAGGCGAGGTCAATACGATGTTCTTGCTTGCTGGTTTCCCCTCACCCTGACCCTCTCCCACACACTCGTTCCTCGCGGGGAGAGGGAATTTTCGTAGCTTTTAAAGGCTCATCAGCGTACTTAGGCGGTCAGATTTATACACAGCGGGAGGCAGACCTGCCTCCCCTACAAAATGTTAGCACTTGGGTCATTTTTTGCCTAAGTTTACATCTATGAGACAATGTAGGCATTTACTATTGCTTTAACGGGGACTTGCTAAAACCATGGCATAATAAACCTGTCCAATATCCGTGACCATGTATGCCAAGCCGACCTCCGTCACATCAGGATTGCGCATGTTAGTAAAATGAGGTGGGCTATTGCGCCACTGACGATAGGTGGCACTGCCATTCAGCGAATAATTAAAGAGCAAATTCTCGGCAACGGTTGACCATTGGTAGCCCTGTGCTTCTACTCTATCAGCCGCATCACTGCCATTCGCGCCTGTATGCGAGAGTCTGCCATCCAAGGTTGTATTGTAGGCAACTTGGACAGCGGCGGCACGGTGCAAGCGTGTATCATATTGAAGCAGAGGCAAACCACGTCGTTCGCGCATGGCATTTAAGTCGCTCAGAATATCTGCGAAGGTCTGGCTATTGGGATGTGTTTCCGGTGTAATGGCACGTAGCGTAACTGGTATCGCTGTCGCGTTCGGATTGAGGTCAGCGACATTGGTGATGGCGTTATCAGTGCCAATGCGGTCGGTGAGTAGCAAAAACATATAGCCTCCCGCAACAATCGTCACGAGAAAGAAACTGATGTAGAAAAGACGAAAGATAGCTTTGACCATAGCGCGTGACTCAAGTTCTACAAAATATCAACAGGATCAATATCAATATACCATCCATTGCGTGCTTGGATAGCATTAAGGACTTGTGCGGGGTCGCTACTGCGTACCAAGACTTGCCAGCGATAATGGCGGTCAATGCGCGAGAAAAAGCAGGGCGCGGGTCCAATGAGATGGGTGTCTGTCAAGTTCTCTTTAGTGATACGATGCACGAGTTGTTCTGCGGCGGCGCGAATTTGACGTTCGGCTTCAATGGGATGTGTATCTTGTACGAGAATCCGTCCCAGCCGACGAAACGGCGGATAGCCCATTTCGCGCCGTGCGGTGATTTCTGTTTGGTAAAACGAAGCATAATCATGTTGGGCAGCCGCGATAATGCTCGGATGGTCGGGCTGATAGGTTTGTATGATGACATGCCCGCCCAAGATACTACGTCCGGCACGTCCGGCAACTTGTGTCAGTAATTGAAACGCCCGTTCTTGGGCGCGGAAATCGGGCAATGCCAAGCCAGGGTCTGCACTGACCACGCCAACTAGCGTCACAAAGGGAATATCTAACCCTTTGGCAATCATCTGTGTGCCGACGAGAATATCTGCCTCGCCTTCCGCGAAGCGTGCTAGGATGTTCTCGTGTTTTTGCGGATTGCTAGCGGTGTCTCTATCCCAGCGCAAAATGCGATCTCGTTGAAAGTGTGCCCTGTGCGCGGATTCGAGGTTTTGTGTGCTTTGGAAGAAAGATGTATTTCGGCTTCTAGTAGAATTGGGG